>NZ_JAOVZR010000001.1:1296250-1944375 GCF_026619415.1 Hoeflea algicola
TCAATTATGGCGTCCAGCCACAGGTAATGCCGCGGCTGATCGGCCTGTCGATGTACCGGCTCGACATCAATTTCCGCGAATCCGCGGTGCTGGGCCTGGTCGGCGCCGGCGGCATCGGCGCAACGCTGAACACCGCTTTCGACCGTTATGAATTCGATACCGCCGCGGCTATCCTGCTGATCATCATCGTGACGGTGATGGTGCTGGAATACCTTTCCGGCGTCATCCGGGCAAAGGTGCAATAATGCCGGTATCAACTGACGCAAAGGGCGCCAAGGTCTGGCAATTGCGCAATCGCAACCAGACGATTTCCCGTTGGGCTGCCTATCTCGCCGCCGTCGCCATCTTCATGTGGTGCTGGCAGCGGATTTCCGAGGCCACCACCTGGTTCTTCGTCTGGGATGCGCCGCGCATTGCCGCCGATATCGGTGGCCGCGCCATGCCGCCGCGCTGGTCCTACATGGACAAATTGTGGGGCCCGCTGTGGGACACGCTCAACATGGCCACGCTTGGCACCATGCTGGCGCTGGTGATGGCGGTGCCGGTGGCTTTCCTGGCGGCGCGCAACACCACGCCAAGCGCGCTGTTCATCAGGCCGGTGGCGCTGTTCATCATTGTCGCCACCCGCTCGATCAACTCGCTGATCTGGGCGCTGCTGCTGGTCGCCGTGATCGGACCCGGGGTATTTGCCGGTCTGATGGCGATTGCCTTCCGCTCAATCGGTTTTTGCGCCAAGCTTCTGTATGAGGCGATCGAGGAAATCGACGAAAAACAGGTCGAGGCGATCACCGCCACGGGCGCCAGCCGCTGGCAAGTGATGGCTTACGGTATCGTGCCGCAGGTCATGCCCGCCTTTGCCGGCATCAGCGTGTTCCGGTGGGATATCAACATCCGTGAATCCACCGTGCTGGGCCTCGTCGGCGCCGGCGGCATCGGACTGCAATTGCAGTCCTCGCTCAATACGCTGGCCTGGCCGCAGGTAACGCTGATCCTGCTGGTGATCCTGGGTGCCGTGGTGATCGGCGAATGGATCTCGGCAAAAGTACGTGGAGCCATCATTTGAGCACCGGCGCCAACGTCATCCGCGACCAGGGCCCCGATCTGGCGTTCCGCGAATATGAAGCGGTGCGCCACCGGCTGCCCTCAACCCGTCCGCCCGCTTCATCCGAGCGTGCAGCCGATCTCGACGCCATCGCCGATCAGTTCGACGTGTTCCTGCTCGATGCCTTCGGCGTGCTCAATATCGGCGAAACCGCCATCCCCGGCGTCGTCGAGCGCGTTGCAGGCCTGCGCCAGCGCGGCAAGCAGGTGATGGTGGTCACCAACGCCGCCGGCTATCCCTCAAGCGTGCTTCATGCCCGCTACAAACGCCTGGGCTACACTTTCGATGAGGCCGACGTGGTGTCGAGCCGGATGGCGTTGCTCGCGGGCCTCGGCGCTCATCCCGCCCATAAATGGGGAATGGTGGCCGCCCCGAAATTCGGCCCCGAAGAGCTCCCCGAAGGCGCGCATTTTCTCGAGGACGACGCCCTCGCCTACGCCCAGGCCGAAGGCTTTCTGATGCTCGGTGCCTCGGCCTGGAGCGAGGCCCGGCAGACGCTGTTTGAACAGGCGATGAAGGATCATCCGCGCCAGATTCTGGTCGGCAATCCTGACATTGTTGCCCCGGTGGAAAACGGGCTGTCGCGCGAGCCCGGCCATTACGCCCACCGCCTGGCCGACGCCACCGGCGCGGAACCGGTATTTTACGGCAAGCCGTTCCCGGCGATCTTCGACCTGGCCCGCGAGCGCATCCGTCCAGGCACGCCTGACGAACGCGTGGTGATGGTCGGCGACACGCTGCACACCGACATCCTCGGTGGCCAGGCCGCAGGTTTCCGCACCGCGCTGATCCAGGGGTATGGTTTTTTCGACGGCCATGATCCGGCAGATTTTATCGCCCGGTCCGGCATCATTCCGGATTTCATTCTCGAACGGCCTTGAGCAATCGGTCGTCTGCAATCGGCCGGATGCAACCGGTTTTCCACAGCTGGAAATTTCCCGGTTCGGAGCATGTCCCTCATCCGATTTTCAATCAATTGACCCACGTCAACGCGGGAAGCCTTACGCTTGCCTACAAGAAGGTCTGGTTCAGTCTTGTCCAGAAATCTTGCGGGAGCGTCTCATGTCGAAAGCCAACAGACACGTCATCTGGTTCGAAGATCTCTCACGCGGCGATGTCGCTCTGGTGGGGGGCAAGAACTCCTCGCTGGGCGAAATGGTGCAACAACTGGGCAGCAAAGGCATTGACGTGCCACCCGGCTTCGCCACCACGTCGGATGCCTTCCGCGCCTTCATCAAGGCCAACAATCTCAATGATGTGATCGCCGAGGCGATGGAGAAGCTCGAAAGCGGCAAGCGTACGCTGGCCGAAACCGGCAAGGCCGTTCGCGCGGCAATTGCCGAGGGTGACTTTCCCGACGACATCCGCGACGCGATCCTCTCGGCCTACCGCGAACTGGGCGAGCGCACCGGCAAGGCCGAGCTTTCCGTCGCTGTCCGCTCCAGCGCCACTGCCGAGGATCTGCCCGACGCCAGTTTCGCCGGCCAGCAGGAAACCTTTCTCAATGTCCGTGGTGAAACGGCGCTGCTGTCCACTTGCCGGCGCTGCTATGCCTCGCTGTTTACCGACCGGGCAATCACCTACCGCAAGATCCAGGGTTTCGACCACAATCAGGTGGCACTGTCGATCGGCGTGCAGCTAATGGTCCGCTCCGACATCGGCGGCTCAGGTGTGATGTTCTCCATCGACACAGAATCCGGTTTCGATAAAGTGGTATTGATCAACGCTGCCTGGGGTCTGGGCGAGAACGTCGTGCAAGGTGCCGTGACGCCTGATGAGTACGAGGTGTTCAAGCCGCTTCTCGACCAGCCCGGCCTCAAGCCGATTGTCGAGAAGACCTGCGGCGCCAAGGAGATCAAGATGATCTACGCCGGCACCGAGGGCGGCGAAACCAAGAATGTGCCAACCTCGAAGGCTGAACGCGGCGCCTATGTGCTCTCGGACGAGGAAATTCTCGAACTCGCCCGTCAGGCGACGACCATCGAAAAACATTACGGCCAGCCGATGGACATGGAATGGGCCAAGGATGGCGACACCGGCAAGCTCTATATCGTTCAGGCGCGGCCGGAGACCGTGCAATCGCGCGCCGATGTCACGGCGCTCAAATCATACACCATCAAGAAGACCGGAAAGACCCTGATTACCGGCCTCAGCGTCGGTGCTGCGGTCAAGGCCGGCCGGGTCTGCCTGATCGAGAACGTCAAGGACATCGACAAGTTTGTCGACGGCTCGATCCTGGTGACATCGACCACCGACCCGGACTGGGTGCCGATCATGAAACGCGCGGCGGCGATCGTCACCGACCACGGCGGACGAACCTCGCATGCAGCCATCGTCAGCCGCGAACTCGGCCTTCCCGCGATCGTCGGCACCGGCAATGCCACCCAGATCCTGCACGACCAGCAGGAAGTCACCATTTCCTGCGCCGGTGGGGAGGATGGCGTGGTCTATGAGGGCATCGCCGAGTATGAAGTCGAGGATGTGCGCCTCGATCATGTGCCAGCCACCAAGACCCGTATCATGCTCAATCTCGCCGATCCGTCAGCAGCGTTTCGCTGGTGGCGTCTGCCCGCCGATGGTGTTGGGTTGGCGCGGATGGAGTTCGTGGTCAACTCCGCCGTTCAGGTCCACCCGATGGCGCTGGTGCATTACGACACGCTCAAGGATGAGGACGCCAAGGCAAAAATCGCCGAGCTGACCCGGCGCTACGAAAACAAGAGCGACTATTTTGTCGAGACGCTCGCGCGCGGCTTGTCGCGCATCGCCGCCGTCGCTTACCCCAAGCCGGCGATCGTGCGAATGAGCGATTTCAAGACCAATGAATATGCCGAGCTGTTGGGCGGCCGCGCCTTCGAACCCAACGAAGAAAACCCGATGATCGGCTTTCGCGGCGCCTCGCGCTATTACAACGAGCGCTACCGGGCGGGCTTCGCGCTCGAATGCAAAGCCATCAAGATGCTGCGCGAGGAGATGGGCTTTGACAATGTCGTGGTCATGATCCCGTTCTGCCGCTCGCCCGACGAGGCCAGCAAGGTGCTCGCCGTGATGGCCGAGAATGGCCTCAAGCGCGGCGAAAACGGGCTTGAAGTCTATGTCATGGGCGAGATCCCGGCCAACGTCATCCGCGCCGCCGAATTCGCCGAAAGCTTCGATGGTTTCTCCATCGGCTCCAACGACCTGACCCAGCTCACACTTGGCGTCGATCGCGATTCCGGCGAACTGGCCGATCTGTTCAGCGAAAGCGATCCAGCGGTGATCTGGATGATCGAAACGCTGATTGCGCGTGCCCATGAGGCCGGCGCAAAGGTCGGGTTGTGCGGTCAGGCGCCGTCCAACAACCCCGCCTTTGCCAAGCTGCTGGTGCAGGCCGGCATCGACAGCATTTCGGTCTCACCCGACAGTTTTGTCGCGGTCAAGGAAAACGTGGCGGAGGCGGAAAAACCGGGCAATAATTGCCGGCCCGCCATCGTCGGGATTGAACACATCCCGCCCTCCATGTGATGGTCCGAACATGACCGACATCCTCACCATCACGCTCAACCCGGCCCTCGATGTGTCGACCTCGGTCGACCATGTGGTCCCCGGTCCGAAATTGCGCTGCGAGCCGCCGCGCTACGATCCCGGTGGCGGCGGCGTCAATGTCAGCCGCGCCATCTCGCGGCTCGGCGGCCAGTCGAAAGCCTTTGTGGCGCTTGGTGGTGACACCGGCAGCACATTCAAGGCGATGCTGGAAGCGGAAGAAATTGACGTGGTGGCCTTTGCCGTGGCCGGCAACACCCGCCAGTCCTTCGCCGTGCTTGAGGAAACCAGCCGGAAACAGTATCGCTTCCAGCTCCCCAGCCCGCCCTGGCCGGCCGAGCAGACAACTGCCCTCCTCGCGCAAATCGGATCACATCTAACTGCACACGGCGTCATCGTTCTGTCCGGCAGCATTCCTCCAAGCGTACCCGCCGACATCGCCTCGACCATCAACCGCATCGCAGCGACAAATGGCGCGCAATTGATCCTCGACACCTCCGGCGCAGCGCTTGAAGCCGCCGCCGTCAATTCCGGCCCACCTTTCGCACTGCTGAGGATGGACGGCGCGGAAGCCACCGACGTGTCGGGCCGCACTTTCGCGACACCTGCGGATCTGGCCGGTTACGGTCTTGAACTGGTGCGCGCCGGTGTTGCCGAACGTCTGGTCATGTCGATGGGCTCGAAAGGCACCGTCGGCGTATCGGCCAACGAGCGCTTCTTCTGCCAGCCACCGAAGATCGAAACGCTGAGCGCCATAGGCGCCGGCGACAGCATGGTCGCGGCCATCGCGCTTGAACTGTCGCGCGGCGGCAGCTTCCGCGACGCCGTCCGCCACGGCGTCGCCGCCGCAGGATCGGCCGTGCTGACGCCAGCCACGGAACTGTGCTCGAAAGAAACTGCGGCCGCATTTTTGGAGAAGGTTGTGACGAGCGAGATCTGACCCCACGTCAAAACTCAAGCTTCGACGTAAACCCCGAAATTACCTCAGCGCTGCGTTTCAGCGCTGCACGTTCGGCCTCGTCGAGCTCCGGCATCAGCGTTGCCAGCACGCCCTGGCGGCCAATGATGCGCGGCAGCGACAGGGCGATGTCCCTGACGCCTTCGATCTCATCACTCACCTGCGAGACGCTCAAGACCGTGCGTTCGTTATCTGTTATCGAGCGGACAATGCGGGCGAGCCCCGCGCCGATGCCGTACCAGGTAGCCCCCTTGCCCTCGATGATGGTGTAGGCGGCGCCGCGTACCTGATCAGCGATCCGGGTGCGCGCAACCTCATCGAGCGGCCGGCCGATTTGCCGGGCAAACGAGGCGATCGGCACACTGCCGGCCATCGCGCTCGACCACACCGGCACTTCACTGTCTCCATGCTCGCCGAGCACATAGGCGTGCACCGAATTGGGCGCGATGCCCAGATGATCGCCAAGCAGGCTTCTGAGCCGGGCGGTGTCGAGAATGGTGCCTGAGCCGATCACCCGTTCCAGCGGCAGGCCAGAGATACGCTGGGCGGCAAAGGTCATCACGTCGAGCGGATTGGTGGCAATCAGCAGGATCGCCTCGGGGGCTGCCTGCATGACGCCTGAAATAACCGAGCGGAACACCGCGACATTGCGCTCGAGCAGCGCCAATCGGCTTTCGCCGGGTTTCTGGCTGACGCCGGCGGCAATGATTACCACCGCGGCATTATTGAGGTCGGCATATTCACCGGCGCGCACCGCCACCGTGGTGGCAAACGGCGTAGCGTGGGCAATGTCCTGCGCCTGGGCGCGGGCCAAGGCGGGATTGGCGTCAACCAGCACGATTTCGGTGCCAACGCCCAGCAAAGCCATGGTGTAGCCCGCAGCACTGCCGACCATTCCGGTTCCGACGATTCCGATTTTCATCTTGGTGTTGCTCCGCGATTTATCCGACCGCCGGCCCGGCGACCCCGATATTTCTAGCAGAGAACATCAGCCTTTACTGTGACAGACATCAAACCGGCGCGGGACCCCCTTCAGGCAGCGCGGCGTTGCAACTGGTCAAACCAGGTCGCCAGGCTAGCGGCGTCGGCTGCAACCTCCTCGGCATAATCACCGGCAAAGGCCTCGAAAGCCTCAAGATTTAGCCCGTTGACGCCAAGAAGCACCGGGATGTCGCGCGCCAGCGCTTCGGCGATCAGCGGCCGAAATCCCTTGCCTTCGGCCTCGTGCCTGCCGAACTTGTTGAGGATCAGAAGATCCGGCGAAAGTTCAAGCCCTGCCTCGACCCGTACCACCGCCTCTTCAAGCGCTGCCGGGTCGAGCCGGCAGCCGCGAGATTCCTCGCCCAGCACCTGACTGATGCGGAACACCGGTCCGTCGGGCAGCACCCGCACATCCATGTCGCAGAGATGCGAACAAGGCCGTTCAGAGTTGGTTTGCACCACGCCGGCCAGCTTGAGGCCATCGGCCAGCAGCCGGTCGGCAAATGTGTGCAGCAACTGGTCAGCCAGACCACGATCAGGAGTTCGGACAAAGCCAATCACCATCGTCATATCTCCTTGCGCGCCCGGACGGGCGGCGGCGCGGGGTTCACCCCGCACCCGTTATACCTACCGATACCCAGCGCGACGTTTACGCCGCCCTGAGATTTATCCCGGTCACCTCGGCCCGCGCGGCAAGGCTTTCGACAAGAGCGCGGCTGGCCCGCACCCAGGCCGCTTTCTCGGCCGCAGTCCTCAGCGCCGGTTCCACCGCCTCAAACGGCAGCACCTTACCCTCGGCCTTAGCATCAAGCCGGATGATGTGGAAGCCGTAGCGGCTTTCCACCGGCTCACGCGCGATCTCGCCTTCCGACAGCAGCTTCAGCGCCGCTTCGAACTCGGCCACGGTATCGCCGGCTGCGATCTGGCCGAGGCGGCCACCATTGGCTTTCGACGAACACGCCGAATGGTCGCGCGCCAGACCGTCGAAGCTTTTCGGATTGGCAAGGATATCGGCCAGAACCGCGGTTGCCTTGTCCTTTGCAATCTTGCGCGCCACCACATCTTCGGGCCGTGCCGAAAACAGGATGTGCGCCGCTTCATAGAGCGAGGGGGCGCGGTGCCGTTCCGGGTTGGCTTCGTAGACGGCGCGCAGTGCCGCTTCGGTTGGCACCTCGGGCACCACCGCGACCTCCAGCAACTGCCGCACCAGCGCTTCGTCATCGGTTTCCCATTGCCCCGGTGCCAGTTCCAGCGGCTCGGCGACGATTTCGCGACGGCGGGCTTCCTGCAGGATCATGGTCTTGACCGCCAGCGCCCGCGCCGCCGCCATCCAGGCCCTGCCCGGCTTGCCCTTAGGCGCCGGATGGTTCTGCGCCTCGGTGGCGATCAGCTCCGGAGAGATGGGCTCGCCATTGACGCTGATATCGGTAAATGTCTGTTTCATGCCTTGGGTCCCATCTGTGTCTTGTACTTGCGGGTGCGGACAATCTGGTAGCCGGGCCTGAGCACGTAGCGCACCGGCACCGAGAACATGTGCACCAGCCGGGTGAACGGAAACAGGATGAAGATTGTCAGCCCGAGAAGGATATGCAGCTTGTAGATCCAGCTGACCTCGGCCACCAGTTCCCAGGCGCCGGCACGGAAGGTGAAGATGCCCTGCGCCCACATCATGAACTTGACCATCTCGCTGCCATCAAGATGCTGGATCGACGCCAGAATGGTGCCCATGCCGAGCACCAGCTGAGCCACCAGCAGCACCAGAATGCCGGTGTCGGCGAAGGATGAATTGGCCCGGATGCGCGGATCGAACAGCCGCCGGTGCAACAGCATTGCGCCGCCCACCAGCGCCATAACGCCGGCAACGCCGCCGACGACGATTGCCAGCACCTGCTTGAAGCCATAGCTCATGCCGAGAAGATGGAAGATTTCCACCGGGGTCAGCATGCCGACCAGATGGCCGAAGAACACGATCAGCACGCCGACATGAAACAGCACCGAGCCCCATACCAGTTGCTTGCGCCGCAACAGCTGGCTCGACGATGACTTCCAGGTAAACGGATCACGCTCGTAGCGCGCAATCGAGCCGATGATCAGCACGGTGAGCGCCAGATAGGGAAGAACTCCGAAAAGAAAGTAGTTCATGATGTTCGTCCTTTCGCCTCAAGCGTTGGCGGGCCGCGCGGGCACGTCCATACGGGCAAGAATGTCACGGGTGATCGGGCAGCCGGCGTTGGGATCGGGGCCGAAGGTGACCATCGCCTCCTCATAGACCGCGTCGAGCGCTTCCAGATCCTCCGGATCATCGTCCTGCTCGGACAACAGCGCCTGCGCTACTTCGGTCTCGGTGGAGGCCTGCGCCACCTGCGACAGACCGGTCAGAACCGCAGCATAAGGCGTTTCCCGCCGCGTCAGCCGTTCGGCCAGCACCGCAATGATGTGGCCGGCGTCGGCGAGGATTTCGCGCGCCGCCGGCAGCGGCAGGGTCGAAGCGAATTCGAGCAGCACCGGCAGGTGGTCCGGCAACTCGGTACCGACCAGATCGAAGCCTTCGGCCCGGTAGGTCTCGAGCAGGTCGACCATGGCGCCGCCGCGATCGCGACCCTCTCCATGGATGTGCTCGAACAGGTTGAGCGACAGCGTCCGCGACCGGTCAAACAGCAACACATAGCGCTCCTGCAGATCGTAGATGTCGCGACTCTCGAACTCGGCCAGCAGCGGTTCGATTGCCGCCACCGCGTCGGCTGTCAGGATCGGTTCGGATGCGAACACCTCGCGAATGGCAGGGATTGCTTCCTGCAATTCGGTCGATGGATAGGTCAGCAGCGCTGACAGGGCTTTGAATGTGCGGGTCATGCGATGAACTCCGTGGGTGAGCGGAAGGTTTTTCCGCCGCCGAAAAGCTTGCCGGTCGAAGTGCCGGTGGAGCAGCCATTGCCGTCGGTAAAGCCGCAGCCGCCCTTCAGGTCATAGGCGTCCTCGACCATTTCCCGATGCGTGGTGGGAATGACGAAACGGTCTTCGTAGTTGGCAATTGCCATCAACTGGTACATCTCGTCGATCTGCTGTGGCGTCAGTCCGACCCGCTTGGCAACGCCGAGATTGACGACGCCATCGACCGTCTTGGAGCGCATGTAGGCGCGCATCGCCATCATCCGCTCAAGTGCTGCAATCACCGGCTCCTCGTCACCCGCCGTCAGCATGTTGGCGAGGTAGCGCACCGGGATCCGGAGCGAACGCACATCCGGCATGTTGTCGATCGAGCCAATCGCGCCGGCTTCCGCCGCGTTCTGGATCGGCGACAGCGGCGGCACGTACCAGACCATTGGCAGGGTGCGGTATTCGGGATGCAGCGGGAAGGCGATCTTCCATTCCATCGCCATCTTCCAGATCGGCGAATTCTGAGCGCCCTTGATCCAGTCTTCAGGCACACCCTCGGCCCGCGCTGCCTTGATCACCTCGGGATCGTTGGGATCAAGGAAGACGCCGAGCTGGGCGTCATAGAGATCCTTCTCGTTCTCGGTGGCAGCGGCTTCAGCGATCTTGTCTGCGTCATAAAGCATCACGCCGAGATAGCGGATGCGGCCAACGCAGGTTTCCGAACAGACCGTCGGCAGGCCCGATTCCAGCCGCGGATAGCACAGGGTGCATTTCTCCGATTTGCCGCTTTCCCAGTTGTAGTAGATCTTCTTGTAGGGACATCCCGAGACGCACATGCGCCAGCCGCGGCATTTTTCCTGGTCGATCAGCACCACGCCGTCATCTTCGCGCTTGTAGATCGCGCCGGATGGGCACGAGGCCACGCAAGACGGGTTGAGGCAATGCTCGCACAGCCGCGGCAGGTACATCATGAAGGTGTTTTCATACTCGCCGTAGATTTCCTTCTGGATGCCCTCGAAATTGTAGTCCTGGCTGCGCTTGGCGAATTCGCCGCCCAGGATTTCTTCCCAGTTCGGGCCCCATTCGATCTTTTCCATCCGCTCGCCGGAGATTTTCGAGCGCGGACGTGCGGTCGGAAACGCCTCCATTTCTGGCGCCGATTTCAAGTGGTCGTAATCAAAATCGAACGGTTCGTAGAAATCGTCGATTTCGGGCAGATCCGGGTTGGCGAAGATGTTGGCCAGGATCCGCCATTTGCCGCCCTGCTTGGGATGCAGCTTGCCGCCCTTGGTCCGGGTCCATCCGCCATTCCAGCGCTTCTGGTTTTCCCAGTCTTTGGGATAGCCGATGCCGGGCTTGGTTTCGACATTGTTGAACCAGGCGTATTCGACGCCTTCGCGGCTGGTCCAGACATTCTTGCAGGTGACCGAACAGGTGTGACAGCCGATACACTTGTCGAGATTGAGTACCATGCCGATTTGTGCGCGGACTTTCATTCTGCTGCCTCCACCTTGGCGGCCGGGCGATCCAGCCAGTCGACCTTTGTCATTTTGCGAACGATGACGAATTCATCGCGATTGGAGCCCACGGTTCCGTAGTAGTTGAAGCCGTAGGAGAGCTGCGCGTAACCGCCGATCATGTGGGTCGGCTTGAGCGTGGTGCGGGTCACCGAATTGTGGATGCCGCCGCGCTTGCCGGTGATCTGTGATCCCGGCGTGTTCACGATTTTTTCCTGCGCGTGATACATGAACAGCGTGCCTTCCTTGATGCGCTGGCTGACCACCGCACGCGCCGTGAGAACGCCGTTCGAGTTGTAGACCTCGACCCAGTCATTATCGACCAGGCCCGCCTTGCGGGCGTCCACCTCGGAAATCCACACCACCGGGCCGCCGCGGTTGAGCGTCAGCATCAGCAGGTTGTCGGAATAGGTCGAGTGAATGCCCCATTTCTGGTGCGGGGTGATGAAGTTGAGCACCACATGCGGCTCGCTGTCACGACCGGAGATGTTGATATCCGCTCCGGTCGACTTGGTGTCCACCGGCGGCCGCCAGGTCACGAACGCCTCGCCAAAGGCGCGCATCCATTCGTGGTCCTGATAGATCTGTTGACGACCGGTCACCGTGCGCCAGGGGATCAGCTCATGGACGTTGGTGTAGCCGGCATTGTAGCAGACCTCCTCGCTTTCGATCCCCGACCAGGTCGGTGACGAGATGATCTTGCGCGGTTGGGCGGCAATATCGCGGAAGCGGATCTTCTCGTCTTCCTTGGCCTCGGCCAGGTGCCGATGGCTGATGCCGGTGTGCTTGCCAAGCGCATCCCAGGCCTTGACCGCCACCTCGCCATTGGTCTCCGGCGCCAGCATCAGGATCACTTCACAGGCGTCGATCGCGGTGTCGATTTTCGCAAGCCCCTTGGTGACGCCCTCCTCCGTGACTGTGCCGTTGAGCTCCTTGAGGTGATGAACCTCGGTCTTGGTGTCCCAGGTAATCCCCTTGCCGCCATTGCCGACCTTGTCCATCAGCGGGCCAAGCGCGGTATAGCGCTTGTAGATATTGGGGTAATCCCGCTCGACGGTGACATAAGCCGGCGCCGTCTTGCCCGGAATGAGGTCGCATTGACCCTGCTTCCAGTCGAGCACCGAAGGCTGTGCCAGTTCCGATGGCGTGTCGTGGTGCAGCGCGAGCTGTACAACATCGGTTTCAACATCGAGGATTTCCGGCGCGATCTCGGAGAACTTCTTGGCGATCGCCTTGAAGATTTCCCAGTCCGTCTTGCTTTCATAGGCCGGGTCCACCGCCGCCTGCAGCGGGTGGATGAACGGGTGCATGTCGGACGTGTTCATGTCGTCCTTTTCGTACCAACTGGCCGTCGGCAGCACGATGTCGGAATAGACGCATGTGGTCGACATGCGGAAGTCGATGGTCACCAGCAGATCGAGTTTGCCTTCCGGCGCCTCATCGTGCCACTTCACCTCGGTCGGCTTCTGCCGGCCCTCAACGCCAAGATCCTTGCCCTGCACGCCGTGATCGGTGCCAAGCAGATGCTTGAGGAAATACTCGTGCCCCTTGCCCGACGAACCAAGCAGGTTTGAACGCCAGACGAACAGGTTGCGCGGCCAGTTTTCCGGGGCATCCGGGTCTTCGCAGGACATCTCCAGCCCGCCTGATTTGAGCTGCTCGGCAACATAGGTCGAGACGTCCTTGCCCACTGCCTTGGCCGCTTTGGCAACTTCCAGCGGGTTGGTTTTCAGCTGTGGCGCCGAGGGCAGCCAGCCCATTCGTTCGGCACGGATATTGTAGTCAATCAGGCTCAGCGTCTTCCAGTCACCCTCCGGTGCCGTTGGCGAGAGAATTTCGGCCGCGGTCACCGTCTCGTAGCGCCACTGGTCGGTATGCGCGTACCAGGCCGAGGTCGCGTTCATGTGCCGCGGCGGACGTGCCCAGTCGAGCGCAAACGCCAGCGGTGTCCAACCGGTCTGCGGGCGCAGCTTTTCCTGGCCGACATAATGCGCCCAGCCACCGCCGGACTGGCCAACACAGCCGCACAGCACCAGCATGTTGATGACCGCACGGTAGGTCATGTCCATGTGGTACCAGTGGTTGGTCCCTGCCCCGATGATGACCATCGACTTGCCATTGGTCTTCTCGGCATTGTCGGCAAATTCGCGCGCCACCTGGATGATCTTGTCACGGCGAACGCCGGTGATCTTCTCGGCCCAGGCCGGGGTGAACGGCACATCCTCGTCGTAGGACTTGGCGACATTGGCACCGCCCAGACCGCGGTCGAGGCTGTAATTGGCGCACAACAGGTCAAACACGGTTGCGACCATGGCTGTCTTGCCGTTGGCCAGCTTGATCTTCTTGACCGGCACGTTGCGGGTCAGCACATCGGGATGATCACAGACCGCGAAGCCGTTGGTTGCAGCCCCGCCGAAATAAGGAAATTCGACGCCGACCACGTCGTCATGGTCGCTGTCGAGGATCTGGCTCATGCGCAGCTTGATCGCAGCGTCACCGGCCTTTTCCTCAAGGTTCCATTTGCCCTCTTCGCCCCAGCGGAAGCCGATCGAGCCATTGGGAACCACAACATCACCGGTGGTGTCATCAATGCCAACGGTCTTCCATTCGGGATTGTTGTTCTGGCCAAGTTTCTTGGCAAAGTCCGACGCGCGCAATTGCCGGCCGGGAATGTAGGAACCGCCACGCTTGTCGAGCTGAACCAGCATCGGCATGTCGGAATATTTGCGGCAATAATCCTCGAAATACTCGGCCTGCCGGTCAAGGTGGAACTCGCGCAGGATGACGTGACCGAAGGCCATGCCCATCGCCGCATCGGTGCCCTGCTTGGCGTTGAGCCAGATGTCGGAGAATTTTGCAGCTTCCGAATAGTCTGGGCAGATGACCGCCGACTTGGTGCCGCGATAACGCGCTTCGGTGTAAAAATGAGCATCTGGTGTGCGCGTCTGCGGCACGTTCGAGCCCCACAGGATCAGGAACCCGGAATTGTACCAGTCAGCCGATTCAGGCACGTCTGTCTGCTCGCCCCAGGTCTGCGGTGAGGCCGGCGGCAGATCGCAATACCAGTCGTAAAACGACATGCAGGTGCCACCGAGCAGGCTCAGATAGCGGGTGCCTGCTGCATAGGAGACCATCGACATCGCCGGGATCGGCGAAAACCCGAACACCCGGTCCGGGCCGTGCTTCTTGACTGTATAGGCGTTGGCTGCGGCGGTGATTTCCGTGGCCTCATCCCAAGTGGCGCGCACGAACCCGCCCTTGCCGCGCTTGGTGACATACTCGGCGCGCAATGCCGGGTCCGACTGGATCGTCGTCCAGGCCTGGATTGGCGACTGGGTCTCGCGAAGCTTGCGCCAGATCTTCATCAGCCGGGCGCGAACCAGCGGGGTCTTCACCCGGTTGGCCGAGTACAGATACCAGCTGTAGCTGGCGCCGCGGGCGCAGCCGCGCGGTTCGTGGTTGGGCAGCTCCGGCCGGGTACGCGGATAATCGGTCTGTTGTGTTTCCCACGTGACGATGCCGGATTTGACATAGATCTTCCAGGAACAGGACCCGGTGCAGTTCACCCCGTGGGTGGAGCGGACGATCTTGTCGTGCCGCCAGCGGTCGCGATAGGTGTCTTCCCAATCGCGGCTTTCGTTGGTGGTCTCACCATGACGGTCGGAAAATGTGTCGACACGCTTGCTGGCGAAGAAGTTGAGGCGATCAAGAAGATGGCTCATCTTGCGGGTTCCTTTCAGGTCAGGCTGCTAGGGGTGCGGCTGAAACATTGCGCTCGACTTCGAACAGAAGACCGCCGCGCCGGGTGTAGTAGGCCCAGGTCAGCACCGCACAGATCACGTAGAAAGCGAGGAATCCCCAGAGCGCCGCGGCCGGTCCGCCGGTCAACGCAATCGAGGTGCCGTAAGCCTTGGGGATGAAGAAGGCGCCATAGGCGGCAATCGCCGAGGTAAAGGCGATGATTGCCGCACTTTCCCGTCCGGCCTGCTTGAGCACCTCGTCTTTCGACAGCCCCTTCATCAGGCGCGGCACTTCGCGCGCCATGATCACCGGGATCATCTGGAAGGTCGACGCATTGCCGACACCGGTGAGGAAGAACAGCGCCATGAACGAGGCGAAGAAGCCCCAGAACGCGCCTGGCTGTTCCTTGATGCCGATGAAGAAGATCACCCCGAACACAGCCACAATCATCGCCAGGAAGGTCCAGAAAGTGACCCGCCCGCCGCCGAACTTGTCGGAGATCCAGCCGGTGCCGGCGCGCGACAAGGCACCCACAAGCGGCCCGAGGAAGACCAGCTGCAGCGCGTTGACTTCAGGAAACTGCAGCTTGGTCAGCAGCGGGAAGCCCGCAGAATAACCTATGAAGCTGCCGAAGGTACCGGTGTAGAGCACGCACATGATCCAGTTGTGCTTGCGGCTGAAGATGATCGACTGTTCCTTGATGGAAGCCCGCGCGTCGGCAATGTCGTTCATGCCGATCCAGGCAGCGATAGTGGCGGCGATGATCAGCGGCACCCAGATGAAGCCGGCGTTCTGCATCCACAATTGGCCGCCATCCGACATGGTTTGCGGCTGGCCGCCGAGCGCACCGAAGACGCTTGCGGTAATGGCGATCGGCACCGCGAACTGCATCACCGAGACGCCGAGATTACCGAGCCCCGCATTGAGCGCCAGCGCATTGCCCTTTTCAGCCTTCGGGTAGAAGAAGGCGATATTGGCCATCGACGAGGCGAAGTTGCCGCCACCAAAGCCGCACAGCAGCGCCAGAACCAGGAAGATCAGATAGGGTGTTTCAGGATTTTGCACGGCGTAGCCGATGCCCATGGCCGGCAACAAAAGCGATGCGGTCGACAACGTCGTCCACAGTCTGCCACCGAAGATCGGCACCATGAAGCTGTAGAAGATCCGCAGGGTCGCGCCCGACAGGCCCGGCAGCGCAGCCAGCCAGAACAGTTGGCCTTGCGTGAAGTTAAAGCCGATTGCCGGCAGTCGTGCCACCACGACCGACCAGACCATCCAGACCGAGAACGCCAACAGCAGCGCCGGGATCGAGATCCACAGGTTGCGCCGCGCGATGCGACGACCCTTCTGCTCCCAGAAATCCGGATCCTCGGGCTTCCATTCCTGCAGCACGCGCGTCTGCGCCTGCGCCTCGGGATCATGGATGTCCTGCATTTCCGGCAATTGTGGCAGCCGGTCGAGTGCCGTCCCCTGCGCCGCGCGCTCCATGGCCCGCACCGTCAGATGCATCCAGGCCAGCGAGATGGCGACAATGATGAACAACAGCGCAAAGCAGCTGGTGTAGATACCCGACAGGTCGAGCAACGCGCCGAAGCTGATCGGCAAGACGAAACCGCCAAGACCGCCGATCATGCCGACCAGTCCGCCCACGGCGCCGACATGGTTGGGGTAGTAGACAGGAATGTGCTTGAACACCGCCGCCTTGCCGAGGCTCATGAAGAAGCCGAGCACAAACAAGGTGATGACAAACGGCCACTGCCCCATCTGCGTCGAGAAGGCAATCGGGCCGTCCTTGCCCTGGATCACGTAGTCGGTTGGCGGGTAGGACAGCATGAACAGCAGCACCAGCGAGAAGCCGAAGGTCCAGTACATCACCGAGCGCGCGCCGAACCGGTCGGACAGGTGCCCGCCATAGGCCCGGAACAGGGATGCCGACAGCGAGAACGCCGCCGCCGACATGCCCGCGGTGCGGATGTCAAGATGATAGACGTCAACAAGGTAATGCGGCATCCACAACGCCAGTGCCACGAAGGCACCGAAAACGAAGAAGTAGTAGAGCGAGAAACGCCACACCTGAAGGTTTTTAAGCGGCGCGAACTGCTCAGCCAGCGAGGGTGACTTGCGACCGGATATGCGTTGCGCCACCAGCGCCGGATCATCCTTGGCAAAGACGTAAAACACCACTGCCATCAGCGCCAGCGCCGCGGCCCAGACATGGGCAACACCCTGCCAGCCATAGGCAACCATGACGAACGGGGCGACGAATTTGGTTACCGCCGCGCCGACATTGCCGGCGCCGAAGATGCCAAGCGCGGTGCCTTGCTTTCCCGCATCATACCAGCGCGACACGTAGGCCACGCCGATGATGAAGGAACCACCGGCCAGACCGATGCCCAGCGCTGCGATGAGATACATCGTGTAGGACGAGGCCCAGGTGAGCATCCAGGTCGCCGCCGCTGTCAGCAGCATCTGTGCCGTAAAGACGATGCGCCCGCCATATTGTTCGGTCCAGACCCCGAGGATCAGACGGGTCAACGATCCGGTGAGAATTGGCGTTGCGACCAGCAAACCGAACTGGAACTCGCTGAGCCCAAGCTCTGCCTTTATCTCGATGCCGATGATCGAGAAGATCGTCCACACCGCAAAACAGGCGGTAAAGGCGACCGTGCTCAATCCGAGCGCCCGTGTGCGCTCCGTGTCCGATACATTCACCTTGTCCAGCATTGATTGTCTCCGCGTGGCAGCGCAGGAGACCCCTGCGCAGGATTGTTTCCGACAACGGCCCAGAGGCCTGTTGACGGATAAAATCCACGGCAATCACTGCACGCATTTGATGCAGATCAATCGCCCCATTGGCGCGCTGCACAATCGACCCCGAATTGTATTTTACCGAAATTGGAGGACGATAATATCAGTTGCGCACCTGACAAATATCAAGCCTACTGTGCATAACTGAGTGAACCCGACCTCAATTCCGGCAACCGCGTGACACGAGAAAACGGCCTATGCGCGATCAAGACAAACCAGAGATTCGCAAGCTTGCGCTGTTCCGGACGATGGCCCAGCCGCATTTCGACACACTGATGCAGGCCGCCTATGCGCAGGCTTTCCCGGCGCAGCTTGATCTCATTCAGCAGGGCGAATCTGCCGATTTTCTGCATATCGTCATGGATGGAACCGTCGAGCTTTATGCGCGGTGGCAGGGCCATGAAACCACGATGGCGGTAGTCCGGCCGGTTTCAACCTTCATCCTGGCTGCCTGCATCAAGGATGCTCCCTATCTGATGTCGGCGCGAACAGTGGACAAATCCAGCATCATCCTGGTTCCGGCGGAAGACCTGCGTGCTGCGTTCCGACAGGATCCCGAATTCGCGCTGGCAATCATCAACGAGCTGGCCAATTGCTACCGCTCCGTCGTGCGCCATGCAAAGGGCATCAAGTTGCGCAGTTCACGTGAACGGGTCGCAGCCTATATCGCCCGTCAGATACGGGCGGCAGGAAATGCGGCGAGCTTTGTACTTCCGGTGGAGAAACGGCTTCTGGCATCCTATCTCGGCATGACACCCGAGAGCTTTTCGCGTGCCATCAAGTCACTGCAGGGCGATGGTGTCACCATCGACGGCATGCGGGTAATCATCACCAACCGCGCCAAACTAGAATCAGTTGCCGGCCCTGACATCCTGATGGACGGCCCAGACAACACATCCGCGGCTGGCATCACCGAGCCTTCAGGCACAAAACCGGAATAGAGCCCAAAGCCCCGCCCACGCAGCACCACCCTTGGCGCTTGCGTTGTCGTCGGCCAAAAGCTGATTTCCTTAGACGCCGGTGCGCACCTTTTCGGTGGCATCGATCGCCTTGCGCAGATAGCCGTCGCGGCCGTAGACATCGGCATAATAATGCACCGTCCCCGCATCATCCGGCCAGGCCGTGAAATAGGCCACATGCACCGGGAACTTTTCAGGCACCTGAACCTGCTTGTTCTGGCCCGCGGCAATATAGCTGCCAACCTGATCGATTGAGGTGCCGAGCACCTTGGCGGCCATGGCGCGCGGATCCTGCAGCCGGATGCAGCCATGGGAGAATGCGCGGGTGTCGCGGTCAAACAGCGACTTGCTCGGCGTATCATGCATGTAGATGGCATGGCTGTTGGGAAACAGGATCTTCAACTGCCCCAGCGCGTTGGCATTGCTCGGCGGCTGGCGTACCCCGATACCGCTGCCGCGGCCCACGCCGTTCCAGTTGATCGCACTGGACGACACCGCCCGGCCACCCACTGTCACCTCATAACCGAGACGGTCGAGATAGGACGCATCACGTCGCAGCTTCGGCAGCATCTCGTTGATGATGATCGACTGCGGCACACCCCAATAGGGGTTGAATTCGACAAGCTCGATCTCGTCATCGAAAAAGTTGGTCTGGTTCGACTTCTTGCCGACCACCACCCGCATCGAAAGTTCACTCTTGCCACCATTGTAATAGGTCGCGGTATAGGCCGGCTGGTTGATGAACACCCGGCGCGAGGCCAGCACGCCTGGCAGCCACCGCGCCCGCTCCATCGCCAGCCGAACCTTTTCGATCTTGTCGGCATTGGAGATTCCCACCAGTGCCCGACGCGTTGCCGGACCGACCACGCCATCAGGCTTGAGGCCGGCCTGTTTCTGGAAGCCTTTGACCAGGTCAACGATCTCGTTGTCGTAGCCGGGCTTGCCGGCATAGCTTGCCAGCACCAGCGCGTGGTCGACCTTGAGCGCGTCGCTGGCCTTGTTGGCGATCGCCGCCATTACATTGGCAAGTTCCGGATTTGATTGACCCGGCTTGAGCAGCAGATCCTCGGAAATCTCGATACGATCTCCCTCATCAAGGTCGTGCAACCGTTTCAGCTCGGCTTTCAGCGCCTCAAAATGAGCGCCTTGCGGATTGTGCGCCAGCAGCGCCTCGGCGGGATCAGCGGCCTTGGACAGGGCCTCGAGCCGGGTCGTCAGATCCGGACTCTTGCGCTTGAAATCGTGATATCCGGAAATTCGGTTGGGGTCGACGCGGCCACGGGTGGCATCGAGAATGTAATTGGCGACTGCCGTCGACAGTTCCATTTCGAAAGCCATCAACTGGCGCTGGCGTTCCGCGCCCAAGGCGACATCGAACGCATCATCGAGCAGTTCCACCTTGTAGTCCGCCGCCGACAAGCCGACCGCTTCGGCATTATTGAGCACCGCGACGACGGCACGGGCGTTATCTGTTACCGCGGTACCTGACACCCACATATAGGCGGGGTGATCGGAATAATGCGCCACTACCGCCTCGGCAGCCTCGGGCAAAGCCTTGATCGACAGATCTGCAAGAGCCGTGCGACCTTCGGCAAACGGATCCAGCCCCAATGGCGAGAGCATCATATCGCCAATTGCACCGGTAACCACCGGATCGGCCATCTTGCTGAAATCCACCTGAACGATCTTGTCAGCGCGATAGGTGCGATAGCTCGGACCGCTGATTTTGGCGACAGGCTTGACCGCTACCGGTGCAACGGCCTTTTGCTTGGCTTGTTGCCGCGCCAGTTTTTCGCGCTGGCGCTGGGCCGGGCTCTTGAACAGGACATCGAACAGTCCTTGCGCCTGGACCGGCGGTGTCGGCGCCACAACGCCTGTGAAAGTAACCGCAACGGCGATCATCGCCACGCCCGCACGCATCCTGAAAATCATGCCCAACCCAAATCCCTGTGCCAGGCAAGAGCCCGGACGTTCAAAACAAGTCGTGGCGAACCTACCAAATCATGGTTACGAAAGAAAGAATGCAAGGGCGCATCAATCAAGGCAAATTTCGCTGCCTCCACATCACCAGGCAGAAGCCTCCACCGGCCGGTCAAAGCTGCCGCTTGCTCCGTGCTGACAGGCTGCAAATGAAGGTGCAGCAGCCATTTTGCCCCCTGCAGTAATTGCATTCGGGCCGCCTAGACCTTAAGACCCAAACCCTACCCGGCGACAGCAGGACGACCCGAAAGGCATCTCGTGGCAAACGATCTTTACCCCCTTGGACCCGACACAACACAATGGCGCCAGCTATCCGATGGGCATGTCGGCGTTGAGAAATTTCGCGGTCAGGACATCCTGACCGTCGAGCCGGAAGCATTGCGAATGCTGGCCGAACAGGCCTTCGGCGACATCAACCATCTGCTGCGCCCCGCCCACCTTGAGCAACTGGCAAAGATCCTCGAAGATCCCGAAGCCACCGAGAACGACCGTTTTGTCGCCCTCGACCTGCTCAAGAACGCCAATATTGCCGCCGGTGGCGTGCTGCCCATGTGCCAGGACACCGGCACGGCGATCATCATGGCCAAGAAGGGCCGCCGGGTATGGACAGAGGGTGGCGATTACGAAGCAATGGCGGCCGGCATCAGAGATGCCTATGAGCGCAAGAACCTGCGATATTCCCAGCTTGCTCCTGTGTCGATGTTTGAAGAGAAGAACACCGGCACCAATCTGCCGGCCCAGATCGATATCTATGAGGAAGGCTCCGACAGCTACGAATTCCTGTTCGTCGCCAAGGGTGGCGGATCGGCCAACAAGACCTTTCTCTATCAGGGCACCCCGTCGCTGCTCACCCATGACCGGATGATCGAGTTCCTGCGCGAGAAAATCCTTACACTCGGTACGGCCGCCTGCCCGCCCTATCATCTGGCGATCGTGATCGGCGGCACCTCCGCCGAAATGAACCTGAAAACCGTCAAGCTCGCCTCGACCAAGTATCTCGATGCGCTGCCGACCCAGGGCTCGGACGCAGGCCACGCGTTCCGCGATCTGGAGATGGAGGCCGAGATTCACAAGCTGACTCAGCAAATGGGAGTTGGCGCCCAGTTCGGCGGCAAGTATTTCTGCCATGACGTCAGGGTTGTGCGCCTGCCCCGCCATGGTGCTTCGCTGCAGATAGGCCTTGGCGTGTCCTGTTCAGCCGACCGCCAGGCCAAGGGCAAGATCACCCGAGACGGCGTCTTCATCGAACAGCTGGAAGCCGATCCGTCGAAGTATCTGCCCGAGATCGACGAAGCCAAGCTTTCAGCCCATGTGGTCAAGATCGATCTCAACCGGCCGATGGCCGACGTTCTGGCCGACCTGTCGCAACATCCTATAAAGACACAGCTGTCGCTCAGCGGCACCATCATCGTTGCCCGCGACCTCGCCCACGCCAAGATCAGGGAGCGGCTGGAAGCTGGCGAGCCGATGCCCGACTATTTCAAGAACCATCCGGTCTATTACGCCGGCCCCGCCAAGACGCCTGACGGTTATGCCTCTGGCTCCTTCGGACCGACCACAGCGGGTCGCATGGATTCCTATGTCGACCAGTTCCAGTCATTCGGCGGCTCGATGATCATGCTGGCCAAGGGCAATCGCTCGCGCTCGGTGCGCGAAGCCTGCGCCCGGCATGGCGGCTTCTACCTGGGATCGATCGGCGGACCGGCCGCCCGCCTCGCCAAGGACTGCATCAAGAGTGTCGAAGTCGTCGAATACGAGGAACTGGGCATGGAGGCGATCTGGCGCATCGAGGTTGAGGATTTCCCCGCCTTTATCGTCATCGACAACAAGGGCAACGACTTCTTCAAGGAGCTCAACCTGGGGTAATCAGCGTCGATTATCACTATTACGCGTGCCCAGGCGATCCGGCGTAGGGCCAGCGTGGAGCGGGTGTCTGGCGGATTGCGATTAACAATTCACGAACATTTGTCCCGTAATAATAATCCATGAAGTGCTAGAAAGCATTACTTGGGGATCAAACATGTCTGCAACCGCTGCGAAGAATGTCCAGTCTCTGGACACAGCAACAATGGTCCTCGCGACCATGCGAAGGCGCGGGATCTCCGGTTTGCCTCGAAATTACGAACTCGTCTATGAAGCGCTCAATGCTTCAAACGCATCTCTGAGCAGGGAATTCGATTTACTGGGCCGGGCACCCGGTCAGGATCAACTTGATGCACTTGGCAAGAAGCACTTCCCGCATCACCACCGCGCAAATGTTGTCGAAGGCGCCCACACCAAGATCTCGAGCGAACTCGCAGGCATGCTGCGCCTGCTCAAGCAGGAGCAGTCATCGCTGGAAAGCTATTCCAAGCTGCTGGGTGAAACCTACCATCGCATTTCCGCCAAGAGTGCATCGAGCACCGACATCCTTACCAATGTCGTCGGCATGCTCAGCAACGCCACCGGCGACACCATGGAAAAAGGGAAGGTCGTGGTCGAGCACATGGTCGAGCGCGCCCGGGAAATGGAGCAGGTCAAGCTTGAGCTCGACGAATACAAGCGCATCGCCAACACCGATCCCCTCACCCGCCTGGCCAACCGCCGAGCATTTGATGAGATGCTGTCACGGATCTATGACGATTCGCGCGGCGCCATATATCACTCCCTGATCGTCGCCGACATCGACCATTTCAAGAAATTCAACGACACGTTCGGTCATCCGGTCGGCGACCGGGTTCTCGGTGTCGTTGCCGCGGTGATGAAGAGCACACTACGCAAAGACGTGTTCATCTCTCGCACCGGCGGCGAGGAATTTGCCGTGGTGCTGCACGATACCAGCCTCGATGTAACCACGGAGATCGCCGAGCGCATTCGCCGCGCGGTCAAGGCGACGCCGCTCAAGAACCAGAAAACCGGCGTCGATTACGGCCCTGTCACCCTGTCGCTGGGAATCTGCATGGCCAGCGACGCCGAAAGCGCCGAGGAGCTTTACAACAAGGCCGACGTCGCGCTTTACGCCGCCAAGAATTCCGGCCGCAACTGCTTCCAGGTCTACAGACCCGAACTGAACCAGGAATTCGAAAAGAACTGGATGCTCTACAAGAGCTGACCGGAGCCTGACGCGCAGGCCTCACCAGTACCGTTCGCACCCCATGCTGCCGTACCACCACCCGATTCTCACGCCACAATCTCGCCATCATGCTGGACAACCGGTCGCGAAGCAGCTACCGATTGTCGCAGACGGTCGGATTACCGGTTTACAGGCTGGTGTGACACCGCAGTCAATTTCTTCAACACCAGCCCCCCGGATCTCGACATGAAACGCCTGATTTCCTCCGCATTCCTCGCCTTTTGCCTTATGGTGCCCGCTACGGTGCAAGCTCAACCTGCAAGCCAGACGACCACGGAATCGAAGTCACTGCTGCAGATCCTGTTTCCACCCTCCAAGAATTACAACAAGTATCGCCGCTCGGATAAGTCGCCGATCAAGCGCAAGGTGATTTCCTTCAAGGAAAACCACCCTGAAGGCACCATCATCATCGACACCTCGGACCGCCGCCTCTACCACGTGGTCGGCAAGGGCAAGGCCATGTCCTACGGGATCGGTGTTGGCCGCGACGGCTTCACCTGGCAGGGCAAGAATCGTGTCACCCGCAAGGCTGAATGGCCGGGCTGGACTCCGCCGCAGGTCATGCGTGATCGCGTCAAGCGCCAGGAAGGCCGCGTGCTGCCAGCCTACATGAAGGGTGGCCCGGACAATCCGCTTGGCGCCCGCGCCATGTATATCGGCTCGACTATCTACCGCATTCACGGCACCAACCAGCCCTGGACCATCGGCAAGGCAATGTCATCAGGCTGCATCCGCATGGCCAATGACGACGTCACGCATCTTTACGATCAGGTCAAGGTCGGCACCCGCGTAATCGTTCGCAACTGAGCGTACGGCAACTCGACATTTGAAAAAGCCGGCCACTGGCCGGTTTTTTTGTCAGCTCTCTCGCCGGCGCACGGGCGGCCGACATTGCCATATCCCATCAGACGACGGTGACGGCCTTCATGCCTGTTTCCTTTTGCCCGAATTGTCCGTGAGGCGCACAGGATTGTCACCCTGCCCGCTGCCAAGCGGTAAATCGACAATCTCCGCGCCCAGGCGCCGCGAACTGACGAATGCCGCCACCGCCTCGGTTACCGGTCCGGCCGATACAATGCGCCGGTGTCCAAATCCGTTGGCCTTGACGAGTTGCACATGCGGCCCCATTGCGGCAATCGCCTCAGCGTTGGAAAAGGCCACCTCCTTGTCGTCCTCGGCATGGATCGCCAGCATCGGCAGTCGCACATCATGCAGCATCCGGTCGACCCGGAACTCCGACAATGGACGCCCCGAAACCCGGAACACCTGCCGCTCAAAGGCCCGCTGCGCGGCAACGCCAAGCCCCAGCCGCTTGCCAAGCCAGATGAACACATCACCCATGTCCGATGGTGCGGCGATGGTAACAATCCGGTCAGGTACCCGCGCCGGCACATGCAGAATGGCACCGGCTGCTGCCGCCATCACCGATGGCCCGCCGAATGAATGGCCGACAAAGGCTGTAAACGGGCCGTGCTGGCGCCAGGCAGCGTCGATTGCCTCCACTGCCGTGCCCAGGTGAAGCTTGCGCCCCGACGATGCTCCATGTCCGGGCAGGTCGAGACATACCGCTGTCTTGCCGGTCGCCACCAGCGCATCTGCCATCGCCACCATGTGATCGGTCCGAGATCCGTAACCGTGGACGATCAGAACCCGCTCGCCATCGGCGCGGTCAGTTGCGGGACGGAACACATGGGTGGCAACTGCACCGCTGGAAACGGTCAACCGGACCATTTCCGACTCGGCCATACGGTCTCGCGCCTTGGCAATTGCCGCGCGTTCCTTGTTGCTTTTGGGATTGACCGGCGGCGTTCGGCAGAACAACCAGAACGCCAGTTCCCCCGCCTTTTCAGGCGATTGCGCCGCCAGCACCCGGAATCCGATGCGGGTGACCTTTTCAAGAAGAGATGCCATAGTGAGAACCTCGTTTAGTTCATCCATGAACAGAATTGTACAACCATGAACAAAAAGCAAGCCTACCCCTGGGAAAATCCGCGGTTTCGTAACTGGGTGGCCGTTGCCCGCGCCTGCCACGTGATGGGGCAGACTCTGGCGCGCGAACTGCAAC
Organism: Hoeflea algicola; assembly: GCF_026619415.1. Taxonomy (NCBI): domain Bacteria; kingdom Pseudomonadati; phylum Pseudomonadota; class Alphaproteobacteria; order Hyphomicrobiales; family Rhizobiaceae; genus Hoeflea; species Hoeflea algicola. The sequence continues at coordinate 1,321,870 of NZ_JAOVZR010000001.1, forward strand.
CGCTTGATATCAAGCCGCCGCATCTCGATATCCTGATCAACCTGTTCCGGACCCCCGGGATTTCCCAGCAGGACCTCGCCGACAAGCTGTTGGTAGGACGCTCGAACCTGTCGATGCTGCTGCCGCAAATGCAAAAGCGAGGGCTGCTGGTGCGTCGTGGCGACCCGCAGGACCGGCGGGTGCTGCGGCTTGAACTCACCGAAGAAGGGGAAGAGCTGACAAAAAAGGCGATTGCCATTCAATCGGCGCTGATCGACCGCACCATGAAAACCGCAACGGCCGAGGAATGTCATCTGATCGGCGGCGTCATGACCCGGATGATCAATGAACTGACCTCGCCGGAAGAGGCCGGGCTGGTCGCCATAGACAAGAACGACGAGGAGCCTGACGAGATCGACGCTGGCAGCAAGAACTAACGCGGCTGCGCCATTCAGAAAATTCGAGACATGCCCTTGTCAGCCAGTTCGGCGATGTATTCAGCCCAACGCTCGTCCTTGGCTTCGCCAAGCTCGGACAGGAAACTCCAGGTGAAAATGCCGGTGTCATGGCTATCGTCAAACGCCAGCCGCACAGCGTAGTTGCCGACCGGGTGCACCTTGGTAATCGTCACCTCCGATTTGCCGCCAACCGTGACCCGTTGCGCCGGCGAATGCCCCTGCACTTCCGCAGATGGCGAGCGTACCCTGAGCAATTCGGCTTCGATTGTATGGGACCGGCCATCGGTAAAGCTGATGGTAAGCGATTTGCGGTCAGGCGAAACCCGCAGTTCCTTCGGCCAGGCCTTGTCATGTTCGCTCATATTTCGGCACCTTCGCTTGCTATTCCCGCCTGATCTAGAAGGGATCAGCGGGCGGCACAAGCCGGGGCGGCGAAATGCCCTGCCCGACGCAAGCGCTATCACTTGACGTAAGCCCAATGGATGACGACAGTGATGGCAACATTGCAAAGGATCAATGCGAATGTCTGACGCCTCAGCCGCAGCCCCGACCATGATCGACCCGTTTGGCCGGACGGTGAATTATTTGCGGGTCTCGGTAACCGACCGGTGCGATTTCCGCTGCACCTATTGCATGGCGGAAAATATGACCTTCCTGCCCAAGAAGGATCTTCTGACGCTGGAAGAGCTCGACCGCATGTGCACAGCCTTTGTCGACAAGGGGGTGCGCAAGATCCGGCTGACCGGTGGAGAGCCGCTTGTGCGCAAGAACATCATGCAACTGGTCCGCCAGATCGGACGACACATTGATGCCGGTCGCATGGATGAATTGACGCTGACCACCAACGGGTCGCAGCTCACCCGCTTTGCATCCGAATTGTATGAGTGTGGCGTGCGCCGCATCAATGTCTCGATCGACACGCTTGACCCCGACAAATTCCGCAAGATTACCCGCTGGGGCGAACTCGGCAAGGTGCTGGAGGGCGTCAAGGCGGCCCAGCAGGCGGGCCTCGGCATCAAGATCAACGCGGTGGCGCTCAAGGGCTTCAACGATACCGAGATACCTGAAATGCTCAAATGGGCCCACGGCCAGGGCATGGACATGACCGTGATCGAGACCATGCCGATGGGCGAGATCGACGAGGACCGCACCGACCAGTATCTGCCGCTGTCGCTGCTTCGCGCCAACCTCGAACGCCAGTTCACGCTTGAGGACATCCCTTTCAATACCGGCGGACCGGCTCGCTATGTGAAGGTGGCCGAGACCGGAGGCAAGCTCGGCTTCATCACCCCGATGACGCATAATTTCTGCGAAAGCTGCAACCGCGTCCGGCTCACGTGCACCGGCACGCTGTACATGTGCCTGGGCCAGAATGACGCCGCCGACCTGCGCGCGCCGCTGCGCGCCTCGGAAGGCAATGAGCTGCTGTCGGACGCCATTGATGAGGCCATCGGTCGCAAGCCCAAGGGTCACGATTTCATCATCGACCGCACCACCAGGCAACCCGCTGTCGCGCGCCACATGAGCGTCACCGGCGGCTGATCATACCGGAGCAGTTTGCATGCGTGTTGCCGTAATTGGTGGCGGGATCACCGGTCTCTCCACCGCCTGGTCGTTGACCAAGGCAGGTATCGAAACGACCCTGTTCGAACGCGGCGCCATTCCCAATCCACTGGGCGCGTCTGGCGATCATCACCGCATCATCCGCCGCGCCTATGGCAGCCAGGGTGGCTATCAGCGCCGGATCACCGAGGCCTATGCGGCCTGGGATGAGATGTGGAACGATCTCGGGCGCAGCCACCTTCTGGCCAGCGGCTTCCTGCTGGTTTCGCTTTATGAAGGCGACATGAGCGACCAGATGCGTCAGGGGCTTGCCGATCAGAACGATCCGCATGAAACCATGCCCGGCGCCGAAGCCGTCAGGCGTTATCCCTATCTCGATGCCAACAATGTGCGCGCTGTCACCTTCAGCCCCGAGGGCGGCGCACTGATGTGCAGGCACATTGCCACGGATCTGGCAAAGTGGTTGACCGATCACGGCTGCAACGTCCGCGACCATACTCAGATCGGCTCCGTCGATCATGAAACCGGCGAAGTCAGGACCTGTGACGGCGAAATTCACCAGTTCGACCGCATTGTTATTGCCGCCGGCGCCTGGGTGCTCGACCTTGTTCCCGCGCTCGGATCAGAGCTCACACCGTGGCGCACGGCCGTGGCCTATCTCGACCCGCCGGCGGATCTCGCCGAGAGCTGGGCCAATTCCCCGGTAATTCTGGAAACCGGCGGCGAGTCGGACGGCTATGTGCTGCCGCCGGCGCGCGGTGCAGGCCTGAAATTCGGCACCGGCCGGCACAAGATCAAAAGTCCACCGGATCAAAACCGTGACGTGGCGCCCGATGAGGCCCGGCAGATCCTCAACCATTTCGCCCCGACATTTGCCCGGCTCGATGAATACCGTGTCACCGATGTGGTGTCCTGCGCCTATACCTTTACCCGCGACGAGCATTTCCTGACCCGTCGTATCGGCAAATCCACGATTGTCTCCGCCTGCTCCGGACATGGCTACAAGTTCGGTGCCGCCGTCGGCCGGCGCGTTGCCAGAAGCCTGCTTGATGGCGATGATCCTGCGCTCTATCGCTGGATCGAGGCGCGCGACTGATCAATATACGTGATCAATCGCCCACGTTGTTTGAATGGGTGCAATTCCCTAGCAATGATAGGGTCAATTTTTAGTACGCGATTCCGCGCAGACCATTTTCGGATATCACATGGCCTTGTCTCAGAATATTCGCGGCTCCGTATTGATGACCCTGTCAATGGCAGGGTTCACCTGCAACGATTCGATCGTCAAACTGCTGACCAGCGATTTAAGCGTCGCCCAGGTGATGTTCCTGCGTGGTGTCATCGCCACCTTGCTGATCTATCTCTTCGCCCGCCACAAGCGCGCGCTTCGCCCGCTGCGGCTGCTGCTCAATCCCTGGATCGCGCTGCGGGTGGTTGGAGAACTGGGCGGCACCGTGACATTTCTCATCGGGCTGGCCAATGTACCACTCGCCAATGCATCGGCGATCCTGCAGGCGTTGCCGCTCGCCGTCACCATGGGTGCGGCGATGTTCCTGTCCGAGCCGGTTGGCTGGCGTCGGTGGGGCGCCATTCTGGTTGGTTTTACCGGTGTGTTGATTATCGTCCGCCCCGGCGTCGAAGGGTTTTCGCCCTATTCGCTGATGATCGTCGGAACCGTGATCTTCGCCTCGGCGCGCGACATCGCCACCCGCAAGGTGGATCCGGCGATTCCATCGCTGTTCCTGTCAACGGTAACGGCTGGGGCCGTGTGCCTCGCCGGACTGGTGTTGGTCTGGCCGATGGGTGGCTGGCAGCCGGTCGACGCGCTGCAACTGGGACTGATCTCGATTGCCGCCTGCCTGGTGCTGGTCGGCTACCAGTGCATCATCATGGCAATGCGCGAGGGCGACATCTCCTTCATCGCTCCGTTCCGCTATACCGGCCTGATCTGGGCGGTGTTGCTGGGATATCTGGTGTTTGGCGAAGTTCCTGATATCTACATGGCAATCGGCGGAGTCATCGTCATTGGGTCCGGGCTCTACACGCTCTACCGCGAACACGTCAAAAAGAGCAGCGACAAACCGGCAAGCCGCGCCCCGCCGCGCCATTCGCCGTGAATTCGGGAGTCGAAGGCAGATTCGGGCCGCTAGCGGGCTTGCCCGGTGCCACTGGCATTCGTCGGCTTGAGCCTCTTGTCGCTATCCCCGGCCGCGCGCGCGCGATTTTGTTCGCCAGAGGCTTGCAATTCGCGGGCAAGCGCGTCGGCTTCCCACTCGGCAAGCAGCAACGCATGACCGCATACACCCCATGGGGCATTGCAGAATGGGCATTGATCGATGATCTCATCGCCCGGCATAAGTTCCTCCGCTAGCGGTAAAAACGTATCATATTAGAAATTACATGTAAATTTTGACAATACTAAATCCAAGCTGCAACAAGACAAGTAATGCCCAAGTCAAGCTCGAACCAATATCATCGCATAGGCCACACGGACCCGAAGAATTGGCGATCTCGACATTCCTGATTACATTTGCAACGCGGTGCATGAGGACACAAGACGATTCCCATGAACAATTCCAAATTCCTCGATCGCACGACGCCACCGCATATCGTCACCCTGGTGGTAATATCGGGTTTGAGTGCATTGAACATGAACCTGTTCTTGCCGTCCCTGCCCGGAATCGCCACCCACTACCACGCGGATTACGCGCTGGTACAGCTGGCGGTCTCCGGCTATCTCGGGTTCACCGCCATCTTGCAACTGCTGATCGGGCCGCTGTCTGACCGCTATGGCCGTCGCCCGGTGATGTTGGTCAGCCTGGTGATTTTTCTTGTCGCTACGGCTCTGATTCCGCTTGCACCGACAGTCGAGAGCTTTCTCGTCATCCGCATGCTCCAGGCCAGCGTGGTTTCCGGCCTGGTGCTTTCGCGGGCGATCATCCGCGACGTGGTCGACACGGACCAGGCAGCGTCGATGATCGGCTATGTGACGATGGGAATGACAATTGCACCGATGATCGGCCCAGCGCTTGGCGGCGTGCTGGACGAACTGTTCGGCTGGCAGTCGACCTTCGTGGTGCTGTTTCTGGTCGGTCTCGCCGTGCTGGCGCTTGCCGCCGCCGATCTGGGCGAGACCAATCAGCACCGCTCTAAAAGTATGCTCAGGCAGTTCGGCGCCTATCCAGAACTAGCCCGTTCGCGCCGGTTCTGGGGCTACACGCTGACTGCCACCTTTGCCTCAGGGGCGTTCTTTTCCTTTCTCGGTGGCGGCCCGTTTGTTGCCACCGAAATTCTCGGCATGACCCCAAGCGAACTGGGCTTCTATCTGGTATTCGTGGCAATCGGCTACATGGTCGGCAACTTCATTTCCGGCCGCTATGCCAGTCGCATCGGTATCAACCGGATGATGATCAGCGGCGGCTTGATTGCCACTGCCGGGATGGCAATCTCATTGCTGATGTTTCTGGCGGGCCTATGGCATCCGATTTCATTCTTCGGTCCGATCCTGCTGATCGGCCTCGGCAATGGCGTCACCCTGCCAAGCGCCAATGCCGGTATCGTCAGTGTCCGGCCACAGCTCGCCGGATCCGCCTCGGGAATGGGCGGCGCCATGATCATTGGCGGTGGTGCGGCGATGGCCTCGCTGGTCGGCGCAATCCTGTCAGTGGAAACCGGCCCTTACCCACTCATCCTGGCGATGCTGGCATCATCAATTCTTGGCGTACTCGCAGCCCTTTACGTGCTCAAGGTGGAACGCAGTATTGCTGCGACCGCCCACGCAATCGAACCAACCGCATAAGGATTGCCGGCGGCATCCTTGCCGCAGCGCTCTCCCGCGGGCCTCGGTGCCCATCTTTCCGATAGCGGCAATCGGAGCATGGCGCTTTTGTCGAATGGGCGAAAAATACAGACGTCGACTTTAGGGAAAACAGCGGATCTCGCCCCATTCGTCAACATCATTTCGCTCGCCATCCGTGCCCGCGCCGCCGCGCAAATCCCCGCGTTTGAGCAGCTGGCGGGATGATATCAACAGGCTTACCTGCCCTGACGTTTGGTAAGCCTCCATTTCCTATTGCAATCGCCGATAAAACAGTGGGAGTATCCCCCCAGCGCGGAATACAACACCCGCGAACAAGCGGAATGCGGAACAATAATCCGCAAGCCCGTAAACGGAGAGGACTCTTATGCATATTTCCAGACGTATCGCCCTGGCAGTTTCGGCTGTCGCATTGGCAGTTTCCATGGGCGCGGCACACGCCGCCAGCCACAGCGAAATGAAAAAGGTCATCATCGGCACCGAAGGCGCTTACCCGCCGTTCAACAATCTTGAATCCGATGGCAGTCTGGTCGGTTTCGACATCGATATCGCCAAGGCGCTGTGTGACGAAATGAAGGTCGAATGCGAATTCGTCACTCAGGACTGGGACGGCATCATTCCGGCTCTCCTGGCCGGCAAGTTCGACGCTATCATCGCCTCGATGTCGATCACCGAAGAGCGCAAGGAAAAGGTCGACTTCACCAACAAGTACTACAACACTCCGCCGGCCATCGCCGTGCCGAAGGACAGCACGATCACTGAGGCTACCGACGCGGCACTCGCGGGCAAGATGCTGGGCGCGCAGTCATCGACCACGCACTCCAACTATGCCGAGGAAAAGCTGCCCTCCGCCGAACTCAAGCTCTATCCGACGCCTGACGAGTACAAGCTGGACATCGGCTCGGGCCGCATCGACGCCGTCATCGACGACGTCATCGTGCTTGGCGAATGGCTGAAAACGGACGACGGCGCCTGCTGCAAGCTGCTCGGCACGCTGACCCCGGATCTGGTGATTAATGGCGAAGGCGCCGGTATTGCCATCCGCAAGGGCGAAACCGAACTGCGTGACATGTTCAACGCCGCAATTGTCGCGATCCGCGAAAACGGCACCTACAAGACCATCAACGACAAGTATTTTGACGTTGATGTCTACGGCGAATGACCGGATCTGATCCGCTGATATGATCAACTGACGGAACGGCGGGCGAATTTCGTCCGCCGTTTTCGCTTCAAGACCGCGATCAACGCGGCATGAACAGGGGATGGCATGGAATCGACGGCATCGCTGGGAGAACAACTGTACGCGCTGGTATCGCTGCTTGATCCATTTTGCGGACCGGTGGGTTTTCTCAACCTGCTTCCCGAAAGTTCGCTTCTGTCGTGCGGTGACACAGGCTGGGGCGACGAGGTGGCCAGAGGGTTCTTCGTCACTCTGACGCTCTCGCTATGCACATTGCCGATCGGGCTGATGATCGGCCTGTTTCTCTCGCTGGCGCAGCAAAGCGCGGTGCGCTCGCTCAAGATAGCCGCCAATATCTACACCACCATCTTTCGCGGTCTGCCCGAGCTTTTAACCATTTTCATGATCTATTTCGGCTTGCAGATTGCCGTCCGCGAAGTTGCGCTGGCGCTTGGCTACGAACGCGGCTTTGACATCAATTCCTTTGTCGCCGGCACGGTCGCACTGTCGCTGGTGTTTTCAGCTTATGCCTCGGAAGTGTTGTCATCGGCATTCAAGGCGATCCCCAAGGGGCAGTATGAGGCCGGCAACGCGCTTGGCCTGCACAACGGCAAGACCATGCGGCTGATCGTACTGCCGCAGCTGGTCCGCATCGCCCTGCCCGGGCTTGGTAATCTGTGGATGATCTTGCTCAAGGACACCGCCCTGATCTCGGTCATCGGGCTCGGCGACACGCTGCGCTGGTCCGGTGTCGCCGCCAAGGTCACCAAGGAAGCCTTTTTCTTCTATGGCATAGCCTGCCTGCTCTACCTGGCGCTGGCAATGGTCTCTTCCGTGGCATTCTCCAAGATCGAGACCCGCGTTCGCCGTTCCGGAGTAAGCCAATGAGCGCCGTCGAGACCCTGATTCCACCGCAGCCTGCGCCTCCCGCCAGCGCCTTTCGCTGGTCCCGGATGCAGATTTTCGGCGCCTCGCTGCTGGGCCTGTGGATCATCGGCGGCATCGCCCTGGTGCTGTGGCTGATCGACGCCTGGGACATCGACAAGATCACCACCTATGGCCCGAAATTCATCGCCGGGCTGGGCACGACACTCACTCTGGTGGGGATTTCTATCACGCTGGGCGCATTCCTGTCGGTGCCTATCGCGTTCGGGCGGATGTCATCGAACAAAATTGTCTCTTCGCTCGCCTATGGCTATGTCTATTTCTTCCGCGGCACTCCGCTGATCGCGCAACTGTTCTTGATCTATTACGGTTTCGGCAGCTTCCGCGAACAATTCGAAGCGGTCGGCCTCTGGGGCTTCTTCCGCGACGCCTGGAACTGCGCGCTGTTCGCCTTCACGCTCAATACCGCCGCTTATCAGGCAGAGATCCTGCGTGGCGCCATCGAAAGTGTTTCGCGCGGCCAGCACGAGGGCGCAGAAGCCCTTGGTCTCACCAAATTCCAGACCTTCCGCCTGATCATCATGCCCCAGGCCATGATCGTCGCGCTCAGGCCTTACGGCAACGAGATCATCCTGATGATCAAGGGATCGGCGATCGCCGCCATCGTCACCGTGTTCGACCTGATGGGCGAAACCCGACGGGCCTATTCCCGCACCTTCGATTTCCAGACTTATATCTGGGCGGCAGTACTCTATCTCATCATCGTCGAAGCGTTGCGCAACGTCTGGCAACTGCTCGAACAGCGCCTGACCCGTCACCTCAAACGGTAACTGTCCGTAGTGGCTGATCGCCTGACCGTGTGATTTCAGACTTGCGGCGCGCGCGCCTTTGGCCGATACCAGCCGCAAATCCCACAGGAGGCCCCGATGGCCAAGACCGAAGACGACGCCCTTGCCGAGGCCTACAACCGCGCACTCAAGCTCGAGAAGGCCGGCGATTTCGATTCCGCTGCAAAGGCTTACGCCGAAGTTCTCATCCTCGATCCCGAAGATCACGGCGGCGCTGCGGTGCGGCTGGCCTCGATGAAGCGCGGTGACGTGCCCGAACGCGCGCCCGAAGCCTATGTCGCCACCCTGTTCGACCAGCATGCGGAAGTGTTCGACAAGGTACTGGTTGAAGATCTGGGCTATCACGTGCCGATGCTGCTCAGGCAGCGGTTGAGCGAACTCGGCCACACCAGCTTCGAGCGGATGCTCGATCTTGGCTGCGGCACAGGGCTCACAGGTGACGCGCTCGAAGACATGGTCGACGACGCCACCGGCATCGATCTGGCCGAAAACATGGTCGAGATCGCCCATGAAAAGGGCCTCTACGACACGCTCTATGTCGCCGATGCAGTCGACTATCTCGACGACAATGACGACGAGCCGTTCGACCTGATCGCCGCCACCGATGTGCTGCCCTATCTCGGTGCGCTCGAACCCTTGTTCGCCGCTGCAGCGAAAAACGCGGCACCCGGCGCCCTGTTCTGTTTTTCCAGCGAGACCCTGCCCGAGATCGAGTTCGACGGCCGCCCCTACACCGTCGGCGCTTTTCAGCGCTTCGCACACCAGCTTGATTATGTACGCGTGGCTCTTGATACGGCCGGGTTTGAACTGATCGAGGCCGGCGATATCATCGTCCGCCACGAACAGGGAGCGCCGATCGCCGGGCACCTGTTCATCGCCCGGAAGAAATAGAACAACACGCCGCTTGCCCGCCGATGGTTGGCCGCGTAGCATCGCGGCATGAATTCAGATGTTTCACTCGGCGGCCGCGCCATCGGCGCGGTCTATGGCAAGACTCAAGGCTGGTGGCCTCCCCCCGGCCGTTGAGCGTCCTTGTGATCGATCCCTGCTTATCAAAGCTGGTGACCGAACCTGCCACCTGAAACAATCTGGAATTTCTATGATGTTAACAGACCTTACGGTCCGTGCAGACACGCTTGTCGTGACCTGGACGGACGGCGCCTCGACTGAGTACCCAACCATCTGGCTGCGCGACAATTGCCCTTCCGGGCAGCACCCGCAAACCCATGAACGGATACTGGATCTGCTCACGCTTGATGAAGCCCCGGTCCTCACCTCGGCGCGTCTTGACGCTGACACGGCTAAACTCACCTATGCTGACGGTCATGTCAGCCACATGCCGGTGTTGCTTTTGAATGCCCATCGCCCCGGCCAGCAGGAAGCTGATCCCGGTGCGCTTTCGCCAAGACTGTGGCGAAGCAACCTCGGTGCGTCCGGCATTCCGCGGCACAAGGCGGCGCAGATCGCCGTGGATGACAATGCGCTCAATTCCTGGATGCACGACACCGCCACCCTGGGCCTTTCCATAGTCGAGCATCTGGAAGATCGGGTTGGCGCCGGCGTGGATCTGGCCGAGCGGATCGGCTTTTTGCGCCAGACCAATTTCGGCACCACGTTCGAAGTGATCAATAAGCCCGATCCGAACAATCTGGCCTATACCTCTGTCGCCCTGCCGCTGCACACGGATCTACCCAACCAGGAGGTGCCGCCCGGCTACCAGTTTCTGCATTGCCTCGCCAATGAGGCCACAGGCGGAGGATCTATCTTTGCCGACGGGTTTGCCATGGCTGAGGATCTTCGCAGCGAAGATCCGGACGCCTTCCGCCTGCTCAGCGAGGTGCCCATTCCCTTCCGCTTTCATGACGATGAGGTCGATATCCAGGTGCATGAGCCGGTAATCACGCTTGATACCGCAGGAGAGATCATCGAAATCCGCTACAACGCCCATCTGGCTGGAATATTCGACATGAGCCCCGACATCATGCCAGGCTACTACCGCGCCTACCGCGCTTTCATGGCCAGAACACGGGATCCGAAATACCGCCTGACGCTGAAGCTGAAAGCGGGCGAGATGGTGGTGTTTGAAAATCGCCGGGTGCTTCACGGCCGCGATGCGTTTGATCCGTCGACCGGCTATCGGCACCTGCACGGCTGCTATGTCGACCGCGGCGAATTCTTCTCGCGCATGCGTCTGCTGGCGCGCCGGATGGACGCCGCTGACGCCGCGTAGTCCTCTGGAACGAACAGGATGCGGGCAACGTTCATTGCCCGCGTCCTACCGTGCCGGCCGTTGACCGGCCTCTGTCTATTGCCTCAAGAGCGCGCGAGATAAAGCGCGGCTTACGTCATTTTGAACACCGAGGGATCGGGGCCGCAGCGCAGGCCCACGTCGAGCGTTGAAATCGCGCTCATCTCGTCGTCGGTGAGAGTGAAATCAAACACATCGAGATTTTCCGCCTGACGGCCGGGATTGACCGAGCGCGTGATCACCGCATGTCCAAGCTGGATGTGCCAGCGCAGGATGATTTGCGCCGGGCTCTTGCCGGTTCGCTGCGCCGCCGCCTGAATTTGCTTGGCATCGAAGGAGTGCCCACCACCCAATGGAGTCCAGGCTTGCGGCACGATCTTGTGGGCTTCGCACACGGCCCGCAATTCCGGTTGCTGCAACTGCGGATTGATCTCGATCTGGTTGAGCACCGGTGCCTCGCCGGTCGCTTCAATGATCCGGGCCAGATGATCGGCGTTGAAATTCGACACGCCGACGGAACGCGTAAGCCCTTCATTGCGCATCTCGATCAACGCCTTCCAGGTCTCGACATAGAGATCCTGACTCGGCACCGGCCAGTGGATCAGCATCAGGTCAAGTTGATCCACGCCGATATTCTTCAGGCTTCGTTCAACCGAGGCGCGGGCCTTGTCGCGACCGTGATCTGCGTTCCAGACCTTGGTGGTGATAAAGACTTCTTCACGGGGAACGCCCGACCGCTTGAGCCCCTCGCCCAGCCCGACTTCATTGCCATAGATGTAGGCGCCGTCGATCAACCGGTATCCGGTGCGAAGCGCGCTTTCCACAGCGACGGCGGCTTTTTCTTGCGGGACTTGCCAGATGCCGAAGCCAAGCTGCGGGATGGAGTGTCCGTCATGAAAAGGGATTGGGGTCATGTTGCTCATAACAATCTCGCTTCTGCCTGCCCACGGACCTGGAACAAGATGCCGAATGAGAAAGGTCCGCGGGCCTGTAATGTAATTGGGTGCATGCCCAGCATGCGACGGCACCAATTCAGATATCTAATCGGTTTATATCAACCAGGTCCGCTTGGTACAACGTCCGTCCGAATTCACACCTCACTCCGGGCTGAGCGTCCACACCCCTTCCGGCTCCGCCACATCCGTGGCCGGAATCTCGATCGATTGCACATCGGCCCATGTCTGTGCAAAATCGCTGTAATGGCGTGAAAACACATTGCCCGACTGGCCGGTGGTCTGGATGTAGGTCGAATTGTCGAGATCTGACAGATCGAAAATACCGCGATAGCTCGCCGCATTGGTGTTGGCATAGGGATCGGCGTCATCCTGCAGCTGGGTGCGGCCGCGATCAAGCGTGAACGGCCCGCCACCGCTTTCCACCTCGACATTGAAGAAGCGCCTGAGCAGGCCTACTTCGCTGAACGGACGGTGCGCGCCCTTGGCATAATGCGCAGTCCCCCAGCGCCACGACGACGCGTCCTCGCCATAACGTTCCGACAGTTCGGCGATGGCTGCGGAAAACGCCTCGGCCATGATCTGGTCGCAGGTTTCCTCTTCGTCCGTGCCCTTGACGTCGCACCAGTTGCGCGCCGCCTCGTCATCGAGCAGCCGCACCATCACCTTGCCGCGCGCCTTGAACCAGTCCCTGAAGGTGATGCCCAGATCGTCCTCGAAGGTCCTGATCATCGCCTGTCGCAACCAGGCAGTAAAAATCAGCGGTTCGGCCTGGTCTCGGGCCATCGTGCTGTCCCAGCCGGCGAGTTTGTCAGCCATCTGCCGTTCGCTGTCGCTCAGCGCCTTGCCTTCCAGCATTTTCAGCATCCGCGGCTTCAGCTCGGCAAAGGCCGGCGAGAAGATGTCGGCCTGCACGTCACGCGACATTTCCTGCGTCTGCAGCGCAACCGCGTCATTGATCAGCGTCTCGATCCGCTGCTGCCGGTAGGGTTCATCCCAGTCAAACGTCAGGTGCAGCGGATAGTCCGGACCGACAATCTTGGTGTTGGCGGTGGCAATCAGCCCGCTTTCCGGATTGGTTTGCCGTGGAACTGCCCGGTAGGGCGCGTAGCCGCGCCAGTCGTAGATCGCGTTCCAACCCGGCGCCGGCGCCCTGCCCATCAGCCGGTTGGCGGGATCGCGCTGTGGTACCCTGCCCGCCGCCACCAAGCCAATAGTGCCGGCGGCATCGGCCACCACCATCGACTGCATCGGCGTCACGAACACATCGAAACCTTCCTGGAAGTCCTCGACACTGCGCATGTCAAACAGCCGTGGGGCAATCGACGCCGTGGTGTCGTCATGGGCCAGCGCCACCCATTGCAGCGCCGCCACCATGTTGTCGGGCAACAACTTGTCAAAATTCTTGTAGCTCGCGGGAAACACCGGACCATGCCGGGTCCAGCGCCGGGTGAAGCTTTGCGCTTCGCCGCCACGCACCTTGATGGTTTCCTCTTGTTGGCCGAATGGGGTCCAGCCGGTGGGGGTCAGATATTCCTCCGGGTTGTCCGGATTGACGCGCTCGATGAACACGTCCTGAGCGTCTGTGGCGGTATTGGTGAAGCCCCAGGCAATGTCATTACCACGCCCGAGAAGGACAACCGGCGTGCCCGGCAGCGTCACCCCGATCAGGTGACGCGGCTCGTCATACTCTTCCACTACCTCGAGATGCGCCAGATACCAGATCGATGGCGCCATCAGCCCCAGATGCGGATCATTGGCGAGTATCGGCTTGCCCGATGCAGTGCGCTCACCGGAAATCACCCAGTTGTTGGAGGCGCCGGTGCCAAGCATGCCGTCAATTTCAGCAAATGATGCCGACGCGTCGGCTGTGGTGAGATCGGCCCCGATCTCGCCCTTCTCCAACCCCAGCAACTCAGTCAGGTCCGGCATCGCAGGCGGGTTGTCAACGTCAAGATAGGGCAGCAGGTCTGCCATTTCGGCCTCGTCAAAGCCAAGCCGTGCAAAGCCAAGCCGCATCGCCTCCTCGCCAAGATTGGCGGCGAGCGAAATCGACATCATTTTCACCGCAATCAGCGTATCAACCGGCGCCCAAGGTTCGGGTTCATACCCCAGGATCAGATATTCCGGTGGCAACCGCGATGAAAACGCCCGCGGTTCGCGCGCCATCCAGGCGTTGACACCGCGCGCATAGCCTTCCAGCATCGCCATGGTCTCGGGGTCCATGACGCCCAACGACGCCTCCGCCGCCTCATCGATCGCCATCGTTCTGAGCCAGATGTCAGTTCCAACCGTGGCGTCGCCGAACATTTCCGACAGCCGCCCCTTGCCCGCCATGCGGCTGACTTCCATCTGCCACAGCCGCTCTTGCGCATGCACGAACCCCAGGCCTGCGGCAACATCGGCGCGGGTCGGTGCCTTGATGTGCGGTACCCCATTTTTATCCCGCGTGATCGTTACCTCGCCGCCAATTTCGGCGATCGCCAGCGTGCCATTTACCGGTGCCTGCGACCGCGACAGCCACAACATGGCCACGCCCACTGCAATCACCACGAGCGGCGTTGCGACAATTATGAGCTTGATAAGCCCTTTGACGATCCGCATCATTGGTTTATGTCCCTCCTGACAGGCTCCCGACCCAATTTACGTAACGTGCAATCAGGTCAGGCGTAAAGTGTATTTGTGACAAAAGGATAGGCGAAATGGCAACAGTGGCATTCATCGGTCTTGGCGTTATGGGCTACCCCATGGCGGGACACCTGAAGAACAAGGGCGGCCATGAGCTGCGGGTTTACAACCGCACCGCCGCAAAAGCCCACAAATGGGCCGAGGAGTTCGGCGGCACCGCTTGCGACCTTCCCGCCGACGCCGCCAAAGGTGCCGATTTCGTCTTCACCTGCGTCGGCAATGACGACGATCTGCGCGCCGTCACCCTGGCTTCTGGCGGCGCACTGCACGGCATGAAGCAAGGCGCCACCCTGGTCGACAACACCACCGCATCGGCAGAAGTGGCGCGACAACTCGCCGACGCCTGCGCCGACAAGGAATGCGGCTTTCTTGATGCCCCGGTCTCAGGTGGCCAGGCAGGCGCTGAAAACGGCGTATTGACGGTCATGGTCGGCGGCGACGAGGCAACTTTTAACAAGGCCCGGCCGGTGATCGACACCTATGCCCGCATGGTTGGCCTGATGGGGCCGGTCGGCAGCGGCCAGCTTACCAAGATGATCAACCAGATCTGCATCGCCGGCTTGGTTCAGGGACTTTCCGAAGGTATCCATTTCGGCAAGAAGGCCGGGCTCGACATCAACAAGGTGATCGAGGTGATTTCCAAGGGCGCCGCCGGCTCCTGGCAGATGGAAAACCGCCACAAGACGATGAATGCCGGTGAGTATGAGCACGGCTTTGCCATTGACTGGATGCGCAAGGATCTCGACATCGTGCTGAGTGAGGCTCGCCGTAACGGCGCCACGCTTCCGGTTACCGCGCTGGTTGATCAGTTCTACGCCGAAGTTCAGGCGATGGGTGGCAACCGCTGGGATACCTCGGCGCTGCTGGCACGCCTGGAAAAATAACATGGCGCCACGCCGTCCCCCGGCCAATGCCGCTTTCACGGTCGCCGAGGTTCTGGCGTGGCTCGACGCCCGCGCCTCGGCGGAAAACCGCGCCGGCATGGCCCGTTTCGGCATCAAACAGACAAGGCGTTCGGCATCAGCAACGCAGAACTGCGGCCCTTTGCGAAAACCCTGGGCCGCAACCACGCCCGCGCCTTGGAACTGTGGGATAGCGACTGGCGCGAGGCTCGGTTGCTGGCAATGTTTACCGACGAACCCGATAGACTCGACCTGCCCCGCGCCCGCGCCATGGCTGCCGATTTCAACAGCTGGGAAATCGTTGATCAGGCGTCCGATCTCTTCGTCGAGGCGGGTCATCTTGATGTGCTTGTGCAGGAATTCGCCACCGACGAGCGTGAATTCGTCCGCCGCACAGCTTTCGCCATGATCGCCTGGGGTGCGGTGCATCTCAAACAGCGCGACGACGCCGTTTTTCTTGGCTTCCTGCCGTTGATTGAGCGGCACGCCACCGATCCGCGGAATTTCGTCAGGAAAGCAGTCAATTGGGCGCTGAGACAGATCGGCAAGCGCTCGATTCCCCTTCATGACCCGGCGCTGGACTGTGCCCGAACGCTGACTGCCTCAGACGACAGAAACGCACGCTGGATCGGCAAGGATGCATTTCGAGAATTGTCGAGCGACAAGGTGCGGGCGCGGCTGAAAAACAAACAGCGCCCGGCATAAGCATTTCGTCAAATTTCCCGCTCTCAGACCAGCCCGGAGGTTCAGAATCCCTCGGCTGCGTCCTTGATGATCTCGCCAAGCAACGCGTTGACGTCATCGCGCGGGCCACCACTTGGCAGCGTCCGGTAGCCCACCACGACCTTGCCGGGGTCGCTCTCCGCCTCATAGGCGAACACCACGTAGGGACAATAAGCGATATCGCTGATATCGGCCTCCATCACCTTGCGTGACATCACCGCCGAACAGAAGCTGACAAATTCCGCCTCCTTGTAAAGCGGCTTTTCGGCATCGACATCGGCGGCGGTGCGCTTGAGCATTTCACCGATAAACCCGTGATAATCGATGGTGTAGCCGCGGTTGACGATGGCGTTTTCGATACCGCCCATGACATCGGCAAAACTGGCGTCGCTTACATGGGTCTTCACGTCATCACCCGCAGCGGTAGCAGGTCCTGCCAGGCAGACGATCGCGGCGGTGGCGGCGAGCAGCTTTTTCATGTCGATTCCTCCGGTTATGTTCCAGCATACATCATAATCACCGCATATGACATCAACCCGCGGAATTCGCCGGTGATCAGGCGACCGGAGTCTTCGGGCTCAGCCATTATCCTTGGCAAGCACCAGGTAATCGAGCGGCAGTTCGGTGGTGTATTTGATCTGCTCCATGGCGAAGGAAGATGACACGTCACGAATTTCGATCTTGGCGATCAACCGCTTGTAGAAAGCATCGTAGGCCGCAATATCGGGCACGACCACGCGCAGCAGGTAATCGACATCGCCGCTCATCCGGTAAAACTCGACCACCTCGGTGAAGTCGCTGATCACTTCGGAAAAGCGCTTGAGCCACTCGTTGGAATGAGAATTGGTGCGGATCGATACGAACACGGTCACCTTGGCGTTGACGGCCACCGGATTGAGCAGCGCCACCCGCCGCTTGATCACCCCGTCTTCTTCGAGCTTCTGGATACGGCGCCAGCAGGGCGTGGTCGACAGCCCGACTTTTTTGGCGATCTCGGCCACGGCCAGGGTGGCGTCTTCTTGCAGAAGGCGAAGTATTTTTCGGTCAAGGCGG
Organism: Hoeflea algicola; assembly: GCF_026619415.1. Lineage (NCBI taxonomy): Bacteria > Pseudomonadati > Pseudomonadota > Alphaproteobacteria > Hyphomicrobiales > Rhizobiaceae > Hoeflea > Hoeflea algicola. The sequence goes on from NZ_JAOVZR010000001.1 coordinate 1,339,167, forward strand.
TCCATGGCGGTCTCCGACATCAGGAATAGAACCCCTGATATAGCTCCGGCGACGTCACCACAAAGAATTTTTTCTTCGAGACGCCAACTACGTAGGATACAATTCCCTATTGCGACGAAACCAGCACAGATATCCGACGCTTGAGTTCCGGTAAGAGCTCCGCTTCGAACCAGGGATTCTTGCGGATCCAGCCGCTGTTGCGCCAGGAAGGGTGCGGCAGCGGCATGACCGGGCAATCGGCTTCGCTGGCGCTGAGGATAGAGCGCCACTCCTGCACCGTCTCGGTCAGGGTCTTGCGCCGCAACGGCCCCAGATGCCAGGCATGCGCGTACTGGCCGATGACCAGGATCAGCTTGATCTGCGGCATCGCCGCCATCAGCCTGTCGCGCCAGGCAGGGGCACATTCGCGGCGTGGCGGCAGATCGCTGCCCTTGGCATCAAGACCGGGAAAACAGAACCCCATTGGCACGACGGCGAAATTGTCCGGATCATAAAATTGCGCTTCACTCACCCCCAACCAATCCCTGAGACGGTCGCCTGAGGGGTCGGTAAACGGCCGCCCACTGGCGTGAACCCGGGTGCCGGGCGCCTGACCGGCAATCAGCACCGAGGCGCGCGAAGACGCAGTGCAGACCGGCCGCGGTTCGTGGGGTAACGCCTTTTCTGGCCCGCCCAGCGGCGTGTCGCGGCAAATCCGACAAGCCGCGATCTCGGCCAGCAGGGCAGCAAGTCTGGCATCCGGCTCATGGCGATCTTCAAAGGGCTGGCTCATGCCTTGGCGCTCGGCCGCGAAGAAACCTCGCTGTACCAACGCATGACGTTCTTGAGGTGTTCAGGCCGATCGATGCGGGCCGGCTTCATGAAATCAAAAGCGATCATGCCGGTAATGTCGGCAATCGTGTAGCGGTTGCCGGCAATGAATTTACGGTCCGCCAGTTCGGTATCGAGCAGTTCGAGAAACGCGAGCGCCTTGGGCCGATTGACCTCACCCCATTCGGGAAGCTGCGGCATCTCCCACTCTTTCATCGCCGGATGGGTGTGGCGGAAGGCCGCCGCCACCGATGCGAGATAGTGCAGCTCCATCCGCCGGCTCCACATCTCGACAATGGCCTTGTCGCGGGCATCAAGGCCCATCAGCGGCGGCTGCGGATGCAATTCCTCGAAATAGCGGCAGATCGCCACCGATTCAGTCAGCACTGTGCCATCATCGAGGACCAACACAGGCAAGCGCTGCAGAGGGTTGAGGCTGGTCACCTCAGCGGATTTGTGCCCCATCTGGCCCATATCCACAGGCACCCTCTCCACCTCGATGCCCTTTTCCGCCAAGAACACCGATACCCGGCGCGGGTTGGGCGCACGGCCACCATCATATAATTTCATCTTCAATATTCTCCCGTTATCCTGAACCGATCAGACACCAAACAAATGCCGCAGGAAAGCCAGAACTGGGCCAAATCCCACGTGCCAATCCTCATCCAGCCCGCCATGCACTGCCCGCCACTGTTTCGGCGGGTCGAATTCGCCCGCCCACACGCCTGAACGGGATTTGCGCGCCGCCGCCTCGGCGACCCTATAGTCGCCGAACGCCACTGCATGGCCGGCGCGGACCATCGCCTCGTTGAGATCCTTTCCACCAGCAATGCAGCGCACCAGATCACGACCATAACGGTCAACCCCCTCAGCTCGGCAGTCAACCGGGTTAGCGCCCACGAGCCCGCGCAAATAGGTCGCAGCCTCGACCCCGCAATCATAATCGCGCCCGTCGCGCCTGCAATTTTGCGCAATTTCAGGCGCATCAATTCCCATAAGCCGCAGCCGTCTTTTGCCGATAGCCAGACTATCGCCGTCAACCACTCGTGCCACGCCGGAAATTTCGGGCTGGGAATAACGTTCGAGGCGTGCGGCGAGCAGGGTCGCGCCGGCCAATATTGCCACCACCACAACCGCATCGCCGATCTTGCGCCGAAGCGGCCGCGACCGCCGCCTGATCCGTCGTCCAAAAGCCATCTGCGCAAATGACCCTATTCGCGGCCAAGGCTCAAGCCGGCAGGCGTGCCTGAACCGCCAAATGCAAACAAGTTCTTAAACTTTGATCTTTAGATTCAGGCATCAGTTCAAACCATTCGGAAAGCCTACCGTTGAGCTCCCAGACCATGACCGACAAGAATATTGTCGATCGCTCGCGCATTCACAAGAACGCGGCGATGGTCAAAACCGTGCGCGCTACCCGCGAACGGTTGCAGCATGGTCGTGAAATTCCGCCTGCTTTCGATTTCGAGTTAATCCGGCTGCACATCAACGCCGTGCTCCAGGGTGCTGCGGCCGCGCCGATTCTGGTGATCTTCGCAGCCGTTGGCGGCCTTTGGTTCGATGAAGCCATCTGGCTGCTGGCCTGGGCATTGTTGACCCTGTTCGTCTATGCCGGACTGGTGTTGATGGCACGGCGGGCCTCGCGCAGTCATTCAGATGAGGAAGTCATAATTCGCTGGCGGCGGCGCTTTCTTGCCATTTATGCGGCCATTGGCCTGTGCTGGGCGCTGTTTGCCTACCAGAGCTGCACCACCTGCCAGGCTGACACCTTCATATTCTACAAATCAGCGGTTCTGCTGATCGCGCTGGCGGCCACCACCATGACCACCTTCGCCCTGCGGTTTGCCTTGTATTTCGCTGTTATCCCTCCGGTGCTAGCGCTGGCTCTGCGCGCCGGCATCAGCCGCGATGCCGCCGATATTTCGGTGCTGGCGATGATCGCTGCGGCAGCACTTTTCTTCCTGTTCATGGCGCAGCGGCTCTACACGACCAATGTCAAGATGCTCGGATTTCAGACCGAAAAGGACGATCTGATTGCCGAACTGGAAGTAGCCAAGTCAGTCTCCGACGAAGCTCGTCGCCGCGCCGAGGAATCCAATCTCGCCAAATCGCGCTTCCTGGCCTCGATGAGCCACGAGCTTAGAACACCGCTCAACGCCATCCTCGGCTTTTCCGAGGTGATGGCCGGTGAGGTCCTGGGTCCGATCGCCAACGACAGCTACAAGGAATATGTCGGCGACATACATCGCTCAGGTCAGCACTTGCTCAACCTGATCAACGAAATTCTCGACCTCTCCCGCATCGAGGCGGGACGGTACGATCTCAACGAAAATGCGCTGGCACTCTCCGATATTGCCGAGGATTGCATCGGTCTGGTCCAGCTCAAGGCGCGCAGCAAGAACATCCGCATCGTCGAGGCCTTTGAAAAAAACCTGCCGATGGTCTGGGCGGATGAAAAGGCAATGCGCCAGGTAATCCTCAACCTGTTGTCAAACGCGGTCAAATTCACCCCACCCGGTGGCGAGATCCGTGTCAAGCTCGGCTGGACCGCCGGCGGCGGCCAATATCTTGCCATCAAGGACAACGGACCCGGCATTGCCGAGGAGGAAATCCCGGTGGTGCTATCGGCCTTCGGTCAGGGCTCGATCGCCATCAAGAGCGCCGAGCAAGGCACCGGCCTGGGGCTGCCGATCGTCCAGGCGATTTTGGCCAAGCACGGCGGAGAGTTCGTGTTCAAATCGAAACTGCGCGAAGGCACCGAAGGCATCGCCATCCTGCCGCGCGAACGCGTGCTTGAAAGCATGGCCCCGGTCGAGGGCCTGCCGGGCGCGGCCCAGAAGAAAAAGCGCGCCTTTCGCTAAGACGCGCGATTACTCTCCTTTACCAGAGGCCTTTTTGATCACAGAACCTCAGTCCTTGGCCGACACGCCGGCCTGGGCAAAAGTCGCCATGCCCGAATGGCATTGCGCCGCAGCCTTGACGATACCCGCAGCAAGCGCCGCACCGGTGCCCTCACCCAGCCGCATGCCCAGCGCCAGCAGCGGCGTCTTGCCAAGCCTTTCGATCGCCGCCATGTGGCCCGGCTCGGCCGAGACATGAGCAATCAGGCAATGATCGAGCGCCTGCGGGTTGGCCGCATGCAACACTGCCGCTGCCGCCGTCGCCACGTAGCCGTCGATAAGTACGGGAATGCGCTCCATCCGCGCCGCCAGAATGGCGCCGGCCATGGCCGCGATCTCGCGACCGCCGAGACGGCGCAAGACTTCCATCGGGTCATTCAGATGTGGCTTGTGAAGCGCGACGGCGGCTTCCACCGCAGCAATCTTGCGTGCCAGCACTTCACCTTCTGACCCGGTGCCGGGCCCAACCCAGTCGGCGGCGGATCCACCGTACAGTCCGTAAAAAATGGCTGCCGCAATGGTGGTGTTGCCGATGCCCATTTCACCGATGCACAACAGGTCGGTACCGCCGGCCAGCGCTTCCATGCCGAACGCCATGGTGGCCGCACAGGTGCGTTCATCCATCGCCGCTTCCTCGGATATGTCGCCGGTTGGCAGATCCAGAGCCAGGTCGAAAATCTTCAGGCCCAGGTCATGGGTGACACAAATCTGGTTGATTGCCGCACCACCGGCAGCGAAGTTCTCCACCATCTGCGCGGTCACCGAGGAAGGAAACGGCGATACGCCTTTCGCGGTGACGCCATGGTTTCCGGCAAAGATTGCAACCAGTGGCCGGGTGACGGCCGGCTTGCGGCCGGTCCATGCCGCAAGCCAGAAGGCGATTTCCTCGAGCCTGCCGAGCGCCCCGGCGGGCTTGGTCAATTGCGCGTCGCGTTCCCGCGCATCAGCCAGCGCCTTGGTATCGGGCCCCGGCAAATTGCTCAGGAGTTCGCGAAAATCATCGAAAGGCAAACCGCTGGCACTCATTTTTATCTCCCGGGGCCGAACTGGCCGCATGACGTGTGACCCGTGCCTGTGTAATTGTCGAATCAGCCAAGGACAATATTTTTCGCGACACCCAGTGTCGCAGTCTGCAGGAGGCGCGGTTCAATGCAGTTCAATGATCATCTCGACGACATCGCCCGCGCCACCGGATTTCTGAGCCGGCTGCCGATGCCGGCGCGGTATTTCGACGGCCATGACGGCTCGCTGTCGCGGGCGGCGGGCATGTTTCCCATAGCCGGAATGGTGATTGCGCTGTGCCCCGGTCTGGTGGTGCTGGCGCTGTCCTGGCTCGGCGCCAACACAGCCCTTACGGCGTTGATCGCGCTGATTGTGCTGATTGCCGTCACCGGCGCACTGCATGAGGATGGGCTGGCGGATTCCGTCGATGCCTTTGGCGCACGCGGCGGACGCGACCAGATGCTGTCGATCATGAAGGACAGCCGCATCGGCGCTTATGGCGTGCTGGCGCTGATGGCCAGCTTTTCACTGCGCGCGGTGGCGCTGACCATCATTCTCTCGGTCGCCGGCGGCTGGAGCACGTTTCTGATCCTGCTGGCTGTGGCCGCAGCCTCGCGCACCGCCATGGCCTGGCACTGGAACGAACTGCCGCCAGCCCGCCATGATGGCGTTGCCGTGGCCGTCGGCGCACCCGACACACAAGCCGTCAAACGGGCGCTCGGACTTGGCGGCGGGCTGTTTGTGCTGCTGGTGCTGGTTTCAATCGGGCTGGTTCCTGCGCTCCTCGGTCTCGGTGCCATCGCCCTGGCGGTTTCGCAATGGACCACGATCGTGCGCCAGCGCCTTGATGGTCATACCGGCGACACCATCGGCGCCACCCAGCAAATCACAGAGACCGTCAGCCTTGCCGCCCTTGCCCTTTCGCTCTGAACGGACGATATAAAACGGGCATTGTTTCCCGACGCCGTACGAAAGAAGCCATGACTATTGAATCGCCCTGCATCCTCGTCTGCGTGATCGATCCACAGACAAAATATTGCTTTGGATGCGGTCGCACCGGCGACGAGATCGCCAGTTGGACCAGCTACACGCCGGAACTGCGGCGTGAGATCATGGATGGTTTGCCGGCGCGGCTGGAAACGGTCGTGCGCAAACCGCGGCGCGAAACCAAACGGCGCAGGATGGCGCACGAACGGCAGGGTGACTGAGCGGAATGGTGATCATTCTAGCGCTGCTCGGCGCCGCCCTCGCCATACTGATATTCAATCACGACAGCGGGGTTACGTTCGGGCTGCCCAACGATGATTTCGCCAACCTCGCCTATCTCGGCCTGATCGTCGCAGTGCTTGGCGCCGGCATCGTCGGCTCGCAACGCAACATGGGCGATTTGTTGAAAAACCTGATGACCTGGGTGGTCATCATTCTTGGCCTGGCCACCGGTTGGCTTTACCAGGATCAGGCGAAAGAGGTGGCCATGCGCGTGTTCGCAGGGCTGGTGCCGGGGCAGCCGATGATGCTGACCGACGAAAACGGCCTTGCCGTCTCGATCCGCAAGTCACTCAACAGCCATTTCGAAGCCGCGGGTTCGATCAACGGCAAACCGGTGAACTTTCTCATCGACACTGGCGCCACCACCATCGCGCTGTCGCATGCAGATGCCATGCGGATTGGCTTCTCCGATTCAGATCTCAGCTTCAGCCTGAGCATCAACACCGCCAATGGCCAGGCCCGCGCCGCCCCTGTACGGCTCGACCGGGTGACCATCGGATCAATCAGCCGGTTCGATCTGCGCGCTACCGTTGCCGAGCCCGGCAAGCTCGACCAGAGCCTGCTCGGCATGAACTTCATCTCCTCGCTGACCGCATTCGAGATGCGACGTGACGAAGTCATTCTGCGCGATTGAAGGACCCAATATCGGGCCACGCACCGACAGCTTCGGGCAAGCAGCAGATTCTAGATTGAGCCGGAAAACCATGTGCAATTTCTTTTCCGAGAATGCTATTCGGAAACACAACCTCCGGTCGCGCCATGATATCCAGCTATCAGTCCTATATTTTTTATACCAATGATTTCAACGAAACCCTTGCCCGCGCGGCGGCTGACCCGATTGTAAACAGGGAGGCGGAATACTACCGCAATACGATAGGATCGATCACAAGCGTCGATGAGTTCCTGGCCGATGACCGCGTCTACGCCTATGCGATGAAAGCTTACGGGCTGGAGGAAATGGCATATGCAAAAGCCTTCATCCGCAAGGTTCTGGAAAGCGACCTGACCGACACGGACAGCTTCGCCAATCGGCTCACCGACGTCAAATACAAAACCCTGGCCGCCGCCTATGACTTCGGCAACACGGTAACCAGCGAGATTGTCCAGACCACCGGCCAGATTGACGACCTGATCGGCACCTATGAGCAAACCATCAAGAACAACGACGCCGTCCTGCGGCAGGAAACCGCCTATTTCACTGCGGTTTCAAAAAACTTCACCAATGTTGATGATTTGTTCAAGGACACAGCAGCGCGGGACTATGTTTTCACCACCTTCGGCATCAATTCGAAGACTTTCGACTACGAGACCCTCAGGAACGTCATCACCAGCGACATTGCCGACCCCGACAGCTACGTAAATGCGGTACTGGCGCCGAAAGTTGCCGAGTGGAATACGCTCATTAATGACCTCAGGATACAGCGGTCAGACGGTTCCAATTCAGCCGCGCAGATCAGCAAGATCGACTATCTGCTTTCCCAATACACCAAGTCCATAGAAACAGTCGGCAATTATTACGAACTGGCGGCGTCGTTCAATTTCAACGCTGACGGCAGTCTGGATGCCGGTGTCGAGCCGATGAATGATGCGCAGCAGAAACTGGTAACCGAACGTTACGTGTTTTCCCAGCCACGGCTGACCACCACTGGCGCACTAATCAACAAGCAATATTACGAAGAGACAATTTCCGGCCTCACCTCGCTGGACGATCTTCTTGGCAATTCTCGCCTCAGCATCATGATGCTGACGGCCTATGGCGTTCCCTTGAGCACCAGCCGTAGCGATGTCGAGTGGGCCTTGAAGCAAGACACATCCGACCTCAATGGCGAGATCTATACCAAAAGCCCGGAATTGATCGCGCTGGCCAAGGCATTCAATTTCGAGAGTGATGGCAGCATAACACCTGGAAAGGACATCCAGGATGAAGCTCAGCTGTACACCACCACGTCCAACTATATTGCCAATTATGACGATGCGGACGATGAGAAAGACGCGGCCGCGATTGCAAAATACAAGCTCTATATCGGGCTCACAGCCAATCTGGATGACTTTCTGTCGAACCAAGCGGCTGCGGTTACGATACGGGAATTCGCACTGAAAGCATTCAACATATCGCCCGACGAGGTCTCCACTTTCAAACTGAAGCAGGTATTTACAAGCGATCCCTATGACCCGACCAGCTATGTGAACAAGATGAAGGATGACCGGTTCGTTCAACTGGCCAAAGCCTTCAACTTCACCGCAGATGGCAGCATCGGCGCACCACGCTACGCCCAATCGGAAAACGAGATCACTCGGATCACCAAAGCCTATTATACGGCCTATACGAGACTCGACAGCAGTGATACTGGCAAGGCAGCAGCCGAAGCCGAGGCTTCCTATTATCGGTCCAAATTGCAGAACCTGGAAACCGTTGATCAGCTCTTGGCAGACCCACGCCTGACGAATGTGCTGTTGGTGGCCGAAGGGCTCAAGCCGAAAGACGTCACGACCGAAACATTAAGGGCGGTCTTGACCTCGGACCTCGGTGATCCGGAGAGCTTCGCCAATTTGCAGACGAACATCAGCTTCCAGAAAATAGCCGGTTCGTTCAACTTTGGAGCAGACGGAGTCATCACGACCAATGAAACCAATAGCATTCAGAATGATCGTGGACTGGTCGAAACCCAACGGCTTTACCTGACGCAGGCGATTGAAGAGGAAGCCGGGGAAGACAGTGTCGGAGCGCGCCTGGCATTGTACTTTGAACGGATGGCGCCGACGCTGACCAGCACCTACGAAATTCTCGCCGATGAAGCCCTGGCGCAATTTTTCCGCACTTCTTTCTCAATTTCGGAAGAAACCGCAGCCAGCGACATCGATGTCCAGAAGGCCATGTTTGAGCGGTATTTCGATATCGATGACCTGCTGGACCCGGAGAAGGTCGATACCATGGTCCAACGGTTCCTTGCGCTTTATGATGTTGAGAACGGCGCTGTGGACCCTGTGCTCTCGGTTTTCAACAATGACGCATCCATCAGCTTCGAAACAGTAGCCGCACTGTCGCAACTGCGCAGTTCACTCTACTAAAGAAGCGCCCGCACAGGTCAAAAGCTAATCAATGGCGCTCGAAAGTGTTTGGCGATCTTGCGCCAGATGCAAAGATATTGGGCAAATGCGCATTGCCCATATCCAGTCGGATGCTACGCGTACTGCAGCACGAACCTGTCAGATCAGGCTGAAGATGAACCGCGCCGCAACCAGCAGCATGAACAGCCCGAAGCCGATTTCAATCTGCCGCTTGTCCAGCGCATGCGCCAGCCGCACACCGAGCGGCGCCACGATAAGCGTGATCGGAATGACCACTGCCATCATCACCCAATTGATATAGCCTGTTGAAAACGGCGGCAGGCCAGCCGCGCCCCAACCCGCCCAGATATAGCCGAACAGCCCTGGAATCGCGATCAGCACGCCAACCCCGGACGAGGTCGACACCGCCTGATGGACCGGGCGCCCGAACAGCGTCATGAAGGTATTGTTGAGCACCCCGCCTCCGATGCCCATCAACCCTGACAGCAGTCCTATCAACGCCCCTACCATGGCACGAACCGGGTTCGGCGGCAGGTCAGCGCCCAGCCGCCAGCCCTGCTTGTTGAGCAGCATCCGAATTCCAAGAAGAAGAGCGATGCCTGCGAAAATGCCGCGCAAAGCGCTACTCGACACCGAGGCGGCTATCAGCGAAGCCGCAATAACGCCGCACGGCACCGGCAGGATCCAGCTTCTGAGCAAGTCGAGATCAACAGTGCCCCGCGCCTTGTGCGCCATGAACGAGCGCACCGACGTCGGCGCGATGATGGCAAGCGACGTGCCCACCGACAGATGCATGCGAACCGCATCGTCGATGCCGATCAACCCGAACACCTGGTAGAACACCGGCACGAGGATCGCCCCGCCACCGATGCCGAACAGGCCCGCAAGCACGCCCGCAACAACAGCCGCCCCGGACAGCGCCAAGGCAAACAAGACCAATTCTCCGACGGGTGGCATGCGGTTGATTTCCTTTGCGGTCTTCACTGCGAAGCCGAAGTGGGCAGATGCTGGCCTATCGACCGCACCCGCCAAGGTCACCAATCCGCGTTGGTTTTCAAGTGCTGTTTCGATTCAGGAGGTAGGCAGTCCCGCGCATTCGCCAATCCATGGCTCAATCGCAGTGGCGATAGTTCGATTTGCGGGCCCTGAGATCAAAATGGAAATGATCCTTGTGGTGGACATCACTGCCCGGCCCCAACACTGTGTTGAAATACTTGCAGCTGTCGGCGCGGATATTGTTGAGCAGGCTCTTTTCCCGGAAAGCGAAGAACCCGGGCTTGCGCACAGAGATCGAGGTTCCGTTATTGAGTGTCACCTTGCCAACATCAATGGCGTTGCCCTTGGCATGTTCGGACATCGGCGCACCGCGCTTGGAATTCATGGTGCGGCAGGAATAGGACGACAGCTGGTTGATCGACTTGACGCCCGAGACGTAACGAAGCCGGGCTGCCGGCGCCAGTTCCTTTTTCACCCATTGCGCAAAGGCGTCGGTGATCTGGCAATTGAGCTTGGCCGCAGGCTTGATTTCGATACCACCCGACAATTGCGTCACTTCCACCGGATAAGGGATCGAACATCCCGATCCACTGCTGATGGCGGGCAGATCACGGTAGGTCACGCCCAGCCGCTTGAGCCGTTTGCGACAAGCTTTTTCTGAAGCCGGCATGCCGCCAGCCCATTGCGGTTTGGACAGAGGATTGCTGAATCGGGGCATGAGCCCGGCCAGCAGACCTCGTTTTTTCTCAACCGTCACCGGAGGCTGGTCACTGACTGATGGTTGCGCCGCACCGATATCGGCACTCGACGGCTTGTAATCTTCCATGGCCGGGGCCGAAGCAAGCCGCAGCGTGTCGGTGCCAATGCCAGTCACCACCGGCTGGCTGACATTGCCTTCGGGCAACGCCGAGGTCATCTGGGTCATGTCAACGCCGTCCGCCACCGGATAGGCCAGCACGTTTTGTGCCGGCATGTCGGGAGCGCTGGGGATGAAGGCAGTCTCCGCGGCGCTGATAATCGATGGTGCGGCCGGCTCGGGGCGGATCACCGGCGCAGCCTGTTGCATCGACAGCACTTCGCCCGGCGGCACAAGTCCGCCCTCGCCCGAACAGCCTGCGGCAAGCAGGCTGACAGTCAGGAAAAGACTTTTAGAGGGGAACCGGGCGCGGCGCGAACCGGGAACGCAAGACAACATCGGTTGCTCCGTATGAGGCAAAGGCAATGATGAGTTTTTCATACAAGGGTAAAGGAAGCCTGACGTCGGCCGTTAACACCTGCGGCATTTTCGGGGCAGCGCCAGTTGTCTCGAATTTCGTGGCTTCAAATCGCGCGCCTACGCGGCTACACATATTTTCAGGACTGAATACTCAGACAGGAAGAAAACCATGGCCAAACCCAAAGGTGAACTGACGCTGCGCACATTGGCCATGCCTGCTGACGCCAACGCCGCCGCCGACATTTTCGGGGGCTGGGTGATGGCGCAGATGGATCTGGCCTGCGGCATCCGCGCCGCCGAGCGCGCCCGTGGCCGCGTGGTCACTGCCGCGGTCAACGAGATGTCCTTCGCCATGCCGGTCAAGATCGGCGATACGCTGTGCATCTATACCGACATCGTCAAGGTCGGCCGCACCTCGATGACCCTGCTGGTGGAAGCCTGGGCACAGCGCTACCTGTCGCCGCAAATGGACAAGGTGACAAACGCCCTGTTTGTCATGGTTGCGCTGGATGCCAACAACAAGCCGACACCGCTGCCCCCGGCCTGAGGTCTGACAGGCAAAGTCTACACTACTAAACCACTCAACGGCCCTGTCGAGACTGGTCTCCATAGCTCGCAAGGAACCAAGCTCGCCTGATAGGCGTTGGTGACCTGCAACAAGTGGAGAGACCCCATACCCATCATGAAAAACGGAACGATGATCGATCCCGTCGATGCCCAGGTAGGCGGTGATGCGGACCTTGATGGCATCGCTCAAACCATCACCGCAGACGACATCAACGCGGTGCTGCTGTCATCGCAGCCGATTGACCAACGGCTTGAAACGCTCAAGGCAATGCGCGGCGAACTGGAAGCCCGCGCCCACATCGATCGTGGCGGCGAGATGAGACCGCTGATAGATGAACTCGACGCGGCCATCGAACAATTGTCGCAGCGGCTCTGAAGCACTCGCCAGAACCGCCAAACCCCACATCCAAAAGCGAGGCAATGGCATGCCCAACAAGGACCACGGACCATCAATCAAGGACAGCGATACCTATGAGGCATTGCGCGAAGACGGAGCTTCGAAACAGAAAGCCGCCCGCATCGCCAATGCGCAGGCCAATGACAGCCAGCATCCATCCCAAAAAGGTGGCAAGGCTCCGCCCTACGAGGAATGGACCAAGGATGAGCTGTATGAGCGCGCGCAGGAACTTGACATCGAAGGCCGTTCGACAATGTCAAAGGACGATCTGATCAGCGCCTTGCGCAACAGCTGAAGCCATTAAAGGCCAACACGGTAGACGGCCGCTGCACCTCAGTCCCGCGAGGTACTAAGCCAAGCCTGACGACTGAGTGGTGTGTACTCTTGCGAATTACGTTGCTGAGGGGAAGCCGGTCGGGTTCAAGCCAGATCCCTACTCTCCTGTGCTGAACGCTTACCGCGTAGTTGCCCAATCTCGTGTCGACGACCAGCGTTTCGGCCCTCAGGCGAGACCCGGGAAAACGGCCTTTGTCCCGACAACAATCATCTCCAGAGCTATGACCAGTAGGATCATACCCATCAGACGTGACATGATCACCCGCATCGTGTCGCTTAAAACTTTGCCGAAAAAGGCCGCAAAGAAGAACACCACAAACAGCATGGCCAGAATTACGCCAACGATCCCGCCGACGCCGATCAGATCCTCTATTCCCTTGGCGTGCCCGGTGTAGATGATGAGCGTTGCGATGGTTCCCGGACCGACGATCATTGGAAAAGTAATCGGGTAGAAGGCAAGGCCGGACAGTTCCTGCATGTGGTCCTGTTCCTTTTCAGTGCCGTGATGCGAGGCAATGCTGTTGCCGTTCAACATCGACCAGGCGATATGCGCCAGCACCACGCCACCTGCGATGCGAAACTGATCGACAGTAATGCCGAAAAAATCAATGATCTGCTGGCCCGCCAGAAGGATCACCGCGCACATGATGGCAGAGAAAATTGTGATTTTCGTCGCCAGAATGCGCTGTTGAGCCACGGTGAACCCTGCCGTCAGCGCCAGAAACATCGGCAGGTTCACAAACGGGTTCATGATTGCAAAGAATGCCCCAAAGGCTTTCGTTAATTCAGCGTGGTCCATGTCGGCTCCTTGACCCATAATATCGTTTGACCCTGACTCGGGTTTGGCGTTCGCAGCAGACAGGACCTCGCCAATTTTTTTGGCTGGCAACTCACACCCTTCGCGTGAAGCACACCCGGTCCGGCCCACGGGTGCAGCGATCATGCAATCGGGTGACTTGCCCTCCCTATTAAAATGTGGGTTCTATCAATTTGATAAATAAAGGACATATGTCAGAATGAAAAACACAATATCCGCATTGTTTTTATGTCTGGTCGCGACATCTGCCGCTAAAGCCCAGCCCGTCAACAGGGGCGATTTGTACGCGGCCTGCATCGAATATCACAACATAAAATGGAAAGACCGTGAGAATAGCACCCTGAAGCACTTCACTACGTCCCAGCTAAAGCAGCTTGACCCCTACAGTTTTGAAGCGATGAAACAACGATGCGACTGCACGGTTACGGCGGCGTTCAAGAACCTCTCTGAGGGTACGATTGAAGCCTACAGTAAAGCACTGAATGAGAATGGCGACGGAATCATCCTCAAGAACAAAAAAGCAGCGGAAGAATTCAAAAAGGCGGACATGATGGACAAGGATATCGCCTGTGCGGAAAAAAGCATGGACGCATCTGGATATGAAAAGAAACTGATGGAACTTTCGAAATGAGAGACTGGCGGTTCCTTCGACACAACTGGCTGATCACAGCACTCAGAACCGACTAAATTTGCCCCCGGCAGCCCCCAGCTCGCGGGCTGAAACCGCCGGCGGTGAATTCCACCACGCCTGAAAAATACATAGGTGGTGGTGTTTCGTCCACCTTGCGCCAATTTGTTGGCCGCTGTTGGTGCCGATGCCTATCCGACCCGACGCAAGAAGTCGCGGGTGCGTGGATCGTGCGGATCGTCAAAAATCTGGCTCGGCGGCCCCTGCTCGACAATTCGCCCGCCTTCCATGAACACGATCCGGTCGGCGATTTCGCGGGCAAACTGCATTTCGTGCGTGACGATCAGCATGGTCTGGCGCTGCTCGGCGACACGGCGCATCAGATCCAGCACTTCGCCGACCCATTCTGGATCGAGCGCCGAGGTTGGCTCGTCAAACAGCATCAGCTTGGCGCCAAGTGCCATCGCCCGGCCGATGCCGACGCGTTGCTGCTGCCCGCCCGACAAGGCTGCAGGATAGGCGTCGGCCTTGTCTGACAAACCGGTTTCCTTGAGCACCGCATCGGCCCGAGCTTCCGCTTCGCCCCGCGAGAGCTTCTGCACGGTGATCAGGGCTTCGGTGATGTTCTTACGCGCGGTCTTGTTGGCAAACAGCGCATAGTTCTGAAACACGAAGGCCGTGCAGCGCCTCAGCGCAAGAATGTCGGCACGACTGGCGCGGGCGGCGTCAACGCTGAGATCGCCAATAGTGATGGTGCCGGCATCCGGGTGATCGAGAAAATTGATCGAGCGCAACAAGGTCGACTTGCCGGTTCCCGATGGGCCGATGATCACCACACGTTCGCCATCGGCGATGTCGAGATCGATGCCGTCGAGCACCACATTGTCACCAAAACGCTTGTCCAGTCCGCGCACGCCGGTCATCGGGCGTAGGCCTTTTCCATGCGCTGCTCGAGCAGGCGTTGGCCATAGGAAAGGGCTTCGACCATCACCCAGTAGATAACAGCAACCACGATGAAACTTTCGAAATAAAGGAAGCTGCCTGCCGCCTCCTTCTGGGTGGCGCCCATCAGTTCAGTAACGCCAAGCGTGAAGGCCAGCGAGGTGCTCTTGATCATGTCGATGAAATAATTGACGAGCGTCGGTGCCGCTACCCGCGAAGCCTGCGGCAGTACGATCCGACGGAGCATCTGGCCGCGGGTCATGCCCACGGCCATCGAAGCTTCCCACTGGCTGCGGTCAACCCCGATGATGGCCGCCCGGATGCTCTCGGCCATATAGGCCGAGAAATGCAGCGTCAGCCCCATGATGGCCGCTGTGACGCCGTTGATCTGGGCCAGGAACGACACCAGTTGCGGCAAGCCATAATAGAACAGGAACAGTTGCACCAAGAGCGGCGTGCCGCGGAAAAAGCTGATGAACAGCATCACCGCCTGGTCGAGCACCGGGATCCGCAGCACCCGCTCGACCGCCAGCAACGAGGAAAGAACCAGCGCAAACGCCATCGAGGCCAACGCCATGCCAAGCGTCAACGGCACATAGCCGATGAGCACCGGGATCAGGCCCAGCATGTAGTTGACATCGAGCGTTTGCATGGACCTGCCCTATTTAGCCGACGTGATATCCGAGGCGAACCACGTCTGCGATATTTTGGCAAGCGTGCCGTCGGCCTTCAGCTTGGTCAGCGCAGCGTCAACCTGATCGCGCAGCGCGCGGCCGGCTTCATCGTCACGGAACGGCAGCGCGTTGTGGATTTCCGAGAAAGGCTGGCCGGCGAGCGCCAGCGGCAACGGACTTTTCTGGATCACCTGAGCCGAAGACACGCGGTCCATCACGAAAGCATCGACCCGACCAAGCGCGGTATCCTGCTCGATATTGGATTCATAGGTCTTGATGTTGATCTCGTCGGCATAGGGCAACTCGCGCAGCAATTGCTCGAAATTCGAACCCAAATTGACCGCCACTGTGCGTCCCTTGAGATCTTCCGGGCCAGTGATCGTGGTCTCGTTGCCCTTCTTCACCACCACCTGCGCACCGTCATAAACGTAGGGCTGGGTGAAGGCGAAGGCCGCTTCGCGCTCGGGCGTGATGGTAATTTGGTTGGCGATGGTATCAATCCGCCCCGAACTCAGTGCGCCAACAAGACCGGAAAACGACATTGTCACATACTCGACCTTGAGCCCGGTCTCCGCACCGACCGCATTCATCACATCCACTTCGAAACCCTGCAGCTTGTCCTGCTTGACAAAGGTGAAGGGGAAATAGCCGCCCGACATGCCAACTTTCAGAGTGGCAGTGTCCTGGGCCTGGGCCATGGTATCAAGGCTAACCGCAGCAACAGCGGCGATGGCGAATGCTCTAAGCATGATATTTTCCTTGAATGTCCAAATACAGCGCCGGCCCTGAGACCGGCAAGGGTCAGGCGATCCCAACCCAACGGCTTATTTGGGCGTTGGTTCCATCTTGTCAAACGCAGCTTTTCATATGTGTGTTTCCGTGATCGAGCGTGAACACTGCAAACGCAACGGCTGCGCCCCTGCCCGCGACGCCGTGTCTCAGGCAGCCGTCGCCAGATCCGTAAAATCGATCTCGGCAAAAGCCGCGGCAATCACTTCGGGCCCTGCCCCATCGCGCACCGCGTCGGTCGACAGGATCTGCCGGAACCGTCGCGCGCCGCGCACACCCAGAAAAAGTCCGACCATGTGCCGTGTGATCTGGCCAAGCCGCCCGCCTGATTGCAGATGGATCTCAGCATGACGCATCATCGCCGAACAGACGGCGTCCCAATCAACCGCAACTGCCGGCACACCGTAGATCCGCTGGTCGACTTCGCCCAGCAGCTGCGCGTTGTGATAGGCGGCACGGCCAAGCATTACCCCGTCAACGTACTCAAGATGCTCCGCCGCTTGATTTAGATTGGCAATTCCACCGTTTATACCGATGAAAACATGTGGGTATTGCTGCTTGAGCCGGTAAACCCTGTCATAGTCCAACGGCGGCACGTCGCGGTTCTGTTTCGGCGACAGGCCCTGCAGCCAGGCCTTGCGGGCATGCACCCAGAGCGCATCCACCCCGGCATCGATCACCGCTTCAGTCAGAGCCGGCAACGCAATTGTTGGATCTTGATCGTCGACGCCAATACGGCACTTGACCGTCACCGGCACGTCCGAAACCGCCTTCATCGCTGCCACGCAGCGCGCCACCAGATCGGGCTCGCGCATCAGGCAGGCGCCAAACGTGCCCGACTGCACCCTGTCGGACGGACAGCCGACATTGAGATTAATTTCGTCATAACCGAAGTCGCTGGCGATCCGCACCGCCTCGGCAAGCTTGCAAGGTTCCGATCCGCCCAGTTGCAGCGCCACCGGGCGCTCGGTTTGGTCATAGCCAAGCAGCCTCTCGCGGTCGCCGTGCAGCACCGCATCCGCCACCACCATCTCTGTGTAAAGCAGCGCGTGCTGAGACAATTGCCGGTGCAAAAACCGGCAATGGCGGTCCGTCCAGTCCATCATCGGTGCGACGGAGAGGATTTTTTCGCTATTTTTCAGTGCGTCACGATACATCACAAGCAGATCCGTCCGGGGAATGATTGCTCCAAGTTGAGCCAAAGTGTCCAGGCTTGTACCTCACTTGGTCTCCCGGTGCACGGAATTCTGACCGATTGATAGCATGTCATCGGTTCGGGCCACCATCGTTCAGCATTCTGACCATTTGAGGCCAGGCGATAGACCCCGTCTGGAAACGTCACGGAACCCTGGCCGCATCCATGCGTTGTCGACGGTAAGTTTCAAATGCAAAGGAGAACCCGATGCCAAAGTTGGAAAACGCCAAGATCCTGATCATGTCGACCGATGGTTTCGAACAGTCCGAACTCGAATACCCCCTCGAACACCTCAGGGCCGCAGGCGCCACCGTTCATGTGGCAAGCCTTGACGGCAAACCGGTCAAGGGATGGGACGGTGCCGATTGGGGCAACAGCGTCGACGCCGATCTGAAGATCTCCGACGTCAAGGTTGATGACTACATCGCGCTGGTCCTGCCGGGCGGCCAGATCAACCCCGACCTGCTGCGGGTCGAGCCAGACGCGGTCAATCTGGTGCGCGATTTTATCAGCGGCGACAAGATCGTCGCTGCCATCTGTCACGCCCCCTGGCTGTTGATCGAGGCTGGGGTGATCAAAGGCCGTGAAGCCACCTCCTATCCGTCGATCCGCACCGATCTTGAAAATGCCGGCGCCAACTGGGTCGACCGCGAGATCGCCATCGACAACGGCATCATCACCAGCCGCTCGCCCAAGGACCTTGAAGCCTTTGTCGCCAAGATCATCGAGGAAGTGCGCGAAGGCGAACATCACCGCGACGCCGCATGATAAGGTGGCGGGGGCGTCTGCCTTGGCGGCTACCCCGCCCCCGCTCTCAGGCCGCCAGACGCTTAAGCCCTGCCGCACGACTTCTCGAGGAGAATCCGATGACCAATAAATCTATTCCGCACAACACGCTGATCGTGGTGGGTACTGGCGAAGGCGCCAATTTCTACCGCAATTCCGCCAAGGGCGGCGAGCTCAAGCTCGCTCACGCCGGAGACCTCGAACCGGGCAATCTGGCCGACCAGGGCCCTGCCGGAAAACAGCCGCCGGATACCTCCGCCAAGGAATCTATGGAAGCGACGTTTGCCAAAATTCTTGCCAACCATCTCTATGATTTGGTCCAGGCGCACAAATTCGAACATCTGGTGCTGGTGCTTGATCCCGACAGCCTTGGCGAAATTCGTCCCAGCCTGCATGTCAGCGTGCGCGACAAGATCATGCTGGAACTGCCCAAGACCCTGGTCAACAGTCCCACGGACCAGATCGAAAAGTCGATATTGGCGAGCCTTTAGAACGGGAAACCATTTTACCGGATGCAGCTTCGGGCCGATCCTTATGATCGGCCCGACAGCAATGCCCCTCGGTAAAATCCCTGTGTGACCGACAGATTGAACCCTCGCCTTTCCAGGCCGGGCTATCCAGCCAATGACTTGCGACCACCCGCAGTTGCCACTTTTCGCCCCTCATGCGAAACCTCGTCCTGCAAGCTTTCACTTTCGGGGGGATCATGACTGTCAGCTACACCACCAACCGCATGCTTCATTTCGGCGACTGCGATATTTCAGGAACGGCCTACTATCCGGCCTACCTCAACTTGCTCAACGGGGTGATCGAGGAGTTCTGGTCGGCGATCGGCTATCCCTGGCACGAGATCATCTGGAAAGAGCGTTGGGGCACGCCAACCGTGCACCTGACCTGCGATTTTTCCAAACCGTCGCTCTTCGGCGAAAAGCTGACCTTTGAGCTGACCGTCACCAGGGTAGGCAAGTCATCGATGACGGTCGAGCATGTGGTGCTGTGCGGCGACGAACAGCGCTGGTCGGGCAAACAGGTGCTGGCGGCAAGCTGGCTCGACAAGCACACCTCGATGCCCTGGCCCGACGATGTGCGCGCCAAGCTCACCTCGTTCCTGCCGCAAGAACCTGCGGAATAAGCCCAACGGAAATTGGCCATGAAACCGATCTGACTTTGTCAGTCAGATCGGATTTTCGGCGATTTTTCCGGCACCAGACCGGAACGGAATTTCTGCAGCACGAATTGCAGGATCAGTCCGACCAGCAACATGCGGATATAGGATGACCGGGTGATCCATTCCGGTGGCAGGCGGCTGGTGAAAATCTCGGTTGCCGACCACAGGAACCATATCACCAGCGCACCGGCTATCGCGCCCTTGTTGTTACCGGACCCGCCGGCCATCAGCATCACCCAGACCAGAAATGTCACCAGCAGCGGCTCCGTAGCCGAGGGCGACAGGAACTTGAAGTAATGCGCCGAAAGCCCTCCGGCCAGCCCCATGATGGCGCAGCCGATGACGAAGGTTTGCAGGCGGAACTTGTCGACATCCTTGCCTGCGGCGCGCGCCGAATCCTCATTATCGCGGATTGCCCGCAAGGTCCGTCCCCAGGGGCTGACATAAAGCCGCTGGCACAGGACGTAGACGCCGAGCACACAGGTCCAGACAACAGCCAGATAAAGAATGTCCGCCGACCGGCCATGCACCAGATCGCCAAACGGGCGCGGCACCCCGGAAATGCCGAGGCTGCCATTGGTCAGCCAGGATTCATTGACAATTACCAGCCGCAGGATTTCGGCGATGCCGACCGAGGCCATCGCCAGATAATCGCTTTTCAGCCCGACACAGATCTTGGCCACCGCCCAGCCGGTGATCCCTGCCACGACCATCGCTGCGGCAAGCCCGAACGGGATCGGCAGCCCGAAGCCGCCCAGATGCTTGGCCGACACAGCGGTGGTGGCAATCGCCGAGGCGTAGGCCCCGACGGCGAAGAACCCGGCGATGCCGGCATTAAACAGCCCGCCCATGCCCCATTGCACATTCAAGGCGAGACAGAGCACGGCATAGATACCGCCGGCAATCAGCACGCTAACCAGATAGAACAACAGACCGGTCATTTCCATTACAGCAACCTCCCCTTGAACAGGCCCTGCGGCCGGAACAGAAGCAATGCCACCATGATGAAGAAGGCGACGGCGGATTTGTACGACGGTGAGATCAACGGCTCATCAGTGAGCCAGGGAAACGTAGCAACCTCCTCGGCAACGCCGATGATCAGACCGCCGACAATGGCGCCCATCGGCTTGCCGATGCCACCCAGAACAGCGGCAGCAAACATCGCCAGCAACAGGTTCCAGCCCAGGTTGGGGTGCATGCTGGTATCCATGCCGGCAAACACCCCGGCGGTGGCGGCCAGCGAGGCGCCGATCACCCAGGTCCAGCGCACAACCCTCTCGGTATCAAGCCCGGCCACAGCCGCCAATTCCGGCTCGTCGGAGACCGCGCGCATGGCCCGGCCAAGTTTTGAACGGGTCAGAAAGAAATGCAGCGCAATAGCGATGATCAGGGTCAGAGAGATGACTTGCATATGCAGTTCGGAAATACGGAACGTATCAAACAGAACCACCGGCATGCGGACACCCGAGACAAACACCTGGTTGCCAGAACTCCAGAACAATTGCGCCAGCGACCGGAATATCAACGCCACCCCGAACGAGGCGATCACGGTATAAATGGTCGGAAGCTTGCGCAGTGGTTTGTAGAAGAACTGGTCCACCGCGAGCGCCGCCACAATCGCCAATGCAATGCCGAACGGCAGCAGCAGCAGCGGGTTTACCGGAATGAACCAGACCGCCGTCAGCACACCGTAGCCGCCAATGGTCATCAGGTCGCCATGGGCAAAATGCGCAAACCGCAGGATACCGAAGACCATGGAGATACCCACCGCGCCCAGTGCATAAATGCTGCCGATGGTCAGTCCCGGAACCAGATAGAGATTGATGAAGTCAATCATGCCGCAGCACCTCCGAGGAAAGATCGCCGCACCGCATCGTCATTGAGCAGCGATTCCCCCGACCCAGATATGAAATTCCTGCCGCTGACCAGCACATGGCCGTTGTCGGCGATCCGCAAGGCCTGCTTGGCGTTCTGCTCGACCATCAGGATGGTGACGCCGTGCTTGCGGATATCAAGCAGCAGATCGAAAATGATCTCGAGATAGGCGGGCGACAATCCGGCTGTAGGTTCATCCAGCAGCAACAGTTTCGGCTCACTCATCAGCGCCCGGCCCATTGCCACCATCTGCCGTTGTCCACCGGACAATTCGCCCGCTGCCTGGCCAAGCTTGTCTCTCAAATCGGGAAACAGCGACAGCACATTCTCGCGCACCGCTTCCTTGTCTTTGGGCGGCGCGGCATAGGTGCCGACATCGAGATTTTCATCAACGGTAAGCGTCGGAAACACATTGCGGCTCTGCGGCACCATTGAAATCCCGAGCGGCACGAGCTGGGAGGTCTTGAGACCCGAAATGTCCTTCCCGGCAAATGAGATCGTCCCTTCAGAACGGGCGGTCAGCGCGAAGATGGTTTTCAACAAGGTCGATTTGCCGGCGCCATTGGGCCCGATGATGACGGAGATCTCGTTTTCCGCAACGTCAAGGTTGATATCCTCGATAATCGCCACGCCGCCATAGCCTGCAACCAGGCTCTGGACCGATAACAACGCACTCATGGCCGGGCCTCATATTTTCCGCCGCCGAAATAGGCTTCGATGACGCGCGCATCCTGACGCACTTCATCCACTGCGCCCCGCATCAGAAGCGTGCCCTGCGCCATCACGATAACTTCGTCACAAAGCTTGGAAACATAATCGAGATCGTGCTCGATCAGGCAGAAGGTCAGTCCTTGCTCCTTGTTGAGCAGCAGGATCTTGTCGGAGATCTTGGCCAGCAGCGTCCGGTTGATGCCGGCGCCGATCTCATCGAGAAGAATGATCTTGGGTTTTTGCATCAGCGCCCGACCGAGTTCCAGAAGCTTCTTCTGGCCGCCCGAGAGATTGCCGGCCTTCTCGTCCTTGACCTGATCGATCTCGAGAAAAGCCACCATGTCGCGCGCCGCGCGGTAGGTCTTTTCCTCTTCCTCGGCAAAACGGCCGCGCCGGAAAATGACGTTGAACACGTTCTCGCCAATCGGCGTTGCTGCCGCGGCCATGAAATTCTCGATGACCGTAAGCTGCGAGAACTCGTGCGGGATCTGAAAGGTGCGCGCCAGCCCGCGTGCAGCGCGCTGATGCGGCTTCAGCGAGGTAATGTCCTTGCCCTCGAGCTTGATCCGTCCACCTGCGAGCGGTACGTGACCGGCAATCGCATTGAACATGGTGGTCTTGCCCGCACCATTGGGGCCGATCAATCCGGTGATCCGCCCGGCCGGAATATCAAAACTGACGTCATCGACGACATTGGGGCCGCCGTAGCTCACCTTCACATGTTCGACTGATATCATGAAGTCCCCATATCGCGGCCTTTTCGGTCCGCTGCCGATGCCTTCCCCGCCAAACGTTTGGCCAGGTGGATCGCGCCAGTTTGCAGCTCCTCCCCGTCAAAACAGGGAGGAGCCGGGCTTGTCAGGCTTTGGTCAGATCACTCGACAACCGCGATCTGCTTGTAGACCGTGCCATCCACCACGAACTTGCCGATGAACCCGGCAACGTCGCCGTTCTCGTCAAAATCATAGTTTCCGCCGGCACCATCATAATCGATGTCCTTGCCTTCCTTGATCAGTGCCTTGGCCTTGGCCCAGTCACCAGGACCAACTTTTTCGCCTGGAGCCGAGGCGATGGCACGCAGTGCTTCGGCCATCTTGGTGCGATCGGCCGACCCAGCCTGCTCGACGGCAAGCATGGTCATGAAGGTGGCGTCATAGGTCTGGTCGACAAATGGCTTGTCAGCCGGTTCGCTGTACTCTGCGGTGTAGAGTTCATGCAGCTTGGACTGGTTCGGGTTGTCCTCCGGCGAGGTCGGTGCCGAGAAGAATGAGGTGGCAAGCGCTTCGGCGCCGATATCGGCGATCAGCGCTTCATCGCGCAGACCGTCAGTGCCAATGAACTTGGTGAACAGGCCGCCTTCGATCGCCTGCTTGACGATTTTGCCGCCGGAATCGCCGGCATAGGCGACCACCACCAGCGCATCACCGCCAGCCTTTGAAAGGGTTGCGAGTTCCGAACGGTAGGAGTTCTTCTTCTCCTCGTGCTTGACCTCGGCCACGACTTCGCCACCGGCTGCCTTATAAGCGTCAACGAAGGTCTGGCCAATGCCAACCCCGTAATCATTGTTGACGAAGGTGACGGCAACTTTCTTGATGCCTTCATCGAGCACCATCTTGGCCAACACCTTGCCCTGGAAGTTGTCGGACGGAACGATCCGGAAGAGCAGGTCGTTGTCCTTGATATCGGTCATCGCCGGTGATGTGGCAGTCGGCGAGAGCTGGACAACGCCAGCCGGAATGGCAGCGGCTTCAGCGGCGGCAATAGTTGTGCCTGACATCAGCGCGCCCATGATGATCGGCACGTTCTCAATGTTGATCAGCTTGCCGGCGGCGTCAACCGCGCCCTGCGATGATCCCGTGGTGTCGCCAAAGACCGGAACAGCCTGACCGTCGAGCAGTCCACCACCCTCGTTGACATGCTTGACTGCGAGATTGG
Source organism: Hoeflea algicola (assembly GCF_026619415.1). NCBI lineage: Bacteria > Pseudomonadati > Pseudomonadota > Alphaproteobacteria > Hyphomicrobiales > Rhizobiaceae > Hoeflea > Hoeflea algicola. The sequence continues at coordinate 1,363,249 of NZ_JAOVZR010000001.1, forward strand.
CTGCGTTCTGCAACGGCGGAATGAAGCTTGCGATCGGACCGGTGATGTCCATCAAGAGGCCAATCTTGGTATCTGCGGCGAGGCTTGATGCGCTCGACGCCAGCAGTGCCGCGACGGCCAGTGAATAAGTTGTTTTTTTCATCATTATTGCTCCCATCTTATTGTTATGCCCAAAGCTGAGTGAGCGCGTGCGGGCAGTTTGTAAAACGCTCAGAACTATTTCACCACCTCGGTCTTGAACGGTCCGGGCAGCGTGACTTCCAGCAACTGGAGATCAGCACTTGGATCAGTGTAGCGCGTCGCCATCTTCGGCGGAACGACAAATGCGTCGCCTTTTTCAAGCCGATAGGGCTCCTTGCCCTCGCCCTCAAGCAGCATCGAGCCGCTCATCACGAAATTGAATAGGATGTCGCAATCATGTCGTGTCCAGACCGGATCACCCTGCCCGACCGGCCGCGCCACCATCACCGAAGCCACACCTTTGGTGTTCTCGTTGATCGTGGTGTCACGCGCCTCGAAGCCCGGGACCCGAAACGGCTTGAAGACGCCTTCCTTGGCGAGACTGTGGACGAACCGCTGCCCGTCCCACTCCCGATCAGGTCGTTCGACCTGCGTCGGCAGCTCCATATCATGATCGATCTCGGTGACATGGTCTGCGGGTACGCCGATTTCGATCACCTCGATGCCGTCGGCGGCGTGCAGCACCTTGTGTCGGATGGTTGGCGGCTGAATGAAGCAATCGCCGGCACGCAGTCGGCGGGTTCCGCCCTGGTCCTCATAAAGCACATCGACCCAGCCGCTGATGCAGAAAATCAGCTGGAACCCGACCTTGTGGAAATGCACCATGTCAGGCACCGGCCCGTCAGGCACGCGGATATGCGAGGCGATCATCGCGCCGCCCAGCCGTGATGGCACCAGGTCGCGATACTCCATTCCGGCACGACCGATCACCCACGGCGCTTGGTCAGCCAACCGCCGCACCACGAAGGCGTGCTTGGTTTCGGGCATGACCACGGGCGGGTTGAGCTCGTCAATTTCGATGCGGGTGCCGTTGGGCGCGACCAGTTCGCGTTTTCCCTCGGCAAATCCGTCCGGATCATCGGTCAGGATGCGCAGCGTACCCGGTGCTTCGGACGCGCCCTTCTGGATCCGCAGGCGCAGCCCGTGCCCCGACAGCACGGCTACTTCCGGGTCATCGGCCGGATAGATCATGTCCAGACGCATTTTCAGCGTCTTGGTATAGAAAGGAAGATCATCCCGCAGCTCGTTGGTGGGTAACCTGATTTCGGCGCGTACATCCACTGGCATCTCTCCCGATCGTGCTTGTCCAACCATTCGCGTCTCGCCGAACCAACCCAGCATTTCCCCGAGCAGAGCAGAAAAACTCGGGGCGCCGATATCGAAGAGGCCAATGTTTCCTGCCTTGCAGAGTTGCTGTTTGCGACAACACCCGTCCGGCTCAAGGCGGCGAGATTATCGATCCGGCTATATATTTCAAGGCTAAAACATCGATCCCTCGCGATGCTTCGTAACTTTTTACCTGGTATTGAACCGGTGCCAGGACACACCTTTCCAACGGCCTCAATCCGCAACCCGAAGCGTCGCTGACGCCATCCTACAACTCTGTGCGCACCCGCCACAATTCCGGAAACAGCTCGACATCGAGCATGCGCCTGAGATAGCTGGTGCCGCCGGTGCCACCGGTGCCGCGCTTGAGCCCGATCACCCGTTCCACCGTGGTCACATGATTGAACCGCCAGCGGCGAAAATAGTCCTCCAGATCGACCAGCTTCTCGGCCACCTCGTAGAGCGCCCAATATTGCTCCGGGGCCTCGTAGACAACCTTCCAGCCGGCAGTCACGCCATCATGAAGCTGGTGGGTATGGCGCACATCGCGACCCAACACCTCTTCCGGCATGTCGATGCCGTGACGCTTGGCAAGCCGTATCGCCTCGTCGTAAAGGCTCGGCTGATTGAGTTCGGCTTCCAGCTTGGCCAGTGTCCCCGGGACATGAGCATGCGGCTTCATCATCGCGTGGTTACGGTTGCCGAGCGCATATTCAATCACCCGATACTGCCAGGACTGAAACCCCGAGGACTGACCCAGCTTGCTGCGAAAATGGGTATAGTCGCTCGGCGTCATGGTCCGAAGCACGTCCCAGGCGTTATTAAGCTGTTCGAATATCCGCGACACCCGCGCCAGCGTCTTCATCGCCGGCTGCAACTGGTCCGCACGGATCGCCTCGCGGGCAGCGACAATCTCGTGGATCGCCAGCCGCATCCACAATTCCGAAGTCTGGTGCTGAATGATGAACAGCATCTCGTCATGGGCGTCGGTCCGGGGCTTTTGCGCTCCCAGCACCTGATCGAGGCACAGATAGTCACCATAGGCCATACGCCCGTCGAAATTCATGGTCGCGCCTTCGCTGGACGGGTCGTAGTCGCCCCCCTCGCTCATGTCACGGCCTTCCGGGTCTTGAACGCCGGCTTATCCCAACCGTCCGTGGCGATGATATCACACAGCTCTGCCGCCGCGTGGCTCACCTCTTCAAGCGTGTTGTAGAGCGGGCAGAAGCCGAAACGCATGGTGTCGGGTGCCCGGAAATCGCCGATCACGCCGCGGGCGATCAGCGCCTGCATCGCCGCATAACCTTCGGCAAAACGGAACGAAACCTGACTGCCACGGGCCTGCGGGTCACGCGGGCTGACGAGTTCCACCTGCTTGCACCCGGCCTCGACTTCGCTGATGAACCTTTCCGACAGCTCGATCGAGCGCGCCCGAAGCGCCTCCATGCTGATGTCATCGAAGGCATCGAGCGCAGCGTCAAGCACCGCCATCTGGATTACCGGTGGCGTGCCAACCCGCATCCGGCTGATGCCGTCGCCGGGGCGATAATCGAGATCGAAGGCAAACGGCGCGGCATGGCCGAGCCAGCCCGACAGCGCCGGACGGACCTGATCAATCAGATCGGGGCGAACATGAATGAACGCCGGCGCACCGGGGCCGCCATTGAGATATTTGTAGGTGCATCCGACCGCGAAATCGGCATTGCATGCAGTCAAATCGATGGGCAAAGCGCCGGCCGAATGGGCCAGATCCCAGATCATGATGGCGCCGGCTGCATGGGCCTTTTCGGTGATCTTCTTTATGTCGTGGAGACGGCCGCTGCGGTAATCGACCTGGGTCAGCATCACCGCCGCAATGCTCTCGTCGATCGCGTCGAGCACCGCTTCGGGATCCACCACCTTGAGATCATGGCCCTGGCCAAGGCTCCTGAGCAGACCGTCGGCCATGTAGAGATCGCTCGGGAAATTACCGTTATCCGACAGAACCGTCTTGCGGCTGGGCCTGAGTTCGAGCGCCGAGGCCACAGCCTGATAGACCTTGATCGACAATGTGTCGCCCACCACGGTGCTGCCCGCGGGCGCGCCGATCAGCCGGCCAATGCGGTCACCCAACTGACCCGGAAGGTTCATCCAGCCGGCCTTGTTCCAGCCGGTGATCAGCATCGGACCCCATTCATCGGCGATGGTCTGTCGCGCCCGCTCGACTGCAGATTTCGGCATCGGCCCGAGCGAATTGCCGTCAAGATAGGTCACCCCCTCGGGCAGATCGAACCTGGCGCGGCTGGCCTCGAAATCGGTCATGGCTTCACCCTTCCTTTTGCGACTTTCCGATCTCGGCTGTCGCCTCGATCTCGACCAGCGCCTCATCCTCGATCAACCCGGCAACCACCACCACCGACATCGACGGGAAATGCCGCCCCAGTACCCGGCGATAGGCGCCGCCAATCTCTTTCTGGCTGGCCAGATATTGCTTCTTGTCGGTGATGAACCAGGTCAGCCGCACGATGTCGGTCACCTCGCCCCCGGCGGCGCGGACAATCGCCGCGATATTGCTGAGCGTCTGCTCCAGCTGACCGACAAAATCAGTGTGCTCGAACACCTGATCCTTGTTCCAGCCAATCTGGCCACCGGTGTACAAACGCTGGCCGTCAACCAGCATGCCGTTTGCGTAGCCCTTGGGCTTTTCCCAATCCGGCGGATTGACTGCTTCGATCATGATGATGTGTCCTTGGATAACGTGAATGGGGCGTATAGCTGACCGGCATGTCCGGACAGCAGAAATTCAGTTCTGGCTACCGGTGCGAAGTCTGAAACGCTGGATCTTGCCGGTCTGGGTTTTCGGCAGCGCGTCGATGAAAACAATCGACCGGGGATATTTGTAGGGGGCGATCACCGCCTTGACGTGATCCTGCAGCCGCTTGGCGGTCTCGGCAGTGCCGGCCACACCGGAGACAAGCACGATATGGGCCTGGACGATCTGGCCACGGGCTTCGTCGGCAACGCCGATCACGCCGCATTCGGCCACCTCCGCATGGGCGAGAAGCGCCGCCTCCACCTCGGGTCCGGCGATGTTGTAGCCGGCGGAAACGATCATGTCGTCGCTGCGGGCGGCGAAATGAAACAGCCCGTCCTCGCTCTGCCAGAACGAATCACCGGTCAGGTTCCAGCCGTTGCGCACATATTTCTGCTGTTGCTCGGAATCGTCGAGATAACGACAACCGGTAGGACCCCGCACCGCCAACCGGCCGATTTCACCGCGCGGCAGTTCATTCATGTCCTCGTCGACGATACGCGCTTCGTAGCCGCTCACCGGAAGGCCGGTGCAGGCAGGATGCGAATTTCCAAATCGGTTGGAGATGAAGATATGCAGCATCTCGGTGGCACCGATACCATCGAGCATCGGCTTGCCGGTCTTTTCCATCCATTGCTGATAGACTGGCGCCGGCAGCGTTTCGCCGGCTGAAACCGCAGCACGCAGCGAGGACAGGTCGGCCCCCTCCTCCATCGCCGCCAGCATGGCGCGATAGGCGGTCGGCGCGGTAAAGCACACGGTTGCTTTGTGGTTCTGAATGATCTCGACCATGTTGGCCGGCGTTGCCTGCTCGAGCAGCGCCGCGGCGGCACCGAAACGCAACGGGAATACCGCCAGGCCGCCAAGTCCGAAGGTAAAGGCCAGCGGCGGCGAGCCGATGAACACATCCTCGGGGGTCACGCCGAGCACTTCCTTTGCGTAGCCATCAGCGATGATCAGCATGTCGCGATGAAAATGCATGGTCGCCTTCGGCATGCCGGTGGTGCCGGAAGTAAACCCGAGCAGCGCCACGTCGTCACGACCGGTTTTGACCGCATCGAACCGGACCGGTTTCGACAGCGCCAGACGGTCCAGTTCGGCGTCGTGATTGGCGGTGCCGTCAAAGCCCACCACCTTGTCGAGATAGCGGTTCTGCTTGGCGCAGGTGACCATCTCGTCCATCAGCCTTGTGTCGCACAGTGCCAGCGAAATCTCGGCCTTGTCGGCAATCTTGCCAAGTTCGGATGCACGCAGCATCGGCATGGTGTTGACCACCACCGCCCCGGCCTTGGTTGCCGCCAGCCAGACCGCGACCATCGCCGGATTGTTGGCCGAACGCACCAGCACGCGGTTGCCGGGCTTGATGCCGTAATCCTCGACCATCACGTGGGCAATCCGGTTGGTCCAGTCAGTCAGTTCCTTGTAGGTCCTGATCCGGCCATTGCCGATCAGCGCGGTATGATCGCCGAATCCCCGGGCCACCATCGCATCGGTCAGCTCATAGCCACAATTGAGCCATTTGGGATATTCGAACCCGTCGAGCAGGAAATCCGGCCATTGCGCGGCCGGCGGAAGATTGTCGCGTGTGAACGTGTCCACATGACCCGATGGTCCCAGCACTTTATCGTCCTTTCGAATTGATCAGCGTTTGGCGGGCAATCACCACTTTCTGCACGTCGGAGGCGCCCTCGTAGATCCGCAGCGCCCGGATCTCCCGGTACAGGCTTTCGATGATATGACCCTTGCGAACACCGTCGCCGCCATGCAGTTGCACCGCCTTGTCGATCACGTCCTGGGCGTGATCGGTGGCATAAAGCTTGGCCATCGCCGCCTCGCGGCTGACCCGGGCCGCCCCATGATCTTTCAGCCATGCGGCCCGGTAGACCAGCAGCGCCGAAGCATCGACATCCAGCGCCATGTCGGCGATATGACCCTGCACCATCTGCAATTCGCTCATCGGCGCGCCAAACAGTTCCCGCTCGGTCACGCGGTCAATGCTTTCGTCGAGCGCCCGCCGGGCAAAACCCAGCGCCGCCGCCGCCACCGTCGAGCGGAACACGTCGAGAACCGACATGGCAATGCGAAACCCCTCGCCGGGCTTGCCGATCATCGCCGAAGCTGGAACGCGGCACCCCTTGAAGGCAAGCCGGGCAAGCGGGTGCGGCGCCACCACTTCCAGCCGTTCGGCAATCTCCAGTCCCGGGGTATCCGCAGGCACGATGAACACCGACAGTCCCTTGGCGCCGGGTGCTTCGCCGGTGCGCGCAAACACCGTGTAGACATCGGCGATGCCGCCATTGGAAATCCAGGTCTTCTCGCCATCAAGCACATAATCGTCGCCATCGCGGGTGGCGGTCATGGCGATATTGGCCACATCCGATCCCGACGCCGGTTCGCTCAGCGCGAATGCTGACAGCGCCTTGCCTGTGCGGGTCTTGTTCAACCACTCGCTTTTCTGTGCAGCCGTGCCAAACAGCGAGATCGCGCCGGTGCCAAGCCCCTGCATGGCAAACGCAAAATCGGCTAGCCCGTCATGGCGCGCCAGCGTTTCACGCAGGATGCAAAGGCTGCGCACATCAATGCGGGAGTTTTCATCTGTAGGGTCGACAGCGGTCAGTTCAAGCCAGCCCGCCTCACCCAGCGCCGCCACCAGCCGCTTGCAGGTGGCATCGAGATCGGCGTGATCGACGTTCGCGAGATTGGCCGCCGCCCACTGATCGGCACGGTCGGCCAGTTCCCGGTGGGCATCGTCAAAAAACGGCCATTGAAGAAAGCTGCAGTCGGACATCAATCGCCCTCGAATACGGGTTTCTGCTTGGAAGCGAAGGCCTCATAGGCGCGGCGGAAATCCTGGGTCTGCATGCAGATCGCCTGGGCCTGGGCTTCCGCCTCGATCGCCTGCTCGATGCCCATGTTCCATTCCTGCGCCAGCATGGTCTTGGTCATCATGTTGGCAAAGCCCGGACCATCGGCGAGCCTGCGGGCAAGCTTGCGCGCTTCAGCGTCAATCTCATCAGCGGCAACGACCCTGTTGTAGAAACCCCAGCGCTCGCCCTCCTCGGCGCTCATCGAGCGTCCGGTGTAAAGCAGATCGGCAGCGCGGCCCTGACCGATGATCCGCGGCAGGATCGCACACGCGCCCATGTCGCAGCCGGCCAGCCCGACACGGTTGAACAGGAACGCGGTCTTGGCTTCCGGCGTGGCCATGCGCAGATCGCTGGCCATGGCGATGATCGCGCCGGCGCCGGCGCAGATCCCGTCAACGGCTGCAATCACCGGCTTGCCGCAGCCGACAATCGCCTTGACCAGATCGCCGGTCATCCGGGTGAAGGCGAGCAGCCCCTTCATGTCCTTGTCGAGCAAGGGTCCGATGATCTCGAAGACATCGCCGCCGGAGCAGAAATTACCGCCATTGGAGCCGAAGATGACCACCTTGACGTCGTCGCGGTAAACCAGCCCACGGAACCAGTCGCGCAGTTCGGCATAGCTTTCAAACGTCAGCGGATTCTTGCGCTCAGGTCGGTCAAGCGAGACCTCGGCGACACCGTCGGTCAGGGTCAGTCGGAAATGGGTGGGGCTATCGGTGGACATCAGGTCTCTCCCTTGCTGGCCTTGCTGGCAATCCGCTCGAGTTGCTCGGCCATGTCATGGATCTCGTCGGCGTCGACGCCGTGCAACAGATCATCAATCCATGCCTCGTGCTTGGATGCCATCCGGGCAAATTGTTCTCGTCCCGCCTTGGTCAGGCGGACGGTGGTGGCGCGGCGGTCATTATCCACGGGAACTCTGACCAACATGCCGTCATCGACCAGCCGGTCAACAATGCCGGTGACATTGCCGTTGGAAACCCGCAGCACGCTCGACAGCTGGCTCATTTTCAGCCCGGCTTCGGCGCGATAAAGGGCCGCCATCACATCAAATCGCGGCAGGGTGGTATCAAACGAGGTGCGGAAATTCTCGCGCAACTCACCCTCGACATGCTTGGTCGCCTTGAGCAGTTTCAACCACAGCCTCAGCCGCGCCTTCGAAGCAGTAACATCGACAGTGGGGTCGGTTTTCGTGGCGGATGGCTGGGTGCCGTTTTCACTCATGTCTCTCCCCCGACAGCGAGATTGCCTGGCCGGTGATCGAAGCGGCGGCGTCGCTGCAAAGCCAGATCGCCGTGTCGGCGATTTCCTCCGGCTGAATGAACCGCCCCTGCGGATTGACGTCTCGCAGCGACGCTTCGGCGTCTTCACGGCTGCGCCCGGTTTTCTCGACGATGTTGTCGATCGAGCGGTGCAGCATCGGCGTGTCCGTAAAACCCGGACAAATGGCATTGACCGTCACTCCGGTCTTGGCGAGTTCAAGGCCGAGGCTGCGCACCAGGCCGATGACGCCGTGCTTGGCCGCGCAATAGGCGCCGACATAGGCATAGCCCTTCAGCCCTGCCGTCGACGCAATGGCGATCAGGCGGCCGGGCTGTTTCTGATTCATTTTCGCAAGACAGGCCTGGAAGGTGTTGAACACGCCGGTCAAATTCACATCCAGCGTGGCGCGGAACATGTCGACGCCAGTGCGCAGGAACGGCGCGCTCTCCGCCGATCCGGCATTGGCGATGACAATGGTCGGCGCGCCATGTTTTTCGACGGCCTTGGCAATCGCTGCGGCCATCGCCTCGGAATCGGTGACGTCGGCAGCAATTGGAAAGATACGATCCCACCGCGAGGCCAGCGCATCCAGCGGGGCCTGCCGGCGGCCGATTGCGGTCACCTTCGCGCCCTGTTCCGCCAACGCCACGGCAATCGCCTCGCCTGCGCCCGAACCGGCGCCGGTGACGATCGCGTGATGTCCCATCAGTTCCGTCATGATCACACCTTGCCGAGCATGGTCTCGGCGCGTTCTGCCAACCGCCAGAGCTGGTCGCGGCCGGGATGATAGGGATCGGGCCATTTTTCCGCGCGGTCGCCCAGCGTGGCTGCCGCGTGCAGGGTCCAGTAGGGATCAGCAAGATGCGGACGCGCCAGGCACACCAGATCGGCGCGGCCGGCCATCAGGATCGAATTGACATGATCCGGCTCATAGATATTGCCGACCGCCATGGTCGCCATCTCCACTTCGTTGCGGATCCGATCTGCGAATGGGGTCTGGAACATCCGGCCATAGACCGGCTGACCCAGCTTCGACGTCTGACCCGCCGAAACATCACAGATATCGACACCGGCGTCTTTGAGCAGACGGGCGATTTCGACTGCATCGGCAGGTGTAATCCCATCTTCGCCGACCCAGTCATTGGCCGAGATCCGCACCGAGATTGGCTTGTGCTGCGGCCAGGCCTCGCGCATTGCCTGATAGATTTCCAGTGGATAGCGCATGCGGTTTTCGAGGCTGCCGCCATACTCGTCGTCGCGCCGGTTGGTCAGCGGCGTGATGAAGGAAGACAGCAGATAGCCATGCGCCATGTGGATTTCGATCATGTCGAAACCGGCCCGGTCGGCCATTTCCGCAGCAGTGACAAACTGGTCACGCACCTGATCCATGTCGTGCCGGGTCATCGCCTTGGGCGTCTGGTTGGCGCTCGACCAGGCAACGCCGGAGGCAGCCATGATCGGCCAGTTGCCGCTGTCTAACGGTGCATCCATGATCTCCCAACCAAGTTGGGTTGACCCCTTGGCCCCGGAATGACCAATCTGCATGCAGATTTTCGCGTCGCTTTCACTATGGACGAAATCGACAATGCGCTTCCAGGCTGCCTCATGCTCGGGCGCATAAAATCCCGGGCAACCCGGCGTGATCCGGCCTTCCGGCGACACGCAGGTCATCTCGGTATAGACCAGCCCGGCGCCGCCCTTGGCGCGTTCTCCGTAGTGCACCAGGTGCCAGTCGGTGGGGCAGCCATCGACAGCCTTGTACTGCGCCATCGGCGAAACCACGACGCGGTTCTTGAGCTCCATGTCGCGCAGCTTGTAGGGCACGAACATCGGGTGGCGCACCGGTGCATTGGCGGCAATGCCGGCCTGGGTCTGGAACCAGCGTTCCGCATCCTTGAGCCATTCCGCATCGCGCATCCGCAGATTTTCGTGGCTGATGCGCTGTGATCGGGTGAGAAGCGCATAGTTGAACTGCACCGGATCGAGATGGAAATAGCGGCCGATTTCCTCAAACCACTCCATCGAGTTGCGCGCCGCCGACTGCAGCCGCAGCACTTCCAGCCGTCGCTCATCTTCGTATTTGTCGAACGCCTTCGGCAGCGTTGGCTCCGAGTGCAAATAGTTTGCCAGTGCAATCGCGCTTTCGAGCGCCAGTTTGGTGCCCGAACCGATGGAAAAATGCGCAGTCGCTGCAGCATCGCCCATTAACACGATGTTTTCGTGGCTCCAGCGCGTGCACAACACGCGTGGGAAATTGATCCAGGCCGACCCACGAATATGGCTGGCATTGGTCATCAGGCTGTGACCGCCGAGATGCTTGGCAAAAATCTTCTCGCAGACCGCGATCGATTCCTGCTGGCTCATCTCGCCAAACCCGTAGGCGTTGAAGGTCTCCTCGTTGCATTCGACGATGAATGTCGCTGTCTCATCATCGAACTGATAGGCGTGCGCCCAGAGCCAACCCTTGTCGGTTTCCTCGAAAATGAAGGTAAAGGCGTCATCGAACTTCTGGTGAGTCCCGAGCCAGACGAATTTGCAGGCACGGATATCGACTTCCGGCTCAAATGCGTCGGCAAATTCGGTCCGGGTGCGAGAATTCAGCCCGTCGGCGGCAACCACCAGATCAAATTCCCTGGCATAGGCTGCGGTTTCCTTGACGTCGGTCTCAAAGCGTAATTCAACGCCCAGTTCCCTAGCCCGCGCCTGAAGCAACAACAGCAACTGCTTGCGGCCAATGCCGCAGAAGCCGTGGCCGGTCGACACCGTCTTGGTATCCTTGAAATGAACCGCGATATCGTCCCAGTAGGCAAAGTGGGCACGGATCGAGGCGGCGCTTTCCGCATCGTTCTCGGCCAGATTGTCCAGCGTCTCGTCGGACAGCACCACGCCCCAGCCAAACGTGTCATCGGGCTTGTTGCGCTCGACCACCACCACCTCATGCGACGGGTCGCGCAGTTTCATGGAAATCGCGAAATAGAGACCGGCGGGTCCGCCACCCAAACAAACGACTCTCATGATCTTCGCTCCTCCACTGTGGTTGTCAGCTAGATAATCCTACGCCTCGTCAGATATATTTCAAGCATAAACTTTTTAAGCCACAAGAATGATCGCCTGCCCGTCCGCGCCTTGTCGACGGTCTTGCCCGCAGCGAAAAAAGCAACACTGGGTGCAAAACCAAGTGTGAATCCTAAGCGGTCAGGCCGCCGGGTTTGCCACCTCCAGCAGCGCCTGCGCCAGCCGTTCGACGCCGGCCTCAATGGTCATGAAGCCGGGCGAACAGCGCAGAATCTGACCCCGCGCGTCGGCATACACCGAACGCGAGCGCAGATCGGCCAGCAGCACCTGCGGGTCGATACTTTCGGGCAGACGCATCATCACGCTGCCGCCACGCTCGGCAGGATCGCGAGGCGAAACCAGTTCGAACCCGGCCTTGTCGGCGGCAGAGATGATCACATCGCTGAGCGCACGGTTTTTGGCGAGCTGGGCATCCCAGTCCTGGCTTGCATGCCACTCGAGCGCGGGCACGCTGGCCGCACATGCCATCACCGAAGGCGTCCCATTGTCAAAACGGCGAATGTCAGGCGCATAGGCAAACGCATTGATGTCCCAGGAAAAGATGTTGTCCTGGCTGAACCAGCCGCGAAGCGCCGGCTGGCAGCGCGCGATCACGTCGGGCATCACCTGCAAAATGCCGCCGCCGGGTGATCCACACATCCATTTCAGGCTGGTGGAGACCGAAAAATCGGCTCCAACGGCCATGCTGTGATACGCCATCAACCCGGCAGCCTGGGTGATGTCGACGCCGATCACCGAACCCTGCTTGCGTCCATGCGCAACCAGCGTGGCCAGATCGCAGCGATGCGACGAGGTCGAACTCACCCAGGTCAGCAGCGCCAAGCCAACTTCCGGCCCCCATGCGGCGATGACATCCTCGTCCGCAACCCAATGCGCTTCTTCGCGTAGCGGCACGGTGCGCAGCTCGAAGCCATAGCGGTCAGCCATGCCGGTAAGCAGGAAATGCAGGCTCGGGAAACAGTCACCTGCCACCAGCACGACCTTGCCCTCAAGTTCTTCCCGCGGCAGCGCCATGATCATCGCCGCCAGTGAGCTGGTCACGTTCTCGGTGGTGGTGAGCGACGCCGATGGCGCCTTGATCAGCGCGCTCCATAATTCGATGAACCGCTGCCGCTGGCCCAGCGCATAGCCCCATTGATCGTCATTGGGCGCGCCCCAGCATTCGGAAAACGCGGTCAATGCCGTGGCCATCGCCTCGGTCTTGCCCGGGTACTGACCGATCGAATGGTAAAGCAGGTAGCCCGAGCCGTCGCCATTTGCCGATGTGGATTGCGGTGTCATGTCTGTCTCTCCGGTATCTGCGGCTAGGCAACAACGCACCTCCGCACCAATTATGGGATTGCCGCCTACCAGTTGGCCTGGTTCGGATCGGGCAAGGGAATGGCGTCCAGCAATTCGCGCGTGTAGGCCGATTGCGGCGCCCTGAACAATTCGCCGGCGGTTGCGTATTCCGCGATCTCGCCACGGTTGAGCACCATCACACGGTCGCACAGGCGCCGGATAACCGAAAGGTCATGGCTGATGAAAGCCAGCGTCAGCCCCAGCTCCTTAACCAGATTGCCGAGCACATTGAGTACCTGCGCCTGCGACGACACATCAAGGCCCGACACGATCTCGTCGGCGAGAATGAATTCCGGCTTGAGCGCAATCGCCCGGGCAATGCCGACGCGCTGGCGCTGACCGCCGGAAAGTTCATGCGGATAGCGGCTGCGGAATGTGCGTGGCAACCCGACATGATCGAGCGCCTCGTCAACCCGCGCATTAATCCGGTCGAAGCCGTGCATCAAAATCGGGTCGGCGATGATGGCTCCGATCCTGCGGCGCGGATTGAGCGAGGACATCGGGTCCTGAAAAATCATCTGCATTCGCCGCCGGATCGGCCGCAAACTGTCTTCGCCAAGATGGGTTATGTCCTGCCCGTCAAAACGGATGGAACCGCCGACAGGCTCTATCAGCCGCAACAGCGCCCGGCCCAGTGTTGATTTACCTGATCCCGAGCCGCCGACGATGCCCAGCACCGAGCCACGGCCAATCTCCAGATCGATCCGTTTGAGGATCGGGATCATCGGCGCCCGACCGAACACCGGCTTGGCCGCCATATCAGGCAGCGCCACCTCGAGTGCGGAGACCGAAAACAGGCTGTCATCAAGCGCCATGACGCCACCCCCGGTCAGCGGCCAGAACTTCCCCGGCCACCTGTTCGATCACGGCTTCATCGACTGGCAAGAGCGAGGCGTCGGGATCAGTGTATTTCGGCGTCGCCGCCAGCAGCGCCCGCGAATAGGCGTGCTTGGGGCCATCGAAAAATTCCGCCACGGTGGAATCTTCCACCACCATGCCGCCATAGAGCACCGACAGTCGCTGGCAGATCTTCGAGACAACACCGAGATCGTGGGTAACAAACACCATCGCCGTGGCGTGACGCGCCTGCAACTCGCGGATCAGCCGCAGGATCTGCTTTTGCACAGTTACATCCAGCGCGGTGGTCGGCTCATCGGCCACCACCAACTTGGGGTTGGCCGCAAAGGCCGAGGCAATCAGTACCCGCTGGCGCATGCCGCCCGAGAGTTCATGCGGATAGCTGGCCATCACCCGTTCGGGATTATCGATCGACACCTCGTCGAGCAGTTCCATCGCCCGCACCCGGGCCTTGGCCTTGGTCCAACCCAGGATATCGACCAGCCGGTTGGTGATCTGCGGCTCGATCCGTCGCGACGGGTTGAGCGCGGTCAACGGGTCCTGCGGGATCAGCGCTGCAGTGGCGCCGATCAGTCGGCGCCGATCCTTGGGACGCATGGCCAGCAGGTCGTGGCCGTCGAGCAGGATCTCGCCCTCGGTGATATCGATTGCTACCGGCAAAATACCCAGCACTGCCTTGCCGATCATGCTCTTGCCGGCGCCGCTCTCGCCCACCAGCCCCAGCACTTCGCCGGTGTCGATGGAGAACGACACCGAGCGCAACACCCGCTGCTGGTTGCCGCGGATTGACGCTGACAGATTGCTGACACTCAGGAACGCAGTCATCGCAGCACCGGATCGAAGCGGTCCTTGAGCCCTTCGCCAAATTGGCTGAAGGACAGGACGGTCAAAAACAACACGGCAAGCGGGAACGCCAGCACCCACCAAGCCTGGTAGATCGAGGTGCGACCCTCGGCAATCATTCCGCCCCAGGTCGGTGCGTCGGTGGAAATCGACAGGTTAACGAACGACAGGATCGCCTCGACGATCACCGCAATTCCCATCTCCAGAGTCAGCAGCACGACGATGGTCGGCAGCACATTGGGCAGGATTTCGCGCCACAGGATGTCCCTGCGCGGCCTTCCCGCGACAATCGCGCTCGAGACATAATCCATCGCCGACTGGTTCATCGCCTCAGCCCGCACTACCCGGCAGAACCGGGTCCAGTCGATCACCACGATGGCGATGATGATCGAACTCAGCCCGGTGCCGAGCACCGCGATCAGCAGGATCGCGAACAACACCGGCGGGAACGCCATCCAGATCTCGACCAGCCGCGATATCACCACATCGACCCAGCCGCGCATGTAACCCGCCAGCAACCCCAGCACCGAGCCAACCAGCGCGGTGGCGAGCCCCGCGGCAAGCGCTACCGAGAAGGCAATCCGGCCACCATGGATGATGCGAGAAAGCACATCACGGCCGAGGCTGTCGGTCCCAAGCAGATAGGCGGGATCGGCGCCGGCGGCCCAGAACGGCGGCAACCGGCCGGCAAACAGGTCCTGCGCCAGCGGATCGTGCGGACTGACCAGCGGCGCAAACAGCGCCATCAACGCCATCAGACCAAGCCAGATGCCCGCCAGCCAGAGCCGGGCGCCGGCGCGGCGGCGAATGGTGTCCCTGCCATCAAGCATGCCGCAGCCTCGGATTGAGCAACGCGTAGGTCATGTCGACCACTAGGTTGATGACGGTAAACAGCAGTGCGAAGACGATGACGATGCCCTGGATCAGCGGCAGGTCGCGGTTGATGACGGCATCGATCGCCATGTTGCCGAGCCCCTCATAGGAAAAGAGCCGCTCGATGATCACCGTGCCGCCGATCAGGAAGGTGAATTGCACACCAATCAGCGTCAGCGTCGGCAGCACCGCATTGGGCAGCGCCTCGGAAATGATCACATGGTTTTCGCCATAGCCCTTGGTGCGCGACAGTGTGACATAATCGAGATGCATGGTTTCCTTTAGCGATTGCTTGAGCAACTGGCTGATGATCGCCGCGAGCGGGATTGCCAGCGCCAACGCCGGCATGAACATGTGTTTGAGCAGGTCCCACCACAGATCGAAGCGGAGCCGCAAAATGCTCTCGAATACGTAGAACTGGGTGACGAACGGCAGATCCAGCGACGGTGAAATCCGCCCAGAAATGTGAAACACCGGCATCAGTACGCCAAACAGCACGATCAGGATCAGCGCCCAGAGAAAATCCGGGATCGACAGCCCGACGCCGTTGGCGACATCGATCGCCGTTTCGGTGCGCGTTGCCCGGTAGCGCACGCCTGTCAGCGCCAACGCGCCGCCGATCACGACAGCAATCACCAGCGCAAAAATTGCCAGTTCCAGCGTTGCCGGCAACCGCCCCAGCACCAGCGGCATCACCGGCTGCCGTAGCGAGATCGAGGTGCCGAAATCGCCCCTGAACACGCCGCCGAGCCAAATCCCGAACTGCTCGATGATCGATTTGTCGAGCCCGTAATGGGCGGTCAACCGGGCAATGTCGTCCTCGGTAGCCCCTGGCGGCAGCATCATGGCGATCGGGTTTCCCGGCACCACGCGGATGACAAAAAACACCACCACCGCCGCGCCGACCAGGGTAACGGACATGGTCGCCAGACGAAGCAAGGTCGCGCGCAACAGTATCAAATCGGTATTCCTGAAAATGCGGCCGCCACCTCGAAAAGGCAGCGGCCGCGTGATCGTTTAGGGGTTACTTGGCTCGCGTCATCAGATGCGGAAGCAGCGAGCCCGACGCATGCGGGGTCACCTTGACGCCCTCGATGTGCAGGATTGGCTGTACATACTGCAACAGCGGGATCACCAGCGCGTTCTCGGCGATGTAACGATCAACATCCTTCCAGCCGGCGATGCGCTTGTCTTCATCGGCCTCGCCCCAGAGCGGTCCGATCATGTCGATCAGGTCCTGACCGTCCCACACCGAGTGCGGCGATGGGCCGAACATGGCAAAACCGGTTGATGTGGTCGGATCGCCCACCGAGTTGCCCCAGTTGTAGAACGCCGCCGGTGCCAACTGGTCGGCAGCACGCAGTTCGTAATGCTTGGCGATCTCGTAGACCTCGATTTCGGCCTCGATACCGATCTTGCGCCACAGCCCGGCGATCGCCTGGATGATTTCGTAGTCCTTCGGCTTGAAACCACGCGTGGTCTGGATCTTGAACTTGACCGGATTCTCCGGCGAATAGCCCGACGCGCCCAGCAATTTCTTGGCCTTTTCGGGATCGTAGGGAACCTTGATCGAGGAATCATAGGCAATGTATTCAGGCGTTTGCAGCGTATCGATTGGAACACCGTAGCCCGACAGCAACCGATCGATGATCAGCTTCTTGTCGATCGACATCGCCGCTGCCTTGCGCACGTTGGGATCGAGCATCACGTCGATATCGTTGAGGAAGATCATGCCGATATCGGAGATCGGCGCGGCCGTCCCCATGATGCCATTGCCGCCCTTGAGCCGGTCATATTCCTCATAGGGCATTTCCAACGTGACATGGGCGTTGCCGGATTCAATCTCGGCGACACGCGAGGCGGAATCGGTGACGAACTTGATGGTCACGCTTTCAAATTCCGGCTTGCCGCCCCAGTAGTTCGGGTTGGCCTTGAGACGGACGAACGCATTGCGCTCGAACTTGTCGACCATGTAGGGGCCGGTACCGATCGGCGCAGCCTCGAAGCCATCGGCGCCGACCTTTTCATAATAGGCCTTGGGCAGAACGTAGCCGGTGAGGAAGTACATCCATTTGAAGATGGTCGGCTCGAAGCGTGTCACATCGGCGGTGACCATGTTGCCTTCGGCCTTGATGTTGCCGAGCGTTGACCAGATGAACTGGATCGGGTTGCCAGTTTTCTCATCAGCTGCGCGGGTGAGCGACCAGGCAACATCTTCAGCAGTAAACGGCGAGCCGTCATGCCAGGTTACGCCTTCGCGCACCTTCATCATGACCTTGGTCTTGTCGTCGTTCCAGCCCCATTCGGTAAGCAATCCGGGCGCCGGCGACAGGTCTGGCTGCTGCAGGATGAACTGATCGAACACCGACTGGTAGATGCCCTGAATGGTCGGGTTGACGGCCGATGGACCCACGGTCGGGTCCCACGACGGCAAGTTGACGTTATAGGCGATGACGAGTTCTTCGATGCCCTGGGCGAGTGCCGGACCGGCAAAGGCGCTGATCGCCATTGCCGCCGCCGTGCCCTTGAGCACCGTACGACGAGAAACCTGTTTCATGCTGTTCTCCCTGCTCTTTGTTGTGTCATTTCCCGCCCAGTTTCTGGGCGAGCATGTATCCCGATCCCGCGCCGGTGCCCGCTCCCGGCCACACGCTGGCGCCGGTCAGATGCAATCCGTCGATGGGGGTCTTTCCGGTCGCGTGGCCCAAGGCCGGACGAAACAGGAAATTTTGAGATAGGTGATGGCTGCCGGCAATCTGGTCACCGCCGACCAGGTTGGGGTTGTCCGCCTGCAGATCGAGCGGCGACACCACCGTGCGGTGTATGATTTTTTGCGCAAGCCCCGGCGCATGGCGCTCGATGATGGCGATTGCCCGGTCCGCGTAGATTTCCTTGACCTCGGCCCAGTCGGTGCTGGTGATTTCGCCGCCCGCATCTGCCTTGATCTCGCCGGGCACCATCCGCACCTGCACCCACAATGTGTGCTTGCCTTCGGGCGCGCGGCTTGGGTCGACCACGGTCGGCTGACCCACCACCAGCACCGGCTCATCGGGCAGCAACCCAGCCTTGGCCTGTTGATAGGTGCGCGCCATCTGATCAAGCAACGGCGCGATATGCACATAGGCGAATTGCTTGAGCTCCTCGCTCGCGCTCCAGTCCGGCAGCCCGTCGAGCGCCAAATGGATCATCATCGTGCCGGGCGCATGGCTGAAGCCGCGCATCTTGCCGTCAAACGTCTCATCGCCCGACTGGCCCTCAAGCAGATCCATCAACCCACCGGGCGCCACATTGGCAATAACCGCTTTGCGGGCCTTGATCTGGGTGCCGTCGTCGAGCTCGATCCCGATGGCCTTGCCGCCCTCGCGCAGCACTTTGCTGACGCGCTTGCCACAATGGATCTCACCACCGTCAGCTTCGATCTTGGCCACCACCGCCCGCGTCACCGTATCGGCGCCACCCTGGCCGATGACCATGCCGAAATGCTGGTTGGCCATCGATTCGAGATAGGGAAACACCGCCCCACCGGCCATGTCGGGGGCAAAATCAAGATGCATTCCCCAGGCCGCCAGCGTGGTTCGAATATGTTCGGACTGGAACGTCTCTGTGAGAAACTGACGCGGCGAAGACAACAACAAGCGCACCAGTTCGGCAGTCCATGAAAATCCCTTGCGAAACAGGGTTTTTGCCAAAAGACGGCCTTGTACATGCATTTGCATGGGATTTCCCAGCAGTGCAAAAATGATTTCCGCGGTTCCCGGAAACTCGCCGCAAAGCCGGTCCCAGGTCTCTGCGTCAGCTTCGGAGAACGCCGCGATCCGCGCCCGCGTTTCCCCTGCACCGGTGCTGACGCCGAACCATTTGCCGTCGTCGAAGACACTGGCAAAGCAATGCGAAGCCGGCGCAAACGCGAGCCCATACCTGCCCAGGTCCTCGCCATAGGCCTTGAAAAAAGCCGAACCGGCAAAAAGACTTAAGTTCATCGCCGCCCAATCGTGACGGAACCCGGGCGCGGTCAGTTCCAATGTCTTGACGGCGCCGCCTGGGGTCGCAGCCTGTTCGAAAACCGCCACTCGCCATCCCTTGGCGCCCAGATGCGCAGCACAAGCCAGGCTGTTGAGCCCGGCCCCGATAATGATCGCGTCATACTCTTGCGGCACTACGACACCCCTCTTCCCAAGATTTATAATTGCAAATGCATATTATTATGTCTAGCATCTATTTGTACGGATTACCTGCGGGGCCACTGTCGCCCTGCCATCGCCACGTTAAGGCTTGCTTCGGGAGGACGATTGATGAACGCCGCTGACACACTGGGAAATCTCGCTGGAATGCTGCTTGAGGGAAAGGTCGAGGTGGTTGACCTCTCAGGCCTGCTTGGCCCTGACACGCCGCTTCTTCAATTGCCGGAAGATTTTGCCAAGAACACGCCCAAGATCGAAATTCACAAGATTTCCGAATATGACAGCGACGGCCCGTTTTTTGCCTGGAACTGGCTCAAGATCGGCGAGCACTCCGGCACCCATTTCGATGCACCGCATCACTGGATCACCGGCAAGGACTATGCCGATGGCTACACCGATTCCATTCCACCGCAGAATTTCGTGGCACCGGTCAATGTGATCGATTGCTCCGCTGAAGTGGCCAAGAACCCCAACTTCCTGCTCGACGCTGCTGGCGTCAAGGCCTGGGAAGCCGAGCATGGTGAAATCAAGGCCGGTGAATGGGTAGTGATGCGCTCCGACTGGGATTCCCGCGCCGGTGATCAAGCGGCCTATCTCAACGCCGACGAAACCGGTCCGCATTCGCCTGGCCCGACCGTGGATTGCATTCAGTACATCCTGTCCAAGGGCGTGATCGGCTGGGGCAACCAGTGCATCGGCACCGATGCCGGTCAGGCTGGCGGCATGGAACCACCCTACCCGGCGCATAACCTGCTGCATGCTGCCAACAAATATGGTCTGGCTTCGCTCGCCAATCTCGACAAGCTGCCGCCCAAGGGCGCGATCCTGATCGCCGCGCCGCTGAAGATCGTCAAGGGCACCGGCAGCCCGATCCGGGCGATGGCGCTGGTCGCCCGCGGCTGAACCGGAACCAGACCGGAGACCGGGCATCATGGCAGACCATGACCACATCATAGTCGGCAGCGGCATCAACGCGCTTGTCGCTGCGGCCATGCTGTCTGCCAAGGGGCAACGGGTGCTGGTGCTTGAACGCGCAGACCGTTTCGGCGGCTGCATGCGCACCGACGAGATCACCTTGCCCGGTTTCCACCATGATGTGATGGCCGCCACCTTCGTGCTGTTCCTCACCTCCCCGGCCCATGGCGCGCTCGGCGCTGATCTGGCGCGCCATGGGCTCGAATTCTGCCACACCCCGCACCCCACCGCCGTGCTCAGGCCCGACGGCTCGTCACTGGTGCTGACCACAGACCGGGCCACCAATATCAAGGCGTTCAACGCCGCCGCCGCAGGCGATGGCGACCGCCACGCTGCCGACGTCGGCGCCATCGAGGCCGATGCCCCGTTCCTGTTTGCCCTGCTGGGTGGCGAATTATGGAGCTGGCAGACGGCCAAACTGCTGGCCCGGCAGGCCTGGAGCCGCGGCCTCCGCGGTCTTGCCGCCTGGATCGGTGAGGCTCTGCGGCCGTCCCGCGCCTGGCTCGAAGCGGGCTACGCCTCCGAACGTGTCCAGGCGCTCCATGCACCTTGGGTGCTGCATACCGGGCTGACCCCCGAATCCGCCTATGGCAGCCAGATGGGCAAGGTCATTGCCTTTGCGCTTGAAGCTGCCGGTGCACCGGTGGTCAAGGGGGGCGCGAGCCAGGCCGTTGCCGCCTTCAAGAGCCTGATCGAAGCCAATGGCGGCCAGCTGCGCGACAATGCCGATGTTGACCAAGTGATCATCGAAAACGGCCGCACCACCGGCGTCAGGCTTGCCGACGGAACCACGATCACAGCAGACAACGTGATCTGTTCGGTACCGCCCGGCCAGCTCTGCCAACGCCTGCTGCGCGACCAGACACGAGCGGTTTCCGAGAAAGACACAGCACAGCTCAAGCAATTCCGTCATGGCCGCGGCAATTTCCAGCTGCACTATGCCATCGACGGCTCGATCCGCTGGAAAACCGCTGGGCTTGAGAATGTGGCGCTGGTCCATTTGGCCAACGGCATCGACTCGGTGTCCAAATCCGCAAACGAAGCCGAGCGCGGGATGATGCCCGAGACGCCGACCATCTGCGTCGGCCAGCCGCACAGGCTCGACCCGAGCCGCTGCCCGGAGGGCAAGTCGATCCTGTGGCTGCAGATCCCTGATGCCCCGCGCGTGCTCAAGGGCGATGCGGCCGGAGAGATCGAAACCTCCGGCACCTGGGACGACGCCACCCGCGAGGCCTTTGCAGACCGGATCGAGGCGATCCTTGCCCGGCATATCGACGGATTTTCCGAGAGCGTAATGGCTCGCAAGGCCTATTCACCGGCCGATCTGGAAGCTCTCAACATCAACCTCGTCGGTGGCGATCCCTATGGCGGGTCCTGTGCTCTCGACCAGTTCTTCATCTGGCGACCGTTTTCCCACACGGTCAATAATTCGACCAGTATTCGCAATCTGCACCACATCGGCGCGTCGACCCATCCCGGACCGGGGCTCGGTGGCGGCTCCGGTTTCCTGCTGGCCAAGAGGTTGGGCGCATGAACGAAATCAAGCCCACTGCGACCAACAAGGCAGAGCCGCTACGCCGGCTTGGCGAGATCGGCCTCTCCAATTTTGCCCCCTACCTGATGAACCGCATCATGGGTCGCTACAATGCCAATCTGCGGCATGAAATAGCCGGCCTCGGCCTGACCACGCCAAAAATGCGGGCGCTCGCGGTACTTTCGGTTATCGACGGGCTGCCGATCAGCGAACTTGCGGTTTACGCCGTGGTCGAGCAATCGACCCTGAGCCGCGCCCTCGAACAGCTCACCGCCGACGGCCTTGTGCGTCGCGATCCCGATCCCCACGACAGCCGGGTCACCCGCATTGTCATTACCGATGCCGGACGCGCCGCCTTTGAACAGCTCTGGCCATCGATGTCGCGGGTTTATTCACAAATGTTTCACGGCATCCCCACTGACGAACGCACAGCCTTCGTCGCCACACTGCAAAAGGTGCTTCACAACATCCGAAAACACGATTTCTAGCCGCGGCAATTCCGTGCATTCCACAGCGCCAGCCGCACGGCGGACGCCCGTCCAGGAGAGATCCGATGAAACTATCCATTCTCGCTGTTGCTGCATTGACGCTGGCTGCAAGTGCTTGTGTTGCGCAGGCGCAAGCAATGCTTACGAGAAGGAAGGCGGGTCGGTGCTGTGGTCCAACACGTCCCCGAAAAATAACAATGCGCCAGAATAAAGAGGTGTCAGATGGCTGAACGCTCATTTGCCAAGGAAGTCCAGAAACTCAAGATCGGCGAAGGTGAAACCTTTACCGGAGAAGGAATTCTGGCGATCACCAAGGCGCTTCTGGAAGCTGGCGTCGGCTATGTCGGCGGTTATCAGGGCGCCCCGATCAGTCATCTGATGGATGTGCTCGCCGATGCCGAGGAAATCCTTACCGAGCTCGGCGTGCGCTACGAGGCCAACGCCTCTGAATCCGCCGCCGCGGCCATGCTTGCAGCCTCCGTGCACTACCCGATCCGCGGCGCCGTCACCTTCAAGGGTCCGGTCGGCGTCAATGTCGCCTCCGATGCGCTGGCCAATCTGTCATCCTCCGGTGTCACCGGCGGCGCGCTGGTGATCATCGGCGAGGATTATGGCGAAGGCTCCTCGATCATGCAGGAACGCAGCCACGCATTCGCGATGAAATCGCAGATGTGGCTGCTTGATCCGCGGCCCAACCTGCCGTCCATTGTTCAGTCAGTGCATCAGGGGTTCGAACTGTCGGAAGCTACAAACACCCCGGTGATGTTGATGGTACGGATCCGCTCGTGCCATGTCACCGGCAGCTTTGAAGCCAAGGACAACAAGCGTCCGCCGTTTACCGTCAAGGATGCGCTGGCCAATCCGCGCAGCGATTACGCCCGTGTGGTGCTGCCGCCGATGTCCTATATCCAGGAACACGACAAGATCGACAACCGCTGGCCGGCTGCCCAGAAACACATCGTCGAGCACAAGCTCAACGAGATGTTCGGCCCCGGCGAGGCACCGGTTGGCATCGTCCTGCAGGGCGGCATGTATAACGGCGTGATCCGCGCGCTGCAGCGTCTTGGTCTGGCCGACATCCACGGCGAAACCGAAATCCCGCTTTATGTGCTCAATGTCACCTACCCGCTGATCAGCGACGAGTTCCTCGAATTCTGCGAAGGCAAATCAGCGGTTCTGGTGGTCGAGGAAGGCCAACCCGAATTCATCGAGCAGGCGCTGGGCTCGATGCTCTACCGGGCCGGCAAGTCCATAGGTTTGCACGGCAAGGACATGCTACCAATGGCCGGTGAATATACCGGTCAGGTGATGCTCGACGGCATCGAGGCTTTCTTGAAGAAGGCGGCACCCGAATTCCTGCCCGCCCGGCTGCGCGCGCCCAACAGCGAAGAAAAACCCGCTCTGCCGGATCTGTCCAAGACCGTACCGATCCGCCCACCTGGATTCTGCACCGGCTGCCCGGAGCGACCAGTCTTCGCCGCCATCAAGCTGACCGAGCAGGCGCACGGCAAGCACCAGATCGCCGGTGATATCGGCTGCCATCTGTTTGCCACCCTGCCCCCGTTCGAAATCGGCGGCTCGACCATGGGCTACGGCCTTGGTCCCGCTTCCAACGCGGCCTTTGACGGCGGTGGCGACAAGCGCTCGATCTCGATCCTTGGCGATGGAGGCTTCTGGCACAACGGTTTGTCATCGTCGATCGGCAATGCCGTCTACAACAAGTCTGACGGCGTCATCGTCATTATCGACAATTTCTATTCCGCCGCCACCGGCGGTCAGGACATCCTCTCCTCGCGCGCCGAAAACGCCTCCAAGGCAACCGGCCACCCGATCGCCGACGCGGTCAAGGGCGTGGGCGTCAAATGGGTGCGCCAGATCGATCGCACCTATGACGTGCCGAAAATGCGCGAAATCCTCAACGAGGCGCTGACCACCGATCATGTCGGCCCCAAGGTGATCATTGCCGCTTCGGAATGCATGCTCAACAAGCAGCGCCGCGAAAAGCCGCTAGCAAACAAGGCGATCTCCGAGGGACGGCGGGTGGAAAAACCGCGCTTCGGCGTCGACGAGGACATCTGCACCGGCGATCATGCCTGCATCCGACTGTCGGGCTGTCCGTCGCTGTCGCTGAAAAAGCTCGACGATCCCTTGCGCGACGACCCGGTCGCCAGCATCGACCAGAGTTGCGTGGGGTGCGGCAATTGCGGCGAAGTCGCCGATGCCGCGGTGCTGTGCCCGTCCTTCTTCCGCGCAGACGTGGTCCACAATCCCAGATGGCTGGAACGCACGATGGGCTCTTTCTCCGGTAGAGTGATCTCTTGGCTTCAAAACCGCCGCTCGCGTGGCCGCATCGAATTTGGTCAGGTCTGATCCAATGGCAAGCAAAACCCAATCCGCCCTGAAATCCAAACCACACGATACCGCGCTCGACGAGGTCATCAAGCTCGCCGTCATGGCCGTTGGTGGCCAGGGCGGCGGCGTGCTGACCAACTGGATCGAGGATTGCGCCCGCCGCAACGGCTATGCCGTCCAGGCCACATCGGTCGCCGGCGTTGCCCAGCGCACTGGCGCTACCATCTATTACATCGAGATGGCACCGGCCGGTGATCGTCCACCGGTGTTCTCGCTGCTGCCGGCCGCCGGCGATGTCGACATTCTCGTGGCTGCTGAAATGATGGAAGCCGGTCGCGCCATCATGCGCGGCTTCGTCACCCCCGACCGGACCACGCTGATCGCCTCCTCGCACCGGGCGTTGGCGGTGTCGGAAAAGACCGCCCCCGGAGACGGCATCGCCGATTCCGACGAGGTTATCGCCGCCGCCGAAATCGCCGCCCGCCGCTTCATCCTGTTCGATATGGACACAATGGCGATCAAGGCCGGATCGGTGATTTCATCAACGCTGTTTGGCGCGCTTGCCGGTTCCGGAGCGCTGCCGTTCGAGCGTGAAAGTTTCGAGGCGGCGATCAAGGCTTCCGGGCGCGGTGTCGAGGCCAGCCTGCGCGCCTTTGCAGCCGGATTCGAGGCCGCCGCCGGCGGCATTGTCGAAACACCATCCGCTGGCCCCATAGACAAGCCTGCAAAAACCGCCCCGCAAGGACCGCAACCGCTTCTCGAGGGGTGGCGGGAGCTGGAAGCTCGGGCGATAGCAATACCGATGCCGGCGCGCGACATGGCGCTCACGGGCCTGCGTTCGGTGGTGGATTTTCAGGATCTTGCTTATGGCGCAGAATATCTCGACCGGCTGGAACGGGTAATGGCCGCAGACGATCCCGCCAAGGATCATGAACTGACCAGGGAAGCCGCTAAATACATCGCCAAGGCGATGGCCTATGACGACGTCATCCGGGTGGCCGATCTGAAGACCCGCGGCAGCCGTTTTGCCCGTGTGCGCAGCGAAATCGCCCCGGCGGACGGTGCACGGATGAAGCTCACCGAATTCATGCATCCGCGCGCTGAAGAAATTGTCGGCATGATGCCAGCGCACCTTGGACGCCGGATGTCACAAAGCCCAGCTGCGATGAAGTTGATCGACCGGATATTCAACCGCGGGCGCCGCGTGCGCACTGACCGGCTGTTGCCGTTTGCCCAACTCTACGTGCTCGGCGGCCTGCGCAAATTTCGACGCGGCACCTTGCGCCACGCGGTCGAAAAACAGCATCTCGACGACTGGCTCGATCTGGCGCTGAAATACCGTCATGCCGATTACGCGCTGGGTGTCGAAACCCTCCGCAACCGCCGCCTGATCAAGGGCTACTCAGACACCCACGCCCGCGGCCTGTCAAAATTCGACCGGGTGATGGATGGCGTGGCGCTGCTCGCGGGTCGGGACGACGCCGCCCATTGGTGCCGGTTGCTGCGCGAGGCAGCGCTGGCCGATGAAAAGGGCGACAAGCTTGAAGGTGCGCTGAAGACCGTCAGGTCCTTTGCCGTCCAGGGCGAAAGCACCCACGCAAATTGAATCTGATTACCTGAAAGCTTCCGCAACCATTTGATCAAAATAATTTTTTTGCCTGCCAAGCCGGCCGTTCCCCGGCCGAACTTGGCTGACGGCTGAGGACGTGGTGCATGAGAACCGCAGAAGGGCCAATGCCCTGCGACCAAAAGCCGAATACGGGTCTTGTCTCATGCCACCAACTTCATATATCTCAGGCTGAAGCGAGGACGACCTCCCCCATATCGGGTTTTGCATTCGGGACGGCCCTGAACTTTTGGGGATTCCCATGCGAACGACTGCTGACCGTATCCGTCACGCCCTGAGCTTCGAAATCATCGCCCTATTCATCGTCACCCCTGCCGGCGCCTGGGCATTTGGCGTTCCCATTCATGATATCGGCGTTGTCGCCATTATCAGCGCGACGATCGCCACCGGCTGGAACTACCTCTACAATCTGCTGTTTGATCACGCCCTGATGCGATTAACCGGAACTGTCCGCAAGACAATCGCTATGCGCGTCGCTCATGCCACCCTGTTCGAGGCCGGGCTGCTGATTGTGCTGCTGCCATTCATCGCCTGGTATCTCGGCATTGGCCTGATCGAGGCGCTGATGATGGATATCTCGTTTGCGCTGTTTTACCTGGTCTACGCGTTCATCTTCAACTGGGTCTACGACCTGATCTTTCCGCTGCCAGCACCGCAGACAAAATTCAGCTGACTCCGGCAGCGTTTTGCTGCGTCTGCCCGGTACCCGCAG
Source organism: Hoeflea algicola (assembly GCF_026619415.1). Taxonomy (NCBI): domain Bacteria; kingdom Pseudomonadati; phylum Pseudomonadota; class Alphaproteobacteria; order Hyphomicrobiales; family Rhizobiaceae; genus Hoeflea; species Hoeflea algicola. The sequence goes on from NZ_JAOVZR010000001.1 coordinate 1,390,376, forward strand.
CGCATCACACAATTGAAGCAAAAACGGCCGCGGATTGCTCCGCGGCCGAATGGTTTTAGGATAAATCCTGAGATCAGGAAAACCACCAGCGTTCAGTGAATTTGCCGCCATCAGATTGCCAGTTGGCCGCAACATTTTCATCATGCGTCAGTGACTTGGAATGGGCATGAATGAAGTTGGCCCACATGCTGACGATAGCCCCGCCATCATCCTGCAGAATCTTCTGCGCTTCCCAATACTGGCCCTTGCGCTTGGCATCGTCGGTTTCCGACCGCGCCATGACAACCAGATCATTGAACTTCGCAGCCGCCTCACCGTCTTTCCAGGCGGTATCATTCCACTCGGTGTCATTGGTATAGGCAGACGTGTACATCCAGTCCTGGGTCGGACGGCCACTCCAGTAGCACGCGCTCCAAGGCTTCTTGTTCCAGACGTTGGACCAGTAGCCATCGCTGGGCTCACGCACCAGTTCGATCTCGATTCCGGCTTCCTTGGCGGAAGCAGCGATCAGCTGAGCCGCATCGACGGCGCCGGGGAATGCAGCGTCGGAAACAGACAGCTGGATCGCACCGGAATGGCCGGATTTCTTGTAATGTTCGGCAGCCTTTTCGGCGTCGAACTCATGCACCGGCAGTTCGGTGTTGAAGAACGGCATCGAGGCATTGACCGGCACGTCATTGCCAGCCTTACCGTGACCGAGCAAAATCTTGTCGACCAGCTCCTGGCGCTTGATAGCATATTTGAGTGCCATGCGCAGGTCGTAATTGTCGAAAGGAGCAGCGTTTACCCGCATCGGGAAGGTGTAATGCTGCGTGCCGGTTGTCTGAAGAATATCAAGTGTCGGCACACGAGCCAGCAGAGACACGGTTTTCGGATCGACATTGTCGATAAAATCGACATCGCCGTTCATGATCGCGTTCTGGCGCGCTGTAGTGTCGGCGAGCGTGATGAATTCAGCTTCGTCGAAATGCGCACGGCCTTCCTTGAAGAAGTTGGGATTGCGCTTCATCAAGGTGCGCACGCCAGCTTCATAGCTTTCAATGATATAGCCGCCGGTACCGATCGGGCTGTTGGCATCTTCGATCTGGCCATCCACGGAGGGCATGATCATGATGTGATAATCGGAAACGATATACGGGAAGTCGGCATTGCCGCCTTCGAGTTCGAAGATCACCCGGTTGTCGCCGTCCTTCTTGATTTCCTTGACCGCAGTCAACAGGCCTTTGGCGGCAGACTTGGAATTTTCATCGCGGTGGTAGTTGAACGTCGCGATCACATCGTCGGCGGTCATGGTCTTGCCGTTGTGGAATTCCACGCCCTTGCGCAGATCGAACACCCAAGTCTTGGCACCGTTTGACGGCTCAAAGGTTTCGGCCAGTTCGGCAATCAGTTTGCCGTCGTTGCCCACTTCGGTAAGCTGGTTGCCGCGGGCGTAGTTGATAGCCTGCGTCATCCCATTTTCAGAGGTGCCCGGATCAAGCGCATCGGTGGTCGAACCGTAGGAAGAGCCATAGCGCAGTTTGCCGCCACTCTTGGGTGTTGCAGCGAGCACATTCGTCGCCAGCGTCAGCGCCGATGGAACAGCCAAGCCGGCAGCAATGGCGGTCTTGATGAATTGCCGGCGGTCAATCTGGCCTTCGCTGAGCCAGCGCGCCTGTTTTTTCAGATATTCGTCTCTCATGGCTTTCTCCGTTTTGTTCCCAGAAATTTCTTGTGCTCATTTTGTTGGGTGAGATGTCGCTGAAAGAAGCGCCCACCTGTCGGTCATATCCTGTCCCCCTGACACCTGTTGTCAACCACTGACACTAAATCCATCAATAGCATGGCCGGAGCAAGGCCATGGTCAACAAATTTAAGATTAAAGCATTGACATCGATCATGGCCATTAACGAGGCAGATCTATATCCAGAGTAATCAACGCCGATCATGTCCCCGTCTGCGCGCATATGGCAGTCAACTGTGATTAACTCGCAGCAGCCGGTTTACATTACAAGCCGAGTGACCAACAATACAACGAGTTGCTCAATGGCCAACGCATGCCATTCAGCCGCAGTTCGGATGATGGCTCCAAGTCCATCCAATAATTCAGAAGGGATACGCCGTTGAATGCTGTTGTGGAGACAATTCTCAAACGGCTTGGTCTCGGCATTGCCACGCTGTTCGTCGTCTCCGCCATCATCTTCAGCTCCATCTCGATGCTTCCCGGAGACTTCAGCGAAGCGGTGCTTGGTCAGGCCGCGACCAAGGAAACCGTCGCCGCGTTCCGCAAGGAACTGGGTCTCGATAAGCCGGCACCGATCCGTTATTTCGAGTGGGTCGGCTCCGTCCTTCAGGGCGATCTCGGAACTTCTTTCTCAGGCCGCAACGCATCCGGACAGGATCGCTCCCGCAAGGTCGTTGACCTGGTCATGCCACGGCTTTGGAACACACTGTTTCTGGCCGGCGTTACTGCTCTGATCGCCGTACCGCTGGCACTGTTTCTGGGACTAACGGCAGCACTTTACCGCAACACCGCCTATGACCGAATCGTCAATGGGGTGACGCTTACAACGATCTCGACGCCGGAATTTTTCGTCGCCTATATCCTGATCCTGTTCCTGGCCTCGCTGTGGCCGGTGTTTCCCTCTCTCGCCAACATTGATGTATCGACCGCCCTTGGCGAGCGGCTCTATCGCATAGCGCTGCCCGCACTGACGCTGACCCTGGTGATTGTCGCGCACATGATGCGCATGACCCGCGCTGCCATCATCAATCTGCTGGCCAGTCCCTATATCGAGATGGCGCGGCTCAAGGGGGCCTCGCGCTCCCAGATCATTCTCAAACACGCCCTGCCCAATGCCTGGGCGCCGATCGCCACCGTCATCGCCTTCAACCTGGCCTATCTGGTTGTCGGCGTGGTCGTGGTTGAAGTGGTGTTCGTCTACCCCGGCGTCGGTCAGTTGATGGTTGACGCCGTGACCAGCCGCGACATTCCCGTGGTTCAGGCCTGTGCGCTGATCTTCGCAGCGACCTACATCCTGCTTAACCTGACCGCCGACATCATCGGCATCGTCACCAACCCGCGATTGTTGCACCCACGATGAGCGAGCAACCAGACACATACGCAGCTTCTGCCGAAGTCGGCGCTGTGCGTACCCGCCGCAGCCGCTTCGAACGGTTTGGCCTGTTGATGAAATCAGCCCCTCCGAGCGCCTGGTTTGGGATGACCGTGGTCGCCATTTACATCCTTGTGGCGATTTTCGCCGATGTCATCGCGCCCTATGGCGAGGCAGAAATTCATTCTGCTGCCTTCGCACCATGGGGCGATGAGTTCTTTTTCGGCACCGACCAGATCGGCCGCGACGTGCTCACCCGGCTGATCTACGGCGCCCGCAACACCATGGGCATTGCGCTCGCGACCACGTTTCTGTCGTTTCTCATCGGCGGCGGCCTGGGCCTTGTGGCCGCCATCAATCGTCGTTGGCTTGACCAGGCGCTGAGCCGGTTCGTCGACGTTCTGATGGCAATTCCAAGCCTGATCTTTGCGCTGATGCTGCTGTCTATTTTCGGCTCCACCATCACCAGCCTGATCATCATCATCGCGGTGCTGGATTCCACCCGGGTCTTCCGCCTCACCCGCGCTGTTGCGGTTAATGTGGCTGTGATGGATTATGTGGAGGCAGCCAAGCTGCGCGGTGAAGGTCTCGGCTGGATCATGCGCCGGGAAATCTTGCCCAACATCATGCCGCCACTGGTAGCCGAATTCGGCCTGCGCTTCTGCTTTGTGTTCCTGACCATCGCCGCATTGTCTTTCCTCGGCGTCGGCATCCAGCCGCCGACGGCGGACTGGGGTTCGATGGTACGGGCCAATGCTTCGCTGATTCAGTTCGCCAAATACGACATGACGGCGGCGATCACTCCCTTGCTTCCGGCTGCGGCGATTGCGCTTCTGACAGTCGCGGTGAATTTCATTGTCGACTGGTTCCTCCAGAAAACAAGCGGGCTCCGCGAATGACCGTCACTCCCGTAACCAACCCCGAATCCTCGGCCGATTTCAGCAATGAAATCCTGTTGAAGATGCGCGACATCCGCATCGACGGCTATTCCGACGAGCAGTGGCACCCGATCATCAAGGGCGTCGACCTGACGCTTCGCCGCGGCGAGATCATGGGGCTGATTGGCGAATCCGGCGCTGGCAAGTCCACCCTCGGCAAGGCCGCCATGGGCTACACCCAACCCGGCTGCAAACTGACCGGCGGCTCGATCATCTTCGACGGGATCGACCTGGCCAAAGCCAAGGACCGCGACAAGCGCCTGCTTTGGGGAACCCGCATTGCTTATGTGGCGCAATCGGCCGCCGCCTCTTTCAACCCGGCGCATCGGCTGATCGATCAGACCGTCGAAGCCGCCACTCGGCGTGGAATCCGGCCCGATGCGGAATCGCGCGCCGATGCGGTGGAACTGTTCAGGGCTCTGCAACTGCCCGATCCCGAAACCATCGGCAACCGCTATCCGCACCAGGTTTCAGGCGGACAGTTGCAGCGGGTGATGACCGCCATGGCAATGTCACCGCGCCCGGATCTGATCATCTTTGACGAACCCACTACAGCGCTTGACGTCACCACCCAGGTCGAAGTTCTGGCCTCGATGCGCAACATCGTCGCGGAATTCAACACGGCGGCGATCTACATCACCCATGATCTGGCCGTGGTGGCCCAGATGGCTGATTTCATCCAGGTGCTGCGCTACGGCGAAGAGGTTGAAGAGGCGCCGACCCGGCAAATGCTGACCAAGCCGGAAATGCCCTATACCAAATCGCTGTGGTCGGTCCGTTCGCTGGAAAAGCCCGAAGTCAAGGGAGAGGATATCGTCCTGTTCATCAACAACATCGACGCAGCCTATGGGCCGGTAAAGGTGCTGCACGATGTCTCCATCAAGCTGCCGCGCGGACGCACGGTTGCGGTTGTCGGAGAATCCGGTTCCGGCAAATCGACCACGGCACGGGTAATGACTGGATTGCTGCCGCCGCTCAGTGGTACCGTTACCTTCAATGGCGAAGAGCTGCCCGCCGCCTTGAAGGATCGCACCAAGGATCAGTTGCAGCGAGATCCAGATGATTTACCAGATGGCCGACACGGCAATGAATCCGCGCCAGACGGTTGAGGACATCATCGGTCGACCTCTCGAGTTCTACTTCGGCCTCAAGGGCAAGGCGCGCGAGGAGCGGATCCTCGAGCTACTGGACATGATCGAGCTCGACGAGAGCTTCATGGACCGCCTGCCGTCCGAACTTTCCGGCGGTCAGAAACAACGCATCTGCATTGCCCGCGCGCTGGCGGCCCGGCCGGACGTCATCATCTGCGACGAGGTCACCTCCGCGCTCGACCAGATCGTGCAGGAAGGTATCCTGCAATTGCTGTTGCGGCTGCAGAGGAAGTACGACATCACCTACTTGTTCATCACACATGACATCGCCACGGTGAAGGCTATTTCGGACGAAATCGTGGTGATGTTCGAGGGCGAAGTTGTCGAACAGGGGCTCAAAAGCGAGATTCTGTCGCCGCCCTTCCCCGCATACACCAAATTGCTGTTGTCGTCGGTTCCGGAGATGGATCCCGACTGGCTCACCAATCTCCTGGAAAAACGCGACGACTGACCGGTGCGGGCCAAGCCGTCTTATCTGGCAGCAATGAGAGCGGGCAGATCCGCCACCGAATCAATCAGCACATCGGCCAGTTCAGCCAGCGTCTGGCGTGTGCCGGTTCCGGACAGCACCCCGATCGCAGCTCCCGCACCGGCAGCCCGAGCCATCTCCATATCGTGGCCATTATCGCCAACCATGGCGATCTCGGCAGGGCTCAGGCCCAGATGAGACGCATAGGCATTGATCATGCCCGGCCCCGGTTTCGGGCCATGCCCGCTGTCATAGCCGGCGATGAAGCTGATATGCCGTGACACCCCCAAAACCTCGACGGTTCGGCGGATACTGGCTTCGCCGTCACTCGAAGCGATACCCAGCAAGAACCCGGCTTCGGTCAGCGTTTGCATCAGCGCCGTTAGGTCACAAATCGGCCATGGAGACTCAGCGCCCTCGACAAAGATCCTGTCGAGAAGGCGCATCAGTTCTTCGGGGGAAAATGGGCTACCATGCGCCACCATGTGCGCGGCGATCTCGCCAGCATTCGCCGCTGCAAACATGCTGTCAGCGCGAGTCTTGCCGGTGAGCGGGTCCATGCCGCATTTATCAAGCAGGACATCGGCCAGCGCGGCATCTCCGTTTGCCGCAATCAATGCCCCCTTGCGGTTGGTGTCCGCCCAGGTCTTGTCAAAGTCGACCAGCGTACCATCCTTGTCGAACAGGATTGCCTTGATCTCGCTACTCAATTTCCATGTCATGATGCGTTTCCGGTTTGACACAAGCTGTGCCCCGCGCTTGCATGGGCGTCAACACCGGGACCCGAACCTTTCCGAGGATTTTCCATTGCGCCCCTCACCCTACGACACGCTGATCGATGACGAAACATGGTCGTTCATCGACAAATCGAATGCGTTTTACCCTGCGGATGCGACCAGTCTCGATCATGCCGGACAACGTCGCGTCTATGATGAGTTGTGTCAGGCTTTTGACGCAGGACGCCCACCCTCTGTAACGGTGCGTGACTTCTCGGTGCGCGGCCCGCAAGCCCCGATCCCGCTACGACAATATCTTCCTGACGCTTCAGCGCCCAAAGCATGCGTGCTGTACCTGCATGGTGGCGGCTTCGTCCTCGGCGGATTGGAAAGCCATGACAGCATTTGCGCGGAGATCTGCGACCGCACCGGCTATCAGGTCATATCAGTCGATTACCGGCTGGCGCCTGAACATCTCCATCCCGCCCAGGTCGAGGATGCGCTTGCCACCTTCCGCCATGTCGCCAGCGATTACGCACTTCCGATCATCCTGTGCGGCGACAGCGCCGGCGGCAATCTGGCCGCAGCAGTTGCATCGGCAACTCGCGGCCAGGCGCTGGCCCCAGCAGCACAGGTCTTGATCTACCCCGCCCTTGGCGCCGACACGTCGAAAGGCACATTCGTCAGCCACGCCCATGCGCCGATGCTGACCACTGCCGACATGCTCTATTACGATGATTTGCGCTCGGGTGGCGCGTCACCCGTCGATGAGCCCTTATTCACGCCACTCGCCGCACCGAATTTTACCGGCATACCGCCGACGCTGGTCTTCACCGCCGAATGCGATCCGCTGTCAGGCGATGGTCCTGACTATTGCGCCCGCCTCACCCGGACTGGCGGCAAAGCTATCTGCTTTGAAGAAAAAGGCCTGGTTCACGGCTATCTGCGCGCCCGGCATTCGGTGCTCCGCGCACGTGACAGCTTTGCCCGCATGATTTCAGGCATCAAAACGCTCGGTGCGGGCGAATGGCCCTATTGAGGATGAAGCATTGCGCCAGCCCGATCAGACGAAACGGCGCGCAATCCGTTCCTCCCAATCCTTGTCAAACAGCACCTCGCCATTCTCCGATGCCACCAGTTTCCCGGTGATGTAAAACCAGTCCTTGTCGCAGCGCATTTCCATGTCCGCGACCGTTTCGGTCCGCCAGGCGTCCCGCCCGCCGGTCTGCTCCCAGCGGATATGCGAGGTCGCGGAGAGCGGATTATCGGGATGGATCGACCAGCGTTCCCGCGTCGTGCTTCCGGAGATTAGACCATGCTCGAGATCCCGGTTCTCGCCGGAATCGTTGAAGATGGTGGTGGTGATCACGCCTGTTTCGGGATCGGTTTGAATGTCGCGGGTTGAGGTGGATGGCCTGAGATTTTCATGCCGCCAGGGCGCCGCTCCGACAGGCTTATCAAAACCGCACTCATCCGCATCGGCAGTCACCGTTCGGCAAGGCAGCGCCAGCGTCCCCGCTTCAAGCGTCAGAGTCGCCCGCTCCGGCGCAGGCCAGATGAACGGCCAGTAGGACGTCGAGATCGCGATCCGCAATCGGTGCCCGGCAGGAATCCGGTAGGCGATCTGATCGAGGGTGACCGTTGTTTCAAACACTTCCCCGGGCGACAGCAGTTCCGGCTTCTCGCTGGACTTGCTATGGGTCAGGTTGAGCACACCCATGGTGATCAGCGCCGAGGTTCCGTCGGGACGAAGGTCGCAAAGCCGCACCGCCAGTTGCGCCATCGGCTTGTCCGACCGGAAACGCAGCGCCAGTTTTGGCGAACCGACAATATCCAGCGGTTCCATCAGAACGGCGCCATCGAAACAGGCGGAGCGCAGATCATCCGGGGTTTGCTCGTCAGGCAGTTCCGGCCCATAGGCGAAGGGGAAATATTCGCCCGCCTGACTGCCGCAATCACTGGAAGAACAGATCGGCACAGCTGTCGTCATCTCCGCGTCGCCAAGAAAACCGTCCCCCAGTTGCAACGTAATCTCGTCACTATTGGGTGACGGCCATTGGCTCTCTGCTATCCAGCGGCCGGCACGCTCATCCACCCAGCGCTGCGGGGCGATGCTGTCCATCAGCCAGGCCCGGTAGGCCGGCAGAACCTGCGCTCCATTGTCGATCCCTTTGAGCCAATGGTCCCACCAGCATTTGGCTTCCTGCAAAAAGCCGATACGCGGTTCGGGGCCGGCATAATGCGGATATTTGTGAATCCACGGCCCGACGATACCCTTGACCGGAGCATCGAGATTTTCGACCAGTTGCGAAATCGTGTTGCGATAACCATCGTGCCAGCCGCCGATCGACAGCACCGCAGCCTCGATCGCGCCAAAGTCCTCGCAAACCGAGCCATGTTTCCAGTAATCGTCCCGCGTCTGCCGCGAAATCCACTCGCGCGCCAGAAACGGCATCTCTCTCAACCTGTTGAGCCACAATTCACGCCAGCCCGGCCCCAGCAGCAGCGGGTCAGGCGGCCGCGATGAATAGGACAGCATGTTAGCTGCCCAGCCGAAGTTTTCACCCAGCAGGCACCCGCCCTTGAAATGAATATCGTCGGCAAAGCGGTCAACGGTCGAACAGATCGTGATGATTGCCTTCAGCGCCGGCGGCCTCAATGCTGCGACCTGCAGCGAATTGAACCCGCCCCAGGAAATCCCCATCATCCCGGCTGTGCCCGAACACCAGGGCTGTGCGACGGCCCAAGCGATCACATCGCAGGCGTCCTGCAATTCCTGCTCGGTATATTCGTCCGTCATCAAGCCTTCGGAATCGCCGTTTCCCCGCATATCGACCCGGATGCAGGCATAGCCCTGCCCTGCCATCCAGGGGTGGGTGAGACTGTCGCGCACGATTGTGCCATCGCGCTTGCGGTAAGGCAGATGTTCGAGAATGAGCGGCACCGGATCAGCCTCGGCGTCCTGCGGCATCCAGATCCGCGCCGACAAACGACAGCCGTCGGGCATGATGATCAACTGGTCGGCGATCTCGATGATATCGCGCGGAAAATAAGTCTCGGTTTCTGGCATGAATGATACCAAGGCGTCTCTCCCGTTTGCAGCGCCGAAACCCGGGAATTACCGGCGGATTCGATGCATGAGGTCTGTGCGTGCCGGGGTCCCGGCCGCATATCAATTGAGAAATGGAATATCAGGGTTCGCACAAAAGGATGTCACACCGGTGCTGGCCCGGCAAGCAGCGCGGTGACAAGCCCGCGCGGCCCCTTGCAATCGTGTGCCAGCGCCGAGCCGTTGAGGGCACACGCGATGGTGACGCCGTATTGCTCAAGCACCTCAAACGCAGGTTCGTGCTCGGCGAACGCAAGGATATGTCCCGGCGCCAGCACGATTGGCGACAGCCCCGCCAGAGAACGCCCGACAGCACCGGGATAATGGCTCGCATCAATGACATTGAGACCGCCGGAGAATGAGGCGCACAGTTCTCTCAGAAATGCGGTATCGCAGGCCGTGATCCTCAACACCTCGCCCCGCGGGGCGGAGTAAACCCTGAACACTTCCGCCTGCTCCAGCACAGCCCCGTCGACAATCACACAATCGGGTGCGAGTGCAACAAGGCAATCATCGAGACACCTGCCATCAGGCCCGGTGAGATCAACCCAGAACGCATGTCCAACCGCATTTTGCTGAAACAGCGCAGCCGTCAGCGCTGAAAGTGCCGTCACGCTGGTAGCGCGTGTAATGGCACCGATAAAGATATCGCCACAGCCCAAAATTGCCAGATCACGCCCGTCAATCGCCGGAAAATCGCAATCTGCGCCATCGGAAGTCGGCCAGAACTCAAAATTCGCATCGTCAAACAACGGTGCAAAGTTCAAGACCGCCGACACTGTAATTGCCTCGGGCCGCCTTGCCGCAGGCAACGGCTGCGCAATGACCACGTTGCCGCCCAAAACTCTCAGATGACGGCGCAGATTGCCAAGGTCATAAAGCGGGCAAAACACCCAATCAACTTCCCCGCCGGCGCCCTTTTTGACTTTACTTAATTCCGAAGGCAGATCCGATACTTGCATGCCGTTGACCAGGTAATCTGCCAGCACATCTACCGGTCGCTCACTCAGCCAAGTCGAAATCTCTGTCACTCGGCCCGCGTCATCCACACATTCGCCCACCCGTCGCTCGAGCACCCAGTCACGCGCATCGGCAAAACCGAGCGCCGAGGCAAGCAGTTCATCAAAATAGCGAACCCGCACGCCTTCCTGTCCGAGTACTCGCACCAATTCCGCGTGCTGCAGCCGCGCTTGGCCGGACAAATCCGCAGACAAGTGTCTTGCCTCGGGGCGAGGACGCAGTGGTGCCTGGACAAGAACATCGCGCAGGACGCAGGCATCGCCGGCTACCGAAATTATCGTGCTGTTGTGAGACACGTTTCAACCAACCCCATGATCAGGTGCACGAACGCACTGCCAATCATGCTCGGCTCAAAAACCCGGCCCACATTGATATTCGTCAAGTATCGGTTCGGAGCCGCGCCAGTCTGGGGCGTGATCAGGAAGACACGATTTTGTCGAGATCACCGCGCGATTCACCCGATTGCCGGATCAGTTCGTTGGCATCAAGCAACTCGAAATGCTTGGCATCGAGAATGCGGATCACCTTGGTGCGCGACAGGGTCTGGATATTGCGGCTCAGCGTCTCGGGCGTGGTACCGAGATAATCGGCGATGTCGCGTCTGCTGAGCGGCAAATGCACCACCGGATGAACCGCATCAAAATTGTTGAGATGCTGGTTCCTGGAGCGTTTGGCAAACACGTAGATCAGGGTGGCGATGCGCTCCATGGTGGTATGACCATTGGTGATCGCCGCCCACTCGCGCACCGCGTCGAGCTCATCCAGTTTGGCCTTGAGCATCTCATGCTCAACCGCCGGATGATCACCCAGAAACCGCTCAAAGGCGGGGCGGTTCATCGTGCACAGTGTCACATCGGTCGCCGCTTCATAGGAAAACCGCGATTCATCACTGAACAGACGTCCAAAGAAATCAGAAGGAAACAACAGCCCGACAATATGATCGTCGCCATTGATCGAGGCGCTCGACAGTTTAACCACGCCATCAACGACATTGCCGACGATGGTGCAGGGCTCGGCCTGCGCCTGAATCACGCTGCCCCACGGAAATTCACGCACATGGGAAATCCGACCGAGTTGCGCCATCGCTTCGGGCGACGCCGCCTGGCACACAGCCTTGTTGTGCACAACACAACTGCTGGACTTGCCACACAGACACGAGACTTCCGCCAGTTCGGTCATTCGTTGTCCCTTGTTGGCTCGCGCCTTCAGTGGTCGGCGGCCCGCAGCGATGTCACGATGCCACCGGGTTCGGTCGCGGTCTGTTCAACTTGGTCCTGCCAGATGCCCGGCATCATCGGCTGGAAGCATATCCGAGCCCTTGCGCTGTGGAAAGAACTTCGCCGGACACCGAATTCCACCCGGGTAATCCGCCAGCCTTCCAACCATACCAGATAGTGCCTGTCAGGCAGATTGCCTGAGCGCCTCGATTGCACCGGCGAGGTCAATCAGGCTGTCGATGACCACGGTTGCGCCCAGTTGCTCGACGGCAACGTTGGTATAGCCGCCGCGCACTGCAATGCTCGTCACCGAAGCTGCCCTGGCCGCATCGATATCGGCCGGGCTGTCGCCAACCATCACCACATCCCCGGCCACCACACCGAGGACGCCAAGCGCGTGCTCGATCATGTCGGGTGCAGGTTTGCGGGTCGGTCCGGTGTCGCCGCCAACAACCACCTCGATAAAGTCTTCGAAGCCGAAATGCGTCAGCACCTCGCGGGTAAAGGCCTCCGGCTTGTTGGTCACCACACCGAGCTTGACACCGGCGCCCGCGAGCGCGGCGAGAACATCAGCAGCACCGGCCATGATCGTCGTGTGCCGGGTCAGATGCTTGCCGTAAATCGCCATCATCCGATTGGTAGCTTCATCAAGCGCAGCGCCGGTGATCGGTCTGTTACTGGCCGCATAGGCGCGCTCAACCAGTGTCCTGACCCCGTTGCCGATCATCGCCCGCACTGCCGCAACAGATTGCGGTGGCAAGCCGTCTGATGCCAACAGTTGATTGGTGGCCGCAGCGATGTCGGGGACGGAATCGATCAGGGTGCCATCAAGATCGAACAGAACAGCTTTCGGCCAGCTTCCGTCGCCGGTCTTGGACGCAACGGTCGCACTCACGAAGCGTCCTTCCACTTGATAGAGCAACCCATCGAGGCGATCTGCTCTTCCGGCCCCTTGCCGGTCTCGACAATCTGCTTCATCGCCTCATAAAGGTCGCGGCGAAGCCCGGTCGCCCCCGCCTTCTTGCGCGAGGCATCCAGACGACCGCGATACTGCAGTTCCATGTCAGCGTTGAAGCCAAAGAAGTCCGGGGTGCAAACCGCGCCCCAGCCCCGGCCCACTGCCTGATCCTCGTCATAAAGATAGGGAAACGGAAACCCGTGCTTTTCGGCAAACAGCTTCATGTTGTCGAAGGAATCCTGCGGGTGACTGGTAACATCGTTGGACGATATCGCCACGAAGCCGACGCCGAGCTCAGCCAGATCCTTGGCAACTTGCACGATCCGGTCAATCACCGCGACCACATAGGGACAGTGGTTGCAGATAAACACCACTACCAGCCCGTTCTCGCCAGCCTGGGCAAGGATATCGTGGTCCTTGCCATCTACGCCCGGCAGGGTCGCGTTGACGGGTTTCCATCCAAAATCACACAGCGGGGGAACAGCAGCCATATTGGGTCTCCGGAATTGGGTAGGCCGCGGGCCTGTTGCCGCCGCCACTTGATCAGCATCTATCAGAGTTCTTGCCAGTCTTTTGCATGATCCTCAAGGCAGGCAACGCCGGTTCAGGCAATGCTGTCCGCCCTGCCCGCCTGACGGCCGGAAAAAATGCAGCCGCCGAGGAACGTTCTCTCAAGCGCGTTATAGCCGTGATAACCACCACCGCCAAAACCACTGACTTCGCCTGCCGCAAACAGGCCCGGCACCAACTCGCCCTGTGCGTTGAACACCTGACCGTTGAGATCGGTTTCCAAACCGCCCAGCGACTTGCGGGTAATGATGTTGAGCCGGATCGCAATCAGCGGTCCGTTTGCGCGCGCCAGGAACCGGTGCGGCTTGGCGGTTCGCATCAGCCGGTCACCGCGATAGTTGCGGGCGGCGTGCATCGCCATCAGTTGTGCATCCTTGGTAAACGGATTGTCGATCTGGCTGTCGCGGGCAACAATCTGAGCCTTCAGCTTTTCGAAATCGATCAGGTTCCCGCCCTTCTGGTTCATGCCGGCAACCAGTTCCTCAAGCGTATCGGCGACAACAAAATCCTCGCCATGCTGCTTGAACGCCTCGACCGGCGTCGTCGCCTGCTTGTTGATGAGCCGATGCCGGATCACCTGCAGCCAGCTTTTGGCAGCAAAATCCGGGTTCTGTTCCGATCCCGACAGCGCCACCTCCTTCTTCAGCACCTTCTGGGTCATGACGAACCAGGAGTGGTCATGCCCGGTGGAGAGAATTTCGCGCAGCGTCGAGAGCGTATCGAACCCTGGCATGCATGGCGGCTTGAGCCGGTTGCCGGTAGCGTCAAACCACATCGACGAAGGCCCCGGCAGAATGCGGATACCGTGATTGGGCCAGATCGGGTTCCAGTTTTTCACACCTTCGGTGTAATGCCACATCCGGTCGGCATTGATCACCCGGCCACCGGCGGCCTCGGCGATGGCAATCATCCGACCGTCGACATGGGCCGGCACGCCTGAGATCATCTGCTGCGGCGGCTCCCCGAGCCGATCGCGCGGCCAGACCTTGCGCACAAGATCGGAATTGCCGCCAAGACCACCCGAAGTGACCAGCACGCTTGACGCCCGCAACTCGAAATCACCGATGATGTCGCGATTGGTTGATCGGCCGCGCGCGCTGGAATCATCTGCCAGCACTTCACCGCTGACACCGGTTACCGCGCCATTATCGGTGAGCAGGCTAGAGCAGCGGTGTCGAAATTTCAGTTCTATCAGACCCGCCGCCACATGCGCGCGCACCCTTCTTTCGAACGGCGCCACGGTCCCCGGCCCCACCCCCAAGGTCAGGTGAAACCGCGGCACCGAATTGCCATGGCCATCGGCGAACGATCCGCCGCGCTCGGCCCATCCAACGATCGGGAACCAGCGCATACCCATGGCGCGGAGCCAGGGCCGCATTTCACCGGCGGCAAAATCGATATAGGCCTCGGCCCATTTGCGCGGCCAGAAATCTTCCTTGCGGTCAAATTGCGCCGATCCCATCCAGTCATTGAGCGCCAGCTCGCGGCTGTCGCGGATGCCCATCCGGCGTTGCTCGGGCGTGTCGACAAGAAACAGCCCTCCGAGCGACCAGAACGCCTGCCCGCCCAAAGAGCCCGCCGGCTCCTGATCAATAATGATCACCTTCTTGCCGCTGTCGGCGAGTTCCGCCGCGGCCGTCAGCCCCGCAAGCCCGGCGCCCACAATAATCACATCACACATGTCCATTGCGTTTCCCTCCCCGTTGCAAATCGGTCGCCGCCATCTCGACGCCCCGGCTTCACACCGCCGGTCGAACTGGTTCCAGACCCCAAGCGGGACCACAATTTTGCAGCCGTGTCGATGAGCGGAACAAGCATGCGCGCACACAAACGTGGGGCTTGGCCGCTTGGGGAACCGCAAATTTCAAGTTCAAAATCCATACCGAGGCCGTGTCAGTACACCGCCCCGCCGGATAATCCCGCCTGCGATGTCAGAGGCTTCTGATCAATTGATTGGCGGCAAAGACGGTTTGGTAGAAGCCGGTTTTCAGCCTTTGCATCGGTTCCGGCCTGACACCGGTGACCGCCATCGGTAAATTGGCTTCATCGCCACCTGCCAAAAGTTCCGCCATCGCCTTGCCGAAGATCGTTCCCGGCGCGATGCCGCGGCCATTGTAGCCAATCGGCGTATAGAGCCCCTCCGCCAGCCGGTGAATGCGCGGCATGTGCTCGGCGTTCATGGCAATCTGGCCATGCCAGGCTTGCTCAAATTCCACCGGCCCAAGTTTTGGAAACATCCGCTTGAGCAGCCGCGCCGCCCAGCGTTCCGACAGCCCCTTGTCACCACCTATCACCGATCCCATTGAACCGACGATCAGCCGGTCCGCCATGTCGCGCCGGAGCGAGAACATGATCGTTCCGGTATCCCAAATTCCCTGCCGTTCCGGCAGGATATCGGCGACGCGCGCCCCCAGCGGAGCCGTCGCAATCTGGAAAAAACTGATCGGTACGAAGCTGCTCTTCAGCCCCGGCCAGAGATCGTCAGAATAGGCGTTGGTGGCCAAAATCACCGATTTGGCCGACACTGTCCCGCTATCGGTCGCAAGCAGCCAACCGCCACCCGGCTTCGGTGTCAGTTTCGTCACCGACACGCCTGTGTGAATGCGCGCGCCGGCAGCCTTCGCCGCCCGCGCCAATCCGCGCACATAGCCCATCGGGTTGATCGTGCCGGCCCGCTCATCCAGCAGCCCGCCATAAAACGCGTCCGAGCCGATCTTTGCAGCAGCCTCATTCCGGTCAAGCAGCCTGACCGGCGCACCAAGCCGATTCCATTCCTCAGCTCTTCGCTGCAAATCTTTGAAGCCACTTGGAGAATGGGCAGCATGAATGGTGCCGGTGCGGGTCAGTTCACAGCGAATCTGGTGCTTTTCGATCAACGACATCACATAGCTGGGGCCGTCGCCAAGCAACTCCACCAACTGGCCGCCGCGTTGCTCGCCAAGACGCTTGCGCACATCCTGCGGTGCCAACCACAGCCCGGCATTGAGCAGCCCGACATTGCGCCCAGAGCCGCCAAAGCCGATCTGTCGAGCTTCAAGCACGCAACAATCGAGCCCCTGACCGGCGGCATGCAGAGCAGTCGAAAGACCGGTATAGCCGCCACCAACAATGGCAATATCGGTCGTCACATCCGCCGTCATCGGAGAGGAAATATCGGCTTCCTCGGCGGTCTTATCCCACAACGACACTGTCGACGAAACTGCCATGCCTGCGAACTCCCGATGCTGATCCGTCAAGGCCACCCCGTTCATCAAGAGATGCCAATCGACGCCGGAAGTGTTGAACCAAGGGACCGATTGCGTCAATCATGCAAATAGGTTCCACGGCCAATTCAACAGGAGGATTCATGTCCCGCACCATCACGCCCGTCGCCGACCTTGTGGCTCGCGCGCGAGCGCGCATTGAGGAAGTCGAAACTGCCGATGCGATCGCCATGGTGGATGATCCGGATGTAGTGATCGTCGATTTGCGTGATGTGCGTGAGCGCCAGCGCTCGGGCTTCATCCCCGGCAGCTTTCACTGCCCACGCGGCATGGTCGAATTCTGGATCGACCCGCAAAGCCCCTATTACAAGGAGGTGTTCGGCCAGAACAAGAAATTCGTCTTCCACTGCGCTTCCGGCTGGCGCTCGGCGCTGACCACGGCAACGCTTAACGAGATGGGGTTTGAAGCGGCGCATATCCGCGAAGGATTTTCCACCTGGCAAGCCCAGGGCGGCCCGGTCGAGTTCCCACCCGACCGGCACGACTGAACCAGGCCGCGCTTAACGCAGCGACGCCTCGATGTTGCCGCCGTCTACCGTGATCACATGCGCCGTGGTGCGTTCCGCCTTGGCCAGCGCCACGAATGCATCGGCGACATGATGCGCCTCGACCTCGGCCTTGAGCAGATTGCCGGCCATGTAGTCCGACGCCGAAACGCCACGTGCCTCGGACCGCGACTTGATGAAGTCGTCGGTCAAGAGGCCGGAACGGATCCGGTCGGCATTCACGCCGTTGACGCGCACGCCTTCGCCGCCAAGTTCCAACGCCAATTGCTTGACCAGGAAGAAGGTTGCTGCCTTAGGCAATCCGTAAGCCCCGAACCCCTTGCCCGGATTGACCGCTTGCTTGGACACATTGAACAGCATTTGTCCGCCATGGCCTTGCGCAGCAAACACCTTTGCCGCCGCGCGCGCCATCGCCAGATGCGAAAAGAAGTTGAGTTCAAAACTCGACCGCAATTTCGCCTCATCAAGCTCGAGCAACATGCCCTGCACCGCAGCCCCCGCATTGGATACCAGGATATCGAGCCCGCCAAAGCGCTCGACAATCTGGTTGACCGTCGCTTGGGCGGCGCCGCTCGCGGTCAGATCGGCAACCACCGGCAGACAGTTCTGCCCGATCGACGCCGCCGCGGCCTGACAGGCCTCCTCATTGAAATCGATCAGCGCCACCGCCGCACCATCGCGCGCAAATGCTTTCGCCGTGGCAAGCCCGATCGCCCCGGCGCCACCGGTCACCGCCACGACCTGGCCGGTAAACGGCTTGGCCGCAGCCTTGGCGAGTTTGGCCTGCTCCAGCGACCAGTATTCGAGATCGAACAGGTCATCCGGACCGATCGGCCGGAATCCGCCGGCTGCCTCGCCCTGGCTCATCACTTCCACGGTCTGCTCGGCGATATCGGCCGCGGCCGATGCCGCAGCAGCATCCTTGCCGATGCCGACGATGCCGAGACCTTCAATCCAGGCCACGCAAGGGTGCGGTTCAAGCATGGTCTTGCCGCCGCCGACGCGCGCGTTCTGATTGGCAAACATTTTCCGATACGCATCGGCAAAAGCGTCGATCTTTGCGGAAACGGCATCCGTGCCGCTGGCTAGATCCGCGCCGGAGAGCACCAGCATTTCCCCCTTGGTGCGGATCACGTGATCCGGCGAGGCAACGCCGCGCCGGGCGAGATCACCAAGGTCGGAACGTCCCAGGAATTTATTGATAACCGCGCTGTTGCGCAGATCCATCACCACCGGCCGCGGCGCGCCCTGATGATGATCGCCGCGCAAACGACCAATCAGGCCACGCAACACCGGAAGAGCCGCCTGTGCGGCCGGCCGGTTGGCCGCTTGTCGGTTTTTCTGCACTGTCAGGTCAAATCGCCGGCCGCCATTGCGCGCCGCCAGCCAGTCCTCGACCATGTTGGTATGCTCGATCACCCGGTCGTAGCTTTCCCGCGCCGTCGCGCCGAAAGTGAAGTGCCCATGCTTGAGCAAGATCAGCCCTTCAACATCGGGGTTGGCGTCAAATACATCCGCGGCCTTCTTGGCCAGCGCGAATCCGGGCATGATGTAGGGCACCACGGCTAGCCTACCGCCAAATATCTCGCGGATCGCCTCATCGGCATTGGGCAGGTTGGCAAGCGCCAGAAACGCGGTTGCATGGGTATGATCGACAAAGGCATGCGGCAGGAAGGCATGCAGCAAGGCTTCGACCGACGGGTTGGGCGCGCTCGAATCAAGCAGATTGGAGCGCTGCATGTTGACCATGTCCTCGTCGGACAGGGCGTCGAGCTTGCGCATCTCCAGCAACGGCTCAAGCCACACGCCGGGCAAGCCCGGCGCTTCAAGTGTGTCGAGATCCCAGCCGCTGCCCTTGACATGCAGCACCGGCTGGCTGACGCCAAACAGGTCCTCGCGCTCGGTCTTGACCGAGGTATTACCCCCGCCATGCATGACCAGATCCGGATCGGCGCCGATCAGCCGCGAGGAATAGACCCGAAGCGCCAGGGTCTGGTCCGCCGGGTGATTGCCCGCTGCGCGAACCCGTTCATTCGCTTCCTTGTCATTCCATCTGTTTTGCCGCATTACCAACTCCCGCCTGTGTGAACGAAGATCATTTGACAAAAGTCACGCCTTATTGTCAAATGTATATATAGCAGCGATGGATTAAAATGGCCCAGAACCCGACGAGGCGCTCCACCAAACAGATCAGCGGCGAGGACATCGTCGTCGAAACCGCGTGGCTTTACTACCATGATGGGCTTAACCAGAGCGATATTGCCGCCGGGCTGATGGTGTCGCGTGCCACCGTGGTCAATTACCTGCAAGAAGCACGCGAACGCGGCTATATCCACACCAAATTGTCGCCCGAAGCGTTCAACACCCATCGCGCAGCGTTGAAATTGTGCGAGCGATTCGGCCTCAAGGCCGCCTATATCCTGCCCGACGGAACCGGCGGACCCGACGATCACGCCAGCCGCATCATCCGCGGCGCGGCCGACTGGCTGCCAAGCCTGCTCGAACCCGGCGACCGCCTCGGCATCGCCTGGGGCAAGACCATCTATGATGTCGCCGAACAGCTTGAGCAGACAACCATCCCCGATCTGACGGTACTGCAGCTTGTCGGTTCGATGGCCACGCCCTACGGTTTTTCCGCCGATGTCTGTTCCTCCAATGTGGCACGGAAATTTTCGGCCAACTGCATCAATCTGCACGTGCCTGCAATTCTCAGCAGCGCCGAGATTGCCGCCACCTTGCGCGCGGAAACCCTGATCGCCCACCAGTTCGAAGCTGTCAGCAACTGCAACAAAACGCTGTTTGCGGTCGGCTCCTGCAATCCCGACAGCCACATCGTCTCAAGTGGCCTGGCGACGTTGGCCGAACTCGAGCAGTACAAGGCGATGGGGGCAGTCGGCGTGTTGTGCGGGCGCTTCATCGACGCCAAGGGCGATCCGGTCAGCGGCCCGCTGGACGAGCGGATGATGGGGGTGGAACTGGAAAAGCTGCGTCATCGCGACGCCGGCATTCTGGTCTCGGTCAGCGAAGACCGCGCCGCCGCCGCCGTAGCGGCACTCAGGGGCGGCTACGCCACCCATGTCGTCACAAATCAGCGCTCCGCCAGCGCCATGATGGATCTCGCCTGACGTCCCTTACCCATACACAGGATCCGGACTACCGGCAAAACGCCGCGTGATCGGTCGACCACGCGGCATGTAATCTGTTCATATCAAGAGCAATCCGTCGCGCTCGACCCTGACGTTTCGAGCGCGACCCGTCTCAGGCCGCGTTGCGACGTTCGGGGAACAGCCCCAGCAACCCTTCGCCCGACGCCTTGGCGACACCTCGCTCTGTAATCAGCCCCGTCACCAGTCGTGCCGGTGTGACATCGAAGGCGGGATTGCCGCCCGGCGTGCCGTCGGGCGAAATCTGCACCGAGGTGACACTGCCATCCTCAAGCTGGCCGAACACATGCGTGACCTCGCGGCCATCGCGCTCTTCAATCGGGATCTCGCGAACCCCGTCATTGACCGTCCAGTCAATGGTGCTGGAAGGCAACGCCACGTAGAACGGAATCTGATTGTCATGTGCCGCCAACGCCTTGAGATAAGTGCCGATCTTGTTGCACACATCCCCCAGTGCCGTGGTCCGGTCAGTGCCGACAATCACCATGTCGACCTCGCCGTGTTGCATCAGGTGCCCGCCGGCATTGTCGACGATCAGATGATGCGGAATGCCATGGCGATTCATTTCCCAACTGGTCAGCTGCGCTCCCTGGTTGCGCGGTCGGGTCTCGTCGACCCAGACATGGATCGGAATCCCCGCTTCGACCGCGTGATACATCGGCGAGGTCGCGGTTCCCCAGTCCACCGTCGCAAGCCAGCCGGCATTGCAATGGGTCAGGATGTTGACCGGTTCGCCGGGCTTCTTGGTGGCGGCAACCTGCCGGATCAGTTCCAGCCCGTGAACGCCGATCAGCCGGTTGGTCTCGACATCGGCATCGCAGATCTCTTCTGCCTTGCGGAAAGCAGCCGCCGCCCGCTCGCTTTCTGGCAGCGGCGCCAGCATCTGCCGCATCTCGTCGAGCGCCCAGCGCAAATTGATCGCGGTCGGCCGGGTTTCGTGCAATTGCTCCCAGGCCGCATCGAGTACAGCATCAGAAGCATCCCGCTGCATCTCGACAGCAACCCCATAGGCCGCTGTTGCCCCGATCAGCGGTGCCCCGCGCACCCACATGTCGCGGATCGCCATGGCGAATTCATCCAGCGTGTCGATCTCGACCACACGGAATTCATGTGGCAGCCAGCGTTGGTCGATGATCTTGACCCGTCCGGTCTCGCCATCAAACCAGATCGACCGGTAGTGTGTATCGCCAACCTTCATGCCTGTCCTCCGGTTTCAGTCTGTCGCGCCGCGGCAAGCACCGCGTCCATACCCGTCAGACGATTTCTGTTCATCACCAGCATTTGCCCGAGCTTCAGGCATTTGGCTTCGCATTTCGCCTTCAGATCCTCGTCCTCGATGGTGTCTAGTTCGGCGACATGCGCCAACCCCAGAATCCGGCGGTGCATCTCGATGCCGGCAAAACCGACCAGATCGCGGAAGATCTCACCGAGTAGCTGCTGGGCAGCGCTTTCTGACGCAAAATCATGCCCCTGATCTTCATACAGCGCTTTGGGATAGAGGATCCCGGTGCGCTCGGTTCGCCACAACCGCAAGAATTCCGCGCAATAGACCGACCAAGTCTCCTCGATCACCTCGAGGATCCAGGCCTGAAACTCACCGCATGCATTGGCATCGGAAATATGCGCAGGCATCGCATGATATGCCATCAGGTAATTGCCGATCAGCATACCGATGTCGAAACCGAACGGCCCGTAGAACGCAAATTCCGGGTCGATGACCCGCGATTCGGTGTCCGTGACCATGATCGAGCCGGCATGCAAATCGCCATGGCACATGGTTTCACCGCGCGAGGTGAAGGCGCGTTTCATGTGCTGGACTTCCACCTTCAACGCTTCGTCACGACGCAGATCGGCGACGATACCGTCGAGCTGAGGCGTCGTGTGCCGGTTCATTTCCGCGTCATAATAGGGGTCAGTGAACACCAGCGTTTCGGTGATGTCGCAGAGCTCGACATTGCCGGCAAACAGCGCCTGGTCGGCTTTCTTGTCACCGGCTTTCATCGACAGGTCGGAGCCACGGAACGCGGTGCGCGCCGCAAACAGCCCCATTGCCCTGCCCAGCCCTTCGACCTTGCGGCCCTCCATCGTCTGCTGCCGCAGGATGATATGCGGCTGCAACCGCTCCATGATGATCAGCGCCTGGGTTTCATCGAAGTGCAAAACCTCGGGAACGCTGCCCGGGTCTCTTGCTTCCTGGCGGATCAATGCGTGATACTCGAAAAAGGCGCGCTTGAGCGGCAATGGCCAGCTATCGCCAACCAGTCGCACATAGGGCAGCGCCTGTTTGACGATCACACTTCCCGCCTCGCCTTCGACAATGAAGACCAGATTGAGATTGCCGTCGCCGACCTCGCGCACTGTCCAACCTTCGGCGTTGCGGCCGACGGTTTTCTTCATGACATCAAGCCCGCCCAGCCGATCAGCCAGAGTTTCAGGTGATAAAGCTTTGTATTCGCTACTCAATTCAATCCTCCACAACGGCCTTTCAAGCCATTCGTTACCTAAGCCTAGTGTTCGTTTCACTCATTTGTCAACACGTATTGACTTTTGTCATGGCTGCTGATTTCATCTTACTGGGAGGAAGGGATGAGCGAAACTGTCTGCAATCTGCGCGGCGTCGAAAAATCGTTCGGCGACAACCGTGTTCTCAAGCAGCTCAACCTGTTGCTGCCTGGCGGAACTGTCACCGTATTGATGGGCGCCAACGGCGCCGGAAAATCGACACTGGTCAAGATATTGAGCGGCGTGCACGCGCTCGACGCCGGCTCTGTGACGCTGCTTGGCAAGCAATTCAGCCCTTCCACCCCCTCCGAGGCTATTCGCGCCGGCGTTGTCACTGTCCATCAGAACATCAATGATGGTGTCATCCCCGATCTCGATGTCGCGTCCAACCTGCTGATCGACCGCCTTGCCGAACCCAACTATGGCTTCCTGCTCAAGCGCCGGCAGAACTATGCCGACGCCGAGCGCATTGCCAGCCAGATGGGACTGGCACTGAATGTGCGGCAGCGGGTCTCCGAACTCGGCGTGGCCGACCGCCAGTTGATCGCCATCGCCCGCGCTATGGCCCACGATCCGAAGCTGCTGATTCTCGACGAGCCGACGTCGTCGCTGTCGGCATCGGAAGCAGAACGATTGTTCCGGCTGATCGAAAGACTCTCGGCGCGCGGCGTCGCCGTGCTCTACATCTCCCACCGCATGTCCGACATCCGCCGCATTGCCGACCGCATCGTATCCATGCGCGACGGCGAAATCTCCGGGGTGTTCGAGGGCGACAACCTCGATTATGAAGGTGCCGTCAACGCCATGCTCGGACACCGCATGAGCGATATCGACCTCGAAATCGGCGAACCTGGCAAACCCGTGCTCGACATTTCCGACCTGCGATTGCTTCCCACCAGCAAAGCTTTCGATTTTCAACTCGCCGAAAACGAAATCGTCGCCATCACCGGCCTGCTCGGCAGCGGCAAGACCGCGTTTGCACAATGCCTGTTTGGCCTTGCCACCCCGTCGCAGGGGCAAATCCAGGTCGATGGCAGGGATTATGCGCCAACCAATCCCAAGGCTGCCATTGCCCGCGGCGTGTTCATGTCCCCCAAGGATCGGGCCAACAACGCCGTCGTTGCCGACTTCAACCTGGCCCACAATATCACGGTGCCGTTCCTGTCACGCTACTCCAGCCTCTCCTTCCTCAACCGGTCAAAGGAACGCGTCACCGCAACCACCATGATCGAGGCATTGTCGATCGTCTGCCAGAGCGAGACCGACGGCATCAACACGCTCTCGGGTGGCAACCAGCAGAAGGTCATGCTGGCGCGCTGGTTGGCTGAGGAATGTCGGCTCTTGCTGCTCGACGAGCCTTTCCAGGGCGTCGATATCCGCGCCCGCCGCGACATTGGTCGCAAGATTCGCGAAACCGCGAAAAACCGGGCAACGCTGGTGTTCGTCTCCGAACTCGATGAGGCGCTGGAAGTGGCCGATCGGATCATCGTCATGACCGAACATTCGATGTCGGCCGAATTTGTAAATCAGAACGTGGATCTCAACGAGATCCTTACAGCAGTAACTGGGTCAGCACCGGAAGATACCGGGCGGCCCGCAAAGGCAGCATTCGCATGAGCATCGACCATCCCGACACACCCGCTCCCGCAGGTACTTCGCGGCCTCCCAAAGGCTCCTTTAGCCCGATTGATATCGCCATCCGTTACGGATTTCTGGCGCTGCTGGTCGGCCTGGTGATCTTCTTCTCGATCTATGCCAATGGCTTCGCCGGACCGCGCAGCGCCGTCTTCGTGTTCCAGTCGGTGGCCATCACCGGCATTCTCGCGCTCGGCGTCACCTGCACGCTGGTGGTCGGTGGCTTCGATCTGTCGATCGGCTCTGTCGCCACCTCGTCGATGATGCTCTCGGCCTACATGATGGTGGTGCTCGAACAGCCGGCCACTGTCGCCATTCTCGCCTGCCTGGCGATGGGCGCCTTCATCGGCCTGGTCAACGGCCTGCTGATCGTCAAGACCAAGATCCCGGATCTGCTGGCGACGCTCGGCATGATGTTCCTGCTTGTCGGTCTTCAACGCATCCCCACCGAGGGCCGCTCCATTGCCATGGGCATGACACTGCCCGACGGGTCAACCGCAGAAGGCATGTTTTCGCCGCTGTTCCTGTCGCTGGGCCGGCACCGGTTTGATTTCATGCTGGAAAAACTGTTGCCCGCGCCGGTGATTTTCCTCGTCGTCATCGGCATTCTGGTCTGGGGTTTCCTCGAACTTACCCGTCATGGCCGACTGATGTACGCCATCGGTTCTAACGAGCGCGCCGCCAGTCTGACAGGCACCAATGTCAACAAGTACAAGATCATGGCCTACATGATCTCCGGCGTACTGGCCTCGATCGGCGGCATGTTGCTGTCGGCCCGGCTCGGCCGCGGCGACATCGCTTCGGGCACCAATCTGCTGCTGGATGCGGTTGCCGCCTCGCTGATCGGCTTCGCGGTGCTGGGGGCAGCCAAGCCCAACGCCTTCGGCACGGCGATGGGGGCACTGTTCGTCGGTATCCTGCTGCAGGGCCTGACGATGATGAACGCGCCCTATTACACCCAGGATTTCATCAAGGGACTGGTGCTGGTCATCGCCCTTGTCTTCACCTTCTCGCTGTCGGCCCGGAAGTCCGGCAGTCATTGAACGGAATTATCATGCAACGGAGGAAATCAGCATGAAGATGGTACGTAGACAAGCACTCTCACTGCTCGCTGGCCTGACGGCAGCAATCACACTGCCGTTCGGCGGCATGGCGCTGGCGCAGGACATGCCGGCCCCGCTCGACAACCCGGGCGACGTCAAGATCGCGCTGGTGCGCTATCTCTCCACCGGCGACTTCTTCCAGGCCTATCTCTCCGGCGTCGAAAGCCAGGCCAAGGCGCTTGGCGTCGACCTTCGCGTGCTCGACAGCCGCCAGGACGCAGCCCTGCAGGCCGATATGGTCGACCAGGCAATCGCACTCGGCGTTGATGGCATCATCATCCAGCATGGCCTGACGGAATCCATGCAGGAAGCCGCCCAACGCGCCCTTGACGCCGGCATCAAGGTTGTTGCCTTCGACGTAAATGTTGAAAACCCAGCCATTCCGCAGATCGAACAGTCGGACTACCTGCTCGGCAAGTTGGCTCTGGAACAGGCCGCCAAGGACAATGGCACGGAATGGAATGCCGGCTATGTCTATGTTCCGGGGATTGCACCGCTGGATCGTCGTCACACCGCCTGGGAAGAGTTCAAGGCAGCCAATCCGGGCGTTGTCGAAAAGGCGCAGATGGGCACGATGGACAACCCGATCGCCAACTCCAACGCCAACCAGGCACGCTCGGTGCTGCAGGCCAACCCCGACATCACCGTGTTCTTTGCGCCCTATGACGAATTCGCAAAGGGCGTGAAGATCGCCGTTGACGAGGCTGGCTTGTCACAGGACGTGAAGATCTACTCGGCTGACATTTCAACCGCCGACATTTCGGCGATGCGCGAGCCGGACAGTGCCTGGGCAGCGACTGTTGCTACCAACCCGGCCGTGGTCGGCGAGGTGTCAGTCCGTGCGTTGGCGATCATGCTCACCGGTGGTAATCCCGGCGCCCAGGTGGT
This sequence comes from Hoeflea algicola, assembly GCF_026619415.1. Taxonomy (NCBI): domain Bacteria; kingdom Pseudomonadati; phylum Pseudomonadota; class Alphaproteobacteria; order Hyphomicrobiales; family Rhizobiaceae; genus Hoeflea; species Hoeflea algicola. Next base: position 1,416,680 of record NZ_JAOVZR010000001.1, read on the forward strand.
GGTCCCGCCGACCCTGATCACGCAGTCGTTCCTGACGGAAAACAACATCAAGAACATGGATGACCTGTCGGCCAAGATGCCGCAATTCGCCCATGCCGATGTCGCCATGACCGATTGGATGCCGCTGCCCCCACGGTAAGCCGAACAGGTTCCAGTGTCCCTCCCAGGACAGTAAAAGGGCCGTGTTTTCGAACGCGGCCCTTTTGCGTATCCATGCTCCGGCCATACTTACGGCTCAGAGGCACGGGTAAAGCCCACACCAACGCCGTCGCATTGACAAAGCACGCGGCGCAGTCCGCGCTTCCAAGGCTTGCTTCAGGAGATCAGCTGCCGATCCGGTCGATGGCGTCGCGCATGGCGCGTACCGCTTCGCCGATCTTGTCGCCGGCGCGCAGCAGGCTGCCACCAAGCAGGAACACCACGTCCTCGCCATACATCGAGACCATGTCCCCTGCCCGCTCGACACTCATGCCGCCGCCGGGGCTCGGCATTATCGGCTGACCCAGACCGCCGGGATCACGGCACGCCTCTGCAATCGACAAGCATTCCTCGACGCTAAAGCCAAAGCGGCCACCGACATTGGGAAACACCGAGATGTCCGATCCGGCCAGGCGCTGAAACACGCCATACATCAGCGCATGGCTGACACCGGTCTCGGGTGTCAGCACGTAAGAGCCAGTGAAGCTCGGATGAGTCATGATTGGCAAGTCAAATGACGGATCGCGCGACAGCGCATGCACAACGCCAAAGCCCATCAGCCCGGGCATCAGCAACACGCCACCGGCGCCGGCCTCCTTGGCCGCAAATGCTTCTGCCACCGGGTTGCCGCTGTAGCCGGTCACATTGACGAAATACTGCGCCTTGCCGTTGCACTTGGCATTGGCTTCAGCCACCGCGACGCTGACGGCTTTTACCCGCTCGGCGAACGGCGCCATCTTTTGGTTGGCCAGTCCATGGTCGTCCTTGATGATGTCGGCACCGCCCAGCACGCAACGGTGAGCGATTTCGGCGAGTTCGCGCACGCTCGAGCCCTGCGGCTTGATCACCGGCGAAATCAGCCCTCCACGCGCCCGTCCGGCACGGGCACGGACGCCCTGGATACCAAATCGCGGCCCACCAAATCGGGCGCGGATTTCAGGGCCTGGATCAATGCCCACGACCCGGATATTCTGCTGGATCGAGGAGTTGCCGAAGATCACGTTGATGAGTTGGATCACCTCGTCGCCGGCGCTGTCAGGACTGTAGGAGATCGTCGCCTCATAGGCGTTGTCACCCACCGCGCGAATATGCTCGACCTGGCCCACAATCTCGTCGCTGACATAACCGGCAGGCACGATGTCGCCGGGGATTTCGACGGTCTGCTCCAGCGCGATACCGCGCGCGCGGCTGTCGGCCTCGGCGGCACTGTCGGCGAGCAGACGGTAGATCACCCGGAAACGGTTGTCTCCGGCCATGATCAGAGCGCCTCCGCCTTGACCGCAGAATGAACGGCATCTACCCGCGCGCTGGCCAGCGCGTCATCGTCGATACCGGTCGAGATGCCCATCACACGTTCGATCCCGCGCACCAATGCGCCGGCATCGAGCCCGTAATGCTTCATCAGATAGGCCCGCGAACCGCCATGAGCGAAAGTGTCGTTGAGCCCGAGCCGCACCAGCGGCTTGCCGACGCCGTTCTCGGCCATGATCTCTGCCACCAGCGAACCGACACCGCCGGCAATCACGTGATTTTCCAGCACCACCACCCCCTTGCTCACCGAGCCGATGTGATCGAGCAGAGCCTGCTCGTTGAACGGCTTGATGGTGTGAATATGCAGATGCCGGATTGACACCCCGGCGTTCGACAGCGCATCGCGTGCGCGCAACGCCTCTTCCGTTGCAATGCCCGACGTAACCACAAGAACATCGCCGCCCAGCGCCAGCTCGCGCATTTCACCAACCTTGATCGGGCTGTCAAACAGCCGCGGAACCGAGCCGCGCAACACCCGGCAATAGACCGGGCCATCTATTGAATCGGCGGCTTCGCAAATGCTTTCAACTTCCGTGGCGTCGCCGGTCTCCAGGATCGACATGTTGGGGATCGAGCGCATGATTGCCACATCCTCGATTGCCTGGTGGGTCATGCCGCCGGGCGTGGTAATGCCTGGCAAAAAGCCCATCAGCCGCACCTTGCGGCGGGGATAGGCCACCGACGCGATCAACTGGTCATAGGGACGACGGTAGAGAAACACGCCGAAGGAATGCAGGAACGGCCGGTATCCGGCGAGCCCGAGCCCACCGGCAAAGCTCATCATGTTCTGTTCGGCCATACCCAGCGACAGGAACTGATCGGGATGGCGGTCGCGGAAACCGTCGATCTCGCAAGACGATGTCAGATCCGCCGAAAGGCACAGCACATCGGGGTTGTTGACCGCATAGGCCTCGAAGGCCGCCGCATAGGGACGGTTGACCATTTCCACCATCTCAGTGGCCCTCCAGTTCGACGGGATCTATGCCCAACTCGGCGGCAATCGAGATGTTCATCTCGGCGCGCTCCTGCTCGGATTTGAAACGGACGTAATGCAGCCGCGGAAAGCGTTTCTGCAAGAAACTCATGCCTCTGGTGGGCGACGACCGGGCGAGAATGATCAGCGGCTGTCCCTCATGCGGCTCGTCCTTGGCCTGACGCATGGCTTCGAGATCATGGGCGTCGATTTCCACACACACCGCACCAAATGCCCGGAACTTGGTGGCGATATCGCGCACTTCCATCACCGAATCCATGGCGCCGTCACATTGCTGGTCGTTGACATCCATCAGCGCCCAGAGATTATCGATGCCGTGGTGCGCAGCCGCCTGAACCGCTTCCCAGGTCTGGCCTTCCTGAACCTCGCCATCGGACATGAACACGCAGGTCTCGCCGCTCTCGCCGCGCCGCTTGCGGCCATAGGCAAGACCGGCCCCGGTCGAAAGCCCGATCCCCAGGGTGCCGTTGTGCACCTCCATGCCGGGCGAGTGTTCGGCGCCGATCATCTCCACCGACGAGCCGTCCTTGTTGAACATCTCGAGACCTTCGGCGTCCATCCGCCCGGTCTCGATCAGCGTTGCATAGGCCACAAGCGCATAATGCGCGGGCGCAATGAACAACCGGTCGAAATGGGGTTCGAACGGGCCGTTATAACCTGCCCCTGTAACATAATCGGGGTTGTCGGCTGACGGCACGCCGGCAAATGGCTTGGGCACGGCAGGCAAAACCGGTTCGCCGAGATTGAGCGCCTCGTTGTAGAGGAATGCCAGTTGCTCGGCTGCCGAACAGGCCTGGCTCAGATAGCCGCCATTGTTACGCATCGAGTGCTCGAACACCCGCCTGCGGATGCCCATTGCCACATCTTCGGTCGAACGTTTGTTGCGCACGTCAGTCTCCCTATTCGGAACCGACAATCACCTGTAGATATACAAATGTCAATGTTATTGGCATTTGTATATTACCTAAAACAGGAAAGCTCTCTGGCGTCCGTTAATGCTGGGCAGGATCGGTCTCAATCGACCATTGTACCTTGTCGGCGTCGAGGAAATCGATCGTGTGCACCACCACGCTGTCATCACGCAAAAAGCAGACATTGTAATTGGGGGTCAGTTCGCCATATCCGGTCCGGTTGATGATGCCGGAAAATTCAGGCCAGCAGACATGGTTGGTCGACCGTGGCGCCGAGTAGGCAATGCCGCATACCGACCCGCTCAAACTGTAATGGCAATGGCCGAAAAAGATGTGGGCAATCACGTCCTGATAGGACTTCAGCAGCGCCTGGAATTCGCGTTCGTTGAGCATGCCGACTACATCGGCATTGGCAACATGCACCCGCACCGGATTGTGGTGCATGAACAGATAAACCCGCTGGCCGCGCGCGCGCGCACCATCCAGCACATCGGCGAGCCAGGCCAATCGCGGCGCGCAGTAGAGCCCGCTGTGCCTGCCCTGATCGACAGTATCGATATAGACGAACAACCCCGCCTCGGTCTCTTCGGTCCATTGTACAAAGCCGTTATCATCACGCTGGGTCTCGGGAAACACCGATATAAAGGTTTCGCGATTGTCGTGGTTACCGACCATCAGCCGCGGCTCGAGCTTTCCCGCAAGCGTGCTTTCAGCGAGGATGGTGGCCAGTTCCCTGTAGCTTGTCTCGAGGCCGTGATGGCTCAGATCGCCGGTGATGACCACCCTGTCGGCATCGCTGTCATAAGCTTCAACATAGGCCAGACATTTGCGGAAATTGGCGATCGGATCGTGGCCGCCAATCGACCCGTGGTTGAGATGAATGTCGGAAATATGGACCAGCTTCATGGAGACACTCCGGAATCGGCAGATGCCGCTCCGCCATTGAATATCGCACGGCAATGCATGCGTGACGATTATGATCATCACAACGCGGATCGGCAATACGAACAGCGACTTGTCGCCGTTTTTTGAATCCCGCTGCCAGCCTCGCTTGTCGGCAATCCGGCACCAGCAGCCCCCCTACCTCGACACAGAAACGCCACGCCCGCTCTTGCGTTGAGCGCAGGCGTGGCGTGGCGTGGGTTTTTGCCTGCATCCAGACCAGTCACCCGGTTCCGGATGACCAACCCGAAGCCACAAGGCCAGGAGTATGAACTCCCGGCGGAGCGCTTACAGCATGTCGAGATTGATCCCGACGGTGATCGCGCCAATCGGCTCACCGCTTTCCGGATCAGCGATGGTCACACTTGCCTGCGACTGAAATGCCTGTGTCGATTCATCCTGTTCGACCTCATCGACAAACATTTCGCCCGCACCCGCGCCATAGGTTTTCTGCCACTTGGCTTCATCACCCTGCCAGTAATCGGAGGTGATGTCGCTCTGGCCGACATTGAGTCCCTTGGCGTCCATAACAAACATCTCGGTAATCATGCCCTGGCTGCCTTCCTTCTTTTCCATCAGGAATTTGGAAAGCGCACGCGCCAGCACTTCGTTGACAAACGGCTTGTCGGACGCCGTTGCCTGGGCACGCCAATCCATGTCCAGCTTGTCGATCTCCGCCTGGCTCAGGCCAGAGGTCTTGGCGTTCTGTTCCTTGATGGCGCCAACGACAACCGGATCGGTCAGCCAGGCCTGGACATTATGGCTGATGAATTCCTTGACGGGCGCAACATGGGCTTCTTCAGCCATGGCCGTTAAAGGGGCGAATGCAGCAGCGCCGGCAACAAGCACTACGGTCATGGTACGTTTGATCTTCATTTAGTGTTCTCCTCGGTTTATGATTGATGGCGCTCGGCCTGGGAATGCCGCGGCGATTAGAATTCTTCCCAGAACTGGGCATCCTGGGCGACGGCCGCATTGCCTTGCGCACGATAGCGCGGGGCCGCGGCGGCAACCCGTTCCTGTGGCCGCGCCGATCTCGGCGCCCGCTCCTGACGCGCGGAACCCGCCAGCTTGAACGACTGCACCACTCCGGCCAGACGATCGCATTCACCGGCCAGCTTCTGCGATGAAAAGTTGCTGTCCTGAACCATCGCCGCGTTCTTCTGGGTCATGCTGTCCATCTCGTTGATGGCGGTGTTGATCTGCGACAGCCCCGTTGCCTGTTCCCGTGCGGACGTGGTGATTGCGTCGATCCGGGTGGCGACTTCGGAAATCTGCTGTTCGATGTGGCTCATCGAATCGCCGGTCTTGTTGACCAGATCCACACCGCTGCTCACCTGGGCGCCGCTTTGTTCGATCAATTCCTTGATCTCCTTTGCGGCATTGGCCGAACGGCCGGCAAGATCGCGCACTTCCTGCGCCACCACCGCAAAGCCCCTGCCTGCATCGCCGGCGCGCGCCGCCTCCACCCCGGCATTGAGCGCCAGTAGATTGGTCTGGAAGGCGATGTCGTCAATTACCTTGAGGATCTGCGCAATCCGCGATGATGATTCCTCGATCCGTCCCATGGCGGTAATCGCCGCGCGGACAACCTCCACCGAGGTAGTTGCCGCTTGACGGGTCGAGCCGACCAGATCCCCGGCCTCGGTGGCCTGGGTCGAAGAGGCTTTGACGGTCGCGGTAATCTCGTCGAGCGCCGCTGCGGTCTGTTCCAGCGCAGCTGCTTGCTGTTCGGTCCGCCGTGCCAGTTCATCGGTTGAATTGCCAAGGCTGTCAGAGGCCTCCTGTACCGCCTCCTGTGCCTGGCCGATGGTGCCAACGGTGGCCTCGAGCGCAGTAAGCGCCTGATTGAAATTATCCTGAAGCGCCACAAACTCGCCACCCAGGTCCGGAACTCGGACCGTCAGGTCACCCGCCGCCAGTTTCTCAAGCGCATGACCGAGTTCGTCGACAACCTTGCGCTGCGCCTCAGCCGACTTTTCAGACTGGCTCATATTGGCCTGGCGTTCCGCCTCCAGCGCTTCGCGCTGATGCTCCATATCCGCATCGGCCTCAAGCTTGGCGCGGGACGCATCGCAGAATTCCGACAACGCCCGGGCGACGACGCCGATTTCATCCCCCTTTTCGGCATGAGGGATGGCACTGGTAATATCGCCGGCCTGCAACGCACCCACCCGCTGGTTGATTTGCGCAAGCGGCTGCCCGACGAAACGCCGCATGGCGTAGAGCAGGATCGCCACCGACAAGATCAGCACCGCGATCTGCGACGCCATCGCCTTGAGGGCAAAATCACGCGATGATGCGGCAATATCGGCGGTCGACCACACGGTTTTGACCTGCCCCAGCGACACGCCGTCCTTGCCGGCAGGCAGCGGCGCAACAATGACGATGGCAGAGTCGGATTCGGCGATCGTCGGCGCACTCACGTCAGCCGCAACGGTGGAGAGCGCATCGCTCAGCGCCGCATCGGGTTTCTCCGACCGGGTCCATAAATCGACCTGTTCGCCGGCCTGATTATAGGCAACGAACCCGATCAGGGAGAGCTTCGGGTCATCCTGGAAAAGTTGATAGGCGGAACGCACAGCCTCGGCTTTACCCCACTTCACCCCACCGGCTGCCTGTGCACCAATTTGTGCCGTGTCCTTGAGCCAGTTGCGTTCCGCCGTTTCCATCTGGCTCGTGCCGGACATTTCGGAAATGGCAAAGCTGGTGACCGCCAGACCAATGATATTGATCAAGACAACGGTGATGGCAATTTTTTGCGTAATGCTGCGCGCCGAAACCTTGACCTTGTCGGCACGGTTGGCTATCGATTTCAAACCCATGTGACCCCCTCCACAATTGCATGAGCCGCTCCCCTTCAACATGCAATCATTGCGGGTCAGCCGGCTTCATACCGGTGGCGAGGCACTAAATTCTCAGGGTGGATCGTCTGAGTTTCTGGTTGTAAATCCCTTAATTCACAGGGTGCGAAAAATCGCGGGGTATTGCCGATTTGTCATATTTCGGCACGTTTTGTCGAATTTTACCCTCAAAACGCGCCAATAACATGTTCCATGAGCCGAAATTCGACTGAAATACTCGACATCCAGAAGCGGTTCCGGGGCGAAATCCGTCAGAAATGGGCCTGACTCCGGTTTTCAACATCCCTCACCGGGCCGTCGGCTCGCCATGTCCGGCATCGGTGAGCGCATTACGGACGATTTCACCAAGCGCAGCGCCGGCCGTTTCGAGCAATCCCGAATTGTCGATCACGGCATCCGTCAGAAACTGGTTTTCCAAGGCTGTTGCACGTGCCAACCGGGCCTCGATTTCAATCTCGTTTTCACGTCCGCGTGCCCGCAAACGTTCCGCCAACGTCTCCGGATCGACGCGTATTTCCACCGCCATGGCATTGGGAAAAATCTTGAGCAGAGCATCCCAGGCCCCGCGTGATCCGTTGACCACCGCAACCCCACCATCTGACAGATGCGCTTCCAGTATCCGAGGCAGGCCGTAGCGCAATCCGTTGGCGGTCCAGGTCAGGACGAACGCTCCACTGTCTTGCGCCGCGTCGAATTCCGCGTCGGTCATGGCGACATGATCCTCGGCGCCATCATCGTCCGCACGGGTGATGGCACGCTGCACGAACAACAAGCCATCCACCCCGGAAAACTGCGCGCGGGCATGGGAAATCAGCGAATCCTTGCCCGAGCCGCTCGCCCCTAGCACGACGATCAGCCGTCCCGGGATCGGCCCAGATCCACGGTTTTCACCCGCATACCCCATTATGCCACCCGCTCGCCCTGTCGCCAGACTGAGCGCACCACCGGCACCCCGGATTGACGACGAACCCGGACCAGGTCAGCGCGCTTGCCGGATGTCAGGCTGCCCCGGTCATCCAACCCCACGGTTTTTGCCGGCGTGGCGGTCACCAGCCGGAACGCCGCCGCCAGATCGAGACCATCCACAGTCTCGGCCAGTATGAACGGCGCATAAATCAGGCTGAACGGCACATAATCGGACGACAGCACATCAAGAACACCCAGTCGCGCCAAATCGGTAGCAGCAATATTGCCGGAATGGGATCCGCCGCGAACCACGTTCGGCGCTCCCATCAACACGCTCATCCCTGCCTGATGCGAGGCCTGTGCTGCTTCGATGCTGGTCGGAAACTCCGCCAGACCGACCCCAAGCTCGACCGCCTCGGCAACATGCCCCAACGTCGCATCGTCGTGGCTGGCAATGGTGATGCTGCGTGCCGTACAGGCCTCGGCGAGCACCTTGCGGTTGCTGTCGGAATAGCGCGCTGATGCCGCCTGGCGCTTGGCCACGAACTCAGCAAAAGCCTGATCACTCAAGCCACGCTGGGTCTTGTAGTAGAGCGTAAACTGATCCATCGTCTGGAACTGACGCTGGCCAGGCGCGTGATCCATCAGCGAGATCAGCCGGACCTGATTATCGGTCCTGAAATCGGCGAAATGATCCAGCACGTCGCCCGCCGAAACTTCGCAGCGCAAGTGAATGAGGTGATCGGCCCGCAGCCGGTTTTCCGATCGGGCAGACGCAATCGTATCGGCGATCATCCGCATTTCGCCCATCTCAAAACCGCCGTCGGCATAAGATCCCAACCGCAGGCAATCAAACACCGTGGTGATGCCAGATGAGGCGATTTGCGCGTCATGGGATTGCAGTGCCGACATCGCGTTCCAGCGCAGGCCGGGACGGGGCGAATAATGGGATTCAAGATGGTCGGTGTGCAGCTCCACCAACCCGGGAACTAGATAGTCCGCCTCCATGTCCTCGCCGCTCGCCACATGGCCTTCGGAAAGATCGGCTATGAAGCCGTCGCGGATCACCAGACTTCCCTTCATCACCCTGTCTTCCAGCACCAGCCAGGCATTGGTCAGAATTGTCTCACGGCTCATTCAGGCGGTCTTTCTCTTTTCAGTGGGCGCGAGCCGCACACGGGTGTGAAGCTGAAACGGCGCTCCCGGCTCAGGCTCGACAAACAGGCTCAGCGCGTTGACCGCAACCGGTTGCGCCAACGCCTTCGCAAAATACGCCGCTGCAGCATGCCTGACCCGGTCAAGATCTGGCTGGTCAAGCCGCCGGCTCAACGTCATGTGAAAGCGAAAGCGATCAAACACGTAAGGATAGCCCCAACGCATCAGGTAGTCGCGCTCCTCGGGCGCCAACCGATCCGGGTTCCGCCGCACAATGTCGGCCTCCGACAGCGGGGCCCGGTACCGTTCGAATGACTCCACCACCGCATCCGCAAACGCCTGTAATCCGGCCGATGCTTCGTCCGGCACCAGCGCAACAAACCCACCCAGATCGGCGACCGTCAACGACGGAAGATCAAAGCCGGAGGTCGCGGCCGCAAAACGCGCCATGGCGTCCACAAGCCCGGCTTCGTTCGTGCCATCCGCCAACCGGAACGGCGCTTTCAGCGTGGCATGAAAACCGTAACGGCGGGCCGGCGCAGTGATCACCGCCAGTTCGTCCGTACCCAGACCGTCAAGTTCCGGATGTTCAACAGCAACGCCGGTCACCGCATCACGCCCCAGCCAGCTGGCGCCGCACCGTGCAAGCTCGGTGTCTGGCTCCGGTGAGAAATAGAATGCATATCGCATTAATGCTGTCCCCTGCAGTTCGACAGTTCACGCCAGCGCGGCACTGTCATATCAAATTCCTACACCACAACCGTGACAGGCCGCACCCCACGGTGACATTTTGCCGGCCTGTTTTGCAGCCCCAGCTTCATCAGTCTCGGCTCAGCCCATCCTGCCTGATACCAGAGTAATCACGCGCACCACCGGTGCTGCCCGTCCGTGCGGCGCCGCAGCGACCGTCACAAAACTGAAAACTGAATCGTGTCTAAGCCTGCCAGCAACTCAAATGCTCAAGGTTCAGGCGGATCCCGTGACAAAATCCTACCGGACGATATTCCTCTCCGACATTCACCTCGGCACGCCCGACTGCCAGGCGGACCTGCTGATCGAGTTCTTACGCCAACACGATGCCGAGACGATCTATCTCGTCGGCGACATCGTCGACTGTTGGCGCATGAAGCGGCGCGGCTTCTACTGGCCCCAGAGCCATAACGACGTGGTCCAGAAACTGTTGCGCAAGGCCCGCAAGGGTACCCGGATCATCTATGTGCCGGGCAACCATGACGAGCTCCTGCGGGACTATCAAGGGGTGCATTTCGGCGGAATTGAGGTGCGCGAGCGCGATCTGTTCGAAACTGCCGACGGCAAGCGCCTGCTGGTTATCCACGGCGACGAATTCGACATGGTGGTGATGAACCATCGCTGGTTGGCGCATCTGGGCGACATCGCCTACGGAATGGCGATGTGGGCCAACAAATGGCACAACCGGGCCCGCAAATTGCTCGGCCTGGAGTACTGGTCGATTTCCCGCTGGGCCAAGCTCAAGGTCAAGGGCGCCGTCAATTTCATCTCGGACTTCGAACAGGTCCTGGCCGACGAGGCCCGCAAGCACGGTGCCGACGGCGTCATCTGCGGCCACATCCACCATGCCGCCAACGAGATGCGCGGCGGCGTGCGCTACATCAATACCGGCGACTGGGTGGAAAGCTGTACTGCCATCGTCGAACACCCAGACGGCCGCATCGAACTGATCGACTGGTCACGCCGGATCCCTGCCAAGGCCGCGTTCCAGGCGCAGTCCAAAGAACATCACCACGACGCTGACATTCACAATGAGGCGGCCTGACAGGTCCACCCAACGGCTTCACAAGGAGCATTCCCTTGACCATGATTGACTCTCCCGCCATCGGCGCCCGAATTGACGGTGCGGTGGTCCGCAATCCGGCACTCTCCCAAACCGGCATACTCGAACGGATTTTCTCGTCTGCGTTTCGTGGGCTGGTCTATCCGCAGATCTGGGAAGACCCGCTGGTCGATATGCAGGCCCTGGCGCTCAAGCCCAGCGACACGCTCGTGACCATCGCCTCGGGCTCCTGCAACGTGATGTCCTATCTGACGGCAAATCCGGCACGGCTGATCGCCGTCGACCTGTCGCCCGCACATGTGGCGCTCGGCAAGCTCAAGCTCGCCGCCGCAGCCCACCTGCCAGGACATACGGCGTTTTCGAACATGTTTCGCTACGCCAACCTGAAATCCAATGTCGCGCTTTACGACCGCCACATCCGGCCCAATCTCGATCCCGCCACCCGCGCCTATTGGGACGGTCGCGACATAATGGGCCGGCGCCGCATCGCCGGGTTTTCGCGTGGTTTCTACACCACCGGCCTGCTCGGACGGTTCATCTCGGTTGCCCACATTGTGGCCAAGGTTTACGGCGTCGATCCGCGTGAGTTGCTCAGGATGGACAGCATCGAGCAGCAGCGCGCCTTCTTTGACACGCGCATTGCGCCGATTTTCGACAGCCGCAGCTTTCGCGCACTGACATCGCTGCGCGCCTCGCTGTTCGGTCTCGGCATTCCGCCAGCCCAGTATGAAGCCTTGGCCGGCGATTCACCGGACGGCATGTGCGGTGCGCTGAAAGCCCGCACCGAGCGCCTGGCTTGCAGCTTTCCGCTGAAGGACAACTACTTCGCCTGGCAGGCCTTTGGCCGAGGCTACCAGCCCGGCGACGGGGCCAGCCTGCCTCCCTATCTCGAAAGCCGCCATTTCGAAACCGTGCGCCGCAATGCTTCACGGGTCGAGATCATCAATGAGAACCTGACGGCGATGCTCGCCGTTCGTCCCGCCGGTTCCGTCGATGCCTTCGTGCTGCTTGATGCGCAGGACTGGATGACAGATCAGCAACTGTCGGAACTGTGGGCCGAGATCACCCGCACCGCGACATCGGGCGCGCGCGTCATCTACCGTACTGCAGCCACTCAATCGCCATTGCCGGGCCGGGTGCCCGACGGCATTCTCAATCAATGGGATTACCGAGCTGAAGAAAGCCTCGCCTATGGCGCGCGCGACCGCTCGGCGATCTATGGCGGCTTTCATTTGCACATCAAGCGCGGCCGCGACTGATGACATCAGTACTCGCCCATGCCGGGGTGATGGACGGCATCTACCGTCATCAGCGCCATATCTACGATCTCACCCGGCGCTATTATCTGCTGGGACGCAATGATCTGGTCGCCGCCCTCAAACCGCCACCGGACGGCACCGTGCTGGAAATCGGCTGCGGCACCGCCCGCAACCTGATCCTGACCGCCCGTCATTACCCGCAAGCTCGGCTGTTCGGTCTCGATCTATCATCCGAGATGCTCAAATCCGCCGACGCCACCGTTGCGCGCAGTGGCCTTGGCGGCAGGATCAAGCTGGCTCAGGGCGACGCTACCTGCTTTGACGCGGGCGAGCTGTTTGCCACATCCGGCTTTGACCGCGTGTTCCTCTCCTACAGCCTGTCGATGATCCCCGCCTGGGAGGCAGCACTCTGCCAGGCGATGCTGGCGGTGCGGCCCGGCGGGGAACTGCATGTGGTCGATTTCGGCCAGCAGACCGGCCTGCCGCGCTGGTTTGGCAACTGCTTGCATGCCTGGCTCAAGCGTTTTCACGTCACCCCGCGCAAAAGCCTGGGCGATGCCATGGCCACGCTCGCTGCCGACCACGACGCCAGCATGAATTTCTCGTCGCTCTATCGCGACTATGCCCGCATCGGTGTTATCGCCCGGCGCTGAAGCAAGGCCCAAGCTATTGAGGTTCCGAACCTAACCAGCGACGCCAACTTCGGACTGCGCGACGGCGACCGATTTGAGAATTGCGAAACAGTCGACCCCGACGTCAAGTTCCAGTGCCAGCGCAGAACGCCGGGTGACCCGCGCCAGCAGCACATCCTCGCCCGCGCGCAACTGGATGATAGCCCCCGGTCCATCGCCAAGCCGCACCGCGGTCACCACCGCCGGCAATATGTTGAGCGCCGAAAGGCCTTCGGGCCGGGTGCGTGACAGGATCACGTCCTGAGCGAGAATCCGGACACTGATCCGGGCACCGACAGCGGCCGCAACCCGTGGCAACAACAGCACCCCGCACGAAGCCTCAAGCCGGGTTAGTCCGTCATCCTCCTGCGCGGCCACAACCGCGTGCAGCGAGGCGCCGGCCGTGCGCAACCCGAGCGCCGGCACGCTGTCGGGATCGGACAGGATCTCCGCCGCCGGACCAGCCCGGACCACCCTTCCCGCCTCCATCAACACCAGCGTTGTCGCCAGCCGGGCGACCTCGGCCATGGTGTGGCTGACATAGAGGATGGGGATATCGCTTTCTGCCCGCAACCGTTCCAGATAGGGCAGGATTTCCGCCTTGCGGTGGTCGTCGAGCGCCGCCAGCGGCTCATCCATCAACAACAGACGCGGCCGCGCCAAAAGCGCCCGGCCGATCGCCACCCGCTGTTTTTCGCCGCCCGACAGAGCCCCCGGCCGGCGTTGCAGCAAATCCTCGATCCCAAGCGTCGCCACCACCCGGTCGAACTCCGGACCGGAGTGCGCGTCGCGGAAGGGGGCTCCGTAAGCGAGGTTCTGGCGCACATTCATATGCGGAAACAGCCGACCTTCCTGAAACACATAGCCAAGGCTGCGGCGGTGCACCGGCACAAAGACCCGTTCGGCTGAATCAAACAGCACTCGGTCGTCCACCACGATGCGGCCCGATTGCGGTCGCAACAACCCCGCCACAGCGTTGACCACGGAGGTTTTGCCCGATCCCGAGCGGCCAAACAGCGCGGTCACCCCCGCGGGCGCGTCGAAGTCGACATCCAGAGCGAAACCGCCGAAACGATGGGCAAGGCGCACCGAAAGGCTCATGATCCCGATATCCTTCGCGCCACCGCCCGGCCAACCCATTCCGACAGGAACAATGCGGCCAGCGCGATCACCACTGCGATCAGCACCAGTTGCGCGGCCTGACTGTCACCACCCGGCACCTGCAGAAAGCTGTAGATCGCCAGTGGCAGCGTCTGGGTCTGGCCCGGAATATTGGAGACGAAGGTGATTGTTGCGCCGAATTCGCCCATTGCCTTGGCAAACGCCAGGATCGCACCGGCCACCACCCCGGGCAGGATCAGCGGCAGGGTGACAGTGGCAAACACCCGTACGCGCGTAGCCCCCAGCGTTGCCGCCGCCTGTTCGAGTTTCGGGTCCACCGCTTCGATCGCCAACCGGATCGCCCGCACCATCAGCGGAAACGCCATCACGGCCGCCGCCAGCGCAGCCCCGGTCCAGCGGAAGGCAAACACCAACCCGAAAGCCTCGTCGAGAAAACTGCCTACCGCGCCGCGGCGACCGAATGTCAGCAGCAGCAGATAGCCGGTCACCACCGGCGGCAGGATCAGCGGTAGATGCACCACGCCATTAAGCACCTGCTTGCCCCAGAACTGGTACCGCGCCAGCACATAGGCCACCGCCACGCCAAGTGGCAGGCTGAGCACAGTCGCCCACAATGAGACCTTCAGCGACAGCGCCACTGCGCTCCACTGGTCAGGGCTGAGCCAGTCAGCCATCGCCATGCCCCGTCGGAACTAGAAAACCGTTCTGCCTGAACACGGCTTCCGCGTCGGCCCCGCTCAGCGCTGCAAAAAAGCCACGCGCTTCAGGCCCGACCGAGCCGTGGACCATTGCTGCAGGATAGACAATCGGAGCGTGGCTCGTGGCGGGAAACGAGGCGATGATCCCGACATTTTCATCGACCAGCGCATCGGTCGCATAGACGATGCCATAGGGTGCCTCGCCTGATGAGACCAGCGCCAGCGCGGCGCGAACATTGTCGGTCTGGGCCACTTTCGGCGCCACCTCGTCCCAAAGACCGAGCTGCGTCAGCGCCATTTTTCCATAAATCCCGGCAGGCACCGAATCGACCATCGCCATCGCCAACCGCTCGTCGCCGAGCATTCCGGCCAGATCAGTATCCGGACCAAAGGAAATCGCCTCCGCTTGCGCACCGTGGGCGATCAGCACAAGACTGTTGGAAAGCAGATCAATCCGCGTTGCATCCTCGATCAGACTAGCCTTCTGCAGATAGTCCATCCAGTCGGTCGACGCCGAGATATAGATGTCGGCCGGCGCGCCCTGCACGATCTGCCGCGCCAGTTGCGAACTTCCTGCGTAAGAAACCGCCACAGTATGTCCGGTCGCCTGTTCCCAATCCGTGGCAATCCGGTCCAGCGCGGTTTTCAGGCTGGCAGCTGCAAACACCAGCACGTCCTCGGCATGGGCGGAGGCGGCGGAACCAAGCAGCAAGCCGGCCAGCACCAGGGATCGGGCCAATCGGCGGATCGAACGGGCAGACATTGGCGACGCTCCGGCTTGTTTATGCTTGAACGGAGATAACAGCGCCGCCCATCCAATAGCAAGCATTCACACTCCGTCCGGCAGGGTTGCCTTGCCGCGTTACCAGCGAGAACCGGAAGCGAGACCGCTCCCGGTTCTTCACCGGCCCGCCTTTGAACCGCGAAAGTACGTGCCTTATGCAGTACCAGTTGACCGGCACATTTCGCTTGGCCGTTCACGGCAGGCAATAGCTGGTCGCGGCTCAGTCGACGCTGCCACCGCTGTTTTCATCGCCCTCGCCTTCCGGCGTCACGTCGAGAACCTGCGCCCGCGCGGTGATTTTCACCGGTCCCGGCTTGCAGTCGGACATGCAGGGTTCGAGCCCCTTGGCGTAATGCGGCTCGCTCAGCCGGTCGTCAGCAATGAAGTTTGCTTCGTTGGGCAAACGGATCGAGGCGAAATTCTCGTTCGAAAGCTCGAACTCCTCGTCAACGACGATATCGTTGAGATAGAGCACATAGGCTGTCAGCGCATAAACGTCGTCATCACTGAGCGACCGGGCATCCCCGAACGGCATCGCCCGGCGGACATAATCATATACCGTCGACAGATAGGGCCAGTAGGAGCCGATGGTCTTTACCGGACGGTCTTTGAGCAATGAGTCCTGCCCGCCCGCCAGCACCGGCCAGCGGCCGGCGCCCTCGCCGAAATCACCGTGACACGCAGCACAGCTTTCACTGAAAATGACTTCGCCCTGGGTCACGGTGCCGCTGCCCACTGGCAATCCCGCGCCATCGGGACGGATGTCGATATCCCAGGCCGTCACCTCGTCGGGCGTGGCCACCCGACCGAGCCCGAAAGCGCCGGTGCTTTTCTCTGTCGAAACGGGTTCTGCCGTCGCCTCGGCTTCTGCGGGGGAAGATGCCGCAGTTTCCACCGGAGCATTCGCTGGCTCTGCCGCAGCCGCTTGTTCTTCCGAAAACCCTTTCAGATAGGCCGTGAGATCGGCGGTATCCTCGTCGGATTTAAGCCCGGCAAACGCCATCTTGGTGCCTTTGACCATCCCGCGGGGATTTGCAAGGTACTTGGCCAGCGCGGCGTCGTCCCAGACCAGCCCGTCCTCACCGGCGGCGATCATTGCCTTGGAATACTTGTAGTCGTCGGCCGTACCAGCCGTGCGTCCGAGCAAGTCGTTGAGCTGCGGCCCGACACGATTCTTGGCGCCTTCGCCAACCGCATGGCAAGCCTTGCACTTGTTAAACACTTTCTTGCCGGCGGCAGCATCGCCATCGGCCAATGCCTGGCTCGAGAAAGCGGCAAGCACAAGCCCTGCGGTGATCGCTGCGGGTTTAAGAAACTTCAACATTTTCAACCACTCCGTCAGTGTTGACGTGCCATGTCTGGATGCCGTTGTTGTGATAGATCGAGTTGCCACCGCGTGCTGCGCGGAGCTCGTTCTTGGTCGGCTGCACCAGACCCTGATCATCAATGGCGCGCGATTGCAGCAGCATTTCCGAGCCATCCCAATTGATATCGAGATAGAACCGATGCAACGCCTTGGGCAGGCTCGGCCCGTCAATCCGCGCCTCATGCCAGTTGCGGCCGCCATCAATCGTCACATCAACCCGCTTGATCGTGCCGCTGCCCGACCAGGCAATCCCGCTGATTACCAGCGGCCCCTTGCCATGAGTTACAGGCGCTTGCGGGCTGGGGCTGGTGATGACCGATTTGACATCCATCACGAAGGTATGGCGGCGGGCTTTGCCATCGGCGAGAAGGTCGGTGTATTTCGAGGTTTCCTCACGCTGCGCCCAGGGCTGGTCGCCAACCTCGAGCCGGCGCAGCCATTTTACCCACATATTGCCTTCCCAACCTGGCACGCACAGTCTCAGCGGATAGCCCTGTTCGGGACGCAAGGCTTCGCCGTTCATCTTGAAGGCGACAAGACAATCATCGAGCGCCTTTTCCATCGGGATGGAGCGGCTCATTGCTGCGGCATCGGCGCCTTCGGCCAGCAACCATTTGCCCGCTGTCTTCACACCTGCTTCTTCCAGCAGATAGCGCAACGGCACGCCGGTATAGACAACGCAATGCACCATGCCGTGGGTAAACTGGCAGCCATTGAGCTGCGCGCCCTTCCACTCCATGCCGGTATTGGCGGCGCATTCCAGGAAGTAAACCCGGTTCTCGCGCGGAAACCGCTTCAGGTCTTCCATCGTGAAAACCAATGGCGTGTCGACCAAGCCGTTGATCATCAGCCGGTGCTCGGTCGGATTGATGATCGCCACGCCGCCATGGTGGCGCTCGAAGCACAGACCGTTGGGCGTGATGATGCCGTCAAGTTCATGCAGCGGCGTGAAATTGATCGACGAGACCGGATCTGCCGTCAGCCATGGCACGTTGCGGCGCACCACCTGCGCCTCGAATTCAGACGGAGCCCCATAGGGCGCGGCATCGACGCCATCACCAAGATAGCGGTTCCAGTCCTGGATCTCGGTGATCAGCGGATCGCCGCCTTGCGCGCGCGCCATACCGGCGCTTGCCGCAACCGCCGCACCGCCAAGCAGGCCGGTCTTGAGAAAGTTGCGCCGCGAGGCCGCGCGTCCGGGTGTCTTCGGGTCGGTTTTGCTCACCATGAGATCCTCCCTTCGCGCCTGTTCAGCATCTGCATTGTTGTTCTCCGTCCTCGCCGCCAGATGTTCACAATCCGGCTCTGGTTATCCCTCCGCCTCAGCGGATCACTTTCACTGCGGCTGCATCCGGATCCAGTGAAACCACGGATTTTTTGGTAATGTAGTCTTCCATCAGATCGTAGATCGGCGGGCCTTCGACGCCTTCATTGACCGATGCCCAGCCGCCGACGGTGTAGCTCTTTTCGGCTTCGATCAGATCGCCACTGCCGGTGAGCCGCATGTCTGTAATCCGGCTGCCGATTGTCGCATCCGGCGTGCAGGCATAGGTAAACCCGCCGACACGCACCATGTCGCCACCCTGCTGCAGGAAAGGATCCTTGTTGAACAGGTTGTCACAGACATCTTCCATGATGTCCTTGAGCTGGGCGCCGGTGAACTCCAACCGGTAGACCGCCGGGTAGTTCATCGAGGTTTCGGTGTAGAGATCGTCGATGGTGATGTCGGAACCGGGCAACAGCGTCGTGCCCCAGCGGAACCCTGGCGACAGCGCGATCTCGGTGTCGCGCTCCTCCATGATTCCCTGGCAGATCAGGTCATCCCAGGTGCCGTTGAAATTGCCCCGCCGGTAAAGCAGGCTCTCGGTGCGACCGATCACCCGACTGGCCTCGGCCTCATAGGGTGCACGCACTTCGTCGATTTTGGCCGCCATTTCCGGATCGGGCGCAATCACGTCGGAAAACACCGGGATCAGCGTTGAATTGTAGCCGGCAATCTTGCCGTCCTTCACCTCGAGATCGATGCGGCCGAGATATTTGCCGTGCGAGCCCGACGACATCAGGATCGTACCCGCGACCTCGATGGCATGCGGAATGGCATCATGGGTGTGGCCGGTGACGATCACGTCAAGGCCGGAGACGACGGTGGCTAGCTTGCGGTCGACATCGAAGCCGTTATGCGACAGCAACACCACGATTTCCGCGCCCTGCGCGCGCGCCGCGTCGACATTGGCCTGCAGGACATCGGGGCGGATGCCGAACGACCATTTCGGAAACATCCAGCTCGGGTTGGCGATCGGCGTATACGGCATGGCCTGGCCGATCACCGCCACCTTGACGCCGCCGCGCTCGAAATAGGCGGTGTGCTCGAAGGCCGGTTCATCCCATTCCGCATCGAAGATGTTCGACGCCAGGAACGGATATCCCATCGCATCGACCAGTTCCAGGAACCGATCCTCGCCAAAGGTGAACTCCCAGTGCCCGGTCATCGCGTCGGGCTTGAGCAGCTTCATGCAGTCGACCATGTCCTGGCCGTTGGTCTTGAGCGAGGTATAGGAGCCCTGCCAGGTGTCGCCACCATCGAGAAACAGCACCTTGTCATCGCCGCGCTCGGCGCGGATCGACTTGACCAGGGTGGCTGTACGGTCGAGCCCGCCAAGCCGGCCATAGGTACGGGCCAGATCAACATAGTCGACCATGGTGTGGGCGTAAGCCAGCGGGCCGCCCTTATCGATGCCGAAATAATCGAGGAACTCCTCGGCCACCAGATGCGGCGGCAGCCCGGCATAGTCGCCGACCCCGATATTGGTGTCGGGCGGACGGAAGAACACCGGCTTGAGTTGCGCATGCACATCGGTGAAATGCAGAAGCGTCACCTGGCCTTTAGCGTCGAATTTCAGCAGGTCGTCCTGGGTCAGTTTCTGCTGCGCCAAAGCGCGCGTCACATTGGCCCCAAGCCCGGCGGCGCCAAAGGCAAAACCTGCGTTCAGCGCATATTGCAAAAAGTCGCGTCGGCTGTGCATGCCAATCTCCATTCGGGCAAAAAAGGACAAGCGAATCCGCTCCGGCGCCAGCCGGATTTCGCATTCCCCGATTTCATGCGTTCAGTATCGTCGCCGGAGGCGCCAAGGCGCCCCCGGTCAGGTCACGTTTTACTGGCGGACCGAAGGCGTTTCGACCGAAAGGCCGGTGCCACGCCATGTCACATAGGTCTCAAGCGCCATCAACTCGTCCGAGAATGCCTTCGGCTGCTCGGCGCGGGTATCGCGGATACAACCGCGGAACCGCTGGTGTAGCGAAGTAAGCCCGCTCTTGAGCCGGTAGGTGGGAAAGCCATTGACCTGTCCCTGGCTCAAATGGTCGGCCCGGATGTATTTTCCGGTGCTGACTTCGTGGCAACTGGCGCATGCAAGGTTCAACTGCCCAGTGCGGGTGTAGTAGACGTCCTTGCCCTTCTCCCACCAAGTCTGCATGTCGCCCTGGCTGAGATCAATCTCAACCGGCACGCCAAGTGACTGATGCTTGATATAGGTTGTCAACTCCTGCTGGCCGCCCTTGTTGAAAGGCAAAGCTTCCGCGCCCATCTGTTCGGTTCGGCATTTGTTGATCTGCAGCTCGATGTTGATCGGCTTCTGCGAATCCGCGTCCCATTTCGGGTAGTTCGCGCCAACACCCTTCATGGTTTCAGCCGCGTCGCCGTGGCAGCTGGCGCAGGACTTGCCGGCCGTGCCCTCAACCTTGTTCCACAGAACTTCGCCGTCTTCGACGGCAATCATGCCCGGGTTCTCGATCGTATCGCGCTCGACATCGCGGGTTTCAGCTTCGCGGTAATGCCAGCCGGAAACCACTTCGTCGAAGGGATGCCCCTCCGGCGCCGCAGTGCGGGTCACCATCGGCACACCATCGATCTCCAGCGTATCGTCGACAGGATCAGCAAATGCGAGGCCCGAGCCGGCCAATCCGGCCGCAAGGGCAATGCCGGTAATTAGAAGTCTTTTCATCACGGTCTCTGTCCTCCCAGGATCATCCTGCCTGGCCTCCCGGCCCACGCAGGCACCCTTCGTTTTAGTTGACTTCGATCGGCGCCTCGGCTTCATAAACCGATCCGTCGTCGTCCAGCCAGGTGAACTTGAAGGTTCCGCTAGCCGGGACCTTGGCGTTGAACTCGAAATACGGGTTGGCCGAAATCGCCGGATCAAGATCGCACTCGAACACCGTCTGCCCTTCGAACGAGCAGGTGAACTTGTTGATGATCTGGCGCGGGATCGGATTTCCGTCCTTGTCCTTGCGCTGCCCGGATTCCATTTCATGGCTGATCAGGGTCTTGAGAGTGATGACCTCACCGGCGGAAGCCGACTTGGGCACCTTGATGCGTGGTTTTGATGCCATTGTTTCAATTCCTGTCCTGGCTTAGCCGCCGCAGCCGCCGATGGTTACCTTGACCTGCTTCTTGTCCATGAAGACCGAGCCGTCCTTCATTTTCGCAACCGCGATGACGTTCTGGGTCTTGGCCAGACGCATGCGGGTAGTGGCTTCCGCCGCGCCGCTCATCTCGGTGAAGTGAAAGGTCGCAACCTGCGGGTTGGGGTTGCCTTCGGCGAAAATGATCACCGATTCGACCAGGTCGTCGCCGCTCATCGCGCTTTCGACACTGACCGACACGGGCACGGTATTGCCGTTTTCGGCGATTTCGGGTGCGGTCAGCGTAATCTTGCCTTCAGCCGGGGTTGCACCGCCGGTGAATTCCATGATCGCCTTTTCCGTATCCTCCACCGCAGCCAAGGCCGGATTGACCCGTGCCCCGACGCTGATAAAGGCCGCGGCACTTGCGGCCAGACCTAAGACACTACGTCTTGTAAATTTCATTGTATCCGAGCTCCTTTGCTCCAAATTGATCTGTGTCCCATTTCTTTCCCTCAGCTCAATCCTTGAGCGTGACGAGATAGGCCACAACATCCTCGACTTCCTGAGCGCTCAGGATGGTCTTGCCCACATATTGTTTCGCCAGATGCTCGCCGACCGCCAGAGAGTAAAACCCCGGCATCACGGTTTCAGGGCCGAAGGGCTCTTTAGAATTGACCACAATGGCGCGAAGCTCTGGCTCTTCCCAGCGCGAGGCGACACCATCAAGCGGCGGGCCGACATCACCATGGAAAAGCTCGCCGGACATATCCGAATTGACGTGACATGCGAGGCAATTGCCCTGCTTGCGGCTCTTGAAAATTTCCGCGCCCGCTGCCGGATCACCGGCCACGCCGGTCAACGACGTGACAACACCGGCATCGGTAAACTCGACCGCGTCGGGGCCGATTTCCGCGGCGAAGGCAGCCGTCGACAGCCCCACCGAGGCTATCACCGACAGTATAAATTTGTTTCGCCTATGCATATGGCGGTCCCTCCCTCCATTGTCCGGATATTTGCAATCCGGATCTTCTCCGTTTCAAACGATAGCCATTTGGCGGCGTACATTCAACGTAAAAATATGATTTCTTGAATATGTCGTTTTTCCAAGCCTATTCCGCGTTCAGCCGCCCTTCCTCCCGCAATTGGTTGATGATCCGCGCGTGGTATTTCTGGAAATGCTCCTCACCTTCATAGCCTTTTTCGCTTACCCATTTGAACATGTTCAGGAATGTCCATTTGCCAAAGGCCCCCGGCATGGTGGCAACAGCGGCTTGTGCAACAGGTACATTGTCGGGTGCGTCTTCAGGCAGGAAGACCAGAGTGGGCGTAAAAACATAGCCCCATTTGCGGGCGGCGGTTTTCTCGGTCAGCGTCTCGCCATCAAGATCGGTGACCTCCTCGTCGCCAAACATATTGTATTGCACGACCATGAAATTGGCCTTGATGAACTCGGCAACTTCCGGATCGGCCAGCAACTCCTCATGCATCTTGGCGCAATAGATGCAGCCACGTTGCTCGAAAATCATCACCAGTCGCTTGCCGTCCGCCTTGGCGGTTTCGATGTCTTCGGCCACATCGCGGAAGGTCATGGAAAACCAGTTCTGCTTGTGCAGCCCGTCCTCACCGAGTTCGACGGACCAAGCCTGGGCAGACAGGCCGACAATTGCGGCAAGGGCGATAAAAGCGCGTCTCATCATCATTATTCTCCTATCCAATTGTCGCAAATGCGGGGAACGTTTCCAGCAACCATTGGGCGATCCGCGACATCTGGCCAGTCATGAACAGGATACCTGTAATGACGAGAAGTACGCCCATGGCCTTTTCGATCACAGCCATATGTTTCTTGATTCGGGTCGAAAACCGGATGAATCGACTGGCAAACACGCCGGCAACGATAAAAGGAATCCCGATACCCAGCGCATAAAGTCCCAGCAGCATCGCCCCCTGCCCGGCGCTCTCCTTGGCCGCCGCCATGAACAGGATGGCAGCCAGAATCGGCCCGACACAGGGTGTCCAGCCAAAGGCAAAGGCCAGCCCCATGACGTAGGCGCCGACCATGCCTGCCGGCTTGCGCTCAACATTGACCCGCGCTTCGCGGTAGAGTAGCGCAAACTTAAACACGCCCAGAAAATGCAGCCCCATCAGCAAGATCACGATGCCTGCAATGACCGACAGCACATCGAAATAGCGCGCCACCGATTGCCCGATCACGCTTGCAGTTGCGCCCAGCGCCACGAACACGGTGGAAAATCCCAGCACAAAGGCAACTGACGCCAACGCAATGCGCCGGGAAGCGGCCTTGTCGGCCTCGGCATTCTGGACTTCATGAAAACTCATTCCCGCCAGATAGGCCAGATAAGGTGGCACGATCGGCAACACGCAGGGCGACACAAATGACAACAAACCGGCCAGAAAAGCGGCCCCGTACCCAATATCCATCACCTGTGACGACCTCCCGTCGCTGCGCCGCTCCACGTCTGGTTGACGTGATGGCGGCGACCATGCAATTGCTAGATATGCAAAATATTATATATATTGCAATCGCAAAATTCTCCAACGGGACCCGCGCCATGACGGCATACCCTGCAGCCCTGCTTGCCCTTCTCATCGGCTTCTCGACTCCGGCGCTGGCAGCTGAGCTCGTCATGTTTGAGCAGGCTGGCTGTGCCTGGTGCAAGCGTTTCAACGAGGAGATCGCGCCGGCCTGGTCGAAAACCGAACAGGGCAAGCGCGCGCCATTGCGCAGGGTCGATATTCACGCCAATATTCCTGCCGACCTCGCCGATATTCCGGTCGAGCGCTTCACGCCAACCTTTGTGCTGGTGGACGATGGCCGCGAGCTTGGCAGGCTGCGCGGCTATCCCGGCGACCAGTTCTTCTGGGCACTGATGGATGAGATGCTGGCCAAGCTTGATCCGTGAATCCGCGGAGCCTCTGCAGAACACCCGCCGCGCGCCTGACGGACAGACACGATCGCTTGCCTGCATGGGGCAGCGCGCCTAGACTTGATGGACAACGCTCGGAAACATGGCCGGAGGGAGGAATGCCATCATGATCAATTCGGGATGGATGCTGGCGCTGTCGGGCTGCGCAGTGGGCGGGGTTATCGGTTTCCTGGCCCGTAAAAGCCATTTCTGCACCATGGCCGCACTCGAGCGTCATTGGTACGCTGCCGACGATCGACCGCTGCGGGCCTGGGTGCTAGCGGCGTTTACCGCGCTGATCGCCACCCAACTTGCAGCTGCCGCCGGCTTCGCCGACATAGATCGCTCGTTTTATATCACCGAACCGCTGCCGCTTGCCGGCGCAATACTCGGCGGACTAATGTTCGGCCTCGGCATGGCGCTTGTCGGCACATGCGGTTTTGGCGCTCTGGTGCGCCTTGGCGGCGGCAATCTGCGCGCGCTGGTGGTGCTTACCGGTCTCGGCCTGGCAGCCCTTGCCGCCCAGCGCGGCGTCACCGCCCATCTTCGCGCCGCCCTGCTCGACCCGCTTTCCATCAATCTCAATGCCTTTGGCGGCCAGTCACTTGGCGCCCTGTCCTCACGGGCACTCGGTTTTGATGTCGCGTTACCGCTGGCGCTCGTCATCGGTGCGGCTGGGCTCTGGTGGGTATTTAAATCAGCCGCCTTTCGCGCTGATCGGATGCGGCTATGGGCCGGCCTTGGAATCGGCCTGTGCATCGCTGGCGGCTGGGTCATTACCAGCCGCTTCGCCGCCCATATGCTCGACCCGGTGCAACTGGAGGCCGGCTCCTTCGTCATGCCGGTGGGCGACACCATCATGCAGATCATCACCGTCACCGGCGAACTGCCCGATTACGGCGTCGGCCTGGTCGTCGGCGTGTTCCTGGGCGCTGCTGTATCGGCATTCCGCTCCGACGACATGCGCTGGGAAGCCTGCGACGATGCCCGCGAACTCAGCCGCCACCTGCTCGGCGCATTCCTGATGGGAACCGGTGGCGTCTTCGCCCTTGGCTGCACTATAGGTCAGGGCGTCAGCGCCTTTTCGGTGATGGCCATCTCCGCGCCAATTGTCATGGCCTCGATCGCGCTCGGCGCGCGCATGGGCCTGGGTCTGCTAATGGAAGGCACTCCATTCAGTTTCATCGCCGACTGGCGCGCGTCAAAAACCTCAGTCTGAGGCCACAAACCGGTAAGCCGTCCCGTCGCGTTCTACCCGGCCTTTGCCGGGCTCAGGCAGATGATAGGCGGTCAGCAGCGCCTTGTCGCCAGCCAGTCTGTCGAGCAGCTTGGTCCGTGTAGCAATACCCATTTCCGGATCCTGGTCCGAGCCGCTTGGCCATGACGGGTGCATGAACGACACCGCGAAATGGGTGATTGCGTCGCCGGCGATCAGCACCGGTTCGGCGCCACCGTGCAGCAGAAACGACATGTGACCCGGCGTATGCCCGGCCGTGTCCACCGCCTCCACGCCGGACAGAACCTCGGCGCCGGCTTCAAACAGGTTGATCCGTTCTTCCAGAAACGCCAGCCGGTTTTGCGCGCCAACCGCAAAGGTCTTGCGCGCCTCAGGCATGGCGTCGACCGTGCCAGGATCGCGCCAGAAATCCCATTCCGCCCGGCCCATGTGATAGGCCGCATTGGCAAATGTCAGCTCGTCGAAGTCGTCAACCACGCCCCACAGATGATCCGGGTGACCATGGGTGAACACCACGTCGGTTACCTCGGCAGGGTCAAAACCGGCTTGTGTCATGTTGTTGATCAGGCTGCCCGCTGACGGCATGAAATTGGCGCCCGAACCGGCATCAAACAGAATCGTCCGGTCACCGGTCTTCAGGATCGGCACATTGCAATCCGGCATCAGACTGTCGGTGGGCTGATCATTGGCTTCCAGCAACGCCAAGAGCTCATCCTGCGGCGCGTCCGGATAGGAAAAGCTGAGTGGCAAAACCAGATTGCCGTCACTGATGGTGGTCAGCACGCCAGTGCCGATCTCGAACGCCCGCGCCGGCCACAGCGCCAGCGGTGCCATCACCAATCCGGCCCCGGCAACGCCGGCTTTCAGTACATTGCGTCGCGTCAGCCTGGGCGAAACCATCACTTGTCACTCCATATTTATGTATTTGAATATTTGCGTGTGTATTGACCAAGGTCAATGTCTATTCCCCGGAAATCTGGCTTATGGGCGCAAAGAGGGACACCCTATGGGCCTGGAACTGCTGGCCGACCGGTTCGGCGAGAATTGGACTTTACTGCTCGGCGGCGGCGTGATCGGCGCACTGTTCGGCGCGTTTGCCCAACAAAGCCGATTTTGCCTGCGGGCAGCGGCAGTGGAGTTTTCGCGCGGAGAGATCGGCGGCAAGCTGGCCATCTGGCTGATCGTCTTTTCCACCGCCATCACCGGCACCATGCTGCTCTCGGCTGAAGGCCTGTTTGTTGCCCGCGAAGCCCGCCAACTCGCCTCCCCGCAAAGCCTCTCGGGCGCCGCCATCGGCGGCTTGCTGTTTGGTACCGGCATGGTGCTGGCGCGCGGATGCTCCTCCCGGCTTCTGGTACTCTCGGCCACCGGCAATTTGCGCGCACTCTTGTCAGGCCTGGTGTTTGCCGTGGTCGCCCAGGCCAGTCTGCACGGCTTTCTCTCACCTGTGCGCGAAGCGCTCGCCAATCCGTTGACCACGCTCAATATCGGCTCCAACGACTTGCTGCTGTTATCTGGCGCCTCCGAAACGGTCGCAGGGGTTGCCGTAACCCTCGGGCTCGTGGCCAGTCTGGCGCTGGCGTTCTGGCGCAGGATTGGGATCTGGAAGACGGTTGCCGCCTTCGGCGTCGGCGCCTGCATCCCGCTTGCCTGGTGGTTCACCCACGCCATGACATCGATCGCCTTTGAACCGGTGCAGCTTGAATCCCTAAGTTTCACAGGACCTTCGGCTGATACCTTGATGCTGTTTCTGTCGCCGCCCGGCACGATGATCGATTTCGATGTCGGGTTGGTGCCGGGCGTCTTCATCGGCGCGTTTCTCGCTGGCCTTTTCAGCGGCGAACTCGAATTGCTCGGCTTTCAGGGCGGCGACGCGATGCGGCGTTATCTTGCTGGCGCCGCTCTGATGGGGTTTGGCGGCATGCTCGCCGGCGGCTGCGCGGTTGGCGCCGGAGTGACCGGGGCGAGCATCTTTGCGCTGACCGCCTGGGTCACCCTGTTCTCGATCTGGATCGGCGCGATGGCGACCGACTGGCTGGTCGACCGCAAATTGCCCGACCGTAAGGCCCGCAGCCTTGAAAAGGCGCGCCCAGCGCCATCCGTTGTCCAGGGCGTAGAGTGAAAGCCAATTCGGCCTGATTTTCCAGGCTACGGTCGCCCACCCGCGAACAGCACAACCCTCATCTCCTTTCCACGAAATGGGTCACAAAAGCTTTGTGATGGCGGTGTAGCATGCGCAGGCGGCCCGATCTGGCTCAGGTCGAGCCGGACCGAAACACGACGTTTCCCACAGATTATCGTCACAAATATGCATTATTGAGACTAATTGGCCCATATCATGCTCAACACTTGCAATTAAGCCGCAATTATCATTCTATGTGAACGAGTTCTGAAAACCGACCTATTCCGATTCACAAACGACCAAGGAGCACGACAACCATATGAGCGCGCCTCTGTTCTTGTTGGCCTTCTTGGCATCTGTATTCGCATTTATTTCGCCATCCTTCGCTTCCGTCTGGCTGAAAACCGGCAATGAAACGACCCGGCCCTACGGCCATGTCGAATATTGCTCCCGGAACGCGTCTGATTGCCGTGGACGCTCTGCCTCGGCCAAGCTTCCCTCAGCCCGCCTTAACCTGCTGCGCAATGTCAACAATGCCGTCAACCGCGCGATCACGGCTGTCGATGACAAGGACGCATTCGGTCGCAAGGAATACTGGACCGCACGCACCCGGAAGGGCGACTGCGAGGATTTCGCGCTCGCAAAACGCGCCAAGCTGATGCGCAAGGGCTTCAAGCCGTCGCAATTGTTGCTGACCATGGGCTATTCAGGCGGCGTGGCTCACACAGTGCTGGTGGTTCGCACCCGGGACGGTGACTTCGTGCTCGACAATCTCAACAACGAGGTCAAGCCCGTCCGTGCTGCATCGATGAGCTTTCTCAAGATTCAGGCACCCGAAAACGGTGGCCGCTGGCTGCGCGTCACCGGCAAGACCAAGCAGACCCCGTGACGCACCCGTCTGCTTTTTGATGCGCGGCTGATTAGGTCGCGCCACAAAACAAGTTCGCACTCAAGCCCGTGCCAATACCTTGATTTTTGCGTGTCGCAATGCCGGTGGTTTATGCTATCGCTGGGTGCATCTGACACCCCACCCGCACGCCTGAATAACCCAAAGCACGGCGGAGGACCCTTCGATCGCGGCTTTTCGTTTCATCCATACTGCCGATATCCATCTTGATTCGCCGCTGAAGTCGCTGGCCTTGCGCAATGCCGATCTGGCCAGCTTGATCGGTGCGGCCACCCGGCGCGCCTTCAGCGCGACCATTGATCTGTGCCTGGATGAGAAGGTCGATGCGCTGATCATCGCCGGCGATCTCTATGATGGCGACCAGACCTCGATGAAAACCGCCCGCTTTCTCGCGGGCGAACTGGCCCGGCTGTCCCAGGCAGGCATCCTCACCTTCATTATTCGCGGCAATCACGACGCCCTGTCCAAGGTGTCGAAGGAACTGGTGTTGCCCGACACCGTCAAACTGTTTGGCGGTCGCCCCGAGCATGTGCTGGTCGAGCGCGGCCCCGGTGAGAAGCCGGTTGCCATTCACGGCCTCAGTTTCGCGCAGCCAACCGCGCCCGAAAGCCTGATCTCGCGCTACAAACCGCCGCTCGCCGACACGATCAACATCGGCATCATGCACACCAGCCTCGGTGGCGCCCCAGGCCATGACCGCTACGCGCCCTGCAGCCCGGCTGAACTCGATGCCATTGGCTATGACTATTGGGCGCTTGGTCATATCCACAAACGCTCGGTATCCACGGCACAAAGCACCATCGTCATGCCCGGCATGCCGCAGGGCCGCGACATTGGCGAGGATGGCCCCAAATCCGTCACCCTGGTCTCCATTGACGAGGACGGCAGCGTCAGCCTCGTGGAAAAGCCCGTCGCGTTGGCCGAATTTGCCCGGGTGCCGATCGACCTCGGCGGAATTGCCGAGTGGGATGAACTCGCCGCCGCCATCACCACAGCCCTGAGCAGCGCACGCACGGAAGCATTAGCGCCCGAACTCGTGGTGCGGCTCGGCTTCAGCGGCGAAACCCCGCTTGCCTGGCGCATGCGCCGCGACGCCGATCTCTTGCTGGCGGAAGCCGAGGATCGCGCTGCGCGCGCCGGTTCGGTGTGGATCGACAAGCTGGAAAACGAGTGCGTGGCGCCACGCCCCTCGGCATCTTCGGGCGCCGATCCGCTGGTCGAACTTCAAGCTTTGATGGAATCCAGCATTCTTGGCTCCGACGGCTTTGAGACTGCGTATGCTGCCATCATCGAGCAGTTGCAGGGTCAGCTACCCGCAGAACTGCGCGATCTGTTCGGTTCAGACGAGACCGACGCCCAGGCACAACGCCAAACACTGGCCAAGGCGGGCATCGACGATGTAATGGCGCGGCTGCGCACCGGCCCAGTGGGCGGGAGCAGCTGATGCGCCTCAACCGCCTCGACCTCACCCGTTATGGCAAGTTCACCGACCACGTGATCGACTTTGGCGCGGCCACGCCCGGTTCGCCGGATCTGCATCTCATCTACGGCCCTAATGAGGCTGGGAAATCGACGCTGTTCAACGGTTGGCTCGACCTGCTGTTCGGCATTGGCGCCCAGAGCGCCTACAATTTTCTCCACCCCTATCCGGCCATGCGCATCGGCGCGTCGATTGACCTGGAATCGGGCCCACAGGAATTTGTCCGCATCAAGCGGCCCCAGAACAGCCTGCTCGACGGCCACGATCAGCCGGTCTCCGAGGCCGCCCTGCTGGCCGGGCTCAGCGGGCTCGACCGGGAAAGCTACCGCACCATGTTCTCGCTTGATGACGAGACCCTCGAACAGGGCGGCGAGAGCATTCTCGCCAGCCGCGGCGATCTTGGTGAATTGCTGTTCTCCGCCAGTGCCGGTTTGGGCGAACTGTCGCAGAACCTGGCTCGAATCCGCACCGAAACCGAAGACTTCTACAAGCCCAGAGCACAAAAACGCGTGCTCGGAGAGCTCAAGGCGCAGCTTGCAACGCTGAAGGCCGAACGCGACCAGATCGACATCCAGGCCAGCAAATATGCCCAGCTCAACAAGGATCTGGAGGACGCACGCCAGCGCCATGAAGAGGCCAGCGGCAAGCGCAAGCAGTTAAGAACCCGCGTGACTGCGATCACAGCCATTCTCTCTGCCCTGCCCCGCCGCGACGAACTGGCCGATTTGCAAGCCGAGCTGGAAACTCTCAAGGATCTTCCCGAGGCCGCGCCCGAATGGCGCGCGGAAATTGCTGCCCTGCGCGAAGAACAGGCCCGGCTTGAGGCTGGCGCGGGCGCCATTGCCGAGGAACTCGAGCGCCTGATCTCCGAGCGCGATGCCGTTGAGGTCGACAGCCGCGTGCTGTCGATGGGCGACCGTATCTCCGAACTGGACCGGTTGCGCACCCGCCACGACACCGCCGAGGAAGATCTGCCCGGGCGTCACCAGGCCTTGAATCGGCTCGACGGCAGCATCGCCCAATTGCTTTCCCGATTAGGCCGCGACGGCGAAACAGAACCGGCGCGGCTGTTGCTTGATGCCGCGACCGCCGCTGACCTGAATGACCTGATCAAGGCCCGCGCCGGCCTCGACGCCCGGATAGCATCAGCCAGGAAGGAAGCCGCAGACGCCAACGCACGCGCCGAAGAGGCCCTGGCAGCCCTGCCGCAAATCGGGGATTCGGACCCAACCGTCGCGCCCGAGCAACGCCGCAGCCAGATCGCAGCGCTCACGCAGGCGCTTGGCGCGGCCCGGCAGGAAGATCACAGCGCTCGGTTGCGGACGGCGGAGCGCGCCCTTGCCGTTGCCCACGAAAAACACGCCAGCCGATTGGCCGCGCTGGCACCATGGCGTGGCGAGAGTGCGCAGCTGCGGGCCATGACCCCGCCTGACGCCGACCGCATTCGCGCCTGGAAAACCGGCATTGAAGAATTGGCCCGAAAGGCGGCCCGGCTTGACGAAGAGAGCGAACGCGTCGGCCAGTTGCTGCGCCGTCTCGAGGCCGAGCGCGACGCCGTCACCCGTGCCACCGATCTGGCGTCAGAGGACGAGGTGCGGTCATTGCGCGCTGCCCGGGATCAGGCTTGGAGCGATCACAAGACAAAGCTGGACACCGAGACGGCGGCCACCTTCGAAGCCGCGATGCAGGCCTGCGACCGGGCCGTGGACCAGCGCGCCGCGCACCAGGCCGATGCCGCGCGGCTCAAGGAAAACGCAATCCAGATGGCGACCGCCCGCGCCGATCTCGACAGCAACGACGCGGCCCGAGAACAACTTGAACGCGACCGGTCTGCACTGCACGCGGCTATTGCCGAGGCTATCGCCCGGATGTCCGCCGAGCTTGATCCGCAGATGACCCCGGCCGCGCTCGAAGACTGGCTTGTGCGCCGCGAATTGGCGCTGCAGGCGGAAGCGGAGGTCAACGACCTCATCGGCCAGATTGAAACCGCGCAAGTCGACCGGCAGCATTCCTGCGCCCGTCTGGCACTAGCACTGGCGCCATTGCAGCCTGCGATCCCGCAAAACGAGCATTTGGAGCAACTGATCAGCCGCGCCGAAGATCTGGTCAGCAGCGAAACCCGGCTCGAAGGTCTGCGCCAGACCGTCGCCACGGCCGAGCGTGAGCGCAAACGCCGCGAGAACGAATTGCGTGACGCCGAGGCCGAGATGCAGGCCTGGGTGCTGGCCTGGAAGGATGCCTGCTCCCGATCCTGGCTTGGCAGCGAACAACGGATGCCGACGCCTGCTCAAATCCAGGAAACCCTCAAGCTGCTTTCCGAACTGGCGCCGGCGCTCGATCAGCGTGCGAGCCTGGCTGACCGCATCACCAAGATGGAACGCGACCAAGAGAGTTACGTCACCACGCTCAAACAGCTTGCCACCGACACCGGCATCGAGCTCGAGGGCGTGGCCACTGCCCACCTCAACCGACGGATCTCTGACCAGTTCGCCATGGCCGAAAAGGCCAGCGACCGGCATGAGGATTTAGCAAGGCAGATCGAAGACGCTCTTGCCCGCCAGCGCGCCCTGTCGGAAGCCCGTGCCGTTCATGCCGGCCGGAAAGCGCAGATGCTCGACGCACTTGCCGCGGAAACGCTGGCCGAGGCGGCGCTGCGGGTGGATCAGGCACTGGAACGCAAACGGCTTATGAGCCGCGCTGAGAGCATCGGCCGCGAGCTGCGCGAGGCGCTCGGCGCGGCTTCCCTTGCCGAAGCGCTGGCGCGGTTGTCTGATGTCGATCCACTGGCCTCAAATGCCGAAAAACAGGAACTGGAGGCCGAACTCGAAATGCTGGATGCCGACATCCAGGATCTCCATGCCGACCGCAGGGCGGCCGAGGCAGCGCTTGCGGCAGTCGGCGGCGATGATGCGGTCGCGCAGATCGAGCAACAACGCCAGACCACGCTGATCGCCATCGCCGAGGGCGCCAGCCACTATCTGCGGCTTTCGGCCGGGGTTCTCGCCATGGAACAGGCACTGACGTTGTACCGCGAGAAACACCGCTCGACGATGATGGCGCGCGCCTCCGAAGCGGTGCGGACCATCAGCCGCGGCCGCTACACAGGCCTCGCCTCCCAGCCCGACAAGGGCCGTGAGTTGCTGATCGCGCTGACTGAAGATGGCGGTTCCAAGCAGGCCGAGGAAATGTCCAAGGGCGCGCGTTTCCAGCTTTATCTGGCGCTCAGGGTCGCCGGTTACCATGAGTTTGCCCAGTCACGGCGCACGGTGCCCTTCATCGCCGACGACATCATGGAGACCTTTGACGATTTTCGCGCCGAGGAAACATTCGGCCTGTTTGCCGAAATGGCGGGCGTCGGTCAGGTGATCTATCTCACCCATCACCGCCATCTCTGCGATATCGCCAAATCGGTCTGTCCCGACGTCAGGATCCACGAACTATCCGCGTGACCGGCAGGTTTTTGCCCGGTTTTAAACAGGCACAGCTTGGCATTTTCGCCATATCCCTGTATCGAAGCCGCAATCCCAATGCCCATTTCGGGTTCAGCCCCTTGCTGGCGGCTCATCTGCCGGACCGCAATCGCGCTCCGGGGCTGCCTGCTCTCACCAGTTTCGCATCGCCGAACCATCCTTTCATCGGACAGGACGCCCCCGCTTCATGATCTCGTTCAATCACTATTTCTCGCAATGGACCGGCAACATCCGCGGCGACATTCTCTCGGGTCTGGTCGTCGCTCTGGCGCTGATCCCCGAGGCAATCGCCTTTTCGATCATCGCCGGCGTCGACCCCAAGGTCGGCCTCTATGCCTCGTTCTCGATCGCCGTCATCACCGCAATCGTCGGCGGACGCCCAGGCATGATCTCGGCGGCCACCGCGGCCACCGCCGTGTTGATGGTCACCCTGGTCAAGGAACACGGGCTTGAATATCTGCTCGCCGCCACCGTGCTGGCCGGCCTGATCCAGATTCTGGCAGGCATTGCCAAGCTTGGCTACGTCATGCGCTTTGTCTCCAAATCGGTGATGACCGGCTTCGTCAATGCGCTGGCAATCCTGATCTTCATGGCGCAATTGCCCGAACTGATCGGCGTGCCATGGCTCACCTATGTCATGGTCGCCGGAGGGCTGGCGATCATCTATCTGTTTCCGCTGATCACCACCGCCATCCCCTCGCCGTTGGTCACCATCGTCGTGCTCACAGCCCTGACGATTTTCTTCGGCTTCGACCTGCGCACCGTGGGCGACATGGGTGCGCTGCCCGATACACTGCCGATCTTCCTGATCCCCGACATCCCGCTGACGCTGGAAACGCTGTGGATCATCCTGCCCTATTCCGTGGCTGTCGCAGCGGTCGGCCTGCTTGAATCGCTGATGACCCAGACCATCGTCGATGATCTGACCGACACCACATCGAACCGGAACCAGGAATGCATCGGCCAGGGCATCGCCAACACCGCCACCGGCTTTATCGGCGGCATGGCCGGCTGCGCCATGATCGGCCAGTCGATCATCAACATCAAATCCGGCGGCCGCGGCCGGCTCTCCACCATCGTTGCCGGTACCATGCTGTTGTTCTTTATCGTTGTGCTGGGCGACTGGGTGGCAAAAATCCCGATGGCAGCCCTTGTGGCAATCATGATCATGGTCTCGATCGGCACCTTCTCCTGGTCGTCGATCAAGAACCTGCGCTCCCACCCGCGTTCGTCCTCGGTGGTGATGCTGGCAACCGTGCTGTTTGTCGTCTTCACCCACAATCTTGCCATCGGCGTGCTTGTCGGTGTGCTGTTGTCCGGCCTGTTCTTCGCCTGGAAAATCTCCCAGCTGTTCGGTGTCCGCTCCGAACTGACGGCGGATGGCCGCACCCGCACCTATATTGTTGAAGGTCAGTTGTTTTTCGCGTCTGCCGATGATTTCATGCAATCATTCGATTTTCACGAAGTTCTCGAAAAGGTCGTCATCGATGTCTCCCGCGCTCATATCTGGGATATTTCCAGCGTTGCGGCCCTCGACATGGCCGTGCTGAAATTCCGTCGCGATGGCGCCACCGTCGAAATCATCGGCATGAATGAAGCTTCTGAAACCATCGTCGACCGGCTTGCGATACACGACAAGCCGGGCGCGATGGACAAGTTGATGTCCCATTGAGCAAGGACCCGACCATGACCAGCACAATCCTAGCCCTTGTCGACGGGTCGATATACTCCAAGAGCGTATGCGATCACGCTGCTTGGGCGGCGGCCAAAATGGACGCGAAAGTCGAACTTCTGCATGTCTTCGACCGCCTCGCAGGCGCGCAGAACTCCGATCTTTCCGGCTCAATCGCGCTCGGCGCGCGCACAGCCCTGCTTGAGAAACTGGCAACGCTGGACGAACAGCGTCTGAAACTGCTGCAGCAGAAGGGCCGCGCCATCCTCGACGATGCCCGCGCCATCATCGAGGCGGCCGGCCAGACCGTGTCAGGCGTCCACCTGCGCCAGGACGATTTGACCGATGCGGTTGCCGCCCAGGAAAACAGCGCCGCCATGATCATGATCGGCAAGCGCGGCGAAGCTGCCGATTTTGCCAGCCTGCGGCTGGGTGCCCATGTCGAGGAACTGGTCCGCGCCAGCCACAAGCCGGTGTTCGTGGCCTCGCGCGCGTTCAAGCCGATCGACCGGGCGGTCATCGCCTATGATGGCGCAGCATCGAGCCAGCGGGTGGTCGACCATGTCGCCCGCAACCCGCTGTTTTCAGGCCTGACGATCGAGGTAATCACCGTCGGTTCGCGCAACCGCGAGACTGAAAAAGGTTTGGAAAACGCCAAAGCCGTGCTCGCCGGCGCCGGACTGGAGGTCGAAACCAAGATCCTCGCCGGGCAACCCGACGCGGTTCTGGGTCAGCGCGTCGAGGAAGCCGGCTCCTGCCTCGTCGCCATGGGCGCCTACGGCCACTCCCGGATCCGCAGCTTCGTGATTGGCTCGACCACGAGCGAAATGCTGCGCTCCTGCAAGGCGCCTGTGCTGTTGATGCGGTGAGGAAGACCGAAGAGATCTGCCGTCGAACTGCCTGGATGTTACGGCCCTTTGCTGTCGTTGCAGGGTGACTTCTTGATAGCCGCTTTGTACTTCATTGTGGGAGAGTGTCTGATCTTCTGAGTAACTGCGCTTTGGTCCATGCTTCCTGAGAGGAGCAAGGACGAAGACGATTTCCAAGGAACTGCTGGACGAACTTCTGAAGGGCTGCGAGCGGCCACGGAACAACATAATCAGAGCTTCGGAATATGGGATCTGAGCCAAAGCGGACACACCATCGATCTGTGTATGCAACTCTTGATGGTAGAGCAAATGTCACTTTTCAGCATTGCCCAGATGACTGCGGCTACAGTTCCTCCCCCGCACCTTGCACCTCCGCCCACAGCCAATTGAAACCCGACCAATCGACTTCGTCCCACATGGTGCCTAGCCAGATTACGTCGCCCCTGTCAGCACCGTCAGCAAGGGGAAATTCCTCAACCCGACCACCGATGACTTGAACACCCTCAATTCTTGCATTCCGCTGCGGAAACTCTCCCACACTAATCAGCAGGTTCACTAGCGGAGAACTCCAGAGCTAAACAGCTACAAAACACTCAACGCATGTCAGAATTTCGCTGTGTTGACTCCGGTGCGCATTAATGCACAAATGTATACATTCATTAAGATAGAACGAAACGGAGGAATGGTATGGGAGAGTTTCAGACTAAGGTAGGAACCATTTTTACGGCGGCGGCAGTTGGGATATTGTTGTCAGTTGGCGTTGTGTCAGCGCAAACATGTGGTGAGCCTGGTAAGTCAACCTTGGAAATTGTGCAGGAGCGTGGCGTCCTGCGCGCAGGAGTACGGCCGGATTTTCCACCGTGGGGCTCAATTGACTCGACCGGCGAACTTATCGGGTTTGGCGTGGATATCGCCCGCGAATTTGCAGAGCACTTGGGCGTTGAGTTGGAGTTAATTCCGACAGTTGCTGCAAATAGATTCCCGATGTTGCTCACGTGCAAAACTGACGCGGATTTTGGCGCGACGACAGGAACAAAAACACGAGACGAACAGGTTGATTTCGTTCCTCACTATACGTGGGATGTGGCTGTGATTCTGATCCAAAAGGGAATGGAAAAGAACCTTGATAGTTATCTGAATGATGCCAATGCAACAGTGTGTTCAACGCAGGGAGGCGTATTGGGAGCTGCGTGGAAGGAAAAGGCAGCCGCAAAAGGCACTGAGGTGAACCTCAAGCTCTACCGCGAAGATACTGATATCGTTCTAGCCATGGCGTCAGGAAAGTGTGACGTCGCTCCTGTTGGCCTTTTTACTGCGCAGATCCTGTTGGAGAAGCTTGGTGATCGAGCGGCAAACATTGAAATTGGTGGAGAATTCCAGAAGGAGCCAAATGGCGTTTTTCTCAGGGAAAACGACTCAGACTGGCGCGACTGGATAAACTGGGGACAACAGCGGTTGTTTGCCGAGGGAAAATTTCAAGAACTGTATCGTAAGCACTTCGGCATCGACCCCCCATTTGTTCCCTGGGAACAGGGCATGCTCCAGCCAGATGTCACTAAAATTGCAAATGAAGGTGACAAGTGGTGAGTCTCGAAAACGCCGATCTCGCGACGCAAAATGGCAATCGCGACTGATTTGAGGGTTTCTCAAATTGCAACAACACTCTTCGGCTTCCCTCGCGCCTTTTGTTCTGTATGGGGGGGCCGATTTGCTTCTAACCAAGGGGTCTTCCATGAAATTGCAATACAAGCCGAAGGTAGTTGTCTTGGGCGCAGGCGCGATGGGTTGTCTATTCGGTGGACTTCTCAAATTATCTGAATTCGATGTGTGGCTAGTTGATGACTACGAGGCGCACATTAATGCGATCAACAATAACGGTTTGCGCATGATGGGTAGCTGGGGCGAACGGATTGTCGAAATCCCCGCCACAACGGATCCATCGGTGATCAAGTCCACCGACGTCGTACTGGTGCAGTGTAAAGGAACCCACACTGCAAAGGTAGTTTCGAACGCTCGCCATCTGTTTCAAAATGATGGTGCGGTCGCAGTGAGTTTTCAGAACGGCCTTGGGAACGAAGAAGTGATTTCGGATATTATAGGGTCCGAGAATGTATTAGGGGGGCTTGCCGTTCCAAGTGCAATGATACGTGAGCCAGGCATTATTCAATGCTACAATGATATGTACCTCCCATCTTATATAGGAGAATTGAGCGGTGGGCTGTCCGAACGCACTCAGTTCATCGCAGATGCATTCTCGCAATCGGCCCTCAACGTAACCGCTAGTGCAGATATTCGGCGCGAGATGTGGAAGAAGTTGTTGGGAAACATTGGATTGGGAGCTATATCGGGTGCAACCGATCTAACCCAGTATCAAATTATGAGTATGCCGGCTTTACGTGCGGTTGTTCTTCGCGCGATCGACGAGACAATGAATGTAGCGACGGCTTCTGGCATAAATATTTGCAAAGAAGACATTGAAACGATACTTAAAATGCTAACGAGTAAAGAGGGTGGCGGAGACAGCAAGACCTCTATGCGGACTGATCTTGCAAGGCACCGCAAAACAGAAGTTGATTATATATACGGTCCAGTAATCGAGATGGGACGACGGTTTGATGTCGATACACCGACACTCACGACGCTTTCAGCAATCATCAAAGGCATGGAGTCGCACTATTGAAGAGCAACTTTGCCACGTCAGGTTGGTGCGGTTTGGTGATTGCTGATTAGGGTGTTTGGTTCGTAGAGCGGACCCTGGTGCAATTATATTGAACTTCCGCTTTCCGCCCAATCCAGTCGTGGAGCCCGAATCTATCCCGCTCTACCCCAGCAACCCCAGCGGGCGTTCACGGCGCCAGTGGTAAAACAGCTTGGCCAACGCCGCCGAGACAATTCGCGCGTCCACGGTGTCGGAGCGGCTGGTCAGCATGATCGGCACCCGCGCACCAAGCGCGATGCCTGCCGACGAAGCGCCGGCCAGGTGGATCAGTTGCTTGGCGATCATGTTGCCGCTTTCGAGATTGGGCGTGACCAGAATGTCGGCATAGCCCGCGACGTCGGAGACAATCCCCTTGGCCTTGACCGCTGCGGGCGAGATCGCATTGTCGAAAGCCAGCGGCCCGTCGACCTTGCCGCCGACGATCTGCCCTCGGTCGTGCATCTTGCAGATCGAGGCGGCGAGCAGCGTCGATGGCAGGCTTCCGGTCACCGTCTCCACCGCTGACAACAACGCTACCAGCGGTGTTTCCTCGCCCAGTGCGATTGCCAGATCGATGGCGTTCTGGACGATATCCTTGAGCGCCTCCAGATCGGGAGAGATGTTGATCGCCCCGTCAGTGACAAACAAGGTGCGGTCCTGCCCCGGTACGTCGAGCGCGAAAACATGGCTTAGCCGCCGTTCGGTACGCAGGCCTTTGCTGCGGTCGAGCACGGCCAGCAGCAATTCGTCCGTATGCAGCTTGCCCTTCATCAGCGCCCTGGCCCGGCCTTCGTGCACCAGCGCCACGGCTCTTTCCGCCGCGGCATGGCTGTGCGGGGCGTCGACGATCTCGACACCGCCAAGATCAAGCCCGGAATCGGCTGCGGCGGCTTCGATCTTGCCGCGCGGGCCGACCAGGACCGGCACGATCATGCCTTCATCGCGTGCCGCAAGCGCTCCGCCGAGGCTGAGATCGTCACACGGATGGACAATTGCCGTGCGCAGCGGCTCGAGCGCCCGTGCCCGCTCCACCAATGCGCCAAAACGCACGCCATGCGACATCAGCCGCGAGGTCGGCATGCGGGCAATGGTGCGACGGCTTTTCTGCAACGGTGCGCGCACCAGCGCAGTGCCTGAAACAACCGTCTCGCCAGCGGCATTGATGCACACACAATCGAGACCAACTTCCGCCGATTGCTTGTCGACCTTGGTCACCACGACCTTGACCTTGATGCTGTCGCCGATCTTGACCGGGTGATGAAAACTCAGCGTTCGCGCCAATTGCAGCGTGCCGGGCCCCGGCAACCGGGTTGCCAGCACCGCCGAAATCAGCGCGCTCGCCCACATGCCATGAACAATGCCCTGCTGGAGAAGCAAGGCATCCTCGTCATCGGCATCGACATGCGCCGGGTTGACGTCCGCCGACACCGACGCAAACATGACGATATCCTGCCGCGTCAGCATGCGTTCGATCTCGGCCTCATCTCCGATTTCGATTTCATCGATGGTACGGTTTTCAATCAGGTCCATTCATTCGCCCCTGTAATGCTGCCGATGCGCAAGCCGATTCAGATGCGCCAATTGCAGAGGAACTTGCCCGACCAGCGCGTCAGAAACAAGACAGACAAGGGGGCTGTGACCTGCCAGTGCCACAGCATCTGGCAGGCTGGTCCGCACGGCCTGGGCAGTAGGCAGCCGCGCGGACCAAGGGGTTAGACTACGTCGTCCGGACCGGGTGCGCGTTTTCTGCCGGTCACCATGGCACGCACCAGGTTTTCGCCATGCTCGATACTTGCGAAGATCACTCCGCCGACATGCAGGGCCACCAGACCGAGCGTGGCGTAGGCAGCCGTTTCGTGCGCCTCCTTGACCCAGCGCACACCCCAAAAGGCATCGCTGGTCATCATCACGCCGGTGAGCGATATTGCCGCAATTGCCAGCAACAATGCGATCACCATCAACCCGCCGGCCGGATTGTGGCCGAGGTAACGCCGCGCCTTCATCCGCAGCGTGTCACCCACGAAGGTGGCTACCGTCGACGGTCCGTAGACAAACGAGGAAAAGCGCGCCGTGCGCGAGCCGACAAATCCCCAGAGCACGCGGCCGGCGATCAACGCAGCAATCACGTAGCCAGCGGTCTCGTGCGGATCTTGCCATTCATCACCGGTGAGAAAGGCAAAAAGAACAGGACGACGAGCGACCAGTGGAACAGCCTGACCAGCGGGTCCCACACCCGGATGGTTGCCGGCGATGTGACACCACCGACTTCCACCATGGTCTCCATCGTAGCCATCAACTGTCAGCCTTGACCCGCAGCACGTCGCCGGTGCCGGGATGGAAATAGACCTCGACGCGCTTGCCGTCCTTGTCTATGGCATAGGCTTCCAGGCAGCCATCTTCGGCCTCCATCGAGCGGATATCGTAGCCAAGCTCCTTGGCCTTCTCGGTGATCGCGGCATCGCTCATCCACTGATCGCGCGGCACGTTCGGGCAATTGTCGGCAGCAATGGCCACAGCCGGTGCAAGTGCGGCAACAAGGGTGGCTGCGATAAGGACGGTTTTCATGAGAGCATTCCTTTTCTAGCGGTTTCGGGACGAGTGCCCGTTGACCACGCGTTTCTCGCAGAACCCTCATGACACTCCGCTGAAAAGGCTCGTCAGCGTTTTGTCATATTCGCGCCGCTATGCTCTCCCAATGAAAATCAGTCTCTGTCTCCTGTTGCCGATCCTGGCGTTGTCGGCAGCGCCCGCGCTTGCTGATGAGCACAATGAAAAAAATGAACAACACGAGCGCGCCGACATGAACGAGGCGATCAGGCGCGGCGAGATCATGACCCTGTCCGACATCCTCGAAAAGGTAAAACCTTTGATTGACGGGCGGATCGTGGAAATCGAATTCGAACGTGAAGATGGAATGCCGATTTATGAAATTTACATCCTCAACGACGACGGCCGTCGCCTGGAGTATGAAATCGACGCCCGTACGGCTGAAATTCTCAGCCTCGGAGAGGAAGACTGACCGACATGCGCATACTTCTCGTCGAAGACGATGACCGGATCCGCGACGACGTGGCCCGCGCACTCGAATCCGCCGGCTATGTGGTTGACGGCGAATCCGACGGCGAGGAAGCCTGGTTTCTGGGCGACACCGAAACCTATGGCGCCGCAATCCTTGATCTTGGCCTGCCGGGAATGGATGGGCTGGCCGTGCTCAAGCGTTGGCGCGCGGCCGGCCGTACTTTCCCGATCCTGGTTCTCACTGCCCGTGGGACCTGGAGCGAACGGGTCGAAGGCATTGACGCCGGCGCCGATGACTACCTCCCCAAACCATTCCGCATGGAAGAACTGATCGCCCGCTTGCGCGCCATCATCCGCCGCTCGGGCGGCATGGCCAATGCCGTAATCAGCATCGGCGAGGCCGACCTCGACACAAGGCAGATGCGCCTGAGCATTCGTGGCGTTCCAGTCAATCTGTCACCTCAGGAATATCGGCTGGTGGCCTATCTGATGCTCAACAAGGGCCGCGTGGTGGCGCAACAGGAACTCGCCGAGCACCTGCAGTCAGCCCATTTCGAGCGTGAATCCAACGCTGTCGAGGTGCTGGTCGGCCGGGTCAGGCGGAAACTGCCGGTGGCATTGATCGAGACCCGTCGTGGCTTCGGTTACATCGTTGAAGATTCGAGCCCTGGCACATGAAACCGGTCCGCTCGCTCCGTTTCAGGCTCTTCGCACTTGCCGCCGTGGTTCTTGCCGCCGCATTGCTGGTGACTGGCTTCAGTCTGTCGACCCTGTTTTCCCGGTATCTCGAACGCCGCGTTGGCCAGGAACTTGATACCCACCTCAACCA
This sequence comes from Hoeflea algicola, assembly GCF_026619415.1. Taxonomy (NCBI): domain Bacteria; kingdom Pseudomonadati; phylum Pseudomonadota; class Alphaproteobacteria; order Hyphomicrobiales; family Rhizobiaceae; genus Hoeflea; species Hoeflea algicola. The sequence continues at coordinate 1,459,304 of NZ_JAOVZR010000001.1, forward strand.
GATCGTCGGCGGCCTCCGGGTCGATGCGGCGTCGGGGTTGTCGCTGGCGCGTGAACCGGTGGATCCGCGCTTCCAGGCGGTATTTGGCGGACTCTACTGGCAGATCGTCGATCTGACCGATGGCAACCAATTGCGCTCGCGCTCGCTGTGGGACACCTCGCTCGACGTTCCAGGCGACGAGTTACGACCCGGCGAAAGCCACGTCCACGACATCTCCGGCCCGCAAGGCTCAAACCTGTTGCTTCACGAAACCCTGGTGCTGATACCTGCACCTGATGGCGACCATCGCGTGCGCGTCACCGCCGCCATTGACCGGGCTGAAATCAGCGCGCTTGCGACTGGATTTTCGCGCGATCTCGCCCCGGTGCTGGCCATTCTCGGCAGCGTTCTGCTGCTCGGCTTCCTGCTGCAGGTTGGTGAAGGCCTGAAACCGGTCAGGCGTGTCGTGGCCGGCGTCCATGATATTCGTACCGGCGCGCGCAAACGTCTCCTTTCCGATGCTGTGCCCTTGGAGGTCGCGCCACTGGTCGAGGAGGTAAACGCCCTGCTCGACGCCCAGGACGCGGCGATCAGCCGGGCGCGCGATCGCGCCGCCAACCTCGCCCACGGGCTCAAGACCCCGCTGACCGCCCTGGAAAACGACATCGAACGGCTCCGCGCCACGGGCAACACCGAAATCGCCAATGATATCGCCGAACTGGCGCTGCGGATGCGTCGGCACATGGAGCGTGAACTTGCCCGCGCCCGGCTGCGTCACGGCCGGAATCAGGATCAGACCTCGCTCAGGCCGATTGTCGAGGGGATCTTGCGCACATTGCAGCGCACGCCCGAGGGCGAAACACTGCAACTACGAAGCAGCATCAATGCATCATTGACTGTCGCAGTCGACCCCGATGATCTTAGCGAACTCATTGGCAACATAGCTGAAAACGCGGTCCGCCATGCCAGCACCGAAGTTGTCGTCGAGACCGAGGTTTCGGCCAGCTCAATTGTGCTGGTCATCGGCGATGATGGCCCCGGACTCGGCGCTCAACACATAAAAAACGCCCTCAAACCGGGCCAGCGGCTCGACCAAGCCGGACTGGGCGCCGGTCTCGGATTGGCGATCGCCAGCGATATCGTCGAATCCTTCGGCGGGCAGCTCAACCTCGGACGGTCGCCGCTTGGTGGCCTTGAGGCACGCATCCTCATTCCCATGGGCGGAGAAACTCGCTCCCCGCCCGGCTGACCCCAGAAGTCCGCCAACCAACCATTCCTCTCCAAATTAGTGCAGGTATCATCGAATGAAACTTCATAGACCCTCGGTTGGCAGCGTCACATTAAGTCTGCTGGTGGCGGCATGGCTTGCGCTGGTCACGAACAATGTCTTCTGGCGCGACGTGGCCACGGCGTTTGGCGAACACATGCCTGGCCTGGCTGCCTTTTCCATCGGCATTGTCGCGCTTCTTGCCGCCGATACGATCGCCGTCTCGGTCAAATATCTTACCAAGCCGATATTCATCCTCCTGATCGTCAGCGCTGCATCGGCAGGATGGTTCATGGAGCATTTCGGCGTGATCATCGACACCGACATGATCCGCAACGCTGTACAGACCACCCCGGCAGAAGCGGGACATCTGCTGACCCCCGCATATCTGTGGCACATGCTGGTCTACGCAGTCCTTCCTTCACTTCTGATCGTCTTTGTGCGCATCCGCCACCGCCCGTTCCCGGCCAAGCTCAAATACAATCTTGCTGTCATCGTTCCGTTTTTGCTGCTCACGCTGGCGCTGGTCGCCTGGCAATATCCGGCGATCGCCTCGACAATGCGCAACAACCGGCTGGTGATCAAAACTCTCAATCCGGTTTCGCCGATCATCAGCGCGGTCAAGTTTGTCATTCGCTCGGGGCAGGAAAGCGTCATCGTCGCCGCGCCGCTCGATTCCGACGCCCGACTGGGCGCAGCAATCAACAAGGCCGAAAAGCCGGTGCTGACCATTATCGTGGTGGGTGAAACCGCCCGCGCTCAGGAGTTTTCGCTCGGCGGGTATGAACGCAAGACCAATCCGGAGCTGGAAAAGCGCGATATTGCCTATTTTCCCAACACCAGTTCCTGCGGAACCGCCACGGCGGTGTCCATGCCTTGCATGTTTTCCGCGCTGACCCGCAGCGAGTACAGCCATGAAAAGGCTCTGGCGCAAGAAAATCTCGTCGATGTGCTTTCCCATGCCGGCGTCAATGTCGAATGGTGGGATAACAATACCGGCGACAAGAAGATCGGCGACCGGATCGTCAAGCGGAAGTTCTACGAGGAGAACGACCCCCGCTTTTGCAATGAGGGGGAATGCCTCGACACGGTCATGGTCAACGCGCTGGGTGCATGGCTTGACGGCATCAAGGGCAATTCAGTTCTGGTTATGCACCAGTTGGGAAGCCACGGCCCGGCCTATTTCGCCCGCTACAGTGAAGAGGAGCGGGCGTTTCGGCCCGACTGCCGCACGGCCGAGTTCGCCGATTGCACCCAACAGGAGATCATCAATGCCTACGACAATACCATAGTCGCCACCGACCGGATGCTGGCGGCTGTCATCGACATGCTCCAAGCCCGCTCCGATCAGATTGCCTCAACCATGGTCTACATCTCCGACCATGGTGAATCGCTGGGCGAAAAAGGCCTCTATCTGCATGGCATGCCCTATATTTTCGCCCCCGATGAACAGACCCGGGTTCCTTTCCTTATGTGGGCGTCGAAGGGCTACACCAGATTGTTCGGGCTTGACACCGCCTGCCTGCGCGAGCAGGCCGACGCCCCTTATTCACAGGACAATCTGTTTCATACGGTGCTGGGCTTGATGGATGTACAGGCCCGCCATTATCAACGCGAGCAGGACATCAGCGCACGTTGCCGTTCACCGCTGAGTTGATCCACCGACAGCATGGTTGATGGCAATCCCCCGCCAAGTTTAAACGAGAAAGGGGCGCCGCTAGCAAGCGACGCCCCTTTGATATGCGAACTGAACGCAGTGCTTACTTGAAGCGCGGCGAGCCATCATTGCCGGCACGATCATAAATGATCTGCTCGTTGGATGCGGCATTGATCGAAGCGGTTGGGGTGTAGTCAACGCCGCCCTGTGGAGCTTCAAAATGCGGCGACCCGTCGTTACCGGCACGATCATAGACGGCCTTTTCGCCTGTTTCGGTGCCGGTGGCAGCGGTTGCTGTGTAATCAATACCGGCACTTCTGGCCGGCGGAAAAGACAGCGCGTCGGAGGCGGTCGTCTGGGCGAACGCACCGGTCGATGCAGCAAGCGTCAGGCCGAGGGCGATAATCAGCTTGTTCATGGAATTAGTCCTTGTCAGTGCGCTGCGCGCCCTCATCGGGCCGCGTCGTGCGGAAACTGGTCCGGCGGACTTATTGTGTCCGCCGGAGATCAGCTCTGATTAGTGGAAGCGCGGCGAACCATCATTGCCGGCGCGGTCATAAATCACCTGGTCATTCGACACGGTGCCGAACGAAGCGGTCGGAGTGTAGTCAACACCACCCTGCGGAGCGGCGAAGCTCGGCGAACCGTCATGACCGGCGCGGTGGTAGCTGACCAGATCATTAGAGACGCCAACAGCGTAGTTGGTATTGCCCTGTGCCGAAGGCACGTCATAGGCGTCCATGGCCGTTGATGCGGCAAAAGCGCCGGTTGAAGCAGCAAGGGTAAAACCGAGAGCGATGATGAGCTTGTTCATTGTCGTAATCCTTCAAAATTCGGGGCGCGTCTTGGGAGGACAGCGTGGTTGGGGACCGGACCGGCACCACGCATGGCGCCCGCCGGATCGGTTTTTCGATTAGTTGAAGTGCGGCGAGCCATCGTTGCCAGCGCGGTCGTAGACGATCTTGTCGTTGGAAACGCTATCGATCGACGCGGTCGGAGTGTAATCAACGCCACCCTTGGGAGCGAGGAAGGTCGGCGACCCGTCGTTGCCGGCGCGGTTGTAGATGACCTGGTCATTGGACACAGCACCGACAGCAGCGGTTGCCGTGTAATCGATGCCGGAAGTCTGGGCGGCTGGGACCTGGTAGGCGTCCATGGCTGTCGAAGCCGCGAAAGCGCCGGTCGAGGCAGCAAGGGTGAGGCCGAGTGCGATAATGATCTTGTTCATTTGTTCTATCCGTCTTCGTTTGTTTTCGTTTTCATTCGTTTTTCTAATTTTGTTCGAAGCGGCTGGCGACTGGGAGACGTTCGCTGCCGTGTTTCGATGATCCACATATGGGGTAATCCGATCGGAATTGCCAACCACACTTTTGTGAGAATTTACGCTGAAACTTTCTCTTGAAAAATACGTAGTGAGTTCTTAGTTGGATATTTTATTGTTTTATTTCAGATAGTTATGATTATTTCGAGAAAATGGAGACGAGCATCAGAAACCAGTCTCCGTACACACCGTTGTGTCCACTGTGTTCACAAAAACAGCGACGTTCCAGCTTCCGGGACTTGAAGACCCATTTTTGCTTAGCCGCGTTTGAAATATTCGTTTAAGAAATTGATGCGTTTTCGAATCGATCCAACTCGTGAAGCGGGTCAACCCGGTTCGATGGTGCCAGGGCTTTCAGTCCAGCGTACGTCGAAACCGCGCCAGGGCCAGCGCCGCAAATACCGCAACGAATAAAAACAGCGCAGCGAGTGGAACGGCAACGCCCTGCATATCCGCTCCCTTGAGCATCACCGCGCGGATGATCCTGAGGAAATGCGTGAGCGGAAAAATCTCGCCGAGCATCTGTGCCCAGCCCGGCATACCACGATAGGGAAACATGAAGCCTGACAAGAGCAGCGACGGCAGGAAGAAGAAGAACGTCAGTTGCATGGCCTGCATCTGCGTCCGCGCGACGGTGGAAAACGCGTAGCCAAGCAGCACCAGCGCCAGCACGAAGACCAGAATGCTCGCCAGTAAGAGCGTCAAGGAGCCGACAAACGGCACATTGAAAAGGAACTTGGCGGCGGCCAGCACCACCACGACCTGAACTCCGCCCACAGCTAGGTAGGGCAGCACCTTGCCCAGCATGATCTCCATCGGACTTATCGGCATGGCGAGCAGGTTTTCCATGGTGCCACGCTCGACTTCACGGGTCAGCGCCATCGATGTCATCATCACCATGGTGAGTTGCAGGATCACTCCGAGCAAGCCGGGAACAATATTGTATTGAGTAATACCTTCTGGGTTGTAGAGCCGGTGCACCACCACTTCGAGTGCCGCTGTGGATTGCCGTGCAGCCAGCGCCTCCGCTGATTGCTCGCGCAGCAGCGCCTGGGCGGCCACCGTGCCGAGTGTCGAGATCGCGCCCGATGCCACCGACGGATCGGTCGCATCGGCCTCGATCAGGATCTGCGGGTGATCGCCGCGCTGCACCCGGCGGGCAAAATCAGACGGGATCGTGACGATGAAGGAGACCGCGCCACTCTGGATCAGCCGGTCGGCCTCTTCCGCGCTCGCCACCACATGATCGAAGCGATAATAGCCGGTATTTTCCATCGCCGAGATCATGGCGCGGCTGTAATGATCCTGGCTCGTGGTCACCAGCGCGGCCGGCAACCCCTTGGGGTCGTTGTTGATGGCAAATCCAAACAATACCAATTGCAAAAGCGGCACGCCCAGCATCATGGCAAACGTGATGCGGTCACGCCGCATCTGGATGGTTTCCTTGGCGATGACCGCCATCAGCCGGCGCAATGAAAAGAACCGGTTCATGTCATGTTGTCCGTCGACTGGCTCATGAACTGGATGAATACATCCTCCAGGCTGGTCTGCCCCTGCCGGTAATGGATACCGGTTTTTGCGGCGACCTGCTCGACCGCTGCCGTCAGCAGGTCCTTGTCGCGGCCAACCACATGCAGGCTCAGGCCGAAGGGCGCGACCTGGTCGACCCCTTCGATGCCATCAAACATCCTGGCCGCCTCGTTGACCTTGTCACCCTCGACAATGATCGTGGTCAGGGCCGCGTCACGGATGACGTCAGCGACCGTGCCGCTGGCTAAAAGCTTGCCATAGGAAATGTAATGAATCCGGTGGCACCGCTCCGCCTCGTCCATATAGTGGGTCGAGACCAGCACGGTCAGTCCGGTCGTGGCACGCAAATGGATCTCGTCCCAGAACTCGCGCCTTGCCTTGGGGTCGACGCCGGCTGTGGGCTCATCAAGCAGCAGCAGTTTCGGCTTGTGCATGATGCAGGCCGCCAGCGCCAGCCGCTGCTTCCAACCACCCGACAGGGTGCCGGCCATCTGCTTGCGCCGCGATGACAGGCCCAGATCCTCCAGCGTGTCACGCACGGTGGCAGCCATCGGCTCGAGACCATAGAGCCGGGCCACGAAGGTCAGGTTCTCCTCGATCGACAAATCCTCGTAGAACGAGAATTTCTGCGTCATGTACCCGACTTCCCGCTTGATCCGCAGACCATCGGTGCGGATGTCATGCCCCAGCACCCTGCCCTCGCCCTCATCCGGCGTCAAAAGCCCGCACATCACCCGGATGGTGGTAGTCTTGCCCGACCCGTTGGGCCCGAGAAAGCCGGAGATCTCGCCTTCGGCAACCTGCATCGAGACATGATCGACCACGGTCTTGTCGCCAAACCGCTTGACCAGACCACGGACGTCGATGACGTTCATCAGCGTGCGCTTTCCAGATCGACGTCGACGATCTGTCCCGGCGTCAGCGCCCAGGCGTCATCATCAGGACGGGCTTCGACCAGGTAGACCAGCTTCTGCCGGTTTTCGAGCGAGTAGATCACCGGTGGCGTGAATTCAGGATCGGTCGAAATGTAGCTCACCGTGGCCCGCAGACCGTCGGCGCAGCCATCACACCGCACCACCAGGCTTGCACCGATGGAGAGACGGGAGAGTGCAGGCTCGGGCACATAGACCCGCAATTTCAACGCCCCGTCAGGCAGCACCGAAAGCACCGGCGCCTGGGGCCCTGCCACCTCGCCGGTGTTGCGGATGATGTCGGAAACAACGCCAGCCTGCGGGATCGAGAGCGTCCGCTTGGTCAGCCGCCACTCGGCCGCCTCCAGCACGGCACGGGCTTGCTCGACGCCTGCCTGGGCAGCCTTGATCTCATTGGCGCGCGCCGGCAACTTGGCCACCGACAGATTGGCCTCAAGCTCGGACACCTTGGCGCGGCTGAGTTCAGCACTGGTGGAGGCAGCATCGTAGGCAGCCTGGGTGGATATGCCGCGTTTAAGCAGATCAGACTGGCGCTGCAGCACCCGCTCCGCTTCTTCAGCCTGGGCCTTGGCAGAATCGAGCGCGGCGGCGATGCTGGCAATTTCCTCCGGCCGCCGCCCTTCCTGCAGATTGGCCAGTTGCCGCTGTGCCTGGGCAAGCCCGGCCTGGGCTTGAGCTACCGCGATTTCGGCGTCACGTCGCTCCAACTGGGCGAGCGGCTGTTCGGCGGTAATATGGTCGCCGCGCCGCACATCCAGGGCAACTATCTGGGCCGTCTCGATCGGCGCAACCAGCACATACTCACCCTCGACATAGCCGACCGCGAGCGGCCCTGGACCGGCGCAGACCGAAAACAGCGTCGCGATATAGGGAATGGCGCAGATCAGTGACGTCATGGGCGCGGCTTCCTGTTGGTCTCGACGAAGGCGCGGATATTGCCAAGGATCACCGTCTTGATCCGCTCGACTTCGTCCGTGCCTACCTCGTGCCAGTCCATCCGCCGTGCGACAATCGCGTGCCCGACACGGAAATAGACGACCTGACCCGCAATGCTGAAGGTTCCAAGGCGGATCAGGTCGCTTTCGGGATTATGGCCGGTGGCCAGTCCCAAAAGCGTACATAGCCGGGTGTGAATCGGCAGGATGAAGTCGGTATAGATATGCTCGAATACCGGTCCTGGATTTGAAATCTCTCGGACGATGAAGGTGGCAATATCGCGCGCCTCGGGTCGCCCCAGCATGAAATCCGCCATCGCCATCGCCACCCGCTCAAATGCTTTCTGCGCCGAATCCGGATCATTTCCGGGATTAATGTCGGCCAGCGCCGGCATCGCCGCACTTTGAATGCGGCTCCCTACAAGTTCGGCACTGGCCAGCCGCAAGCCGTCCTTGCCCCCAAAATGATAGGCGATCGAGGCAATGTTGGCCTTGGCGGCGGCGGCAATTTCGCGTGTGGATGTGGCCTCGAAACCCTTCGAGCCAAACAGTTTGAGCGCCGCGACCATCAGCGCCATGCGGGTCTGGTCTCCGGGCTTGTCTGCCTCGGGTGACGGCTCAGTTTCGGATCGCACTTCACTCTCCCTGTTGTCCTTATTCGACAGGGAACATAGCACAGGCAAGCATGTCAATCAATCGATTGATTGATTGACACTCACTCTGACGATAGTCATTACCAACCCGCAGTGGTCACGGCACAACGAGGGCGACAGAGAAAAAGATCTTCGGGTCGCAATCGGCCCGGCTACGATAAGCCGGTCGACGGCTCCTCGGCCAGCAGCGCCCGCAACTCGGTCTTGAGCACCTTGCCGTAATTGTTCTTCGGTAAATCCGTGACGAAACGATAGGTCTTGGGGCGTTTGAACCGGGCGATATGGTCTAGGCAATGCCGGTCGAGCGCCTCCGCATCCACCACGGCATCGGCAGCTATCACGACAAAGGCAATTACCCGTTCGCCCCATTCCGGATCGGCCGCGCCAATCACGCTGACTTCGCGCACGCTCTCATGGATGAGCAGCGCTTCCTCTACCTCGCGCGGGTAGATATTGGTGCCACCGGATATGATCACATCCTTGGATCGATCCTTGAGCGTGAGAAACCCGTCGGCATCGAGACTGCCCATATCGCCGGTCCACAACCAGCCGTCGCGCAACGCCCTGGCCGTGGCCTCGGGGTCGCCCCAGTAACCGGCCATCACAGGTGTGCCGCGCACGATGATCTCACCGGTGTCACCGGTCGCCAACTCGACGCCGTCGGGATCGACAATACGCACCTCCACGCAAGCATGGGGGATGCCGACGGAGGCCAGTCGCTCGCGCCAGCGCGGATGCGAGCGGTCGGCGACCGCGGCACGGTTAAGCGCGGTGATCGTCATCGGGCTCTCGCCCTGCCCGTAGATCTGGCAGAACCGCGGCCCCAGCACCTCAACAGCATCAATGATGTCGGCCAGATACATCGGCCCGCCACCATAGACGATGGTGCGGATGCCCTCGCCATCATAGCCGCTTGCGCGCGCACCGCTGACCAGCCGCTTGACCATGGTCGGCGCCGCAAACAGGTGGATGCCGCCGAGTTCCCTGGCCAGACCGAAAATCTCACCGGGTTCAAACCCGGCCGACACCGGCACCACATGCCGCGCAGCCTTGAGCACATGCTGGATGCAATAGAGCCCCGCACCATGGCTGATCGGCGCGGCATAGAGCGCGGCATCGCTGGTCAACACCTCGTCGACATCGACAAAATATGAAAACGCCATCGCCTGCAGATTGCCGTGGCTGAGCATCACTCCCTTCGGGCGACCGGTGGTGCCGGAGGTGTAAAACAGCCAGGCCATGTCATCGTCATCACGCGCAACCGGCTCGGCAAATGGCTGGACCTCGCGCAAGACGTCGAATTCCGCTCCCGCCAGATCGATTACCGTCGGCGCCCGCTGTTCCAGCGCCTGCACCAGTTCGTCTCCCAGCGGCTGGCTGGCAAACACGGCGGTGGCGCCAGAATTTTCGACGATATAGGCAGCTTCGCGCGGATGCAGCTTGGCATTGATCGGCACCACCGCAGCGCCGGCGAACCAGATCCCGAACATCGCTTCGAGATAGGCTGGATGGTTCTTGGCAAAAATCGCCACCCGGTCGCCCGGTTTGATCCCGTGACGTTCCGCGAGCCCGGCGCCGATGCCGCCCGCGGCTCGGGCAAAGCCGCGGTAATCGGCGCGCATCTCGCCTCCCAGATACAGCGCCGGATTGTCTGGGTGCACCCGTGCACTGCGTACCAGCCATTCAGCCAGATTCATGTTCAACTCCCACTTGCCTAACTCATTAGTTGCGGATTTTCCGCCTCATCAGCCGGATATAAAGCCCCGGCGAGAGTCGGTTGATCATCCAGGCCATCCACGCCACACGCCCCACCGGAATAAAACGCTTGCCACGGCGCCATCCATCCAGAATTGTCTTCGCGGCCTGCGCAGGGCTGATTTCGTCAAACCCGTCGGTCGCAGCCCCTGGACGGCCAATGCCCGCAATCCCGGTTTCAAAGCGGCCCGGATTGGTGGCAACGAACGATGGCGCCGCCACCACCACGCCGACGCCGTATTCGGCTTCCTCTGTCGCCAGCGATTGAAAGAAGCCGTTCATGGCGTGCTTGCTGGCGGCATAGGCAGTGCGCCTGTTGAGCGGTGCAAACCCCGCCACGGAAGAGACCGCAATATGGGTTCCCCGCGCCCTCCGCACAGCCTGCAGCAGACCGGCCGCCACCCGTACCGAGCCAAAATAGTTGATTTCCATCACCAGCCGCTGCGAGGCCAGCGTGGTTTCGTCAAACAGGCCGATCTGGGTTATCCCGGCATTGTGGATCACCAGATCAAGCGCCGGATAGCGAACTGAGATGTCAGCGCAGACTGCCGCCACCGCGGCCTCATCGGTGAGATCGCAGGCGACCTGTTCGATCCGTTCGTCGCCTGTCGGAAGAGCAGCCAACGCCACGGGCAGATCAATCAGCACCAAGCGCCAATCTTCCTTGAGAAGCTCTGCCGCAAACGCCTGCCCCAACCCGCCGGCGCCACCGCTGATCACCGCGACCCGGCTCACAAGCCCGCTGCCTTGCGCCACAATTCAAACGTCTCGCGGCTCGTCAGTTCCGGGCTGTAGCCGAACACATTTTTCAGCGCCGAATTGTCGAGCACCGGCCGGTATTGCAAAAACCGCACCTGTTCCGGGCCATAGCGCGACAGCTTGATCGGCCGGGCAACGGCGAGTGCGGCTTTCAGCAGCCATACCGGCAGGTTCAGCACCGGTTTGCCGAGCGCTTCGGCGATCTCTCTCACCGTCAGCGCACCATCGCCACAGACATTGAAAATGCCCGCCGGCCCCTCGCCTGCCGCGCGCAGCAGAATGCGCGCCAGATCGCGCGTCCAGATGAACACAAACGGGCTGTCCGAGCCCCGCACCGCAATCAGCCGGGGGCGATGAAACAGTTCGGTGATCTGGTTTTCGAGCCCCCCGCCCAGCACGGTGCCGACCCGCAGCACCACCTGCTCGAGTTCGGGATGCAGACTTCTTGCCTCGGCCAGCATTTCCTCGACCTGGCGCTTGTGGTCTGAATAGGCAAATTCAGGATTGCCGCGCACCGGGTCGCTTTCACTCAGCGGCACCGGGTTGTCGGCATGATAGCCATAGGCCGCCCCCGAAGAGGTTACGACCAGCCGTCTGACGCCATGCGCAAGTGCCGCATCAAGCACCTTCCGGGTGCCCATCACATCGACCTGATGAGCAAATTCGCGTGTCATTGCCCGCGTCGGCGAAACAATCGAGGCCAGATGCACGATCACCTCCGGTCTAAACGTCGCGATCACACGCTCAACCTCATCACCGCGCACGTCCATCAGTTCGAATTTGATGCCATCCGACAAGGCCGCCGGTGTGCGAATATCGGTCGCCAGCGTTTGGGTGCCAGCACCCGCCAGTTCATCAAGCAGAACCTGCCCCACCGCACCCGCGGCGCCTGTCACCAGCACCCGGCTCATCGTTCAGCCTCGCTGCGCGACCAGAGCCACGCCAGCACCAGACCGGAGATCGCGTGCCAGATGCCCCAGAATGCCGCCGCCACGGCCATGCCACCCAACCCGCCGAAAAAGGCAAAGATCAGCACCAGCCCAAGGCCCGAATTCTGAATGCCGGTTTCAATCGTCACCGCACGGCGATCATAGTCCGACACCCGCGCCAGGGTCGCGGTCAGGTAGCCTCCTGCCAGCGCCAGTCCGTTGTGCAGCACGACCAGCCCCGCCACCGCCGCCGCATAGCCAAGAAAGAAATTCCAGTTTGCTGCCAGCGCCAGCACAATGAAGCCAATGAAGATAGCCATCGACAGTGATTGCATCGGCTTGCGGATCCGGGCCGCCAGCGCTGGTCGACAGGCGTTGAGCAGAATACCGAGAACGAGCGGCACGATCAGCATGAAAAACACGGTAATCGCGACCGACACCGGGTCCACCACAGTCTCCCGCAAAAGCGTCCGTGTCGGTGCGTAGAGATTGCCCCAGAACGCCACGTTGACAGGCGTGAGCACGATCGCGACGAAAGTGGCGATCCCGGTCATCGACACCGACAGCGCCGTATTGCCGCCCGCCCGATGGGTGATGAAATTGGAAATATTGCCACCCGGGCAGGCCGCCACCAGAACAAGACCCAGCGCAATCGAGGGGCGCGGATTGGTGGCCAAGAGCAACAGGAATGTCAGCGCCGGCAGCACCACAAATTGCGAAACCAGGCCAGTCACGAGCGCTCTTGGCGCACGCAGAAGGGCGCGAAAATCTACCGGCTTCAGGTCGAGGGCGATCGAGAACATCACGATCGACAGGATGGCATTGAGCAGCAACAGGCTGCCGGGGCTGAAATTCAGCCGAATAACGTCGATATCGGTCATTTGGCACCGTCTTTCAAAGCCGCTATCCAGCTTGTGACCGCAGTCCTGTAGGTGACCTTGTCGACATAGTAGGCCATCCGCGGCAGGTCGATATAATTCATACTGCCAGTCGCCCGCTTGAAACCGGCTGCCTTTTCCGCTTGCAGCGCCTTGGCCGCCATCATGCCCTTGCTGATGCTCGCGATGTAGCGCGCCACCATTTCCGCCTGTTCGTGCCGGCCCTGCCACCCCAGCCCCGAGGCCTCGACCATGCCCAGCACGAACAAATCGTCACGCTCGGGATGCATGCAGTTGAGGAACAGATGCGGCGCATCGCCTTGCCAGTTGAGGAGCGCCTTGTCGATGAACGGGTAATGCAGCTTGTAACCGGTCGCCGCCAGGATCAGGTCGTAATCGGCCTGGCTGCCATCCTTGAAATGCACCGTGTTGCCCTCGAACCGGTCGATATCCGGCCTGACTTTGACATCACCATGGCCGGCATGAAACAGGATCAGCGAATTGACCACCGGATGGGCTTCATAGAGGGCGTAATCAGGTTTCGGAAACCCGTATTTCGAGGGATCGCCGGCAAACCATTTCAGGATCATGCCGTCGACCCGGCGCTTGAGCCACATCGGCAGCTTGATGGCGCCACCCAGCGTGTCCGCCGGGCGCCCGAATATATATTTGGGCACGAAATAGTAGCCGCGCCGCATCGAGATATCACAGCTTAGGCCATGATGGATCGCATCCACGGCGATGTCGCAGCCGGAATTTCCAGCGCCGATAATCAACACCCGCTTGCCGGCAAACACTTTCGGATCGCGGTAACGGCTCGAATGCATTAGTTCGCCGGAGAACGATCCCTTGAACGCCGGCATATTGGGTTCCGACAGGGTGCCGTTGGCAATCAGCACGCCCGCAAATTCGGCTTGTTGCTCCTGGCCTTCCGCGTTCCGCCAGACGACGCGCCAGCCTTCACCGTTTCCGCACAGCGGCGTTACTGAAAGTACTTCGGTCCTGAACAGAAAATGCTCGCGCAGTTTGAAATGATCGGCGAAGCGGCGAAAATAGGTCTTCAATTCCCGGTGCGAGGGATAATCGGCAACATCCTCATCCATCGGAAAATCGGCAAACTCCGTCATCCGTTTCGACGAGATCAGATGCGCGGTCTCGTACATGGTCGAGCGCGGGCCGTTGATGTCCCACAGCCCACCAACATCGTCATGGATCTCGAACCCCTGAAAGCCGATTCCCTGCTCGATCAGCGTCTTCGCCGCAGCCAGCCCCATCGGCCCGGCGCCGATCAGCGCGAACTTGCCGCGCGCCGCATTCTCCGTCATGCATCCTCCCGAACCACCGCTCCTCAGCCGCTCACCCATCCTTGCGCGCTACGCGCTGCAAAACAAGATGCCGCTAGGGTAGTGATGAGGAGGTAGGCTGCACGGCAGCCCTACCGCGCGGCTCTATTCGCCATCGACAGTCTCCGCCTCATCCTCAAGCGAATGTTTCTTGCGGACCGAGCGCACCATCATCCAGGTAAAGCCAATCGCAATCGGCACGAACAGGCTCGACAACACGCCTGAACTCAGCGGCAGCCCCAATTTGTCGAGTGGCTTGGCGACATAACCGAACAGGCCGACAATGTAATAGGAAATTGCTGCCACCGAGAGCCCCTCGACGGTTTGCTGCATCCTCAGTTGCAGTTTGACCCGGCGGTTCATCGAGCCGAGCAGCGCGCTGTTTTGCCGTTCCAGTTCGACATCGATCCAGCTGCGCAGCAGCGCCGTGGTCCGCGCCAGCTTGCGCGACAGGTTGGCCTGCCGTTCCTCGATCGACTGGCAAGTGCGCATTGCCGGCGCCAGCCGCTTTTCCAGGAACGCGCCGATCGTCTCGGAACCGGGCTGGCCGGTTTCAGCCAGCGAAGCGATACGTTCGCGCACGATGTTGTAATAGGCCCGGCTGGCGCCAAAACGATAAAGGCTGAGCGCGGCGCTGGCTTCCAGTTCCGCCGCAAGCTCGGTGATTTCAGAAAGCAGGCTGTCGGCATTTTCACGCGCGCCGGATTTCATGCTCTGCGTGGTCTTTGTCAGGCCGTCCTCGATGCGGCGCATTTCCGGCGACAGCGTCCGCGCCAGCGCCAGGCCCAATGTCGCCAGCGTTCGGTAGGTCTCGATGTCGAGCAACCGCTGCACCACCGCCCCGCGCCCGGCGTCAGTCATGCCCCTGTCGACCACCAGAATCCGGGTCAGCCCGTCGCCATCCTGGCGGAAATCGGTGGCAATCAGCGCCTGCCCGTCCTTGACTTCGCTCAGGCACAGGCTGGTCGGATCGAAGGTCGCAAGGGCTGCCTGCGTTTCAGGCGACTCTGGCCTGACTTCCAGCCGTATGCCGGCAATCAGATTGCCCGGCGGCGAAAACTGGTCGCCAAACGGATGTGTGTCGAGATGGTCGCCAAAACGCTCAGGCGCCGGTGCGTCCCAGAAATAGGTCGAAAACTCGGTATGGCGTTCCCAGCGCAGGGTTCCCTGTCCCCAGCCCATGGCGAAATGTGCCGACTCCCGTCCTGGCACGGCGACGCCGCGCCCCCGCGCAAGTTCGGCCACCACCGCGTGATCGACCGCCGCTCCGCCATCGGTCAGGAACGCCAGTTGAAAGATCACCCGCGACTGTCCGACCAGCGCCAGCGGCCGCGCGTGAATTTCGCCCAGCGCCTCGGCGCGGCCTTGCGCCATCGGAAATGAAAACCTGCCCATGCGCTGTTGATCCCCTCAATCTCGTGCATCGCGCAGCGCCGGATGCGATCCTTCTCAGGATCCCCACACCTCGCCTTTCTCAATTGTTTGTAGAGCCAGCACCCCATCAAGGCAAAGCGGCAATTCCGCGCTTGTCGTCTTTACTCGGTAATCGGCAGTTCCGATGCGGCATTTCAGGGCTCAGCACAAGGTGCGATCCGGATTGGTTCACCGGCCGCTCCACCCAGCGTTTCACACCCGCCGGCATGGCACAGCGTCCAGGCCGAAACGGTGGCGCCGGAGGCCGCCAGCACGAGTTCGGGCACAGCCGGCAGTTCCGGCGCCCAGATCCACCAGCCGTCTTCAAGTCGCGCGCCCTCGCCGGGATCCATACCCGCACCCGATCCCTTGACCCGCGCCTCGACCAGTTCCAGCCCTCCCGGCATTACCCGCCAGTCTTCGCGCCATTCGGTCTTTTCAACCGAATGGGTCCAGGAAAGATTAAACAGCGTGGCGGCGATCACCAGCGCCTTGCCGCCAGCGCTGACGCAAAGCGCGAGTGCCATTTACGCCGGCTCCGCCTGTCTGCGCATCTGCAGATAGGCCAGCACCGCAAACGCTGCCGCCAGAGCGAAGCCGATCTCGTCGGTCAACGGCAATGCTGCAACCAGCGTGAATGCCGCCAGCGCAGCAAGCCCGCGCAGCGGCCAGCCCAGCGGTCCACCAAGAAAGCCGATCACCGCAGCTCCCCACAGCCCGATCGCCAGCACCGTCTTGGCAACGATATAGATCACCGCCGGCACGTAACCGATTTCGGCTGCCAGCGGCCCGCCATCCTGCAGCATCAACGCCGGTGTGTAGACCGCCATGAACGGAATCACGAAGCCCGCGGCAGCCACCTTGACCGCCTCCATCGAAATCTTCAGCCCGTTCTCCTTGGCAATTGGCGCAGCCGCGAAACAGGCCAGCGCCACCGGCGGTGTCAGGTCGGCCAGAATGCCGAAATAAAACACGAACATGTGGCTGACGATCAGCGGCACACCCAGTTCCAAGAGCGCCGGCCCGGCGATAGACGAGGTGATGATGTAGTTGGGGATAGTCGGGATCCCCATGCCGAGCACGATACAGGTGATCATCGTCAAAAGCAGCGACAGGAACAGGCTCTTGTCGCCTACCGAAACGATATATTGCCCGAATGTGTTGGCAGCGCCCGTCAGCGTCATGGTGCCGATGATGATGCCGACAATCGCGCAGGCGACACCCACCGGCAGCGCCGTCTTGGCACCCTCGGCAAGCGAATCCCTGCAGATCGCCAGCGTTTCGCGCCCGCCCTTGCTGACCGCGTTCCAGGCCACCAGCGCCAGCACCGCAGCCAGGATCACATGAATGCCAAATTGCAGGAAGGCGGCGGCCACCAGCCCCAGCCCGATCCAGAAGATGGTCCGGATCGCGCCCGCAGGAAGGCCCAGCGCAACAGAACCGCCGAGGATCAGCAGAACGGTGAGCGCCAGCCCGACGGTTCCGGCAAACAGCGGCGTGTAGCCCGAAAAAAGCAGATAGATCAGCATCAACAGCGGCAGCAGCAGATACCAGTTCTCTCGCAGCGCCTTCATCGGCGACGGCAATTGGTCCTTCGCCAAGCCTACCAGATTGTGCTTGCCGGCCTCCAGATGCACCATCCAGAACGCCGAGGCGAAATACAAAAACGCCGGGATGATCGCGGCCTGGACGACCTCGTAATATTCGACGCCCAGCGTTTCGGCCATGATGAAGGCCACCGCCCCCATCACCGGCGGCATGATCTGCCCGCCCATCGACGAGGTCGCTTCCACCCCGCCGGCAAAAGCCGCGCGGTAGCCGAAACTCTTCATCAACGGGATCGTGAATTGTCCGGTGGTCACCACATTGGCGACACCGGAGCCGGAAATCGTCCCCATCAGGCCTGAAGAGATCACCGAAACCTTTGCGGCACCGCCGCGCTTGTGCCCCACCAGCCCCAGCGAAACGTCGGTGAAAAGCTGAATCATGCCGGCTTTTTCAAGAAACGCGCCAAACAGGATGAACAGGAAAATGAAGCTTGAGGAAACGAAGATCGGGATACCGTAGATGCCCTCGGTGCCATAGGCCATGTGGTCGATCACCTGGGCAAAATCATAGCCACGGTGATTGAGCGGCGACGGCAGATATTCGCCGAACAGGCAGTAGGCCAGAAATGCACCGGAAATGATCGGCAGCGCCGGGCCCATGATCACCCAGGCGGCGACAAATACGGTGGTGAGCGCAATTACGCCCATGACGATATCACGCTGCAGCGGATCGCCGGCGCGCAGCAGCAGTTCGGTATATTCATACCATTGGTAAAACGCCACGGCGACGCCGCAACCGGCCAATAGCCAGGCCAATGTCTTGACTGCCGGGCCGGCATTGCGCGCGGCAGCGACCAGCGGAAAGGTCAGCAGCAACAGGAAACCGACATGGATCGCCCGCACCACCTGGCTCGCCAAATCGATGATATGCGCGGCGGTGGCGATCTGGAACACCGAGAACACCAGCGCAATCCAGAACAAAAGCCGCCCTTCGGGCGTTTGCGGAAAGCTCTCGGCCAGCGGATCATGCAGACCGAGGTCGATATCGGCCTCCGCGGCCTGATGCGCGGCTTGGTCTCTTGCCATGCGGTGTTCTCCCAAAAGGCATCATATAGGCCCCGTGGCGGAGTCAGAATTCCAACCCCGCCACGGCAATCAGCTGATGTTATCCGGTTGTTTGACCGGACTTACATTATGCCCTTTTCCTTGTAGTAACGCTCCGCGCCCGGGTGCAGCGGCAGCGGCATGCCCTTGACGGCATTTTCCAGCTTGATCTGCGCGGCCGCCTTGTGCGCGGCTTCCAGGTCTGGGAGGTTTTCAAACAACTGCTTGGTCATCTCGTAGGCGAGATCGTCGCTGACGTCCGAATGCGTCACCAGGAAGTTGACCACCGCCACGGTGCCGACATCGCTGTCCTGTCCTTCATAGGTGCCTGCCGGAATGGTGGCCGCAATATAGGGAGCGCCAAGCGCGGTGACGACTTCTTCGGGCACAGCCACCATCTGGATATCGAGCGAGGTCGACAGATCCTTGATCGAGGCAACCCCGAGGCCTGCCGACTGCAGCGTCGCGTCAAGTTGGCGGTTCTTGATCAATTCCACCGATTCAGCGAACGGCAGATATTCGGTCTTCGACAGGTCGTCATAGGACATGCCGGCCGCCTCAAAGATCTTGCGCGCATTGAGCTCGGTGCCGGACTTGGCAGCACCCACCGACAGGCTCTTGCCCTTCAGATCGGCAAAATTCTTGATGCCGGATTCCTTCGAGGCAACGATCTGGATGTAGTTGGGATAGACCGCTGCGATGCCGCGCAGCTTGTCGAGCGGTGCCTTGAAGCCTGCATCCGCATCGCCTTCCCAGGCCAGCTTGACGGAATCGCCCAGCGCCAGCGCCAGTTCGCCCTTGCCCTGCTGCAGCAGATTGAGGTTTTCCACCGATGCCTTGGTCGACTGCACCTGGGTGCGCACGCCCTCGATCTTCTCGGCGTAGATCTTCGACAGGCCGACGCCGAGCGGATAATAGACGCCCGATGTTCCCCCTGTGAGAATATTGACGAACTGTTCGGCCTTGGCCGGGGCCAACGACAGGCCCATGGCGCTCGCCGCCATCAGGGCAACAAGGTTTCTGCGGTTGATGCTGATCATCGAGGGTTCCTCCATATTTGAACAAAACGAGGCGGCGGTTCCTTGCGCCACTCCGGTACAGTCTCAAGCGATATAGTCCGGATGCCGATCCGCAAAGCGGATCTCCTCTGGCGCGCCAGACAACCGGCTGAACATAACTGGCATGTTTTTGCTCGATAGCAAGCGATCCACGGCAATTTTTTACCACCAATCGCGTGTCTCTTACGTTCAGACACACGTCAGTTCGCGCCCTGCCATTGCGGCTGTGACGAGCCTAGCTCCACTGCTGGACCAGACCAAGCCATGCTGGTCCCGCTGAGGCTGAGAGGCGGACGAAGCCTCAATGCAGGCCCCCAGATGGTGAGTTCGGTGGCCTCGGCATAATCATCCGCTTCCGGCTTGCCGATCGCGATGGCGTCAGCCACACCCGGATAGCTCGCGAAAAACCCGCCAACCCGCGCCAGCGACGTGCGCCAGCGCGAACCGCGACCATCCTTCTGGCGTAACACCAGCCCACGCAACGCCGCCGCCGCCAGCAGGTAGCCGGCGCCCTGGTCGAGCGCCTGCGCAGGCAAAGGCACCGGCTTTTCCGATCCGGTACGCTCCATACCTTCCGCCGCAATGCCGGAGCTCATCTGCACCAGACTGTCAAACCCGCGCCGATTGGCCCAGGGCCCGCTCCAGCCATAGGCATCAAGCGAAACGTCAACCAGTCCGGGGCGGGTCCGCGCGCGCATTTCGGCACCAAGACCGAGTTTTTCCAGCGCATCCGGCCGGTAGCCATGCACAAGAACATCGGATTTCTCCACCAGCGCTACGAAACGCGCCCGGTCAGCCGGGTCCTTGAGGTCCAGCCGTGCACAGCGCTTGCCCAGTGTCACTTCCGGGATCACCGCGCCTTCATCCCACGATGGCGGATCAATGCGCAGCACATCTGCACCAAAGCCGGCCAGAAACCGCGTTGCCACCGGCCCGGCCAGCACCCGGGTCAAGTCCAGAACCCGCACGCCGGCGAGTGGTCGCGCAGGATCAAATTCCGGGTCAAGCCCATGCTCTGGCATCATTCCACCCGCTGTCCTCTCGACACGCATCAGCGGCTCTGCCAGCACTGCCGCGCCCTGTGGGTGCACACGCCATTTATCGAGACTGCGCATTGCCGCCGCACAGCCACCCCGGGTGACAATCGCGGTTTCCAGATCATCAATCGGCCATTTGGAAACCGCTGCGGCAACCGCGTCACGATCGGCGTCCGTGCCCAGTTCCGATAATGCCGCCGCACGGTGATGCGGCGCATTGGTGTGAAGCCTTATCCAGCCGTCAGAGCCACGATAATCACCCGCAACCGCGTCCCAGACGGATGGCAGATCCCAGCCCTGCGGGGCGATCGAAAACCCGAACCAGAGCGAGGCCAGCCGCCGGTCCACACACGTCACCGGCTGCATACCCGACCGCAGCGTGATCCATTTGGCCAGCGCCAGCCCTGCCGTGGCCACCGACGCGACGGCAAAATCGCTGACCGCGAAGACCGACGGCAGCGATCCCGCGCCCTCTATCTGCAGATCCGCAGCGGCATGGTCCGGGACACCAAGAGCGGCCGACAAGGTGGCAATCATCGACCTGGCGCCCTGGTGGTCTGATGTTGATGAAATCGTCATGGCGAACTCCCGACTTGCGTTCAGGCCTTCACACAAGCTCGAAACAATCATATCGTCAATATTGATCATATAAATCAACTATCGAGATGCTCGCCATGGCTGAATACCTCACCGCCGAACAGGCCGCCCGACGCCTCGGCGTCTCGCGGCAAACCCTTTACGCCTATGTCAGCCGTGGCCTGCTGCGCGCCGTGCCCGCACCGGACCCGCGCCAGAGCCGATACCTCGCCGAAGCCGTCGAGCAATTGGCCACCACCCGCCGGCGCGGCCGCAAGCCAAAGGAAATCGCTCGCGCCACGCTCGACTGGGGCATGCCGGTGCTGGAATCGGCGGTAACGCTGATTGAAAACGGCCGCCTGAGCTATCGTGGTCACGACGCCGTTGAACTTTCACAAACCCGCAATCTGGAGGACGTTGCAGCACTGCTCTGGCAGATGGAGAAAGAGACAGCCTTCCCGCACGCGGCACCGGGCAATCTCAAGGCCTATGCCAGCCTCTGCAGCCAGGTCGGCATGGCACC
This sequence comes from Hoeflea algicola, assembly GCF_026619415.1. Classification (NCBI taxonomy): domain Bacteria; kingdom Pseudomonadati; phylum Pseudomonadota; class Alphaproteobacteria; order Hyphomicrobiales; family Rhizobiaceae; genus Hoeflea; species Hoeflea algicola. The sequence continues at coordinate 1,480,500 of NZ_JAOVZR010000001.1, forward strand.
GGCCAGCGACACCCTGTTGCCGTTGTTTGCGGTTGCCGCAAGCGAAGACCCTACTTCGGCATGGCGCCGCGATCCCAAGATGCTGGCGCAAGGATCGGGCGATCTGGTGCGCATCCTGACAGCCACGGCGCTCAGACAAGCACCGCGATCGGTCGCGATTCACCAGCAACTGGCCGAAAGCTGGCGGGTATCGCCACAAGATGCTGATCTGATCCGCCGGGCGCTGGTGTTGTGCGCCGATCATGAACTCAACGCATCGAGCTTCACCGCGCGCTGCGTGGCGTCCACCGGCGCGTCGCTGAAGGCGGCAATCATTGCAGCACTCGCGGCGTTAAGCGGGATCAAGCACGGGGCCATGACGGCACGAGTGGAACAGGTCTGGGACGGGCTCGATCCGGACGATGTCAAAGGCAGCCTCCAGCGGCGTCTCGAAGCCGGCGAGACCATTCCTGGCTTTGGTCACCCGCTCTATCCCGATGGCGATGTTCGCGCGAAGGCGCTGCTTGAACAGGTTCTTCCCGATCTTCCGCAAGCAGCCCAGTTTGTCGCTGCAGTCAGGGAACTGACCGGCACCGAGCCATCGATTGATTTCGCGCTGGTCGCCCTGCGGCGGCATTTGCACTTGCCATCGGGCACCGCCTTCTTGCTGTTTGCCATCGGCCGGTCGGTTGGCTGGATCGCCCACGCGCTTGAGCAACGCGCCAGTGGTCAATTGATCCGGCCCCGCGCGATCTATACCGGCGAACGACCCTGAGTCGATTGGCGGCCGGACCATTTGCTTTCAGCCGCGCCCGGTCCCTGTCAAAAACGAACGCTCGCGTATATCAGCCCGTATCGCCATCCGCCTGTCCGGCGCAAACCGCCGGCAGCCCGCCCATCACCAGATCGGCGACGATGGCGGCATAGGCGTCACGGTTCACGGGTCCGCCTGGCTTGTGCCAGAGAAAGAACCAGTTGAGCATGCCGAACACTGACATGGTCACCGGCCTGACCAGTTCCGGGCGCGCGGCAAATCTCTCAGGCTCCACCGCCCTCACGCTTTCAGCCATGCAGGCAACCAGCCGCCGCTGCAATGCCCTGAGATGCTCCTGCTTTTCCTCAGGCAGCGATGACAGCGCATCTAGTTGCACCTTGTGCTCGCTGTCGGAATCCCGATAGGCGATCAGCACCGCGCGGATCAGCGCCCGCAGCCGCGCCTGAGGCTCAGCCGAACTTGCGGCCGTGGTTTCCACCACATCGACCAGCGCAGTTAGGTGCGTGTCCAGAATATCAAACAGCAGCGCATCCTTGGACGGGTAGTAGTGGTAGATCAGCGCCTTCGAGACCCCGCAGGCCTCCGCGAGCTTGCCCATCGAGGCCCGGTCATAGCTATGCTCGGCAAAGAACACCGCCGCGGTCTTGAGAATCGCCTCGCGTTTGGCTTCGTGGTCCTTCGCAATGGTTCGCGCCATGAAGATCTACGCCTTTGGCCGGTTGTCGACAACGCGCTTGGCCTTGCCTTCGGAGCGCGCGACCTTGCCGGGTTCCTGCACATTGATGCGGGTGCTGACCCCCACCGTGCTCTTGATGTGATGCGCCAGTTCGCGCGAGGACGCAGCGCGCGCCTCATCGCTCGCGGCGCTGATGTGGCACTCGACATGCACTGTCATGTCATCCAGCCGCCCGCTGCGGGTAAGCTCGATCTGGAAGTGCGGCGCCAGCCCCGAGCACTTGAGGATCTGCTCCTCGATCTGGGTTGGAAACACATTGACCCCGCGCAGGATGATCATGTCGTCAGAGCGGCCGGTAATCTTCTCCATCCGACGCATCGAGCGCGCTGTGCCGGGCAGCAGCCGGGTCAGGTCGCGGGTCCGGTAGCGCACCATCGGCAGTGCTTCCTTGGTCAGCGTGGTAAACACCAGTTCGCCGATCTCGCCATCGGGCAACACTTCCTCTGTCACCGGATCGATGATCTCGGGGTAGAAATGATCCTCCCAGATGTGCAGCCCGTCCTTGGTCTCAACGCATTCATTGGCAACGCCCGGCCCCATGATTTCCGAAAGTCCGTAAATATCAACAGCATGCATGTCGAAGGCCTGCTCGATTTCCGCGCGCATCGCATTGGTCCACGGCTCGGCGCCAAAAATGCCGACCGCCAGCGAACTCTCGCGCGGGTCGATTCCCTTGGCGCGGAACTCGTCGAGGATCGACAGCATGTAGGAGGGCGTGACCATGATCACCCGCGGCTTGAAGTCGGTGATCAGCGACACCTGCCGCTCGGTCATGCCGCCCGACACCGGCACCACCGTGCAGCCTAGTTTTTCGGCGCCGTAATGCGCCCCGAGCCCGCCGGTAAAAAGCCCGTAGCCATAAGAGACATGGACAATATCGCCCGGCCGGCCACCCGAGGCGCGGATCGAGCGCGCCACCAGATCGCCCCACACATCAATGTCGCCTGCGGTATAGCCAACCACCGTCGGTTTGCCGGTGGTTCCTGACGAGGCGTGCAGCCGCGTCACCTTGTCCCGCGGCACCGCAAACATACCGAATGGGTAATTGTCGCGCAGATCGAGCTTGGTGGTGAACGGAAACTTGGCGAGATCGGAGAGCGACCTGAGATCATCCGGATGCACGCCCTTGGCATCAAACGCGGCCTTGGTATGCGAAACATTTGCATAGGCATGGGCCAGCGACCATTTCATCCGCTCGAGTTGAAGGGCTGAAATCTCGTCGCGCGAGGCGATCTCGATCGGATCGAGGCTGGCCCGGTCAGGCGTAAGGTCGAGCATGATATCCTCCTTGGTCCAGGCGGATTGCTAACGCTCCCCGCGCCGCTCCCCCCATAGCTGTTGCCACCGGTTGTCAGCCGGCCGTTTCCTCAAAATGCGTTCCCGAAACCGTCCGCGACAGGCCGCGAAATTCTGCGATCGTCACGCCGTCCTGGCGCGCAACCGACACGTCATAGACACCGGAGCGACCTGCAAGCGTCACTTCGCGCGCCACAGCCGTCAGTCGGTCGCCTTCTCGTCCCGGCGCCAGAAACGTCACCGAACAGTGCTGCGCCACAGTCACCTTGTTGTGGCTGTTGGAGGCGAATGCGAAGGCGCTGTCGGCCAGCGTGAAGATCGCCCCGCCGTGACAAGAGCCATGCCCATTGAGATGATCCTTGCGCACCACCATCGAGATCGTCGCTGTGCCGGGACCGACCGCCTCGATTTCCATGCCGAAAGCCTGGCTGGTGTGATCATCTTTCCACATCGCAGCCGAAGAGCACTCGGCGCGTTGCTGGTCGTTGATCCCGCTCATGACCCACCTCCGAATTTGGGTTCACGCTTTTCCAGAAAGGCGCGCACACCCTCGGCATAGTCGGCAGAACGGCCAGCCTCTCCCTGGGCGCGGGCTTCAAGCTCCAGATGTGCGTCAAGTTCATGCCCGGCGGCGGCCTGGATCAGGCTCTTGGTGCGGCCAAGCCCGAAGGTCGGCCCTGCTGCCAGCCTGCCCGCCAGCGCCCGCGCTTCGGCAAGCAGATCGGCGTCATCAACCACCCGCCAGATCATGCCCCACTGGGCGGCAGTTTCAGCACTTACCGGCTCGGCAGTCAGGGCAATCGCCTTGGCCCGCGCCTCGCCAATCAGCCGCGGCAACATCCAGGAACCGCCGGCATCGGGAATGAGCCCCACACGGGCAAACGACTGGATGAATTTGGCGCCGCGTGCCGCCAGCACGATGTCGCAGGAGAGCGCCAGATTGGCCCCGGCCCCGGCGGCCACGCCATTGACGGCGCAGGCGATCGGTTTTTCCATGGCACGGATGCGGCGGATCATCGGATTGTAGAATTTGTGAAGTGTCTCGCCAAGATCCGGCGGACCGCTCATCTTCTCCGGATTGCGCGCATCAAGATCCTGACCCGCGCAAAAGCCCCGCCCCGCCCCGGTAAGCAGCACCGCCCTGCAGCGCCGATCGTCACGCGCCAGATCGAGATTGACGGCCATCGCCTCATGCATCTCGTCATTGAAAGAATTGAGCCTGTCGGGCCGGTTCAGCGTGATTTCAAGCACGCCATCATTCCACGAATGCAATACCGTTTCGCTCATCGCCAGGGTCCTCCTCAAATAGAGGGTTGCATAAGCCGACCGGTTGGTCAATTAATAATCCACTGGTATTTGATGCTTAAAACTTCTACTTGGTGCTGGAAATCTTCACGCCAAAATTTGCAGGAGCCGCCATCGTGACCACCCGCACCCCAACACCGAACCCCGGTCCGGACACAAAGGTTGTTGACGTGGTCATCAAGGACGGCCACGCCCTTGTGACGATCAACAACCCGCCGGTCAACGCGCTCGCTGTCAGTGTGCGCAAGGGTCTGATGGAAGCGCTGCGCGCCGTCAACGAAGCCGGATGCGCAACCGCAGCCCTGGTCTGCGCCGGGCGCACATTTGTCGCAGGCGGCGACATCTCGGAATTTGCCGGACCGCCGCCATTGCCGCATCTGCCCGATGTGCTTGATGCGATCGAAGCCAGTGCCACACCGTTCATCGCTGTCATGCATGGCACGGTGCTCGGTGGCGGGCTGGAACTGGCGCTGGCCTGCGCCTGGCGCATCGCTGACGACAACACCAAATTCGGCCTGCCGGAAGTCAATCTCGGCCTGATCCCCGGCGCCGGCGGCACCCAGCGCCTGCCCCGCGTCATCGGACTGGAGCGTGCCGCCCGCATGGCCGCGAATGGCAAGCCGGTGAGTGCCAAAACGTTTGAAGAGTTCGGTGGACTGGATCTCGTCTTCTCAGGCGACCCGATGACGGCGCTCGCCGGGTTCCGCGACACCCTGCCCGCCCGGCCGCAAAACACCTCTGCCCGCCCGGTTGCAGACGCAGATATGACAGCGCTGAAGGCCGAAATCACCAAATCGGCCAAGGGCTCAAACGCCCCGATGATCGCGCTCGAAACCACCGCACTCGCAGCCACCCTGCCCTTTGCGGAAGGCTGCAAGATCGAGCGCCAAACCCATCTCGACCTGCGCGACAGCGCCCAGTCCCGCGCACTGCGCCGGCTGTTTTTCGCCAGCCGCTCGGTCACCCGTCCCGAGCGTCTAAAAGCGTTTCAGCCTGCCGAAATCAAGTATGTCGCCATCGTCGGCGGCGGCTTGATGGGCGCAGGCATCGCAGCCGCTAGCCTCGCCGCCGGCCATCGTGTCACATTGCTCGAACGCGACATTGAAAATGCCGAAGCCGGCGCGGCCCGCGTTGAAGCCATCATCGCCAAGGATCTGGCCTCAGGCCGCATCACGGACGACAAGGCACAAGCCCGGCGCGCAGCCTTTGCTGCCGGCGCCGATTACGCCGCCGCCGCTGACGCCGACATCGCCATCGAAGCGGTCTTTGAGGATCCGGAGGTCAAGCGCGCCGTGTTCAAGCAGCTTTCGGATGTCATGTCCGAGACAGCATTGATCGCCACCAACACCTCCTATCTCGATCCCAACATGATCAGCGAAGGCATGCCCGGCCCGGGCCGTTTTCTCGGCCTGCATTTCTTCTCGCCCGCCAACATCATGAAGCTGGTCGAAGTCGTCGGCACATCGGTCACCACCGACCAGACCCTGTCGACTGCCTTTGCCTTCGCCCGGGGGTTGGGCAAGATCCCGGTTGAAACCGGCGTCTGCGACGGCTTCATAGGCAACCGCATCCTCTCGGCCTATCGCCGACAGGCCGACTACATGGTCGCCGATGGCGCCTCACCCTATGCCATTGACGAAGCCATGCGCAGCCTCGGCATGCCGATGGGGCCCTATGAATTGCAGGACCTGACCGGACTGCAGATCAGCTGGGCCAACCGCAAGCGCCAGTTGGCCGCAGGCACCTGGCCGGGCCGTTATGTCGACATCGCCGACCAGCTTTGCGAAATTGGCCGTCAGGGCCGTGGCAGCCCGGCAAAGAAGGGCTGGTACGATCACACAAGCGGCAGCGGCAAGCAGGACCCGGACGTCGAAGTCATGGTTGCCGCCTGGCGCACCGAGCACGGCACCGGGCAGCAGACATTCACTACCGACGAGATCGTCATGCGAATTATGGCCGCCATCGTCAACGAGGCCAATCTGATCCTCGAAGAGGGCATCGCTACCAGCGAGACTGCGGTCGATATTGTCTGGACCGAGGGTTATGGCTTCCCCAAACATCTCGGCGGGCCGATGTTCTGGGCCGAAGAGACCGGCATCGACCGCATGCGCGAAGCTTTTGCCGCCATCGATGCGCAAAGCCCCGGCTCGTGGAAAGCAGCCGGCGTGTTCAAGGGCTGACGCCCGCGCCGAACCAACACGCATGACACTTGGCGGACCGTCGTCATGAGGGAGAGAGACATGGGTTTGATCAATGTGCACAGCTATTATGCCGGACAATGGACCGCTGCCGATGACGGCGCTCGCGCAATAGCAAATGCTGTCACCGGCGAACCCTTAGCGATTGCCGGTCAGGCTGCACTCGATACGCAATCCATGGTCGATTTCGCCCGGACCAAGGGCGGGCCGGCGCTTCGGGCCATGAGTTTTCATGACCGCGCCCGCATGCTCAAGGCGCTGGCGCTGGAGCTCTCCAAGTTCAAGGACGAGCTTTACTCGCTCTCCCACACCACCGGCGCCACCACGCCTGATGCAATGATCGACATCGACGGCGGCATCGGCACCATGCTGGTCTATGCCTCAAAAGGCCGGCGCGAGATGCCCGACGGCGACATCTATGTCGATGGCGAACTGGAGATGCTCTCGCGCAATGGCACCTTTGTCGGCCAGCATGTTGCCACCTCGCTCCACGGTGTTGCCATCCACATAAACGCCTTCAACTTCCCGGTCTGGGGCATGCTCGAAAAGCTTGCCCCCACGCTGCTGGCCGGCATGCCGGCCATCGTCAAACCGGCGACCGCCACCTGCCATGTCACCGAGCAATCCGTCCGCCGCATGATCGAAAGCGGCATCCTGCCCGACGGCGCGCTGCAGCTGGTTTCGGGCGGTTTGGGCGATTTGCTCGACCGGCTCGATTATCAGGACGTGGTCGGCTTCACCGGCTCGGCCAAAACCGCGCTGATGCTGCGCTCCAATCCGATCCTGCTTGAGAAAAGTGTCCGTTTCGTCGCCGAACAAGACAGCCTCAACGCCTCCGTGCTTGGTCCGGACGTCACCGTAGCCAGCCCGGAGTTCGACATTCTGGTCAAGGAAGCCGTGCGCGAGATCACCGCCAAGGCCGGGCAGAAATGCACCGCCATCCGCCGCATCATCGTGCCTGAAGCGTTGCTCGGCCCGCTAGGCGAGGCGATTGCCGAAAAGCTCGGCAAGATCCGCATCGGCGACCCGGCGCTGGAAACCACCCGCATGGGCGCACTCGCATCGGCCGCCCAGAAAGCCGACGTGCTCGACAAGGCCCGCCAGATCGCAGCCGAATGCCGGGTTCTCACCGGCGACCCAGACGCTTTCGAGGTCGATGGCGCCGACAGGACCAAGGGCGCCTTCGTGCCGCCGATGCTGTTTGCCTGCGATGATCCCGACACCGCCAATGCCGTTCACTCGGTCGAGGCTTTTGGCCCGGTGGCAACGCTGATGCCCTACCGTAATCTGGCCCATGCCGGCCAGTTGATGAACCGCGGACGCGGCAGCCTTGTCGCCTCCGTCATCACCCATGATCCGGCCGTCGCCCGGACGCTGCTGATCGACGCCGGCGCCTCGCATGGCCGTATCTATGTCAACAACCGCGACAGCGAGCACGAAGCCACTGGCCACGGCTCGCCTTTGCCGCACATGGTCCATGGCGGCCCCGGCCGCGCCGGCGGCGGCGAGGAACTCGGCGGCATCCGCGGCGTCATGCATTACATGCAGCGCACCGCCATCCAGGGCAGCCCCGACATCATCTCCGGCATCACTGGCACCTGGATCAAGGGCGCGGCCAAACCGAAGTCATCGGTCCACCCCTTCACCCGCAGCTTCGACGATCTCGCCATCGGCGACACCATCGAAGCCGGCCCGCGCACGGTGACGCTGGAAGACATCGAGACCTTCGCCCACTTCACCGGCGACACTTTCTACGCTCACATGGATGAGGAAGCCGCCAAGGCCAACCCGTTCTTCCCCGGCCGCGTCGCCCACGGCTATCTGCTTCTGTCCTTTGCAGCCGGCCTGTTCGTCTCCCCCGACCCCGGCCCGGTGCTCGCCAACACCGGCCTCGACGGGCTGAAATTCATGAAACCCGTCTCGCCCAGCGACGCCATCTCGGTGGCACTCACCGTCAAGCGCAAGACCCGCCGAACCGACGAATATGGCGAAGTCCGCTGGCACGTGGCAGTGCTCAACCAGGACGGCGACGACGTGGCCGAATACGAACTGCACACGATGAATGAATATGGCTGATCGAGGTCGGGGACAGTTTATTTTTCACTGCGTGCGATTGGCAAAGCCGTGGCCCGGGGCAAAAATGTAAACCATCCGCTATCTCGACGGGGTGGGGAAAAGTAAACTGTCCCCGGCATTCCATCCGCCCGATCTACCTCCCGTCCTCATCCCCTCCTTGAGCCGGGAACCAGCGCCCCGGCGCCTGCCGGATCAAAGATCCTCTTCAACCCAAGCACTTCGGCTGTCTGGATTCCGGAGGCTTTGACGCCGCTGCGCTTGTCTGGTTCAAGCCCGCAACGGTGGAGCCTTCAGTTGTGCCATCCCGATATCGAACTTGTGTTGTGGGCTGTGCCATCCACCTATCTTCCCGCGCGAACATCGCACTCGATTTTCAAACCGATGCTGTTAGGCTCGCCCACCAGCACGGGGAGAGAATCTTGCTGCAAACACCGAAGCAACCGCAAATCCACACCTCGGCGGGCATCCTTTTGATGTGCGTCGGCGTGGCCTGCCTTTGCGTCAACGATGCCATCGCCAAGAACCTGACGGCGCATTATTCGCCGGTTCAGATCCTGTTCCTGCGCAATCTGATCGCCCTGCCCTTTGCCATCCTGATTGCCTGGAAGATGGGCGGTGGCGCAGCGCTGCGCTCACACCGGCCGCTGGCGCATCTGTTGCGCGGCGCACTGTGGATCGGCGCCACCATCCTGTTCTTCACCTCCATCAAGTATCTCGGCCTGGCCGAAGCCACCGCCCTGATCTTTGTCGCGCCGCTGTTCATCACAGCACTTTCGGCGCTGATCTTCCGCGAGCCCGTCGGCTGGAAGCGCTGGCTGGCGGTCTTTGTCGGCTTTATCGGCGTGCTGATCGCCGTACGTCCCGGCACCTCGGCATTCCAGACCGTCTCGCTGCTGCCCGTTGCCACCGCCTTCGTCTATGCGCTGTTGATGCTCTCGGCCCGCTGGGTGGACAACCGCGAGAGCGTCTGGACGCTGCTTCTCTACATCACCGGCACCGGCGCAGCACTGAGCCTGGTCCTTGTACCTTTCGTCTGGATTCCGCCACGGTCCGAAGACCTCTGGCTGTTTGTCGCCATCGCCATTTTCGGCACCGCCGGCATGACCATGATGACCCAGGCCTTTCGCCTCGCCCCCGCCGTGGTCGTAGCCCCGCTGGATTATTCCGCCATCATCTGGGCCACGGCTCTCGGCTGGCTGTTCTGGAACGAAATCCCCGATGCGTTCACCTTCGTGGGCGCAGCAGTGATCATCGCCAGCGGCGTGTTTATTATCTGGCGGGAGCACAGGGTGGGGAAATGAAGAGACGACCGTTGCCGCGCCCGCCGCCGTTACCGAGAGGCATACCCCGGGCAGCTTTTCCCGTTATCGGCCCGAAAGCTCTTTGCTGATGATCGCTGCGCCAGCACCCAGCGCGTGCAACTTTCCTTCGGCCACCTTGCGGGACAACGGCGCCATGCCGCAATTGGTGCAAGCGATCAGGCGTTCGGGGTCGACGAATTCCAACGCCGCGCGCAAGGTCGCTGCCACCTTCTCGGGGGTCTCGATTTCGTTGCTCGCCACATTGATCGCACCAACCAGAACCTCCTTGTCCTTCAGCGCCGACATGACAGATAACGGAACGTGGGAATCCGCGCATTCCAGAGAGACCTGATCGATTCTGCTGGCATTCAGGGCCGGGAAGAACTCTTCGTACTGCCGCCATTCACTGCCAAGCGTATTCTTCCAGTCGATGTTCTGCTTGATGCCATAGCCATAGCAAATGTGAACGGCGGTCTTGCATTTCAGACCCTCGATCGCCCGGTGCAGACAATCAACGCCCCATTCGGGCACAAGATGCATGAAGGCGTTGAAGGCCGGCTCGTCAAACTGGATGACATCGACACCCAGCGCCTCCAACTCCAGCGCTTCCTCGTTCAGCAGTTCGGCAAACGCCATCGCCATTTTTGCCCGTTCGCCATAGTGCTTGTCGGCAATCGTGTCGCAAATGGTCATTGGCCCCGGCAGCGTGAATTTCAGTTGTTTTTTCGCATGCGGGCGCAAGAACTTCACGCTGTCGCCATGCACCGATTTCTTGCGTTTGACCGCAGAAGTGACCGTTGGCACCGACGCGTCATAGCGGTTGTCGCGGATTCCCATGGTGGTCATGCGGTTCCAGTCGATGCCATCGACCTCCTCCAGAAAACCATGGACAAAGTGCTTGCGAAACTGTTCGCCGTCGCACTGGATGTCTATCCCGGCCTCGTCCTGGATCTTGAGCCAGCACAAGGCGGCATCCTGCTGCCCCTCAATCAACTGGTCCCCTTGCAACTGCCAACCGGCCCAGAGCTTTTCCGGCTCCGCCAGCCAACTCGGCTTTGGCAAACTTCCCGCAATCGTGGTCTTGATCATGGCTTCCTCGCGCTTGTGCCGCGTTCAATCAAAGCACTGAACGGTCGGGCGCGCGGCGATCCCGAACTTCGAGCATATGGTTGGCGTGCGGGTTAGTCGAGCGTCTTGCACAAACTTGCAAACCTCCCGGCGGAGCTCATGTCCTGACCCGGGATGAACTGTCGATGCCGTCACTTCCTTCCCACCAGGGCGTGGGACGGGATAGCCTCCGATTGCAACCACTACTGTTGTCACAACATAGGCCAGCCCGGCACCCCAGCAATCACACCGCCAATTGACGCCCCATACGCACTTCAGCTCCCATAGCGATCTGCTGTCAGACCGTCGAACGAGATCTCCGGCTCCTTGCCCAGCACCACATCCGCCACCGCGCGGCCCGAGCCGCAGGCCATGGTCCAGCCCAGTGTACCGTGGCCGGTGTTGAGATAGAGATTGTCGTAGCGCGAGGCCCCGAGCACCGGCGTGCCGTCTGGGGTCATCGGTCTCAGGCCGGTCCAGCCTTCGGCTTTGGAAATGTCACCGCCCTTGGGGAACAGGTCTCCAATCACGTGTTTGACGGTGTCCGTGGCGTGCGGGCCCAGCCGGTTGGAATAACCCGCAATCTCGGCGGTGCCGGCCACACGGATGCGGTCGCCGAGGCGAGTGATCGCCACCTTGTGGGTCTCGTCCATGATGGTCGATTGCGGCGCAAATTCGTCATCGGTCACCGGCAGCGTCACCGAATAGCCCTTGACCGGATAGACCGGCAGCTTGACGCCGATCGGGTTGAGCAGCCGCGGGCCATAGCTGCCGAGCGCGCAGACATAGGCGTCGCCTTCAATCCGTCCGGCAATCTCGGTGTCGACCCCGGCAATCCTGCCGTTCTCCACGGCGATCGCCTTGATCGATTGGCCATACTGGAACTCGACGCCCATTTCGGCGCATTTCTCCGCCAGCGCCATGGTGAACATGCGGCAATCGCCGGTCCGGTCGGCGGTCAGCCGCAACCCGCCGACAAACTTGTTGCGCACCGTGCCGAGCGCCGGCTCGGCGGCAATGCAGCCGTCGCGGTCCAGCACCTCGTAGGGCGAATCATATTCCGTCAGGATCTCTTGGTCGGCCTTGGAATCTTTCAGCTGCTTGGCGGTGCGGAACAACTGCAGCGTGCCCTGCGCACGGCCGTCATAGTCGATGCCGGTCTCCGCGATCAGGTCTGGCATCACGTCGCGCGAATAGTTCGAAATCCGCACCATCCGCCCCTTGTTGACCCGGTAGGCCTCATCGTTGCAATTCTGCAGCATCTGCAGCCCCCACTTCCACATGGTCGGGCTGATCAGTGGCCAGATGAAGAGCGGCCTGCGCTTCATGAACAGCCATTTGATCGCCTTCACCGGCACGCCCGGCGCTGCCCACGGAGAGGTCATGCCGTAGCTGAGTTCCCCGGCATTGGCATAGCTGGTTTCCAGTCCGGGACCGGTCTGCCGGTCCAGCACCACCACCTCCGCCCCCCTTGGCCAGATAATAGGCAGTAGTGACGCCGATCACGCCGGCTCCCATAACAACAACTTTCATGACGGCAGTCCTTCCCCGCTTTACTCATGCGCGCATTAAACCAAAGTGTTAGCCGATACCCGCACAAACCACCACCGGCAAAAACAGGAGATTTGACCTCAGCAGGCGGGCGAGTCCACCACTACCTTCCGGGTAACTGGCTGTAACGTCCCCAACGCGGGCGCACGCCCCTTCACTGCCGGTTCAGTGCGCGTGCGAGAGCACGTTGAGCAGCTTGCCGGCCGGGTCGCGAATGAAGAAACGGCGCACGCCCCAGGGTTCGTCGGTGAGCGCGTACACCACCTTGCAGCCCCGCGCTGTGGCGCGGGCGTAGACGGCGTCAACATCATCAACTTCGATGGAAAGATCCGGCACCGGTGCGCCGGAGCCGCCTTCGCTCAGAATGCTCATCTGCGTCATTGAGGTTTCACCAGAAGCCAGCGTGACAATCCAGCCCAGATCCATGACGGTTTCGAGATCGAACAGCTCGGCATAGAATGTCGCGACATCAGCGACGGAGTCTGCAGCGATATTTGCAACGATACGGCGTACAGTCATATTTTCCTCTCTGTATGGCAGCCGGTGATGGCTGATCCATACCCGGCCTACCCTGACAGAATGTCGGTAGCCTTGTGGCTCGCGTCCACCCCTCCAATCAGAAAACCACACCTTCTGCACTCGAGGCCCGCAAGGTAAGAACTTCCTGACAGGCAGGCGAGTTGCACCAGATCGCGGCCTAATGTCGCTTACCTCCGGGGTAAGTGCGCAATCGCACTGATCGCCTGGCCGGCAGGCGCCACAGTTCACCGCTTTGTTGCCGTGCCGAGCACGAATGGCGAGATGTGGGCACCGTGGTAACAACTCGGTGAAACCCGCCGCTCGGCGTTGCAGATGCAAAATCCTGTCATAAAGTGTCGATCGCTGTTTATGTCCGGTCTGACACACCCACCGCCTCGCTCCGCACTCCCCAAAGGATCCCAAATGTCATCGCAAGACCAGAAACTCTCCAGCCCGTCGGCGCTGCGCAACCGCGGCCCGATCTCTGATCTGCTGCGTCATGTGTTGCCCAAAACCGGAACGGTTCTCGAGATTGCCAGCGGCTCCGGCGAGCATGTCATCCATTTCGCAAGCCTGCTTCCGAAGCTGATCTGGCAACCCTCCGATCCGTCACCTGAGGCCCGCGCCTCGATTCAGGAGTGGGTAACATCGGAAGCCACAACCAACGTGCTCTTCCCGCTCGATATCGACGCATCAAGCCCGACCTGGCCAATAGAGCGGGCGGACGCGATGATTGCCATCAACATGGTTCACATCAGCCCGTGGTCGGCCACACAAGGCTTGCTAGCGGGCGCGGGCAAGCTGCTGCCAAGCGGCGGTGTGCTGGTGCTTTACGGCCCCTACCGACGCGAAGGCCAGCCGCTCGTTCCAAGCAATCTCGACTTTGACGCAAGCCTGCGCGCCCGAAACCCCGCCTGGGGCATCCGCCTGCTCGAGGATGTGGAAAGCCTGGCCAAACAATCCGGACTGGCGCTGACCTCCGTCACCGAGATGCCCGCCAACAATCTCGGCGTGGTTTTCACGCGGCAGTAAGGCTTTGATGCGTGTCTCCAAGAGTCTGCCTATTTGCACTTTTCAGCGCGCCACCCCGCCCCCTCTTCCAGCCGCGGCCCAAACCGTTTATTCCATCTCCCCCATGCGACCCGATCCGATCGCCCGCGCCATTGCTGCCCGTCTGACTGCGCTGCAAGCTTCGCAGCGGCTGTCGGCGTGGTCGCTGATCGTCACTTTTCTGGGTGACGCCATCGGCCCCCGCGGCGGCGAGGTGTCGGCGGCGGCGGTGCAGGTGCTGATGGCGCGGCTTGGCATCGACCACGGCGCGGTTCGCACCGCGGTTTCCCGGCTCGCGGCCGATGGCTGGATCGAACGCACCCGCGAGGGCCGCAACAGCTTCTACCGGCTCTCGCCCGGCGTTGCCCAAACCGTGCTTGAGGCCGAGCAGCGGATCTATGCCGGCACGTCGCTACTGGCCGCGGATACGCCGCGATCGCTGATCATTGCCGGCCAACCGCTGGCCGAGACGCAAACAACTGAGCTCGACCGCCTTGGCGCACTGGCTCTTGGCGACCGCGTGTTTTTGTGTTTCACCCCTGCGCAAGATGCTCTGGCAGCCCTGCCGGGCACCGAGGTGAGCGGTGCGGACATATCATCCTTCATTCCGTCACCTTTGGTGCAGGACCGGCTGCGCGCCGCCCGCCTTGCCAATGAATTTTCGGCCCTTAGCGCGGCCTACCGGCCAATCCTCAAAGCGCTCGAGAAGGTATCCTCACTCGATCCGGAAGACGCGATCACCTTGCGTTGCCTGATGATCCATGAATGGCGGCGGATGGCGCTGCGGGTGCTCGCCATTCCCGCCGATCTTGCACCTAAGGACGATGCCGAACCCGAAGCCCGGGCGCTGATTGCCCGTATCTACCGAGAACTGCTGGCGCCATCGGAGCGCTGGCTCGACAGCCATGCCGCGACAGCCTGCGGGTCCCTGCCGCCCGCCCATCCGCGGCTTGCCCTGCGTTTCGAGACCGCTTAGCCCACTCGCCAGCACGTCACACGTGTTACGACATTCCCTTGACATATTTTAATCCTGTAACATATGATAGACTTCATCGCGGAGGAGCTTCATCATGTACAGTCAGGGCCTGATCGGCGCGGATTCGAGCACCACGGAATCGGAGGAGTTTCTCGCCGCATTCCAGGCGCGGATTGACCGCGAGGAAAAGATCGAACCCAACGACCCGATGCCTGAAGGCTATCGCCGCACGCTGGTGCGCCAGATCGGTCAGCACGCGCATTCGGAAATCGTCGGCATGCTGCCTGAAGGAAACTGGATCACCCGCGCTCCGTCGCTCAGACGCAAAATAGCATTGCTGGCCAAGGTCCAGGATGAGGGCGGCCACGGGCTCTATCTCTATTCCGCTGCCGAGACGCTGGGCGTTTCCCGCGAGCAGATGACCGAGGAACTCTTGTCCGGCAAGGCCAAATATTCGTCGATCTTCAACTATCCGACGCTGACCTGGGCCGATATCGGCGCCGTCGGCTGGCTGGTCGATGGGGCGGCGATCATGAACCAGATCCCGCTCTGCCGCTGCTCCTACGGGCCTTACGCCCGCGCCATGATCCGCGTCTGCAAGGAAGAAAGCTTTCACCAGCGCCAGGGTTACGAAATCATGATGACGCTGGCCCGTGGCTCGGAAGAGCAGAAGGAACTGGCCCAGGACGCGCTTAACCGCTGGTGGTGGCCGTCGCTGATGATGTTCGGGCCCTCCGACAGCGAAAGCACCAATTCCGACCAGTCGATGAAATGGAAGATCAAGCGTTTTTCCAATGACGAGCTGCGGCAGAAATTCATCACCGCCACCGTGCCGCAAGCCGAGTTCATCGGGCTCACCATGCCCGACCCGGAGCTGAAATGGAACGAGGCCAAACAGGCCTATGACCATGGCGAGATCGACTGGGCCGAATTCAAGGCGGTGGTCAGGGGCGACGGTCAGATGAACCGCGACCGGCTGCGCGACCGCAACAAGGCCTGGGACGACGGCGCCTGGGTGCGTGAAGCTGCACTTGCTCATGCCCGCGAACGCGCTGAAAACCAACAGATCCCGCAGGAGGCCGCCGAATGACACCCGAAACCATGCATCAGCTCACGCCGCTCTGGGAAGTCTTCATCCGCCCGCACAACGGTCTGCACCACCGCCATGTCGGCTCGCTGCATGCTACCGACTCGGAGATGGCGCTGCAGGCAGCCCGCGATGTCTACACCCGCCGCGGCGAAGGCAATTCGATCTGGGTGGTGCGCTCGGCTGACATCGCCGCCTCCGATCCCTCCTTTGCGGATCAGAACTTCGAGCCCGCCGACGACAAGATCTACCGTCACCCCTCGTTCTACGAGATCCCCGATGAAGTGGGGCACATGTGATGGCCGCAGCTGACGTGACCGTACCGGCGCTGATCGAGATCGCCGATGATTGCCTGATTCTGGGCCACCGCCTGTCGGAATGGTGCGGCCACGCGCCGACGCTCGAGGAAGAACTGGCGCTCGCCAATATGGGGCTCGATCTGTTGGGCCAGGCCCGCGCACTCTACGCCCATATCGGCGAGATCGAGGGCAAGGGCCGCAGCGAGGATGATTTCGCCTTTTTGCGGCGTGAACGCGATTACCGCAATTGCCTGCTGGTCGAACGCACCAACGGCGATTTCGCCGCCACCATGGCCCGCCAGCTCTATTTTTCCGCCTCCATGACGCCGTTCTGGAAAGCCATTTCCGCAAGCTCGAACGATGAAGCCCTGCGCGGCATTGCCGCCAAGGCAGAAAAGGAAATGGCCTATCATCTGCGCCATTCCGGCGAATGGGTGATCCGGCTCGGCGACGGTACCGAACAAAGTGCGGCCCGCATGGCTGCCGCCGTTGATGAGTTGCACCGCTACACCGGTGAATTGTTCATGGTCTCGACTGCCCGCCTGGCAGCAATCGACACCGGCCTGCTGCCCGATCCCGAAGCCCTGCGCGCCCAATTCGACCAGACCATCGACATCGTGTTTGCCACGGCCAAGCTTTCGGTGCCCGAAATCCGCACATGGCAAAAGGGCGGACGCGACGGCCTGCATGGCGAGGACATGGGCCATCTGCTGGCTGAACTGCAGTTCATGCAGCGCGCCTATCCCGGCCAGACCTGGTAAGCGGAATGTCCGCCCCAGCCCAAACATCCGGTCCAGCCCAAACATCCGGCCCAGCAAAGATTTCCGGCAAGTCTTCAGGCACTGTGACCGACTTCGAGCTCGCCCGCGCGCTCGAAGTGGCAAGCGCCGTGCCCGATCCGGAAGTGCCCTGCGTCACCGTGGCCGATCTCGGCATCCTGCGCTCGGTCACCCGCAATGACTCAGGCCAGATCGTCGTCAAGCTGACGCCCACCTATTCCGGCTGCCCGGCGGTAATTGCCATTGAGATGGCGGTTGAAACAGCGCTGCTATCTGCCGGAATTGACTCCACAATCGAACGGGTGATGTCGCCGGCCTGGGCCACCGACTGGATCACCGAGGAAGGCCGCGAGAAACTGCGCGCCTATGGCATCGCCCCGCCGGTCGGCGTTTCCGGTGGCCGTCGCGCCTTCTTCTCCGAAGACGTCATCGCCTGCCCGCGCTGCGGCTCGAGCAACACCACAAAAGTCTCCGAATTCGGCTCTACCGCCTGCAAGGCGCATTACCGCTGCGACGCCTGCGCCGAGCCGTTCGACTATTTCAAGTGCATCTGAGGAAGCCCCAATGGCCGCACCGCGCTTTCACGAACTCGAAATTGCTTCCATCCGTCCCGAGACCCCGGATGCGGTGGCGATCAGCTTTGCCATCCCCGAGGATCTCGACGCGGCCTTCGCCTTCGTTCCCGGACAGTATCTGACGCTGCGCGCCGAGATTGACGGCGAAGACATGCGCCGCTCCTATTCGATCTGCTCGACGCCGGGCGAACGCGGCCGCCGCACGGTCGGCGTCAAGCGCATCGACAATGGCCGCTTCTCGGGCTTTGCCCAAAACCTCAAACCCGGCGACCGCATCAAGGTGATGCCGCCGCAGGGCCACTTTACCGCCGAGATCGGCGGCACCCATGAGTATCTGCTGCTCGCCGCCGGCTCCGGCATCACGCCGTGCCTGTCGATCGCCAAATCGGTACTTGCCGCAGAGCCCGGCTCCAGCGTCACCCTGCTTTACGCCAACCGCAATTCCGCAAGCGTCATGTTCCTCGATGATCTCAACGATCTCAAGGACCGCTACACCACCCGTTTCACGCTCTTGCATTTGATGGACGAGGAAGTCCAGGACGTCGAGATCATGAATGGACGGCTCGATGCCGAAAAGCTCGAAACGCTGGCCAGCCACGGTCTGATCGATCCGGCAAAAGCCGACGCCATCTATATCTGCGGCCCCGAGCCGATGATCCTGTCGGCATCGGCAGCCCTTGCCACGCTGGGCGTGGCCAAGGACCGGATCAAGTTCGAGCTGTTCACCCCCGCTCCCGGCTCCACCCCCGCGCTCACGCCCAAACCCAAAACTGCCAATGGCAAAGCACCGGATGGTTCCAGGCACGGCGCCTCGGTCGACATCATTCTCGACGGCGCCCGCCGCAGCATAAAAGTTGACGCTGCCACCGACACGGTGCTCAGCGCCGCGCAGAAGGCGGGGCTTGATGTTCCCTTCTCCTGCGCCGGCGGCATGTGCTGCACCTGCCGCTGCAAGATCGTCGAGGGCACAGCCAGCATGGACCAGAATTTCTCGCTCGAACCCTGGGAAATCGAGGCCGGGTTTACGCTCGCCTGCCAGTCCCGCCCGACGGCGGAAAAGCTGGTGCTGGATTTTGATGCGCAATAGGGAGTTGCCGCGCTCTCCATCCGGGCAGCCGCAAGCGCAGCCCGCGCGACTGTGCCGCCGGGGTGTGCGTTAAAACCTTGAGTGCACCTGTAAATGATCGCTCCGGTGCAAGCACTTTCGCGCGACAGGCGGCAAATCCGGAGGGCCGCACGCAGGCAGTGCCTCTGGTAAGCAAGGAATAGGGTGGCGCTACGCGCGCGCGGCCCGGAACTCGCCGGATGGCGTCCCCATCCGACAGGCGGCAGCCTCGCACGACGCGGAGATTGGCTTCCTCACCTGCCCCTCTTCGGGGCTCTCCGCCCGGGTTACCCCGGCCGCGGCCTGAACGGGCCGCGAGAAATGCTTTGGGCGCGTGTTCCGGCACGGACCCTGGCGCAAAAACGCGCCATGCCCGCCACAGGCCCGAGACCGGTGCCCCGCACCCTGCCCGCGTGCCGCAGGCAGGAAACCGGAACCCGGTCCGGTGGCTGGTTCGCGCGGGATCCCGAAAGAAACCGCACCGCCAGCGGAACCGCGTTGGCCATCGCCTCCCCCGAGAGGCCACGCTGACGTTTGCGCACCTGATCGAGAGGCATTCCCTCCCACCTGCATCGAAACGTTCGCGATCCATCCGGCAGCGGGAGCGGACCGAGTCTGGCATGAGGACAGAAGGTGGGGACAAAACGGGGCGGATTTTGCGGTAGATGCCCGGATTTGTTGGGATCGCCGCGCGGGATTGTCCCCATTTCGGAATGGAGGCGCCGGTTGGCCGTGGAGTTGCCCCCTGAAAGTGGTCCACCAACTGGGATAGATTATCCCTCAAATTGGAGGATCAGCGATGGCTGGAAAACGAGAGAAGCCGGAAGAGATTGTATCGAAGCTTCGGCAGGTTGAAGTTCTGCAAGGGCAAGGTGCGACGATTGCTGACGCGGTGCGCCAGATCGGCGTGACACAGCAGACGTTTTATCGATGGCGGAAGCTCTATGGCGGGATGCAGCGATCTCAACTCACTCGGCTGAAAGAGCTGGAGAAGGAGAACCAGCGGCTTCGGCGGGCGGTGTCTGACCTGACACTGGACAAACTCATCCTGACCGAGGCGGCAAAGGGAAACTTCTAAGCCCTTCGCGTCGGCGCAAGTGCATCGACCATGTGCGGCGGGAGCTCGGCGTATCAGAACGCCGCGCCTGCCGCACGCTCGGACAACACCGATCCACACAGCGCAAGGTGCCACAGGGCCGGGCAGATGAAGAACGGCTGACCGATGATATCATCGAACTGGCCGACAAGTACGGGCGCTATGGGTATCGCATGGTCACCGGTCTGCTGAACAACGCGGGCTGGCAGGTAAACCATAAGCGGGTTGAGCGCATCTGGCGGCGTGAAGGGCTGAAAGTGCCACAAAAGCAGAAGAAAAAGGGGCGGCTTTGGCTGAACGACGGATCATGTGTGCGTCTCAGACCGGAACGGCCAAACCACGTCTGGTCCTACGACTTCGTCCAGGATCGAACCGCTGACGGCCGCGTCTATCGGACGCTGAATATCATCGACGAATACACCAGGGAGGCACTCATGATCCGCGTGGACCGCAAGCTCAACTCAACGGACGTGCTGGATGCTCTGACAGACCTATTCATCCTGCGCGGCCCGCCGGAATACATTCGGTCGGACAATGGGCCGGAATTTATCGCCCAGAAAGTGCGGGATTGGATTGCAGCTGTTGGAGCCAAGACGGCCTACATAGAGCCAGGCTCACCATGGGAGAACGGATACTGCGAAAGCTTCAACGCCCGGTTCCGCGACGAGCTGCTGAACGGCGAAATCTTCTACAGCCTAAGGGAGGCGCAAATCCTGATCGAGCAATGGCGTATCCACTACAACACCGTCAGGCCGCATAGCGCTCTGGGCTACCGCCCGCCCGCGCCGGAAAGCATTGTCCCGATGGACCAGACGCCCATGATGCACTAACAATCAAACCGGACCACCTGATGGGGGCACGCCAGCCGCGCCTTGACGTAGGAGGCTTTACGTTGAGCTGTCCAGCAAGGGTTAAGTACGGGCAGATTGTGGTGGAGAATCAGGTAACTTTCACACTCGGTCTGCTACTATCCAGAAGGCTGGGAGTTGGTCACTTTCGGCCCAATGCGGACTTCTGTGGCACGGCAACCAGCGCCCAGTTCTTTCCCTACTGAGACATTCAATTCGTGTCGTCATTTGAGCGATAAGGCCGTATTATGGAACGAAATTAGATTCCATGCGTCGATATCCAAGGCCGGAAAGCGCCAAGCTCTGTCATGGTCTCGTTGCGCTCGCCCATCGACGTAGCGCCTGAGCTTTTTGGCTCCTCGTCGTCGGTCATTTTGTTTTGGTTCCTTTATGCCAATAGGGTTGTCTGTGACTTCTATTCAGGCTTGGAAGGCTGATCAAAAACGGAAATTCCGAACGCTACAAAAAGGGTGCCGCCCTATTGCCTCGGCTTCCATTCCCGCGCCATGCGCTTGGCTTCGGCGATCTGGTCGCCGTACAAGTTATTAGCAACACTATGGCGGTTTTTTACGGCGGCGGCATCACCCTGCGATGCCGCCAGGTTGAACCACATGTAGGCAAAGACGAAGTCCCGCGGCACGCCTTTGCCATTTTTGTAGGCCCAACCCAAGCTGTTTTGCGCACTGGCATTCCCCTGCTCGGCGGCCATACGATACCACTTTGCGGCTTCGACGTAGTCTTGCGGCACGCCCCACCAGCCATTGTCGTAGGCAACACCCAGCATGGTTTGCGCACGGGCATCACCCTGCTCGGCTGCAATTCGATAATGCGTCACCGCTTCCGAGTAATCATCTTTCTCATAAGCAGCCCAACCATCCTCAAACGGCCCTGCCACAGCAAACCCGGCTGTTGCCAGCAAAAGCCAGACACTCAAAACAAACCGTTTCATCGAAACCCCTCACTCTCATCGGAACCGACCACGACGGTATCAGGGCTATTGTGACTGTCAAAATTCGGAGTTTCTTTAGCGCTATAATAGGCTCACAGCCCACGCTAAAATCGTCGCGGACAATGTTTGACGGCGGCGGAACGCATTACAATGGTTCGATGTGTCGCTGGGACTGATACTCGTTCTCGTGTTTCTCGTTGGTTTAGCCCTTCGAAAGGTGGTATGGAAAATTGACGTTTCGGCATCTCTACGTGGCGCAGGAGGCCGACATCCAATGAATGACAGCTCTTCGATGGCATTGAGGACGATGAACCCGTCCGAGATCGTTGAAACTTTGCGCGAAGGCCTCATCGTCCTGACTGATGACCTTACTGTCGAATACGCCAGCGACAGATTTCTGAAGATGTTTCAGGTCGATAGCTACGAAACCGTGGGTCGCTCGCTTTCCGATCTGGGTGACGGCCAGTGGAACATTCCTGCGCTCCTGGATCAGTTGAACGAGATTGTCGTGCGGGACGTGACACTCGAAGATATCGAAGTCGAACACCATTTCGATCATATCGGACGCAAGGTGATGCGACTGAATGCCCGCAAGATCGTATGGGTGACCGACAGCGCGAAGCGGATTCTGCTGGCCATCGATGATATAACCGAAGCTGCAGATCACGCCAGGGAACTCAGCCGTCAGCGGCAACTGGCGGAAGGCATCGTGGACACCATTCGCGAACCGCTCCTTGTTCTGGACGGCGACCTTCAGATCATCGCGGCAAGCCGATCCTTCTATCTGAAATTCAAGGTGGATGCCGACCAGGCGATTGGCAGAAATCTTGCCGAACTTGGCGACGGACAATGGGCAAATGCCGAGCTGATCCGACTTTTGGAAGATGTTGTCCCAGACGACTCCACCATGGAAGATTATGAAATAACGCACGACTTTCCGCAGATCGGCATACGAACGGTTCTTCTCAACGCCCGCAAGATTTTCAGAGAAGGCAACAATACCGAGACCCTGCTACTTGCCATGGAGGACGTGACCGAGCGGCGGCGCTTGGAGGCCGAGCGTGATCAGGCCATGGGTCAATCCGATCGGCTTTTGGAAGAGCTGAACCACCGTGTGATGAATTCGATGGCAATGATCAGCTCTGTGATCTCGCTGGAAGGAAGAAGTCTCAGCGGCGATGAGGGCAAGAAGGCCTTCGTGCGCATGCGCAACCGCATCGATGCCATCGGAACCCTTTATCGCACCCTTTCTCGGACGGCGACAGTCGATAGTGTAAAGGCGGACAGCTATCTGAGCGCAATCGTTCGCGATGCGGTGTCAGCGATGGAAGTCTCTCCCGAAGCTATCCATCTTGAACTTTCGATCGACGATATTTTCCTTTCCACGCGTGTCGCAGTGCCCCTTGGCCTGATCACCAACGAATTGGTAACGAACAGCCTGAAGTATGCTTACAATGGTCGCGACGATGGAACACTCGGGCTACGAGTTGTCACTGACAAAGACGGTGTCGAGCTGATGATCTGGGACGATGGTCCAGGCATCGACGAAAACGCCCGTGTGGATTCGGGCCTTGGTCAGAAACTGGTCGATTCTGTTCGTTCAACAGTTGGGCGGCGCACTGAGCCGCACCAGCGGACGGAATGGAACGCAGTACAAGTTGACGATTGCGCATTCAGAGATTGTTCGACTAGAGACGAAACACACATAAGCGACATTCGCCACGATATTGCTATCTCGTCTAATTCAGGGTTGCCGACATCTGCGCGTCGGGAAGCATGAAGGAGCGAACCGTGTCCGTTTCTCGGTGTCGACTTGGAAGATGCATTGACGATCTCTGAAGCTGTCAAAATCTGAGAATCCGATGAGCCGGCGAACTGCAGCCTATTGCTACCATTCGTGGAGAGCATCGCGCACAAACTCTGATCTGGCGAAGGCAAATCGCTTCTGCCGCGAAATGACCCAAAGCTTGGATAAGAGAAAGTTCGCCTGCAGTGGCTCCATCAATAGCAAAATGGACGAAACAGTTTCAGCTTGGCAAGAATCGTCGGGCGATGTCGTGAGCGATCCTTTGTGGCCGTCGAGTAACCGTATCGACGCAACACCACGAACTGCGCACTTCGGATACTATATCTTCACCGCGCCTGAAGTTTGTTAAAAATGACGCCCGAGACCCGCGCGTTCCGGTCGCTGTGACCAAGGCATCCACTTCATCATTTAAAAAAAGTGGCTCACGATAGACGATCTCATGTTTGAGAGCCACCCAGAGAAGTGCTTCCTGTGCATCAGTGGAAGAGATGTGCTGCCAATAATCGACAATGGCCTCCTGCACCCAGCGAAGGTAGACGGCATTGTTGACGTGACCCATGTCGTCGATATCGCGTGGTACGATCGCTATCTCGTGCTCGAATGTCGGTGTCTGTGATGTCGTCATGCTGACGAGATGGGGCCGCTGGGAACGCGATACAATGCGCAACTGCATTGCTGGAGGAGTTGCCTGGCAAAACCGATGCCAAAAAAGCAGAAAACCAAAAGTCGACAATTAGGCCCGGTGCGAATGTGCGGCAAACGGAACGATGTGGGGCCGAGCGAGTTGGGTAGTGAAAGGTGTACTCATGAAAAACCAAGAATACGTGCTCGAAAAGCGAGACGGCGGCTGGGCTTATGTGATCGATGGCCGCCATTCCGCTATCTATGCGAGCCGCGAGGCAGCGATCAAAGTGGCCAAGGGTGACACCAAGCCCGACACATTTAACCAGGAACTCGACGACGAGTTGGAAGAAGGACTGGAAGACACATTTCCGGCCAGCGATCCAGTCTCGATCACCCGCACCAGCCACCCCGGAGGCCCGGACAGAAGCAAGAAAGATTGAGCCGGGCATCGATGTTCCGATCGTCCTAGTGGTTGGTACAATGGCCACCTTCATAAAATTGGGGCCAGCATAGGCATTCTTGCCAACGTTGAGTTCACACCCCGTAAGACAAACTGGAGTACGCAAAATGTCAGCAGGACAAAGCAGTGGAACCGGTGCAATGACCGAACTTGACGACGAAAAAGTGAGGAAGAACGATATCCTCAGCAATCGCGATAAGGCGCAGAGATTGCCCGGACAGAGCCTGGACGGAGAAGGTGCCCAAGTGGACGAATACAAGGACAACCCCGTCGATCGCCGTCCATCGAGCGATGATGGTCCGCAACCTGAAGGCGAGGCTACAGCAGAAGATGTGACGAAGCCGTCACCCAAGACCGACAAGCCAGCGTCGACGGATTCCCCTGAGGACGTTGACCGACCTGGATTTGATCAGGGCGGATCGACTGGTGAAACCGATGCAGGTAAAGGTTTGGGGCTCGGCACCGATGCGAAAGACAACCGAAAGGGATGGGGGTTGCCGAGATAACGCCGCCGCCAGGCCGCAAGCAGAACCTCGTAAGCATCCGCAAGCCTCTCCTGAAATCAGGGCTTGCGGCGCGAGCGCTTACAAACTGCCCACGCCGTATAGCTGCCGTTGGTGCAATCTGCAACGAACGGCAGTTTCCCGCCGATGTTGTTGAAAAAGTAGGCTCGAAAGCGTGATTTGGTCTGCGATGGGGCGCAATATGTGGTTAGGCATTGCGCCTTTGCGCTTAGTTGTGCCGGTGGCTGACTGTTTGGTCCTGTCACCTCATGCGACTGCCTCCATTCGGGGTGCCCGAGGTCGCAGCCTGGCGAGCTTTCGCAGGTTCTGGGCGATGGCGGCGAGGAGGAATTCGTCCTTGGCTCCATTTGGACCTCGCAGCCTCAGCCTTGTCAGGTTCAGGATACGCTTCAGGTGGGCAAACAGCATCTCGACCTTTTTACGTTTGTTGCGGGATATCGCGTAGGCTTTTGTCTTCCGGCTTGACCGCGTGAAGTCCCGCGCATCTTCGTGCGGCTCTCGTGTGACAGCACGGAAGTCCATGTTAGGGCAGCACCTTTGTTTGGAC
Source organism: Hoeflea algicola (assembly GCF_026619415.1). Taxonomy (NCBI): domain Bacteria; kingdom Pseudomonadati; phylum Pseudomonadota; class Alphaproteobacteria; order Hyphomicrobiales; family Rhizobiaceae; genus Hoeflea; species Hoeflea algicola. The sequence goes on from NZ_JAOVZR010000001.1 coordinate 1,506,069, forward strand.
GGGCATGCCTGACAATCTGCTTTCAGGGCACGGTACTTATAGGTGCCGCCTGTCTTTTTGACGCGGTTCGGATCGGAGTAGTTGCGGCGGAAACGGCGTAGAGCATGCCCTTCCGGGCAGATATACTGATCACTCTCCTCGTCCCATTTGAAATCGGATCGCGACCAGGTGCCGTCCGTGCGTTCAGCTTTGTCGATCACCGGGATGAACGGGATGATCCCCCGCTGCTTGACCAGCCAACCGAGGTTTTCGCTGGATCCGTAAGCCGTGTCGGCGGCAATCCAGTCCGGCTTGATGCCGAAGCGTCTCTCCGTCCGGTCGAGCATGGTTTGTGAGGCACCGACCTCGGCCTGACGGATAGCACGGGTGGCCTCAACATCCATGATGACCGAGCTCTCGGTGTCGATCAGGTAGTTCGTGGCGTAGGCAAAATAGGGCCGGCTTTCTTCGGCACGCGTCCATTGGGCTGCAGGGTCTGACTTGGCAACGAACTTCGGCTGGGAAGGCGATGCGGCACCGAAGGCTGCATCATCAAGCGTGTCGAGATACTCCTGCGCCGCGCGCGATCCGATCTCGCGGGCGACATCCGGGCACCACTCCGAGGCAGGCACTGAGCGCGATTTGTTGGCATCGGCCGGGATCAGGCTGGCATCGACTGCAAAGCCTTCACCCGAGACCAGATCTTCCTTCAGACACCGTTCGACCGTCGCTTCGAAGACGTGCCTGAGCAAGTCGCTTTCGCGGAATTTGCCATGGCGATACTTCGAGAAGGTCGAGTGGTCCGGCACCTTTGCGTCGAGGCCGAGACGACAGAACCAGCGGTAAGCGAGGTTCAGATGAACCTCTTCGCACAGTCGTCGCTCGGAGCGGATGCCCATGACATCCCCGATGACAAGCATTCGCACGATCAGTTCAGGATCGATCGAGGGCCGACCCATGTGGCTGTAGAAAGGCCGCAACTTCTGACGCATTCCGTCCACGTCCAGGAACCGGTCGATTTCGCGAAGCATGTGATTGTCGGGCACATGGCGCTCCAGATCGAAGTCATAAAACAGCTGCGTCGGTGCCGATTGCGTCCCCATCATGGCCGAATCCTCCATTCTCCTCATAATCGAGTGAATCAAAGGATTTCCCGCGGCGCAACAAAGACTTTTTCAACAACATCCGCCCATACCGTCCAAACACCACGATCAGAAAAACTGTAGCACAGCCATTACCCCACCCTCGTCAGCCGATCGCCTCGACGATCCTGCGCAGTTCGGCGTTTCTTGCGCCCAGCAGTAGCACGTTCTTGAGCGCGGCCTTGGGGTCGGTGGTGCTGAACAGCACGCCGTTTTCCCGGAAATCGCGGTTGATCACCTGCTGGCGGGTCTTGCCATTTTCGCCGTTTTTCATGGCCACCGCAAAATACATCCGCGAGGAACTGGGCTTTATGCGATTGAAGAACTTCTCGTCAGCGGTAATTTCGGCCGAAAAATTAGCGATGTAAAACCCCCAGGTGACGTCCTTGTACTCGGCAAAATCGGTTTTCGACGCGGTTACATGGACATAGCCAAGGTGCGGCGCCGCAGCCAGCGTCTTGTGAAAGATGATCTTGGGAAACCGGATGTTCTTGTGGAACTTGTTGAGCCGCTGATGCGTCGTCTTGCCAGCGTTTTCAAGCCGGATGCCGGTTCGCGCCGCGACCTCCTCATAGGTCAGGAAGCGCCGTTCGGCTTCGACCCAGTCCTCCGCCTTGCGGGAGATCCGCCCGGTTCTGAGAAAGTTGGTGTGGACCGCCGCTGCAGGAACAGGTGACTGCTCTGGTGCCTTGTTGGCCGCGTAGTATCTGAACATCGACATTTGGGGAACGAGCTCTGGTTTCCTAACAAATTTATGGCCTTGAATGGTTAATGAAATACTGCAGGCACCGCAGAAACGGGCAATGCGGCACTGGCTGGTGCTGCACAAACACCACAGCAAGCAATCAGACCGCTGCGGCGCGTGCGTTCAGGAGTGGCAAGGAGCCTTGGCAGCCGGTGTCGGTGCGGCCATCAACAGGCCTGTGCCGGCATGGGGTGCGGCAGGCAGCCGGCTAAAGCTGACAGGCCGCCTCACCGCGCCGCAACCGCCTTTGTCACCGCATGCGCGATCATCACGTCGAGATGGGCGCCGCCGCCGTTCTTGAACACGGTGATCTCGTCGTCGGAGCGGCGGCCGGCCTTGCCCTGCACCAGATCGTGCATGTCGCCCTGGATATCGGCCTTTGTGATGGCGCCCGATGCAAGCGGGATCATCACTTCGCCGATATGGCCGACGGTGGTGGCAAGACTGTCGACAAACAGCCGCCCGCGGGTGAGCGCCGCATCGTCGGCCTCGCGCATCGACGGCGTATAGGCGCCGACCAGATCGACATGGGCGCCGGGCTTGAGCGCCGCGCCATGGATCAGCGGCTCGGTCGACATGGTGGCCGACGAGATCAGGTCGGCGCGGGATACGGCGGCGTCGAGGTCGGTGACCGCCTCGGCGGTAATGCCGTCATCGGCAAGCGCCTGCACCAGGTTTTCGGCGCGGGCCTGATTGCGGTTCCACACAAGCACCCGCTCGAGCGACGGCCGTACCGAGCGGTGCGCATCAATCAGCGGCCGCGCCATCGAGCCGGCGCCCACCATCAGCATGGTGCGAATATCGGGCCGCGACAGGCACGAGGAGCCGAGCGCTGAATCGCCCGCCGTCTTCCAGGCGGTCAGATCGACGCCCTCGAGCACGGCCACGACATCGCCGCGCGCCTCGTCAAACAGCAGCACCTGCCCCTGCACCGACGGCAGCGGCGGGTTGGCGCCGGGATTGTCCGGGTAGATCGTCACCGCCTTCACGCCGGAGGCGAGCCCGGCAATCCAGGCGGTCCTGACCAGCATCTTGCGACCGGCATTTTCAACCAGCGAATCCCTCAGATCCGCAGGCGCCAGCAGATGCCCCGCGCGCAGGGCTTCCACGGCCATCGGCCAGGAGCAGACGGAGCGGATGTCGTCACCGGTGATAATGCGCATGTGTTGGTCCCAAACTTGCTGTGGTCGCGGTAAGGCCCATGTGTAGACGCGGCCCCGCCCCGGGCGCAAGCCGACCGGCCCGACGGCCTTTATCTTTCACCACTATCCGACGACGCGTAAGGCGACCGTCAGCGGTGACAACCGTCAGTGACGGCGACGGCGCGCGGACGCTGGCGCCCATGCCGTCGCCCGCCGTTCCGCCTGCGCGCTCAGAGCTTCAAAAGCCTATTTCTTGCCCTGGTTCATCATTGTCCGGCGCAACTCCTCAAGCGTTTGCTGCATGCTTTGCTGCAGCACCTTGAAGCTTTCGGCGCCGGATTTTTGCGCCATCCCGGCAATCTCGCTGGTGTTCTTGATCGCGGTTTCGAATGAACGCCGGGCGAACTCCGCCTGCGCCGCCATCATCGCCTGCGGGTTGCCGCCGGATTTGATGTTCTCGGCCATTTCGGAGATCTCGCGCAGCCCCTCCTCGACCATCTCGCGCTGGCGCGTCAGAATCGTCGTGGCACCCGTCCCCGCACTCTTGGCTGCCGTTTCCAGCGCCTCGAGGTTCTTCTTGTGGCGCGCCACCAGCGTTTCGAGTTCGGGCGTGGGAAGCTTCATGTCCTTGCCGAACTTCATGAACATGGACACCATGTCGTCGGTGGATTTCTTCTCGGTCATGACATTCCTCCGGTTGCGGCCAAGCCAGATGCTTGCACCGTTTTAGGCTGGGCCAACTATACAGCCATTGCCGCCATCGCCAATGCGTATTCGCGGGCGCAGCAAGGCCGGCACCGCGTCGAATTAATCAAATGCGGACTCTTGCATTTTATGTTGCAGTGCAATATATATGGCGCATCGCACAAGACAAATGGCGACCACATCATGCCCCGGGTCGCAACGAACGGGGCCCCGACATTGCTCAACCGAGGATGACCAACATGACCAAGACCAACACAACAACGACTGCCAAGACCGCCGACAAGACCACTGCCGCCAAGGCCCCCGAGGCCAAGACAGTGGAAACCAAGGCTGCCGAAACCACCGCAGCGCCTACCGCCAACTTCATCACCGAGACCTTGGAAAAGGTTCAGGAATCGATCGCCGTTCCGGAAGCCGCCCGCGAGTTCATGGCCACCCAGGCCGCAGCCGTCCAGAGCCACGCCGAGAAGGCCCATGAAAGCGCAGCCGAACTTGCCGCCGACATGGAAAAATCCGCTGTCTCGCTGGTTGGCCAATACTCCACTTTCACCAAGAACCTGTTCGACATGACTGCCGCAAATGTCGAGCATGCGCTGGCAACGGTCGAAAAGATCGCCGCCGCCAAGACACCTGTCGAAGCCATGCGCGTTCAGGCCGATTACGTTCGCGAGAGCGCCACCGCCAATTTCGAGCGCATCAAGAATGCTGCCGAAACCGCCAACAAGACGGTGACTGAAACCACCGCTTCGGTCCGCGACCAGGCTGCCAAGATCATGGCAAAGGCCAGCAAGGCCGCCTGAACCTGATCAGGCCTGCCACAATGATTGGCCCGGGAAGCGATCACCGCCTCCCGGGCCTTTTGCATTCACACGCACATTTTTTGGGTTGAGTTTTAAACAGCAATTTCCACAGCTTGTGCGGATTGCCGGATTCAATCTGGCAGACAGTTGAATCAGTTTCTCACATCGTTGCGGAGGCTCTGCCGGGCATGTCGCCGATGCTCGCCGCCACCGATGGCAACCGTTGCGCCACCTTGCTGCGCGCGGCCAGGCGCAAACCTTCGGCCACATTGATGCGGCCGACCGACTGGTCGCCCTGCATCTGCATCCGCGCGCCAAAGCGCCGCGCCAGTGCCTTCATCGCGTGGTTCTGCGCGCCGGTCTCGACGATGATGGTGGCAATGTCGTTTTCCGTCGCCACCCGCAGCAACGCCTTCAGCAGAAGCGTGCCAAGCCCGTGGCGCCGCCAGTCCGACGACACCGAAAAGGCCGATTCACCCATGCCTTCAGCGATCTTGCCGCCGGTGTGAAGCTCGGCCACTGCCACCAGATGATCATCGATGAAAGCCCCGATCACGATCGCTTCGTTAAGCGAACGGGCGATGTATTTGTCGAGCCATTCATCCGATACCAGACCATTGAAGCGGTGCCGGAAATCTTCGAAATGAAGCTCGTGGATATGGGCGCAAAAATCGGCAGCGTCGGCCGGGCCGAGTGATCTCAGCCGGACCTCGCCTTCAAGGGCAAATTGTGGTTCGCGCGGCTTGAACAAAAACCGGAAGAGCATGGTCGACCTCCAAAGGTCATTCCTCCCGAATTCTCCTCACACTATCTAATGGTGCAGTGCAACAAACACAAGAGGCTGTTTGTCGCAACAGGTCACGGTTTCGTGTCCCGGGCGGCTACTGCGTCTTGCCAATTCTACACTGCCTGGCTGTTGGACGGAAACCGCCAAGATCGCCTGTCTCACGATTTTGGTACCTATTCGCCGCGCCGATCCCGATCGACGCAGAGCGTTTTAAGCCGCCAGCCGCAGCGCCCGCGACAGACTTTCGGCCAGATCCCTTGCATAGGTCGTTAGTACCAGGATCTCGAAACGGTCCTTGTCCAGCGCGGTGAGCTGCACCGGAACGTGGCCAAACAGCATCGGCGCGCTCGCGCCCTTGGCAAACGCTGAAGCGTGAATGTCGGCGCCGGTCTGGGTGGCGATGATTTCGCGCGCCTGCGGGCCGCTGATCATCAGCCGCTGCCGCGCATCGGAAAGATCGCACAGGCTCAGGCCGGAGGGCGCTGCCAGCCGCTCGGCAAATTCGCGCGCGCCCTCGCCCGGTCTGCCAGCCGCCAGCGCCTGCCCCGGCTGTACCGGGCGCAACACCCCGTCGCCGGCTTTCGCCAGCCGCCGGACCGTCCGGTCCTGTGCGTCCGTCCCGAGCACCAGCAACATCGGCGCGTCCGGCAACAATTCCAGCACGGCTATGTCGGACGATCCCGTCACCAACCCCTCAAGCAGCCCCGAGGGTGCAGGTGCCTTCGCCAGCACTCGTCCATGCCCGCCCGCGTGAGCTGCCGGCTTTGCCGCCTCACCCGTCATAAACACCGGCGGTCCCACCATCACCGGGGTCTCCAGCCCGCGCAGCGGATCCCAGACCAGCAGCCGCTCGCCATGCCGCGCACGCCCGCGCTTGAGCATCGCCAGCGCAATCGTCGATTTGAGATGCGGCGACCAGCAGGCAGAGGTCACATGGCCCTGATCATTGGCCATGGTTGGCACAGCCCCCGGTTCCAGCAGGTGTCCGCCAGCCAGAATGCGGTGCCCCGGATTGACCGGCCTGAGCCCGACCAGCTGCTCGCGGCCCTCGCGCTGCAAGCCTTCGCGCGAAAGCATCACCCGCCCGATAAAGTCGTCCTTCTTGGCACTCACCATCTTGCCTAAGCCCAGGTCGCCCGGCGTGGTGCGGCCATCGATCTCCGAATGAGTGATGAAGCCCTTCTCGATCCGGAGCACATTCAGGGCTTCCAGCCCGTAAGGCGTGACCGCGAAGGGCTGACCTGCTTCCATGATCGCATCAGCCACCGCCTCGCCGTGGCGCGCCGGAACTGCCAGCTCGAACGCCAGCTCGCCCGAAAATGAAATCCGAAACAGCCGCGCTGCCAGCCCCGAATGCAGTTTCACCTCGCGCGCGGCGAGAAATGGCACCGCCTCTTCACTCAAATCCGCATCCACAACTCGTGCCAGCACGTCGCGCGATTGCGGCCCGGCAACGGTGATCTGCGCCCACTGATCGGTCACCGACGTGAGCCGCACATCGAGTTCCGGCCACAGTGCTTGCGCGCAGAACTCCATATGCGCCATTGTCTCGCCCGCCGCTGCGGTCGTCGTGGTGATCAAATAATGGCTCTCGCCCAGCCGGCTGACCGTGCCATCATCCATCAACAGCCCATCTTCGCGCAGCATCAGCCCGTAGCGCGCCTTGCCGACGGCAAGCGACGACATCTTGCCGGTGTAGATCAGATCGAGGAATTTCGCAGCATCCTTGCCGCTGAGATCGATCTTGCCGAGCGTGGAGGCATCGGAAATACCGACGCCCAACCGCACGGCACGCGTCTCGCGGTCGCAGGCCTCTTTCCAGCCTGCTTCGCCGTTACGCGGAAAATGCGATGGCCGCAACCAGGCCCCGGCCTCGATGAACACAGCCCCCTGCTTTTCCGCCCAGCCATGCAACGCAGACCGCCGCACCGGACGGTAATGTGCGCCCCTATGCTCGCCCGCCAGCGCCCCGATGCTGACCGGCGTATAGAACGGCCGGAACGTCGTGGTGCCGACCTGGTCCGGCGTCAGCCCCCGATTTTCCGCCAGAATGCCGATGGCATTGACGTTCGAGAGCTTGCCCTGATCGGTCGCCATGCCGGTGGTGGTGTAGCGCTTGGCCAGCTCCACATGGCCATAGCCCTCGCGCACCGCCAGCCCGAGATCGGACACGGTGACATCGTTCTGGAAGTCGACAAAGGCTTTGCCCTTGGCTTCGCCCACATGCCACAGCGTCGTGAACCCGGCCGATCCGCCACAGGCCTCGCGTGCCTTTGGCAACTCAGCCGCCTTAGGCTTGAACCCGAGCTCACTCGCGGCCCGAGTCCCGGCTTCGGCGCCGCTCTTGAGACACCCGGCCAGATCGAGAACACCCGCGGCACTGCCAGATGCGCTCAATCCATCGCGCTCCTTCGGCGGCAGGAACATGCCCAGATCGCCATCCCACACCGGCTTGTCGCCACGATGGCAGGCAAGCCCCACCACCGGGTTCCAGCCACCCGACATCGCCAGCGCGTTTGCCTTAATTTTCTGCCGCGTGCCCGATGCCCGGTCGACCATCTCGATACCCGACACCGCCTTGCCACCCAGCGCATCCGCCACCACATGCCCCGAAAGCACCCGCGCGCCTTCGGATGCCGCCAGTTCCGCCGCAGGCACATCGGTCCGCACATCAACAAGCGTTACCTCAAGCCCGCGCTTGATGAGATCCCGCGCCGTCTCGTGACCCGAGCCGCCGGTGGCAAACACAGCGACATGATCGCCCGGCCGGATCGCCTGAGCATTCACCAGCCCGCGCAACGCCGACGCCGTCATTACGCCGGGGCGGTCATTGCCGCCAAACACCAGCGGCCGCTCTTCTGCGCCTGCAGCCAGCACGGCGCGCTTGGCGACAAGTCGCCAGACCCGCTGCGCTGGACCGGAAGTTTCGCCATCGCGCCGCTCGACCGCGCCATAGACACCGCTGTCATAGGCGCCAAACACTGTTGTGTTGGTGAGCAACCGCACATTCGCGTTGCCAGCCAGTTTGGCGATCACACCCGCAGCAAAGCCGGGGCCATCGGCATCGCCAATCTCGACCCGGTCCTTCAGCAACCGCCCGCCAAAGCCGGCATTCTCATCACACAGCACCACCCGCAACCCGGCCCGCGCAGCATGAAGCGCCGCCATTAGCCCGGCAGGCCCGGAACCGATCACCAGCAGATCGCAATGCGCCCAGCGCTTTTCATACTCCTGGTGGTCCGGCGCGTGGCTCGCCCGTCCCAGCCCCGCCGCCCGGCGGATCACCGGCTCGTAGAGCTTTTCCCACAGCGCCGCCGGCCACATGAAGGTCTTGTAGTAAAATCCGGTGCCCAGAAACGGCGACAGCGCCGAATTGACCGCGCCGACATCAAAGCCCAGCGACGGCCAGCGGTTCTGGCTTTCGGCCACCAGCCCGTCACGCAGCGCCACCATCGAGGCGCGCAGATTGGGCTCCCGCGTCGTGCCATCGCCCAGCGTAACAAGTGCATTCGGCTCCGACGCCCCGCCGCTCAACAGACCGCGCGGCCGGTGATATTTGAACGATCGCCCCATCAGGCTCACGCCATTCGCCAGCAGCGCCGAGGCCAGCGTGTCGCCCGAAAATCCTTCGAACCGGCTGCCATCGAACGAAAACCCGATCTTCTGCGCCCGGTCGATCAGCCCGCCATCCTCAAACCGCGAGAAGCTCATGGCCTGGCCCTCCCGGGCTTGGCGGCACTGTTGCCCGGCGTGTCGGCCTTTGCCGCCCGCTTCGGCTTCGCAGGTGCTGCCTTTTCCGCCCGCGCCCGGGTAAATTTCGCCGCATCCGTCACGCCGTGCACATCATGGGTAAATGTATCGCGCTCCACCACCAGCCAGCGCCGGCAACCGCCCGAATGCTGCCAGTGCTCGGCCATCACACCGCGCACATTGTCGCACAAATGCACGAACTCGTCCCAGGCCGCGAACGGCGCATCCGCCGCAGGCCGCACCGGCTTGGCGTCACCGCGAATGGTGAACTCTTCCTTGGGCCGAACCCCGCAATGGGGACAGGTGATCAGACTGGCCATCGGTTCCGCCCCTAATGTAAATTGGCTTGGGCGCCATGCCCGGTTTCGTCAATCTGGTAGCCACGCGAAAACCGGTCGAGCCGGAAGGCCTTGGCCAGTTCATGGGTCTCCCCGGTGGCCAACAAATGCGCAAAACACCAGCCCGAGGCCGGCGTCGCCTTGAAACCGCCATAGCACCAGCCGGCATTGAGATAGAGATCGGCGACAGGCGTGCGATCGATGATCGGCGAGCCATCCATCGACATGTCGACCACCCCGCCCCAGGATCTCAGAACCTTGACGCGGGCAACCGCCGGCACCATCGCGCAGGCAGCCTCCATCACGCTTTCCACCGTTTCCAGATTGCCGCGCTGGGCGTAGGAATTATACAGATCCAGGCTGCCGCCGAACACCAGCCCGCCCTTGTCCGACTGCGACATGTAAAACAGCGCCGCGCCAAAGGTCACCACCTGGTCGATGAACGGCTTGATCCCTTCGGAAACGAATGCCTGCAGCACCTGGCTTTCGATCGGCAGCCGGAGCCCCGCCATTTCCGCCACCCGGGATGAATTGCCCGCCGCCGCCAGCCCCAGCCGGTTGCAGCCGATAAAGCCGCGCGAGGTCTCCACGCCCACAGCCTTGCCGCCCTCGCGGCGGATGCCGGTTACCTCGCAATTCTGGATCAGATCCACCCCGCGACTGTCGGCCGAGCGCGCATAGCCCCAGGCCACGCCGTCATGCCGCGCAGTGCCGCCGCGCTGCTGCATCAGCCCGCCATGGACCGGAAACCGTGCATTATCAAAATCGAGATAGGGCAGCATCTCGCGCACTTCCTCGCGCCCCAAAAGCTCCGCATCCTCGCCCGCCAGTCGCATCGCGTTGCCGCGCCGCGCATAAGCGTCGCGCTGCCCGTCGGAGTGATAGAGATTGATCACCCCGCGCTGCGACATCATCGCGTTGAAATTGAGCTCCTGCTCGAGCCCTTCCCACAGCCTCAGCGAATGCGCAAAGAACGGCTCGTTGCCTTCAAGCAGGTAATTGGCCCGCACGATCGTGGTGTTGCGCCCGACATTGCCGGAGCCGAGATAGCCCTTCTCGAGCACCGCCACATTGGTGATGCCGTGGTTTTTCGCCAGATAATGCGCGGTCGCCAGCCCGTGCCCGCCGCCGCCGACGATGATCACATCATAATGGCTCTTGGGCTCCGGTTCCCGCCAAGCCGGCTGCCAGCCCTTGTTGCCCGAAAGCCCCTGCCGCAATATCGATAATGCCGAATATTTCATTGCTGTTCCCACGCCCGGAATTCGCGCCATAGGAATGCCCGACGGGGTGTGGTGTCAATGGGCGGGCGGAATGAAGGCGGGGATTGTTTTTGGGCGTGCGACGTATCTGCGTGACAAACCTGCTTAGGCTCGGAAATCCGCTCTAAATGTCTCGGTCGACAATCTTACAAAGTTTTCCAATGGACCCTGCAACTCAAATGCCCTCGGGCTTTTCCGGAAATCGAAAACCCTGAATAATCGGAATCGTTCAGTTTCCCGTTTTGAAAAATCAAACTCATTGCGACTGATAAAAAACGGCGTGGTGTTGCTACCAATTGTTGTTTTGACCTCGATAAACTTCTTTTCCCCACGACCATCAAAACTCAGAATATCGTACCCGGCACCATCACCTTCGATTTTTGACACCCACCGGACGTTTTCCGCGAGATCGTGCCGTTCGATCGCGTGCAAGCATCGTTTTTCGTATTCGAGCGCAATTTCCTCACCAGCTTCGCCCAGAAGTCTATTCTTCCGGTCACGTTCAACTGGGTCGAATTTGCGTACAAGTTTTTCCATATATTCAGGGATAGACGTTTTCCCGGTCGCCCTTTCAGGCGGCGATTCGACAAATAAACCGGCCAAGTCTTCGAGACCCTTCGGCTCAGAAACGGTCTCAAGCGCTCTGACTCTATCTTCGTATTCGATGATCGTTTCGGCCAAAAGTTTTTGAAAATTCGCCAGAGGAGCAAGTCCGGTCAGCCAATCCAGCCCCATCTCATTCAGCACAGCAGATATGTTTTGAAACTTGAATTCGATTGACGAAGCGGTACGGCCCGTTTGCTGAGCAAGGTCTCGGTACACGTGAGCTTTTATAAAGGGCTCATTGGCGTTTTGCTTCTCAAGCAGATCAAAATAGGTTGCCACGCAGAGTTGGACCTCTGACCTTGTCCAGTCCGTTCCGCGCAGACCGTCACTCACTTCACACCACCCGTCATTAATTCAGCTCGTCTCCAGCCTTAAAACATGCTGCCTTAATACATTGAAATAGAAAAGAGTGGGTCAGCAGGTGGGTATCTATCGACCATTCTAAAATCCTTGTCAGCCCTTAAAATCCTTGTGGCAGAATGAGGCCTGTTATTCGCACGACGCTCTACCCCTCACAAATCCGGTTGAAATCATCCCATTCGAGGATTTCGCTGGCCTCTCCGGTGCGCGCAAGTGCGGTGCGATCGAGATTGAGGGCGATGGCCTGGCCCAGCCGCGCCAGTTTGACGCCGCGAAACTTGCGCAACGGCCCGGCAAGCAGCGGCGTGAGCCAGGGCCAGACGGCAAGCGTCAGTGCCTGGCTGACGCCGTAGCGGTTGGTTGGAGTCAGGATCATGCTCGGGTGAAACAGGCTTAGCCGCGCAAATTCGAGTGCTAAAAGCCCGCGTTCCAGTTCGCCCTTGCTGCGCAGATAGAAGGATTTCGATGTGGCGTCGGCACCCACCGAACTCAGCAATTGAAAATGCCCGACCCCGGCCTCGCGACAGGCGAGGCCGAACGCCAGCGGAAGATCGCGGTCGATCCTGAGAAATTGCGCACGGCCTTCCTTCGAGGGCTGGCCGACACCAAGCGTGCAGATCGCGTGGCTGTGGCCGGCCAGCAGATGCCGGTAGCTTTCGGGATCGGTGACATCGGCCACATGCTGGCTGACTTTCGCGCTCGATGATCCCTCATAGCGCTGCCGCCCGATCAGCGTGATGCCCGCGACGCTGTCCATGCCAAGCAGCGCCTTGACCACCTCGCCGCCCACGGCGCCGGTCGCGCCGATCATCACCACCTGTTTGCCGTCCGCCATTCTGCACTCCGATTGGATTTCGGGTTGAAACAAACGCCGCCAACGCCTATTGGGTAATGAATATTCATTACTGGAATTGCTGTCTGATGCCAAGACCCACCGCCGAACAAATCCGAACCCGCATCCACGAGGCGCTGGTGCGCGAAGTCGCGGAAAAAGGCATTGGCGCGGTCTCCGTCGGTCATGTCGCCAAGCGGGCCCGCATTTCGCCGGGCACCATCTATCTGCATTTCGACAGCAAGGAGGACATGCTCCAGAAGGTCTATCTGGAGATCAAGACCGAGTTTCACGGCATCATCGTTGCCGCCCAAGACGAGCCCTGTTCCCGCGCCATGATCCGCCGCATGTGGCGCGACCTGTTCGATTTCGTCTCGGCCCACCCGCATGATTTCCAGTTCGTTGAATATGCCGGCGCCGCCCAGGTGCTGACCGCCGCGCAAAGCCGCAGCATCGGCTACATGCAGGCCGAAATCGCCGCCATGCTGCAGCGCGCGGTCGATGACGGCACGCTGGCGCCGCTGCCGATCGCCACGCTCACGGTGCTGCTGGTCGCCCCCGCCATGCATCTGGCCCGCACCGCGCTGCTTGCGGGCCGCGCCGTCCAGAAATCCGAAATCGACCTCACCTTCGAGCGCGTCTGGATCGGCGTAAGCGCGCACTAACATTGAAACTTGCCCCAACCGTCAGGAATTCGTCATGCAGAAGATCGTCCTCATCACCGGCACCTCCACCGGTCTCGGCATCGAGCTGTCGGTGCAGGCCGCCCAGGCCGGCCACAAGGTCTACGCCACGATGCGCAATCTCGATAAGCGCGCAGCCCTTGATCAGGCCGCCAGCGACGCCGGTGTCAGCCTCAACGTGCTGCAGCTTGATGTGCAGGACAGCGCCAGCATCGCCAGCGCGGTCGACACCATTATGGCCGAGAATGGCCATATCGATGTGCTGATTAACAATGCCGGCGCCGGCTTCGTCCGCTCCACCGAGCAGGCGAGCGAAGCCGAAATCGGCTGGGTGATGGATGTCAATTTCATGGGCGTGGTCCGCTGCACCAAGGCGGTGCTGCCGCATATGCGCGCCCGCCGCCAGGGCCATGTCATCGCCATCTCCTCGGTCGGCGGGCTGGTCGGCCAGCCGTTCAACGAGATCTACTGCGCGGCCAAATTCGCCGTCGAAGGCTACATGGAATCGCTTGCGAGCTACGTAACGCCCTCCTTCGGCCTCGATTTCAGCGTGGTCGAACCCGGCGGCATCACCTCCGAATTTGCCAACAACGTGCTCAAGCAGGTGAGCGAGACCGGCGGCATGCTCGAGGACGAGTACCTGCCGATCCTGCAGAAATACATCGGTGGTGCAGAAAGCCGGCGCGACCAGAACATCTACCAGACCGCCCAGGAGGTCGCCGCCGTGGCGATTGACTGCATTGCGGCCGAAAACCCGCCGATCCGGATCCGCACCTCCGAATGGGCCGAACAGTTCTGTTCGCTCAAGACCGGGCTCGATCCCGACGGGCGCAAGCAGCAGGCGGCCGTCATCGCCCAATTCCTCGGCGACTAAATCCGGTCGCTCCGAGGCCGTATCCATTTATCCATGCACGCGGCCCTTTACAGCGTCATCGCGGCTGCCGATACTGCGTGCAACGCAGGATGGAGCGCCGCAAACCAGCGGCAAGGGAGGTTGAAATGCAACGCTTGGCGGTATTTTTCGGATTGATCTGGTTTGCTCTTGCCGGCAGCGTGGGCTACGCGCAAGACAGCGAAGTGGTGGTCAAGATCCGCCCCGACATCGCCAGCGTCGAGGTCAACACCGCCGATGGCCCGGTAACCATCGAACGCATTCAGGACACCGAGCACGAGATCACCGGCTATTTCGCCCAGACCTCGCGCGCCTGCCCGCCGTTCTGCATCCAGCCGTTTCAGGTTGCCGAAGGCGTCGCTACCATCGGTGAGCTGGAAATGCTCGATTTGCTGGCCGACAATCAGGCTCTGGTCATCGACGCCCGCACCATCGACTGGCACGCAGGGGAAACCATTCCCGGCTCGCTCAACATTCCCTACACCGAGATCGCTGATCGTCTGGGTGAACTCGGCTGCACCAGAACCGGCGAGGCGTGGGACTGCGCAAATGCTGCCCCTGTCGCGCTCTATTGCAACGGCCTGTGGTGCAGCCAGTCGCCCACCGCCATCCGCGCGATGCTGCGTGAAGGCTACCCGGCGGAGCGTATTTCCTACTATCGCGGCGGCATGCAGTCCTGGAAAATTCTCGGCCTGACCACGGTCGAAGGCGGTCTCTGAGAGGTTATCGCAGCGGCCCGACGCCCGCGCTTATCTGAAGGTCTCCGCCAGGTGATCAATCAGCGCCCGTATCCGCGCGGTCAGGTGACGGCCGGGAGGATAGACCGCGTAGAGCGCCATGGTGGTCACCTCGAGCTCGGGAAAGAGCAGCTCCAGTTCGCCGCTGGCGATGAACGGCGCCACGGCGTAATGCGGGCACCGGGCGATCCCCAGCCCGCCGATCGCCATATGCGTGAGCGCCCGCGGCGAATTGGCGTGAAACGAGCCATCGACATGAACCAGAACCTGCTTGCCGCCGATCCGGAACAGCCAGTCCTGCGGGGTGGCCGAGGTCTTCTGGATCAGGCAATTGTGGGTCGCCAGTCCGTAAGCGTCAGACGGCCGACCGTGCCGGGCCAGATAGTCCGGCGCCGCCACCACCACCATGCGCATGTCCATCAGCTTGCGCGCCACCAGGCTTGAATCCTTCAGCGCCCCGAACCGAACCGCGATATCGATCCCCTCCTCGACGATCGCCACATGCTGGTCCGACAGGTGCATGTCGAGCGAGACCTTCGGATGGGCGAGCTGAAACGGCCGGATTGCATTGACCAGCTCAAGACTGCCAAACCCGGTCGGCGCGGTCAGCCGGATCGGCCCGGCCAGTTCGGATTGGCGCTCCTGCACCAGCCCTTCCAATTCGTCGAACTGGTCGAGCAAGGGCACACATCGCTCGAAATAGGCCCGTCCGGTCTCGGTCAGCGAGACACTGCGCGTGGTCCGGTTGAGCAGTTGCGCGCCGAGTTGCTCCTCAAGCTGCCGCACCTGTTTGCTGGCGAGCTTGGTGCTGATCCCCAACCGCCGCGCCCCCGAGGTGAAGGAGTGCTGCGCCGCCACCGCGGCGAATGTCCGCATTGCGCCGATCCTGTCCATGTGTCCCCGCCTCCGGATCAATTACTATCGCCATTTTGTACATGATCATTCGCAAAGGCAATGGATTATCGCCAGCATTTCGGTTTGCTAAATCTGCATCTGCAAACCAAACGCACCATCCCCACCGTAAAAGGTAAACCCATGTCTCAGGCGATACGAATTCACAGCTTCCCCAAATCCGGCCACGCGCACCGGGTACGTCTGTTTGCCAATCTTGCCGGCATCGCACATGAAGTGATCGAGGTCGATCTGCCCGCCGGCGAACACAAGAAGCCGCCTTTCCTGGCGCTCAACCCCGCCGGTCAGGTGCCGGTGATTGAGGATGGCGACACGGTGATTGCCGATTCCAACGCCATTCTGGTCTATCTCGCCCGAAAATATGCGCCGTCCTATTTGCCCACCGACCCGGCAGCCGAAGCCGAAGTGCAGAAATTTCTCAGCCTCGCCGCTGGCGACCTGGCCTTTGGCCCGGCGGCCGCACGCATGATTACCGTCTTCAATGCTCCGCTCGATCCTGAGGCCTGCAAGGCAACGGCAGCCAAGCTGCTCGGCCTGCTCGAAACGCTGATGGAAGGTCGCCAGTTTCTGGTCGGCGAGCGGCCCACAATCGCCGATGTGGCAATCTACTCCTACACGGCGCACGCGCCCGAAGGTGGTATTTCGCTCGAGCCCTACCCCAACGTTCGCCGATTGCTCAAGAATATCGAGGCACTGGACGGTTTCGTTCCGATGCCCTCAACCAAGGTCGGTCTGGCTGCCTAAGCCTCACCGTCTGCCTCGCCCCCGATCCCGGATACCGTCCTCCGGAGGAGGGAGACCGGAAAGCTCCCCCGGCTTTCCGGCGGCGAGGCTTTATCACCACCTTCCGCGAGACCCCAAATGCACCCCGACAAAGAAACGCAGCCCGACGTTTCGCCATTTCATGACGGCGAACAGCGTATGCAGGCACGCATCGACAAACGCGAGACGGCGGAGCAGTTCGGACAACGCTTCATTCGAACGTTTCTGCTCGACCAGCACCGGACATTTTTTGCCCAACTTCGGTTCCTGGTGGTGGGCGGCGTCGATGCCGATGACTGGCCCTGGGCATCGGTCCTCACCGGTCAGCCGGGCTTCCTGTCAACACCGGACACGACCACCATCTCGGTTCGCGCGACAGCCGCGGGTACCGACCCGCTGCATGGCACGATCAAATCCGGCGCGAAACTTGGCCTGCTTGGCATTGATCCATCGACACGCCGCCGCAACCGCCTGAACGGCCAGGTGACGTCAACGGATGCCACCGGTTTCACTCTCGCCGTCGACCAGTCATTCGGCAATTGTCCGCAATATATTCAAAGCCGCACGCTCGATACTGATCACACGCCCGCGCAATCAGGTACCGAGATTGGCGTTCAGACCTTCCGTGAATTCGATGACAAGGCTCGCGCCATGATTGGCGCCGCTGACACCTTCTTTGTATCCAGCTACGACCGCACCGCAACACAGTCCCCCGCCGAGGGTGTCGATGTCTCCCATCGCGGCGGCAAACCAGGTTTTGTTCGGATCGAAGCCAACACGCTGACGATCCCTGATTACAGCGGCAATCATTACTTCAATACGCTTGGCAATTTCCTCGTCAACCCGAAGGCCGGGCTGCTCTTTGCTGATTTCCAATCCGGCGATCTTCTCCACCTCACCGGCACGGTGGAATTGTTGCCCGAGGATGACCCGCAGGTTGTTGCCTTCGAAGGCGCTGAACGGGCCTGGCGGTTCACACTCGATCACGGCTGCTGGCGGCAAAACGCGCTACCGATCCGCTACGAATTCGAGGCCTACGCGCCAAGCACGCTGATGACGGGCAATTGGCAGCAACAGTTACAAGCCACGGAAAGCCAAATTGCAGACAGCGACCGCCATGCCTGGCGGCCATTCCGGGTCGCAGCTGTCGAAGACGAAAGTTCGGTAATCCGGTCATTCTATCTCGAACCCGCCGATGGCGGCGGACTTGCGCCGTTTCAGGCCGGCCAGTTCCTCACCATTCGCATCGCCCCCGAAAGCGACGAACCGCCTTACGTCCGCACCTACACGGTGTCATCGGCGCCTCAGGACCCGCATTACCGCATTTCCGTCAAGCGCGAGGAGCATGGTCAGGCATCATGCTATCTGCATGAGGCAGTCGGCCCCGGATACCTGGTCGAGATCAAGGCGCCCACAGGCACCTTCTTCATCGATCCGACCATCAAACGGCCGGCGGTGCTGATTGCCGGCGGTGTCGGTATCACACCCATGATTTCCATGGCCCGGCACGTCGTCAATCAGGGCATGCCAGCGGGCAACCCGCGTCCGCTGACGATACTGCATGCAACCCGGGACACCCACGAGCGCGCCTTCGGCAAGACCTTTCACGACCTCGAAATCCAGACGGCGGGCAAAATCCGATACTTCTCATTCGTCAACCGGCCGCGGGCGGGCGACAAACCCGGCATCGATTTCACCAGCACCGGCCACATCACCAAAGAGGTGCTGAGACAAATACTGCCGCTTGATGATTATGATTTCTACCTCTGCGGCCCACCGCCATTCATGCAGGCAATTTACGATGCTCTACGCATGCTTGGAGTGCACGACGCGCGTATTCATGCCGAAGCCTTCGGTCCGGCGTCGTTGCACCGCACCGCTGATGCGGGAGCGCAGCCCCCTCCCCGACGATCCCCGTTGATGAAGTCGAGGAGGCCGAAGAGGCTGTCATTGTCTTCGCCGCCTCCGGGGTCGAGCATGCCTGGACCAAAGCCGATGGCCCCATCCTTGAATTCGCCGAGGCGCATGGCCTCAACCCTGATTTCGGTTGCCGCCAAGGCAGCTGCGGCAGTTGCGCGACCAAGCTGAGTTCCGGATCGGTCATCTACCGCAACGAACCGGAGGCCGACCGGGCCGACGACGAGATCCTCATCTGCTGCGCAGTCCCGGTAAAGGGTTCGGCAAGAATCGAGATCGAGCTTTAATACGCAGCCGAGTTTTCACTACAAGGAGAAACCCCATGAACGCCCGCCCACTCACACCTCCTTTCACCGAAGAGACCGCACGCCAGAAGGTCAGGCTCGCCGAAGACGGCTGGAACGGACGCAATCCGGCCAAGGTGGCGCTTGCCTACACGGAAGATACGAAATGGCGCAACCGCACCAGTTTCGTAACCAGTCGCACCGAAGCGGAGGCGTTCCTGGTCGGCAAGTGGGACCGAGAGCTGGAGTATCGGCTGATCAAGGAAATGTGGGCCTATACCGACAACCGCATCGCCGTCCGCTATGCCTATGAATGGCACGACGACAGCGGCAACTGGTTCCGCTCTTACGGCAATGAAAACTGGGAATTCAATCAGGACGGCCTGATGGAAAACCGGTTCTCCTCGATCAACGATCTGCCCATCAGCGAAGCCGAGCGAAAGTTCCGCTGGCCCTTGGGTCCGCGCCCGGCCGATCACCCCGGGCTTACCGACCTCGGTCTGTAGCCGGGTTGGGGCCAGGTGGGGTGTGTGGCCATTCCACCCCGCCTGGCCGACCTATCGATGGATGAAATGCATCCGGTTGAATTGCTTCTGGATGGCCGCGGTTTCCGCTGACATTTCTTCCGGCGCGTTGTCGGTGAGCGCCCGGACAGCGAGATCCGCCAACCGCTTCAATCGCTCAGGCTAACGCCCAGCGCTCCGATTAGCAGCCAGCAAAGCCGCGCAGTCGCCGACCACACTGCAAAAAAACGAGCCGCCATGGTGGCGACTCGTCCTGTTCATAAAGGCTCGGATTTCAGAACGGCTCAGAAAAACGCCTGAATGCCGGTTTGCGCGCGACCCAGGATCAGCGCATGCACATCATGTGTGCCTTCATAGGTGTTGACCGTTTCCAGGTTCTGGGCATGGCGCATGACGTGGTATTCCGCCTGGATGCCGTTGCCGCCGTGCATGTCGCGCGCCATCCGGGCGATGTCGAGCGCCTTGCCGCAATTGTTGCGCTTCATGATCGAGATCATCTCCGGCGCAAAACGGCCATCGTCCATCAACCGGCCAACGCGCAGGCTGCCCTGCAGCCCCAGCGCAATTTCGGTCTGCATGTCGGCGAGCTTCTTCTGGAACAGCTGTGTGCCGGCCAGCGGCTTGCCAAACTGGTGGCGGTCAAGACCGTACTGACGCGCGCGGTGCCAGCAATCCTCAGCCGCCCCCATCACGCCCCATGAGATACCGTAGCGTGCCCGGTTGAGGCAGCCGAACGGGCCCTTCAGACCCGAAACATTCGGCAACAGCGCCTCTTCGCCGACCTCGACATTTTCCATGACGATTTCGCCGGTGATCGAGGCGCGCAACGACAGCTTGCCGCCGATCTTCGGTGCCGACAGACCCTTCATGCCCTTTTCCAGCACGAAGCCGCGGATCTGGTTGTCATGCGCTTCGGACTTGGCCCAGACCACGAACACATCGGCGATCGGTGAATTCGAGATCCACATTTTCGCGCCGTTGAGCACATAGCCACCATCGGACTTCCTGGCGCGGGTCTTCATACCGCCCGGATCGGAACCGGCATCGGGCTCGGTCAGGCCAAAGCAGCCGACCCACTCGCCGCTGGCAAGCTTCGGCAGATATTTCATCCGTTGTTCTTCGCTGCCGTAAGCCTGGATCGGGTACATCACCAGGGACGACTGGACACTCATCATCGACCGGTAGCCTGAATCCACCCGCTCGACTTCGCGCGCCACCAGCCCGTAGGACACGTAGCCTGCTTCCGCGCCGCCATATTGTTCCGGCACGGTGACGCCGAGCAGACCCGCAGCACCCATTTCGGAGAAGATGTCCCGGTCGGTGGTTTCGTTCAAATAAGCGTCAGTCACCCGTGGCGCCAGCTTGTCGGCGGCAAACGCGGCCGCTGCGTCAGCGATCATGCGCTCTTCATCGCTCAACTGATCAGCGATCAGGAACGGATCTTCCCACTGGAAAAAAGATTTGGCGGTTTTGATCGAAACGGCGGGAGAGACAGACATCTATATACTCCAATTTGATCCAGTCGGCATGAGGTCAACCCGTCTCGCGGGGCACCACAGCCTTTGACCTTTGTTTATCACGGATCGACGAAGATACTATAGGCTTAAAATTCTTTTCGCGAACCGGACCGGTGCCTGAATTGCCTCAGGGCGCTGCCGGCGGGGTCATCGTTTCCCATAATGCGATCAATTCCCGCCCGGCACCAGCATTTACCGGAACCACCAGCCGCGACAGCGCCCGTGTTCTGCCACCATACATCCACGATGTTGTCTCGAAATAATCCGGCATGCCGCTCTCAAGCGTTTCGGTGAACGAATTCATAACCCGCCTGACACTGAGCGGCGGCACGGATTCCACCACCGGCCTGCCACTTACCGGCGCACCGAACGGCCAATGGCCATTGGCAGGAAGCTCGCGCCAGACCAATACCCTGCCCGGATCATCTATACCGATACGTGCCAGCAAGGGATACTCGGCGCTCAGCGCCGTTACATCGAAACAGGTCACATCGGGCAATCCGCCATCACAAGCCTTGAGCCAAAGCTCAAAGAGCGAGCAAATGCGCGGATGTGCGTCATCAGGCAAGCGAAAGTTGGGCGGCATAAATCGATGGTTCATGGCAACACATTTGAAAATGATCAGAAAAACAGAATTCGAGCTTACCCTTGAAGTCGACAAAAGGAACGATACATGCTTCACCTGAAGCGTCAATTCCTTTACATCACACGCCAAAGCAATGACCCCATCACTAGCCGACCAGTTTGAAGCTGCTGCCGGTGTTGCCTCCGCAATAGGCACCTATGCGACAGGCCGTGGCATTGACGCTGCCCCCATTGCACGCGCCTGCGGTCTGGATCCGGACCGTTTTGATACAATTGGCGAAAGGGTCAGTCTCGATCGCCTGTGCCGTTTCATGGAAGCACTGGCCATGATCTCGGGCGATGATCTGTTTGGCCTGAAGTCATCGGTAATATTCGAAAAAGGCGCAAGCGGACCATTTGGTTACGCGCTGATGAGTGCCCCGACGGTGCGCGATCTGTTGGTTTTCCTGGGCCGCAATCTTCACAAGGCCGGCGAGACAAGTGTGTGCACACTGGAGATAGGCGCCCGGCATACTCATTTTGAATGGGCCTACTCTCCGTTGATCCTGCACAGCGATCAATATGTGGATATGGGCGTGGCGCAGACGCTGTCTCATTTCAGGACAGTTTTGGGCCATGACATCAATCGCGTACAACTCGAACTTGTGCGCAAGAAACCCACAAACATCAATCTACACAAGGAGTTACTGACTCGAAATGTAACTTTCGATGCGCCCATCAACGCTCTTATTCTGCCAACAGAGTTTCTCGCACGCGCCAATCCTGGCGCCGATCCACGTCTGTTTGCCATCATGTCGCAGCAGATGGATGCACTGACGATCCGACATGCAGATGGCGACGATCCGGCAACCGCCATCCGTCTTCATCTGGCCGAAAATTTGGCCGGCAAGGTTCCAACCCTGACCGAGGAAGCCGAACGTCTCGGCATGAGTCCCCGCACCCTGCAACGCCGGCTTACAGAAACCGGAACCAGCATGCAGAATCTGCTCGACGAATGCCGCCGGGAAATGGCTGAACGACTGCTTCTGGAGACAACACTGTCGCTCTCCGCCATCACCTACAAATTGGGTTTCTCAGCACCCGCCGCCTTCACGCGGTCTGCAGTCAGATGGTTCGACATGACACCTAGCGCCTACCGCAAGACGCACCGGCCCGCCTCCTGAGCCGACTGTTCAGCACTCTGCACCAGAGTTGAAAAACGAGCCGATCGTTCTCGAATTCATCATTTCATCCTTACCACATTCCAGAAGAATGGCGCGCGCAGTGAATGTGACTTGCAGCCATTCAGTGCATAACCATCCTCAGAATTTGAACCGGAAACACTGATTTTCATGCGGTCGGCACCGATGCTGCACCAGCAGGAATCTGGAATCCAGATCATTGCAAGAGGACACACCATGGACCTTGGCAGGGACAGAGGGCTGATACCCCTGACACGCACCGAACTTAATTGCCTGCGCCAATGCGCTGAAGGGCGCACCGACGTGGACATCGGCAACGGGCTGGAACTGACCAGCAGTGAAGTCTCTGCGGTTCTTTCGGTGGCCATGCTCAAGTTGCAGGTACCCAATCGCATGGCCGGTCTTGCCAAAGCTGCACGGCTCGGGCTGATCGGCACGCCGCCGCTGTAACCACACACGAGGAACCGTAAACTGTTTCACCTCGGGGCGGGGATGGAGCAGCGGCACGGTTTTTCCAGGACGCCAGTCAGGGCCATGCGGGGTCAGGGCTGGCGTTCTTTGTTTTATCGACCGCCCACAAAGCCCAATCGGCAGGCACGGCGACCGACAGTATTCTCAGAGCCAGACGTCGTAATCCGACACCAGCAAATGGGCTGGCTTGTCGTCTTCGATGATGGTCGAGAAGCGACCGATCGGCTCGCGAAACACATTGTCGGTCAGATCGTCATTGACGGTCGAGACTTCGCCGATCAGCACGTCGGCCCCCTCTCCCCAGAACGCATGCCAGACGCCGGGCATCAGGGTGACACTTTCGCCCGGATCAAGCTTGAGCAACCCGCCCGCGTCCAGGTTTCGAACCACGCCGTCGGTCAGTACGGACACCTTGGCGTCGGGATCAACCGAGCCGTCTTCGGCTGACGCGAACAGTTCCAGCACCAGCTTGCCGCCACCACGATTGATGATGTCTTCCGCCTTGATGTTGTGGCGGTGCATCGGTGACAGCTGATCCTTGCGCGAGATCATGATCTTCTCGGCGTAGAGCATCCCCCTGCCCTTTGCCAAATCCTCAGCCGAGCCGTTGCGGACGGTAAACAGGAACAGCCCGAGTTCATCGAAATTACCCTGTCCGTAATCGGTGATGTCCCACCCCAGCCGATTGGCGCGGATATTCTTTCCGTCGCTGGTGGTGCGGCGGCGCATTTCCTCCGGGCTCCAATAGGCAAACGGCGGCAGAATATAGCCGAACGACCGGATGAACCGGTCGCTCTCTTCGAGGATGTCGTTGATCTGGCTACGTTCCATCGGTTTCTCCGCTCAGGGCCGTTTGTAAAATCGATTAGATCGAGGATTAGGATTATACTGAACCCATGGCAATTGCGCTGACAGGAAATTCGGTCTATTCGGCGCGATTGTAACTGTTACAAACGCAACGTCCATGAAAGCCGAAATCCGACATGCCACCCCACGCCAACCTCAAGACAGATCCGCAGGACGACATATTGGCGCTAGAGGGTTTCTTGCCCTACCGCCTTGCCCGTGCCGCGGAAACCGTCAGCCGCCAGTTCGCCACGCTCTACCGCGAGCGCCACGGCATGACCCGCCCGGAGTGGCGCACCCTGGCCACCATCGGTCAGTTCGGCAAGACCACGGCAACCGGGATCGGCGCCCATTCTTCCATGCACAAGACCAAGGTCAGCCGCGCCATACGCTCGCTCGAGGAGCGCAAGTGGATCAACCGCCAGGCCGACGAGCATGACCGGCGCATCGAACACATCCAGCTCACCCGCGAAGGGCGGCGCCAGTATCAAGATCTGGTCGAACTGGCGCGCAGCTATGAAGCCAAGTTGCTGGAGACTTTGGGGCAGACTGGCGCAAGCCGGCTCGAGTCAGGCCTGAGCGTCATCGAAAACAACCTCACCGACTGGTAGCCGGATCCGGCCCGCCGGGCCATCTCTGATCAAATCGGCAGCGATGTGAGCGCTCGCGTCAGCCGGTCCCCGCGGCTGCGTTAGCCCTGTTCGCCTCCCCAAGGCCCGTGATGCGCGCCATCAGCATCAAAGCGCTCAAACCCGTGAGCACCGAAAAAATCGCGCTGCGCCTGGATGAGATTGGCGGTTCCGCGTTCACGCCGATAGGTGTCGAAATAGCTCACCGCACTAGCTAGCGCCGGCACCGGCAACCCGTTGAGCACCGATTCCGAAACAATGCGCCGCAAGCTGCCGTCGGTCTCTTCGATGATTTTCGAAAACGCCGGCGTCATCGCCAGATTGGCTACATCCGGGGTGTCGGTAAACGCCGTAGCGATCTCATCGAGAAACCGCGAGCGGATGATGCAGCCGGCGCGCCAGATCCGTGCGGTCGTCGCCATCGGCAACTTCCAGTCAAATTCAGCCGATGCCGCTGTCATCACCGCAAAGCCCTGCGCATAGGCCGCGACCTTGCCAGCCAGCAGCGCCTTTTCGAGATCGTCGATGACCTGCTGGCCTTCCCGCCGTGCCTGCTGTGGGGGAAGCCCAAACCGCACCTGCGCGTTCTTCCGCTCGGCCCGCATTGCCGACAGGCTGCGCGCGGCCACCGCCGCTTCGATTGCCGTTGCCGGTACGCCCATCATCTGGCTTTCGATCACCGCCCAGCGGCCAGTTCCTTTTTGGCCTGCGGCATCGACGATGATATCGACGATCGGACGATTCGAGACGACGTCACTGACCTTGAGCACTTCGGCAGTAATGTCGATCAGATAGGAATCGAGCGGACCGGTCGACCAGGCCGAAAACACCGCCGCAATCGACGGCGCGTCCATGCCCAGATGATCGCGCATGACGCCATAGACCTCGGCGATCATCTGCATGTCGGCATATTCGATGCCATTGTGAATGGTCTTGACGAAATGTCCCGCGCCGTTCTCGCCCAGCCACGCGGCGCAGGCCTCGCCCTCATATTTCGCAGAGATCGCGGTCAGCACCGGTTCGACACGCTTCCAGGCCGCCTCGGCACCACCAACCATGATCGATGGTCCGTGGCGCGCGCCCTCCTCACCGCCGGAAACACCCATGCCGATAAAGGTCAGGCCCGAGCCCTCAAGATCGGTGAAGCGGCGCATGGTATCGCGGAAATTGGCGTTGCCGGCGTCGATGATGATGTCATTGGCTTCTAACAGCGGCTGCAGTGCTGCGATCTGCTCATCAACCGGCGCGCCGGCCTTGACCATGATGATCACCGGACGCGGCGGTTTGATCGCAGCGACGAATTCTTCCAGCGTGGCACAGGCCGTGACCCGGTCGGCCAATTCTCCCGCTGAAGCGGCAAATTCGTCGGTGCGCGACGTGGTCCGGTTATAGACGGCGACGTGGTAGCCATTATCAGCAATGTTGAGGGCCAGATTGGCGCCCATCACGCCCAGTCCGATGACTCCGATTTCCGCTTTCGCCATGTCCGTTCTCCGCTGTTCACACACAATTGGCTGCATCTGTGGCCCATTGCTCAGCGCTCGGCAAGCCTCATGGCATGGCG
This sequence comes from Hoeflea algicola, assembly GCF_026619415.1. Classification (NCBI taxonomy): domain Bacteria; kingdom Pseudomonadati; phylum Pseudomonadota; class Alphaproteobacteria; order Hyphomicrobiales; family Rhizobiaceae; genus Hoeflea; species Hoeflea algicola. The sequence continues at coordinate 1,532,021 of NZ_JAOVZR010000001.1, forward strand.
GACCGGTCGTCAGCTATCACAAAGCCGAGAGTGCAGTTGACGGCGGTCAATCCGGTTTCGGTTTGTCGTCATCATCATCAAGGACTCGCCAGGCGGCACCGTCGAGATCGTCGTACTGTCCGCTTTTCATCGACCAGAGAAAACCTGCAAGCCCCAATCCGCCGAGAAACAACGCGATGGGAATCAGGAAAATGAGGTTGGTCATACCGGCGCACCGAGGCCCGGATCCGCAACCGTGGCCACTGCCGAGACGCCGGGTTCATTGCGGGCAAATTGCTCGATCCGGGTCTTGCGCCTCAGCCGCAACGAGTTGAGCACCACGATCACCGATGACGACGACATCGCCAATGCCGCGACCAGAGGGGTCGCATGCCCCAGCACGGCCGCAGGCACGGCAATGCAATTATAGATGACGGCCAGCGCGAAATTCTGCCGGATTAGTTTGCCGGCCTTGCGCGACACCTCGATTGCCAGCGGCACCGCTTCCAGCGAATCGTGCAGAAACACGAAATCGGCAGCCATTCGCCCGACATCGGCGGCACTCGCCGGCGCCATAGACACATGCGCCGCCGACAGTGCCGGGGCGTCATTGAGGCCGTCGCCAACCATCAGGGGCCTGCCACCGGCAGCAGACAGCGCCTTGACCCGGTCGACCTTGCCGCGTGGCCGCACACCGGCCACGTAATCACTGACTCCCAGATCAGTCGCCAGTGCCTTGACCGGCAATTCCCGGTCACCCGACAAGATTTCCGCTTCGATGCCAAGCGCCTTCAGCCGGGCGATGGCCTGCGCAGCCCCACGCCGCAACTGATCGGAGAACAGGAACACATCGAGGAAACGGCCGTTCTTCGACAAGATTACCTGGCTGGCTGCATCCATCTGGTCGAGGCCATCATCATGGCCGTCCAGCGCAAACGCCGCCCGGCCAAGCCGGTAGACATCGCCATCGCTCGAAATCGCCTCGACGCCATCACCGGGCGCCTCGACAATGTCCAATTCCGGCATGAACCCGTTACCCGCCTCATGCGCGGCCAGCGCCTGGCTCAGCGGGTGACGTGAAGCCCGCGCAATCCGCGCGGCAATAGCCAGATGGTTCGGCGCTACCGTGGCCGAATTGATCAGCCGCGGTTGGCCCCGGGTCAGCGTCCCGGTCTTGTCGAATACAACCCGGTCGGTTTCGGCCAACCGCTCCATGGCGGATCCGTCCTTGACCATGATGCCGTTTTCAAACAGCCGTCCCGCCGCCACCACCTGGACCACCGGAACCGCGAGTCCGAGCGCACAGGGACAGGTGATGATCAGCACTGCAACAGCGGTCATCATCGCCATCCGCCAGTCACCTGTCACCATCATCCAGCCGATGAAGGTGCCAAGCGCCAGAATGTGCACGACCGGCGCGTAGATCGCCGAAGCCCGGTCGGCAATGCGGCGATAACCGGCACGGCCACTTTCCGCCGCTTCCATCATCGACACCATCTCGGCCAGGAATGACGACTTGGCGTCGCGGGTTGCTTCCAGCACCAGCGCCCCGGTCAAATTGAGCGTGCCCGCAGGCGTCAGCGAACCGGGCTCGACCATCTGCGGTGCGCTCTCGCCGTTGACGACGGCAAAATCCATGTCCGACCGGCCGGAAACAACCCGCCCGTCGACCGGTATCCGGTCTCCCGGCGCCACCGCCAGCCGCATGCCCGCCTCGATTTCATCGAGCGCCATGTAATCGCGGCTGCCGTCAGGCTGGATCACCATCGCGCCACGCGGCGACAGCCGCACCAGATTGCGCACCGCCGACCGGGCCTTTTCGCGCATCATGTGGTCGAGCGTGCGGCCTGCCAGCAGGAAGAATAGCAAGGTGACGGATGCATCAAAATAGGCGTGTTCGCCATGGGTGATGGTCTCGTGGAGCGAGATCGCATAGGCCAGGATCACCCCCAGCGAAATCGGCACATCCATGTTGGCGCGGCCATGACGCAGCGCGCCCCAGGCGGACGAGAAGAAGATCCGTCCCGAATAGGCCAGTGCCGGAGCGGCGATCAGCGCCGAGATCCAGTGAAACAGATCCCGCGTCGCGGCCTCCGCCCCCGACCAGACAGAGACCGACAGCAGCATCACGTTCATCGAGGCAAAGCCCGCCACCGCGAGCGCCTTGAGCAGATCGCGAAACACCGGATCAACGCCCTCTTCGGCGCCGCCGGGCAGATGCGCCGGATAGCCCAGCGCCTTGAACCGGTCACCAAGCGCGCTCAGCACCGCTTCCGGGTACCCGTCATCACCAGCATTCTCGTCAAATACCACCGCCACCCGCCGTGTCGACAGGTTGACGCGGGCATGATCGACGCCCGAGACCTTCGGCAATTCCTTTTCCAAAAGCGCAATGCAGGCGCCGCAATGTACCCCGGGAACGATCAGGTCGAGCTGGCGCTTGCCATTACCCAGAGAGCGGCTCGACAGCCACATCTCTTCAGTGGACGGTCCTTCCGTCTTCAGCGCTTCAAGTTCGGCAGCGCTTTCCGTTCCCGCCGCACAGCAACTCATTTCAGCACGCTCCCGTCTGCCTCGACATGGAACCGCCGCGCCTTGTGATAGATCGCCTGTCCATCCTTGACGGCGGTGACATGGGCGATCCATTCGCCTTCGGCAAGCCGTCCGTCGGCGACGTAGATGCCTGCCTGATTGGCGTTGAAAACCAGTTCCCGGTCTTCGTGGGTTCCCACAGGCCGCCGCAACGAGGCCGTCACCTCATCGGCGCGGGCCACCCGACCATCGCGGTCCGTGAGCGTGATCTGCAGGCCATCGGCATTGGCGCCAAGGTCCACTTCGTAGCCGAGCGCCGAGATGGCACGGGCTTCTTCCGCCTTTCCGTTGAACTGCTGGCTCGCCACATAGGTGTTGGGTACGACCAGCCCGCTCCAGCTCGTGATAGCAAACCGCGCCATCATCAGATTGACGGTAATGATGACACCGAAGAATGCCACCAGAATGGCCAGCATATGCTTGCCGGTGAATTCCGTCGGCTGGAAAATGGCGCGCAGCATCTGCATCATTTCATCTCCGGCGCATGGAAATTCGCCTTGTAGACATCACGCTCGGCGCTGCCCTTGTCTTCAACGATGAGACGAAAGCTGGCGCTGGTGGAGCTGATATATTGCTTGGGCTGCAGCACATGCACCTTGAGTTCCCTGAGCCGGTCCGGCTCGACCGGGACCGCGAAGGAGGTCCCCGCCGGCTGGTCGATGCCCGGAATGCGCATGGTCGCGCCCTCCAGCCCCTCGATCGACAGGAAGATCACCCGCGGCTCGGCGATCATGTTGAGGATCTTGACCGAATAGCCGTTACGGATATCGCCGTTGGATTCGAGCACATATTGCGGATTGCGGTCATGCAGCACATTGACCTCGAGCCGGTCGCGCGACAACAGCGCAACCAACAGCCCGAGCCCGACCAGCGACCACACGCCCATGTAGAGCAGCGAACGCGGACGGAAGATGATGCGCCAGTTGAAATGCTTGACCTTGTCGACAAAGCCGCCGTCTGCCGTGCGAACCCGAGATGGATCGAGCGTACCGGTTGCCGGGTCCTGGGCCAAAGCCATGTTTTCCGCATAATCGGACAGGGTGGCGTAAGAAATCAGGCCACGGGGCCGGTCGAGCTTGTCCATCACATTGTCACAGGCATCGATGCATAGCGCGCAGGTGATGCATTCGAGCTGCTGGCCATCGCGGATGTCGATGCCCATCGGGCAGACCGCAACGCAGGCATTGCAATCGACGCAATCCCCCTGAATCAGTCCTTGCGCAGCGGCCTTCTTGGTGTGGCGCCCGCGCGGCTCGCCACGCCAGTCATTATAGGTGACAACCAGCGAACTCTCATCGAGCATCGCCGCCTGGATGCGCGGCCACGGGCACATGTAGATGCACACCTGTTCACGCATCAGGCCGCCGAACGTGTAGGTGGTCGCCGTCAGCAGGGCCACCGTGATATAGGCCACCGGCGCCGCGGTGCCGGTCAGAAAATTGCCCAGCAACGTGGGCGCGTCGGCAAAATAGAAGATCCAGGCGCCGCCGGTGGCGACGCCGATCAGGATCCAGGTCGCGTGTTTGGATACGCGCCGCGCCAGTTTCGATGCACTCCAGGGAGCGGCATCGAGCTTCATGCGCTGGTTGCGATCACCCTCGATGAAGCGCTCGACCGCCAGAAACAGATCGACCCAGACGGTTTGCGGGCAGGTATAGCCGCACCAGGCGCGGCCCACCACGGAGGTGATCAGGAACAATCCGAACCCTGCCATCACCAGAAGCCCTGCGACAAAGATGAACTCTTGCGGCCAGATCTCGATGGAAAAGATGTAGAATCGCCGGTTGGCAAGATCGAGCAGCACCGCCTGATCCGGCGCATAGGGACCACGGTCCCACCGGATCCAGGGCGTGACATAATAGATGCCCAGCGTGATCAGCAGCACTATCCACTTGAAACGTCGATAGGCGCCTTCTGCGCGCTTCGGGAAGATTTTCTTGCGCGCTTCGTAAAGCGGTTTGCGTTTCCAGGCGGCATTGACCGCCTCGGCATCAATTTGCTCGATTTCGTCCGCAGCCAACGCGCTTTTGGAAGGCATGTTCAGGTTCATTTCCGGTACCAGTGGTTGGGATCGCAACTTGCCCGTCAGACAGGTCCGCCGCATTGATCAAGATCAAGCGACTACATGCGCCCATCAAGCCCCGGTGGGTGTCGATGTCAATGACAACCATCCCGCATGCGACAATACTGCCACCCGGCCTGGTTTTGGTGGTTCCGAATTACACCCGCGCCGCTCAGCCAATCAGGCCGATGCGCTCGACAAACCACCAGGTGGCAATGGCCGCAATGGCCAGCGACATCGGCATGGTGACGCGGGTCCGGTACCAGGGCTTGTCCGAGAACCAGGCCCCAAACGCCGCATAACAAACCGCGACAACAGCCAGTTGCCCGATCTCGACGCCGACATTGAAGGCAACCAGTCCGGCGACGAAATGGCCGGGCGAAAGGCCGATCTCGGTCAGCACGCCAGCGAAGCCCAGACCATGTAAAAGTCCGAAACCGAACACCACAAACGGACGCCAGGGGCTGAGCCGGTTGGTCGCCAGATTCTCAACCGCAATGAAGACAATCGAAGCGGCAATCAGCGGCTCGACAATCGCCGGCGACAGCGAGATCACGCCCAGCATCGCCAGCGCAAGCGTGACCGAATGCGCCAGCGTAAACGCCGTGATCTGGATGAGCAGCGGCTTGAGCCGTGGCGACAGCAGGAACAACCCGACCACGAACAGGATATGATCGAGCCCCTTGGGAACGATATGGGTGAAGCCGATACCGATGTAATCGCCAAACACCTCAAGCGCGGTGATCTCGAGCCCGCCCTCAACCGGGATCGGCGTGCTCGGGCCGCCATCCTCGAGATAGGCGGAATAGCTGTAGCCGCCTTCCGCATCGGGCGTCCGGATCACGCTCGGGCCAAAGGCCGGGTCAAAAGAAAAAGTCACCGCCTGCGCGCCAGCCGGCAATTGCCCCGCGAGCGATAACCGGCTCAGCCGTGCAAAATCGGTGTCGCCAACCGGATCGAGATCGATGGACTGGACTTCAAGTGCAACCGGCTCTCCGTTTACGCTCAGCTCGACGCCTTGCAGAAACCGGCTCTGAAAACGCTCGAATTCGGCGGCAAGGTCGTCTGGCGCCGCAAGCCGCAATTCATCGTAGCGCTTGGCGTTAGGGCTTTCGTCGGTGTCGCCGTGCCCGGCACCGATCTCGGCCAGTGCCGCCTCCAGGATCAACGAGATGTCGAGCCGGACGCCGCCTTCCCCGTCAAAGGTGAGATCGGCAATCGCCGGGCGGATTTCATGCGCCAGACTGGCAGCACCAGACGTCAGCAGCAGCGCCAGCGCAAAAACCAGCGGCGCCAGCACTTGATTTATCGGACGGAAGAACAGATGCATCAGCAAGGCCAATTCGGAGAAGAACGATGACACGACAGACAGGCCGCATTTGGGCATGTGCTTTTCTTGGACTGATGGGCGCGCTCAGTCCAGTCTCGGCGCACGAGTTCTGGCTCGAACCACAGGATTTCACGGTCGCGCCGGATTCCGAGATCACCGCCGATCTTCGTGTCGGCCAGAATTTCAAGGGCGACGCCTTTCCCTTCATCTCGTCGCGCTTCCAGTCCTTCATGCGGTACGACCACTTGGGCGAAATCAGCATCGAGGGCACCGCCGGCGATATTCCGGCGCTCACGGTGTCGCCGCGCGGCGAAGGCCTGACCATCGTCACCTATGTCTCGGTCGGCCAGCAGCTTCTGTTTCGCGACTGGGAGAAGTTTGGCGAATATCTGGCCTATGAAGGCCTCGACACCGTCGCCGCCCGCCACGACGCCCGCGGGCTGCCACGCGACAGGATCACGGAAATCTACACAAGATGCGCCAAGACACTGGTCAACGTCGGCGACGCTTCAAACGACCAGGACCACGCCACCGGCATGCAGCTCGAACTGGTCGCCGGGCAAAACCCGGCGGCGCTGACACCGGGCACGGAAATGAGCTTCACGCTGTTGTGGGAGGGGCAGCCGTCGGCCAACAGGCAAGTGGCGCTGTTCAGGCGTGATGACAAGGGCGACGCGGTCAGAACGCTGGCGCGCACGGACAACAACGGCGTCGCGCGGTTCATCATTCCAACCGCCGGCACCTACCTCGCCGCCGCGGTGCAGATGACCGAGCCCGCTGCCGACCAGAATGTCGACTGGCAAAGTTATTGGGCTTCCCTGAGTTTTGGGGTGGAAGACTGAACGGCAATGAGGGGCGGGAAGAGGGCTTTGGCTGTCCTACGGACAAATGACACCTATGCGAACTTTGATCATCCGGAACAATTGATCGCACGTAGGTTCGGTTGATCAAGCAGCGGCTTCAAGCTTCAACCAGTTTATAAACAAATTCAGCCGCAAGTCTGGAATCGGTTTTTCTTCTGAGACAACGTAGATGCCCTGCGGACGATTGACCTTGAGGGGGTTGAGCTCAACGAGCCTGCCTGCGGCTTCGTCTGCCGCGGTCATTCTCGTGTCTGCGAGAATGACCGCGTTTCCTGAAAGAGCTGCGTCGAACATGAAGGCACGGCTTTCGTATTCGGTAATGCTGCTTGTGTCTTTGATCTGAACTCCTGCGGCATCGGCCCAGGCCGTCCAATCTTCGCGCCAACGCCCCGCACATGCCAAGTTCAAGTCCAAAACGTTTCTGGCGGTTAAGGGGAGCGGAAAGCCTGCCACCAATTGTGGTGCGCAAACAGGCCTGACGCAATCGTTACAGATAATCGTGCTCGTGAGACCGCCCCAACTGCCCGCACCATAACGAACGGCTGCATCGAAATCCGATTTCCCCAGATCAACATAGTCGAATGACAAGGATGGTTTGATCTCGATCCCGGGGTGTTTTTCATGAAAACCTGACAGGCGCGGCAATAACCAGCGATTGGCGAAGAATGGCGCAATCGTAATTTTGAGCGTGCCGGTCAGATCATGTTTGCGGGCTTGTGCCGCTGCATCTTCGAGCGCGTCCAGCGCTTTGCCAACCTTATCGGACAACTCGCGGCCTTCTGCGGTCAGTACGACCTTCCGTGTCCTGCGCCGAAAAAGGGAAGTGTTCAGCGCAAGTTCCAGAGCCTTGATTTGATGCCCCACCGCAGCGGGGGGCACACATAACTCTTCCGCGCCCTTCTTGATGCTCTCGTGTCGGGCCGCAGCCTCGAAGGCACGCAATTGGTTAAGTGGAGGAATGTGCCTAGCCATGAGTATCATACCCTAGAATAACTAAGTTATGAGCCAATTTATGATCGTTTGTCGGGGATGGCGAGAAGAAACTACACTTGTGTCAGACAAACCTTCCAGAGACAGGAGAACGTCATGAGCCGAGAAAGCCCCAAGTTACCTCACCAAACGGACGATATCTTTCTGACGGACGGCGGAACCGAAACTTGGCTGATGTACAAACGAGGTTTCGATTTACCGGAATTCAGCGCGTTTCATCTGCTCAATGATCCACGAGCGACTGCGGCGTTACGAGAATACTACAGTGCGTTTGCGCACATCGCGCTCCAGCTTGGCACGGGCTTCATTTTTGACAGCCTCACTTACCGCGCCAGCAGGGACTGGGGCAGACTTCTTGGCTATTCCAATGAGGGTTTGGCGGAGATGAACCACAAATGCCTTGAACTGTATCGCGATATTGCAGTCGAAGCCGGGATGGCGGCCGATAAGATTGTGATCAGTGGCTGCATCGGCCCCAAGGGAGATGCGTACAACACCAATTAAGGCCTGACAGCCGAAGCAGCCGAGGCTTACCACAGCGAACAAATCGAGACGTTCAAAGCGGCAGGAGCGGATATCGTGACGGCGTTGACGCTTAGTGCAACGGACGAGGCGATCGGCATTGCACGTGCATCGGCCACAGTGGGCTTGCCATCGGTCATTTCGTTTACGTTGGAAAAAGACCGAAAGTTACGTAGCGGTGAAACCCTGAAGCAAGCGATTGAGACGGTCGACGACGCAACCAATAATGCGCCAGCCTACTACATGATCAACTGTTCGCACCCGGTGGACTTCGGGCCGGCCCTTGAGCCTCAGCCTTGGGTGAACCGGATACGCGGGCTTCGCGCCAATGCATCGACTTTGGACCACGGAACGCTATGCCAACTTGGGCATCTGGAGGAAGGTAACCCGAATGAACTGGCAGAGCAGTATCGTCACCTCAAAACCACCTATCCGAAGATGAATGTGTTCGGAGGCTGCTGTGGCACCGTTTATGCGCATGTCGAGAAAATTGGCAAAGCACTGTTAGCCGTGGCGTGATGTCGACCGCAGAGTGCCATTAGGATTGCTGGCTGCACCCGGCAAACAATATCGCGGTCACCGACGGTCGAATAACAGCTGTGCAGTGTGGCGCGGTATTCTACGCTAAGTACGTAATCTGCCATTTGCGACATCATGCGCGGAGGTCCGCAAAGGGCCGGGAGCGCCATTGAAACAGTACAGATCAAACGGGCGGAAAGGGGCCATTTGCAAGTGATGAACGCCAAAAATGTAATTACCCACCCCCTTGCCATGCACCACAATGTCTGAATCCATGATGATATGGATCGGACTGATTTGCAGCAGCTGAGCAAGGACGAATTGATCGAGATGGTGCTTCGGCTCCAACGGCCTTCCAAGGATTCTCGGACGTCTTCCAAGCCGCCCTCGACGGACAAGAAAGAGAAACGCGTCAACTCACGACCGGGTGGAGCCAAGCCCGGGCATGAACCCCACAATAGGGTGCTGGCGGATTTTGCCGACATGTTTCGCGATCATGAACCGACCGCCTGCAAGAGATGCGGCCATGCGTTTTCCGGTGATGATACGATGGTGCTGGCCGGGGCCTATGACGAGATCGATATTCCTGCGATCCGTCCTCATGTCACCCGGCATCGGCGTTTTTCCTGTCATTGCCCGCAATGCGGCACGACAACAAAAGCCACCGCACCTGCCGTGGCAACCGCAACGCCGTTCGGGCCAGGCATTCACGCGCTGGCGATCTACCTCAAGAGTTTCCATGCATTGTCTTACGAACGCCTGAGCGGTGTGTTCATGGATATCTTCGGCCTTAATGTGAGCGAGGGCGCGATCATGAACATGTTTTCCCGCTCCCGTCCGAGCTTCCAGGCCACAGCACAGGCCGCCAAGGCCAGCCTTCGAGCCGCCCGCGTTGTCGCCAGCGACGAAACCGGTGTGCGTATCGAGGGCACAAATGCCCAACACTGGGTTTTTCATTGCAAGGATGCTGTTGTCCACCAGCCCGATTACTCCCGTGCAGCACGGGTCGTTCACGAGACCATGGGCGGCCATGTCCCCGAGGTATGGATATCTGATCGGTATTCAGCCCAGCAATCTCACGGCCATCGACATCAAACCTGCCTTGCACATTTGGCGCGTGATACAGCCTTTGCGCTGGAACATGGCGAGGATGATCTCCCTCTTCGCTTCCAGCTTTGGTTTGGCCGTGTGTTTGATTTCGCCAGAGCCATAAGCACATTCGCTGCGTCTACCGTCGCAAGCAAGAAGCGCAAATTCGATAAACAGCTTGCCGGGCTTCTATGCGCCCCGACTTCGTGCGACCTGGCCCAAAAGCTCCAGGCCAAGATCGGGCGGGCCCGCGATCAGCTGCTGACGTTTTGCGACTATCCCGGAGAAGTCGATGTCACCAACAACACATCTGAGCGAAAGCTCCGTCCATGGGTCATTCAGCGAAAGGTGACAAACGGATATCGCGCCATGTGGGCCGCCCAAGCCGAGGCGGATGTACGCACGACCATCGACACCGCCCGCCTCAAAGGCGCAAACCCCTTCCAGGTCATCGCATCCGTCCTGGCATAGGCCGGTAGAAGAACCGGAAATCACGAATTCGGGGGTGGGTAATTACCCAAAAATTTGAAAAACGCAAACTTTACACCGTGATAACTACATGGTCATCTATCAACGGCTGCAAGTTACTTACGTTTTTTAGATATGAGGATGAAAATGAGCTATAATTTCAGAAATGTCGCCCTGACGCTTTTGGTACCTACGACCGCTCTGTTCGGGGTCACTGTCTCGGTAGCAATGCCGGCTGCACCGGACAGTCCCAGAATCTCCCAATCCATTTTCGTCACACAGATCGCCTTTAACGGTGTCAACGGCCGCAACGTCATCGAAATAAGCTATCCGGGCGGCAAGATTTCACTCAATGGCAAACGCTGGACCGAGCGTAATGCGAACGGCAGCTACAAATTCGAAGAAACACATCGCGATGACTGGTCGGTCTATCTTCTGGATCGTAGCCGCAATGTCAGGCTTCAAATCGATCTGCACCGAAAACTTGTGCTTTATGCCGCCGGAAATGACCAGATGCAGCCGCTTTACCAGATTGTGGGTGCAACCCCCAGGGCGGGTGGCCAAGCCGGCAAACAGAAGAATAGCGACAGGACCTATAGGTTCACTTGCACTGAAGGCATTCCGCTGGTTGTCCGAATCCGGAACCGTGGCGGTACTTCAACCGCCTTTGTCTCACTCGACGGGGCCGCTGAAATGCGTCTCGATCAGATCATATCTGGTTCCGGGACCCGCTATTCTGACGGAAACCTGACGGTGTCGATGAAGGTACGCAATGCGTTTGTCGAATGGGGAAGCACCCAAGATTCGTGTAGAAACTGACAGGGTTTGAACGAACCGGCGTTGTAAGAGAAACGACAGCGTCCTTGTGCCGATCCTATTTTAATCGGACACGCTCTAGGTTTCCTCACTGCGGGAATTGTCGCGATGGAAGAGCATGCGTCGAACCGCGTTGGCAGGTTCTGCGTTGAGGTAGGATCTGCACCGGTTGATGTCCCCGCTTAGCGGGCAGCAACCACCAGTGTCCGCAAAGGGCCGAATTGACGCTCGACAACTTACTTCAGTTTGCGCGCAGATCGGAAAGGTAAATCCGCACCGCTTCCTGCACGTGCCGGAAGCGGTCGCCGCCCAGATGCTTGCCGCCAAACCATCGCGTAACCACGATGATATGGTCGCGCAATCCTTCTCGCTCCAGCATCCGCAAGATCACCATGCCCGCACCTGCCTCGCCATCATCGTTCTTCAATGGGGCATCGGCACTCAGCAGAGCCCATGTATTATGTGACGCCTTGGCGAATTTTTTCTTGCGGCAAAGCGCCTTGATAAAGGCTTTAGCCTCCTCCTCGGATGCGCAGGGGCCTCCCGAGACTGCATATTTCGACCCGCGGTCACTTATGATGTTATCGAGAATACGCATTGCTTTGGCTTAGAACCCTCCAATGTCGGCGGCAAGGTGTCCGTGGCACATCAGTTGCTATCTTTGCACCTTCCAGCGAGGGGGCGGCCCAATGGCTCGTTCAGTCAAACTCGACAGTCGCTACGATTTTATCGCATTTACAGACCAACGGCAGAATCAGCGACAAACGGAACTGTTCTTTCTCTCGGGCGAACGACAGCTCTGCCCCGAAAGCCGTAGAGGTCGCATGTCCTCTTATGGCGTGGAACGAACACCCAAGATCAGTAGGACCAGCAAGTTTTCGCCACCAGCCCGCAACCACCTCCCTCTCCGTTGCTCAAGCCCGGAAACCAAAACCCCGCCGGACATTCATCCAGCGGGGTTTTGTGTTTCAGCCTGCTGTGTACCGGATGCAGGCGAAACCCTATTGGCCGCCGCCCAGCGTATGAACAAACACGGCAAGCTGCTTGATCGTCGGTTCGCCCAACCGGTCGATCCATGCCGGCATCACGCCATGCTTGGGGTTGCGGATCTGGGCAACGATGGCGTCTTCGGTCGAGCCCTTGAGCCAGATGCCGTCCGACAGCCGCGGCGCCCCGAAGTCGGTGATGCCTTCGGCGTTGTCGCCATGGCAGGCGGCGCAGTTTTCGGCATAGACCTCCTGACCGGCGTCGACCAGTGACGCATCGGACGGCGTGTCGCTGAGGCTGATGACATAGGCTGCAACCTCTTTGATCTGATCAGGCTCGAGCATGTCGCCAAAGGCCGGCATTTCCGACACATGGGTGTCCTCGTCGACCTCGTAACGGATGCCGTGGGCAATGGTGTGGTAGATCTGATCGATCGTCCCGCCCCACATCCAGTCATCATCATTGAGGTTGGGATAGCCAGCCGAGCCCTGTGCGCCGGAACCATGGCACTGCGCGCAATTGACCTTGAAGGCGGACGAGCCGCCGGCAATGGCAAATTGCAGCAATTCCTGATCGCCTGCGATATCGCCCACCGGGGTGGCGGCGATCTTCTCGAGCATCGCGCCTTGGGCGACCTTGGCGTCTGCCAGTTCGCTCACCACGTCGGCACGGCTTGAATAGCCCAGCAGACCCGGAGTTGCGCCCTTGATCAGCGGGATCGACGGATAGGCAATTGCATAGCCGATGGCCCAGATGATGCAGAGATAGAACGTCCACAGCCACCAGCGCGGCATCGGGTTGTCCAGCTCACGGATGCCATCCCATTCATGCCCGGTGGTTGAGATGCCGGTCACTTCGTCAATGTGTTTTTCGGACATTTATCAGTCCTCCTTCAACGGAATTTGTGCCGCTTCATTGGCAGCGGACTTGGCGCCGGGCCGAAAGAGGAAGAGCACCATGCCCAAAAAGAAGACGAACATGAAGACAAGTCCCCAGCTGTCGGCGAAGTGGCGCATTGCGGTATAGATTTCCATCGCTCAGTCCCCTTAGCGGTAGCCCGCGGCTTCGTCATAAGTCGAGAAATCGACCAGTGTTCCGAGCATCTGCAGATAGGCTATCAGCGCATCCATCTCGGACACGACCGTCGGATCGCCGTCGAAATCGCCGAGCTTGGCCTTCGGATAGCGCTCCTCGATGCCCGAGGTATCGGCTTCCGGATCTGCCTGTCCGGCAAGATCGGCTTTCGCACTGGCGATCATCTCTTCGCTGTAAGGAACCCCCAGCAGCGCGTTGGCTTCAAGGTCGGCCGTCACATTGGCCACCTTGAGCGGGGTTGTCTTCAGGAACGAGTAGCTCGGCATGATCGATTCAGGCACCACCGAGCGCGGCTCGGTAAGGTGCTCGACATGCCACTCGTTGGAGTAGCGGTCACCGACCCGGGCCAGGTCCGGCCCGGTCCGTTTCGATCCCCACTGGAACGAGCGGTCATACATCGATTCCGCCGCCAGGCTGTAATGGCCGTAACGCTCGACCTCGTCCCGGAAGGGACGGATCATCTGGCTGTGGCAGGTGTAGCAACCTTCGCGGATATAGATGTTGCGACCGGCCAGCTCCAGCGGCGAGTAGGGACGCATGCCGTCGACTTTCTCGATCGTGTTTTCGAGATAGAAGAGCGGTGCGATCTCTACGATTCCGCCGATGGATACCACCACAAGCGAGCCGATCAGGAGCAGGGTTGCGTTACGCTCAATGATACCGTGTTTGTCTAAAAGTGACATCGTTGTGTCTCCTACTCTGCCGGCTGCATGACGGGTGCGACGCCCGGAATCGGGGCCTCGTTCCGTTCATGGCCGCGGATGGTCATCAGCACGTTCCAGCCCATGATGATGCCGCCGGCGAGATACATCATCCCACCAATGGCACGCAGCACGTAGTAGGGGTACATAGCCGCCACCGATTCAGCGAAGGAATACACCAGGAAGCCCTGGTCATTGTATTCGCGCCACATCAGGCCCTGCTGAATGCCGGCGACCCACAAAACCGCCGCGTAGACGACGATACCGAGCGTGGCCAGCCAGAAGTGCCAGTTGACCAGACGCATGGAGTACAACCGCGGACGGTTCCACAGTCTCGGCGTCAGGTAATAGATGGCGCCAAAGGTGATCATGCCGACCCAGCCCAGTGCGCCGGAGTGGACGTGACCGATGGTCCAGTCGGTGTAATGGCTCAGTGAATTGACCGCCTTGATCGACATCATCGGACCTTCGAAGGTCGACATGCCGTAAAACGCCACTGCAATTACCATCATCCGGATGATCGGATCGGTGCGGATCTTGTCCCAGGCGCCCGAGAGCGTCATCAGACCGTTGATCATGCCGCCCCAGGAAGGCATCCACAGCATGATCGAGAACACCATGCCAAGCGTCTGCGCCCAATCCGGCAGAGCGGTGTAGTGCAGATGGTGCGGTCCGGCCCAGATGTAGAGAAAGATCAGCGACCAGAAATGGATGATCGACAGCCGATAGGAATAGACCGGACGGTTGGCCTGCTTCGGGATGAAGTAGTACATCATGCCCAGGAAGCCGGCGGTGAGGAAGAAGCCCACCGCGTTGTGGCCATACCACCACTGCGTCAGGGCATCCTGAACGCCGGCAAAGGCCGAGTAGCTCTTGGACCCGAGAAACGACACCGGAACGGCCAGATTGTTGACCACATGCAGCATCGCAATGGTGATGATGAAGGCAAGGTAGAACCAGTTGGCCACATAGATATGCGGCTCCTTGCGCTTGAGCAGCGTACCCATGAAGGTCACGAGATAGGCCACCCAGACAATCGTCAACCACAGATCGACATACCATTCGGGTTCGGCATATTCGCGGCTCTGGGTGATGCCGAGCAGATAGCCGGTCGCCGCCATGACGATGAACAGCTGGTAACCCCAGAACACGAACCAGGCCAGATCGCCGCCAAACAACCGGGCACGGCAGGTGCGCTGGACCACGTAGAATGATGTTGCGATCAGCGCATTGCCGCCAAAGGCGAAAACAACCGCGGATGTGTGCAACGGCCGCATCCGGCCAAAATTGAACCAGGGTTCGATATTGAGGTCGGGATAGGCAAGCTGGAGAGCGACGATCACCCCCACCAGGAAGCCGACGATGCCCCAGATTGTCGTTGCGATCACGCCGTAACGGACAACGCCGTCGAGGTAGCCTGATTGATCATCGGCCGTTTGGGTAGCAGGCGCAGCAAAATTGATTCGCCGCATCAACAGCACGGTTCCCGCCAGAAGAACGAAGAACAGGACCCACATATGGGCCGCGAACAAATCGTCCTTGGCGAAAGCCACGCCGAGCAACGCCAGAAAGGCGCCTATGCCCACGGCAATTGTTTCGAAAGCGTATTTCATGGTTGGTATCCCCCGGGGGTATCATGTCGAACTCAAGCGTCATTGATCGCGCCCGCCCCTTTAGACAAACCGCGACCATAAGCCAAGCAATTGCACAAATTGCAGAGACGCTCTTCAACTGCCTTGATCCAAGTCAAGGACGCCCGCCTAACCCGTCCATAGGCTCGTTTTACAGAGGGCAATAACAACACACAAAAAATCGCTCTTTTACTGGGATGAAACGCACCATGGCTAAGGAAGCTACGATTAGGGTGGCGCAGGGCGAAAACCCGATTGCGGTTCTGCGCAAGGCACACAAGGAGCAGTTGTTGCTCTGCGATCAACTCGAGGAAATCGCCGATTCCCTCCCCGACAGTGTCAACCGCCAGAAATGTATCTATGCGGCTCGGGCACTCGGCCCGATGGTTCGCGTCCTCCACCGTTTCGAGGAAGATGTCGTCTTTCCGCTGTTTGCCGAACGGCTCAAGGATCACGAGGACATCGAAGCCACCCTCAACCGGCTCAAATTCGAACATTGTGAGGATGAGTGCTTTGCCGAGGAACTGACCGAAGCGCTGCACGCACTGGGTGCCAACCGCCCCGATATCAACATCGAGGCCACCGGCTACATGCTGCGCGGGTTCTTCGAGGCCATGCGGCGCCATATCGCCTTTGAAAGCGAGCACCTTTTGTCGAACGAGACGCTTTCGGCCTCAGGCCTTGCGATTTCCGACGACACCCAAAGCGATCAATCCTGACCGGATTTTTCAGGTCCTGATGTCAAGCACGCTGAAACGGTTGCGGTATTCCACCGCCGTCAAGCCGGTGATCGACCTGAATACCCGGCCAAATGCGGAAACATCCTGATAGCCCACGGCCCAGCCAACGGCACTGACCGGCTCGCGCGTGCGCTCCAGCAAGCCGCGGGCTTTCTCGACCCGCAAGGCCTGCACATAGGCATTGGGGCTTAATCCGGTCGCCGCCTTGAACCGGCGGAGAAAAGTGCGGCCGGACAGTTTTGCCCGTGCTTCCAGCACCTCGCCGCTCAGATTCTCGCTGACATGGCTCTCCATCCACAGTTGCAGCCGCAGGATGGTCTCGTCGCCATGGCCCAGATTTGGCCGGAAACTGCGATAATTGCGTTGTTCGCGCTTGCCCGGATCGACGAGCAGATGACGCGCGGTGCTGGTCAACACCTGAGGCCCCTGCCAGTGCTCCACAAAGAACAGCCCGAGATCGACCCAGGCCATCATGCCGCCGGCGGTGACAATATCATTGTCATCAATCAACAGATGCTCGGGCTGCAGATCCACCTTCGGAAACGTTTCCCGGAATTCCTTCTCGAGCCCCCAATGGGTTGTCACCGGCCGATTGTTGAGCAGACCTGCATGACCAAGCCAGAACACGCCCGCACAGACCGAGGCGATAAGCGTCCCTGCACCGTGCTGTTCCTGCAACCAACTGTGCACGACCCGGTCATCAGCCCCCCGCGCGCCGCTTCGGTTGGGTGGCAGGATCACTGCATCGTAGCCGCGCCGGGCATTCGCCAGATCATCGGGACGAAGCACGTCTACCCTGACATTAGCGCCGCTTCCGCCGGCGCTGATGACATTGGCGACATCGAGCAGATCGGCAAGTCCCAGCACCGCCGATTCCTGCACTCCGGCGTAGGCCATGATCGCCATGGATTTCGGTGCCGTTACCATTTTGGCGAATTCAGCATAGTATTTGTCATATTCGCCAATTTAGAGTGATCCGGCTTTCATGTAAATCTGGCCACTCATCAAAGGAGATCACCATGACCGACACCGCGCTGCTTCTCGTCGATATCCAGAACGACTATTTTGAAGATGGCCGTTGGCCGCTTGCCAGGATGGACCAGGCCAGCACCAAGGCGGCAAAGATTCTCGGCCATGCCCGCCAGCAAGGCCTGATGGTGGTTCACATCCATCATGAGATCCCGTCTGCCGAGGCACCATTCTTCAGGCCCGGCAGCAAGGGGGCTGAAATCCACCCTTCGGTGGCTCCGGAAGCCGGCGAGGAAGTGATCCTCAAGCACCGCCCCAACAGCTTTGTCGACACCCGGCTGCAGGATCTGTTGTCGTCACGGGGGATTGTCCGTGTGATCATCATCGGTGCAATGAGCCAGATGTGCATCGACGCCACCGCCCGCGCCGCAAAGGATCTGGGCTACGACGTCACCGTGGTTCATGACGCCTGCGCCGCCCGCGACATCACCTTTGGCAGCGACACCGTGCCTGCAGCGCAGGTTCACGCCGCCTTCATGGGTGGGCTCGCTGGCACTTACGCCACGCTGACGGATTGCGACACGCTGGTTGCCGCTGCCTGACGGCGTTCCTGATTCGATCCACGTCTGAACCGGCCAAGCACTTTTTGGATATTCATGACTTCAATTGTCCGCAGCGCCAACTCGCCTGTGGACAACGAGGACAATGGGAACAAAACTGGAGCTTGGCCGATTCGTACCGATTGCGCGCAGACTCTGCCGCCCGGTCCGGGTATGCCAGACCAATACCCACACCCTGACGAGGATCGAAGACACAATGAATGATGTTGCGCGAAAAATTGAGCCAATTCCGGCCCGAGCCGAAAAAAGCCCGATGTTTCGTGAGGCGCCCTCAAACATCGAGGCCGAACAGGCTTTGCTGGGCGCCATGCTGGTCAACAATGACGCGTTCTACCGCGTATCCGACTTCCTCAAGCCGACCCATTTTCAGGAGCCGCTGCACCGCAGGATCTACGAGGTAGGCGGCGACATCATCCGCATGGGCAAGACTGCCAACCCGGTGACGATCAAGACTTTCCTGCCCTCCGACGCCAAGGTCGGCGACATGACGGTGGCACAATATCTGGCGCGTCTGGCCACCGAAGCAGTGACCATCATCAACGCCGAGGACTACGGCCGCGCGATCTATGATCTGGCGCAGCGTCGCTCGTTGATCTCGATCGGCGAGGACATGGTCAACATCGCCTATGACGCCCCGCTCGACATGCCACCCGGCACCCAGATCGAGGATGCAGAGCGTCGCCTGTTCGAACTCGCCGAGACCGGGCGCTACGATGGCGGCTTCCAGTCGTTCAACGACGCTGTTTCAATGGCTATCGATATGGCCGGTGCCGCCTATCAACGCGAGGGCGGCCTGTCAGGCATTTCCACCGGCATCTCCTCGCTCGATGCGCGGATGGGCGGCTTGCAGCATTCCGACCTTATCGTGCTCGCCGGACGTCCCGGCATGGGCAAGACATCGCTCGCCACCAACATCGCCTTCAACATTGCACAGGCCTATGAGGGCGAGGTGCAGGCGGACGGTTCGATGAAGGCCAAGAACGGCGGCGTCGTCGGCTTCTACTCGCTGGAAATGTCCGCCGAGCAGCTCGCCACCCGTATCATTTCCGAGCAGACCGAGATCTCCTCGTCAAAGATTCGCCGCGGCGAGATCTCCGAGGCGGATTTCGAAAAGCTGGTCGGCTGTTCGCAGATGATGCAGAAGATCCCGCTCTTTATTGACCAGACCGGTGGTATCTCGATTGCGCAATTGTCGGCACGCGCGCGGCGGCTCAAGCGCCAGCGCGGCCTTGATGTGCTGGTGATCGACTATATCCAGCTGATGACCGGATCGGGCAAATCCAGCGACAACCGGGTGCAGGAAATCA
Source organism: Hoeflea algicola (assembly GCF_026619415.1). Taxonomy (NCBI): domain Bacteria; kingdom Pseudomonadati; phylum Pseudomonadota; class Alphaproteobacteria; order Hyphomicrobiales; family Rhizobiaceae; genus Hoeflea; species Hoeflea algicola. The sequence continues at coordinate 1,551,301 of NZ_JAOVZR010000001.1, forward strand.
CCCAGATCACCACCGGCCTGAAGGCGCTTGGCAAGGAACTCAATGTTCCAATTATCGCCCTGTCGCAGCTGTCACGTCAGGTGGAAAGCCGTGAGGACAAGCGGCCACAGCTTTCCGACTTGCGTGAATCGGGTTCGATCGAGCAGGATGCCGACGTTGTGCTGTTCGTGTTCCGCGAGGAATATTACGTCAAGAACGGCGAGCCACGCCGCTCGCCCGACGAGGTCGTGGCCGACATCAAGACACCTGAATACCTTGCCTGGGAGGAAAAGATGCTCAAGGTGAAAGGCACCGCCGACGTCATTATTGCCAAGCAGCGCCATGGCCCCACCGGCACCGTGCAACTGGGCTTCCAGGCAGAATTCACCCGGTTTGCCGATCTGGCCGACAATTCCTACAATCAGTTCGTCCACGACGAATAGGCTGTTTCATTGTCATCGCTCTCCCCCTCGCCAATTCCGCCGCCACGGTTCGCCTGACGGTGGATCTGGCAGCACTCGCCGCCAACTGGCGTTACATGCGGGATTTTTCCGGAACCGCGCGCTGCGGCGCGGCGGTGAAGGCCAACGCCTATGGCACCGGCGCTGAGCAGGCAGCCCCTAGGCTGGCGCGCGAAGGCTGCCGGGATTTCTTTATCGCCGATGCCCACGAGGGCGCGCGCCTGCGACCGCTGCTGCCCGATGCCCGAATCTATGTGCTAAACGGCGTTTTTGATGATTCCTTCGCGCAGATCCTCGCCCACGATCTCATCCCGATCATAAATTCACCCCACCAAGCCGCGTTCTGGCGCGAAAATGCCGGGACGCGCCCCTATGCGCTGCATGTCGACACCGGCATGAACCGGCTCGGCCTGACGCCTGAGCAGGCCGTGGCGCACGCTGAAGCCGGGGGCCCACAGCCGGCGCTGCTGATGAGCCATTTCGCCTGTGCCGATGAACCCGATCACCCGCTCAACGCCCGCCAGGTCGAAGTTTTTCAGCGCTCCGACCTGCCTTTCCAGGCATTGAGGCAAGTCTCGCCAATTCCGGCGGCATCTTTCTCGGAGCCGATACGCATCATGATCTGACCCGTCCCGGCATCGCGCTTTATGGCGGCGAACCGGTTTCAGGCGTGGCAAACCGGATGCGACCGGTTGTCACCGCCGAAACGCGGGTGCTGGTCATCCGCCATGCGAAAGCAGGCCAGACGGTAAGCTACGGCGGCGCCCATGTGCTCACCCGCGACAGCCGCATCGCGGTCTGCGGCGTGGGTTACGCCGATGGTTTCCACCGCTCCGGTTCCGGCGCGGGCGTGCCGCTGCGCTCGGCCGTGCCGCAAGGCGCCTTTGGCGCCATCAACGGCGTGCAGGTGCCGGTGATCGGCAAGGTGACCATGGATTTGACCATGTTTGATGTCACCGACCTGCCCGAGGGCGCAGTCAAGCCAGATGACTGGCTGGAATTGCTCGGCGCGACAGTTCCGCTCGAACAGGCAGCCGACGCGGCTGGAACCATCAGCTATGAAATGCTGACCTCGCTCGGCCGGCGTTACGACCGTCACTACACCGCCTGAAAGGACCTTCCTTGGCCAAAGCCCGAACTCAATTCGTCTGTCAGGCCTGTGGAACCGTGCATGCACGCTGGGCCGGCAAATGCGACGGCTGCGGCGAATGGAACACCATTGTTGAGGATGACACCACCGCCGGCGTCGGCGGCGGGCCGGGTGCCGCCGCGCGCAAGGGCCGGCCGGTGGCGCTTGCCAGCCTGTCCGGCGAAATCGAGGAAGCGCCGCGTATTTCCACCCAGATCAGCGAGCTCGACCGAGCCACCGGGGGCGGCTTTGTACGCGGCTCCGCCGTGCTGGTCGGCGGTGATCCCGGCATCGGCAAATCAACGCTGCTGATGCAGGCTGCCGCGGCACTCGCCCGTCAGGGACACCGGGTGATCTATGTCTCGGGTGAGGAAGCGGTGGCCCAGGTGCGGCTGCGCGCCCAGCGGTTGGGTGCTGCCGACTCGGGCGTGCTGCTCGCCGCTGAAACCAATGTCGAGGATATTCTGGCCACCCTTGCCGATGGCAAACGCCCCGATTTCGTCATCATCGATTCGATCCAGACATTGTGGAGCGATCAGGCGGGCTCTGCCCCCGGCACCGTTACCCAGGTGCGTACCGGCGTACATGCCATGGTGCGCTACGCCAAACAGACCGGCGCTGCCATGGTGCTGGTCGGCCACGTCACCAAGGATGGTCAGATCGCCGGCCCGCGGGTGGTCGAGCACATGGTCGACGCCGTACTTTATTTCGAAGGCGACCGCGGCCACCACTACCGTATTCTGCGCACCGTCAAGAACCGCTTCGGCGCTACCGACGAGATCGGCGTGTTCGAAATGTCCGACAAGGGCCTCCGCGAAGTCGCCAATCCATCCGAACTGTTCCTGGGCGAGCGCAACGCCAAAGCCCCCGGCGCGGCAGTCTTTGCAGGCATCGAGGGCACGAGGCCAGTGCTGGTCGAGGTTCAGGCGCTGGTTGCCCCCTCCAGTCTCGGCACCCCGCGCCGCGCTGTCGTGGGGTGGGATTCGGCCCGTCTGTCGATGATCCTGGCCGTGCTTGAAGCCCATTGCGGGGTGCGCCTTGGCAGCCATGATGTCTACCTCAATATCGCCGGCGGTTACCGCATTGCCGAACCGGCCGCCGATTTGGCGGTGACCGCGGCCCTCGTTTCCTCCCTTGCCGGGCTTGCCCTTCCGCCCGATTGCGTCTATTTCGGCGAAGTCAGCCTGTCGGGAGCTATCCGGCCGGTCGCGCAAACGGGATTGCGGCTCAAGGAGGCCGAGAAGCTGGGATTTCCCAGCGCGGTGTTGCCATCAGGCTCCGCCGATCTGCCCGCTCACCGCAGCACCAGCCTGGCGCTGATGGAGGGCTTGCCGGATCTGGTGGCGCGCATTGCCGGTTCAAAGGCCGCGCAACTGACTGAAGGTGACGAGGACTAAACTGAATTCAGCCCATCCGGGCGCCCGAACGGGCGATGGGGGGCAGAGCCTGAACGGAACGCGATTTCATGCCTATTACCCTTCTCGACGGCATCTTGCTTGGCATCACGCTATTTTCGGCGGTGCTGGCCATGGTCCGTGGCTTTTCGCGCGAGATCCTCGCAGTCGCGTCCTGGATCGCAGCGGCTGCAGCCGCCTATTTCCTCTATCCGGTGCTCGCGCCCTTCGCCATGAAATACACCGATTCCGAAAAGGTCGCGATGATCGGCTCGGCGGCCGTTGTATTCCTGGTCGCGCTGATCATCGTCTCCTACATCACCATGCGCCTTGCCGATTTCATTATCGACAGCCGCATCGGCGCCCTCGACCGGACGCTCGGCTTCGTGTTTGGCGCGGCCCGCGGCGTTCTCCTGGTCGTGGTCGCCATGTTGTTCTTCAATTGGCTGGTCGCGGCGCCAAAGCAACCCGAATGGGTCGCCACCGCGAAATCCAAGCCGATGCTTGATTCGCTTGGCGCGCGGTTGGTCAACATGTTGCCCGATGACGCTGACGCGACCATCCTCGAGCGGCTGCGCGGCGGCGGCGATGAAAAGCCTGCCTCCGAGGAAGCGCCCGCAACAAGCGGATGACTGTTTCCGGTCGGGAGCACTCCGGCCGGCCTGTTGGAAAAGGTCCGACGCAAATGACTGATACTGGCTCGACGCCGCTCGACAACGAAGCTGACTGCTTCCACGACGAATGCGGGGTATTTGGAATATTTGGCAAGGATGATGCGGCGGCTGTCGTAACTCTTGGCCTGCATGCGCTTCAGCACCGGGGACAGGAAGCGGCGGGGATCGCCTCCTACACCGGCCAGCAGTTTGCCGTCGAGCGCCACGTCGGCCTGATTGGCGACACGTTCACCAAGCGCTCGATCATGGACCGGTTGTCAGGCGACCGCGCCATCGGCCACACCCGCTACTCCACCACCGGCGGCGAAGGCCTGCGCAATGTCCAGCCGCTGTTTGCTGAATTTGCCGGTGGCGGCTTTGCCATCGCCCACAATGGCAACATCACCAACGCCCTTACCGTCCAGCGCGAGTTGCAAAAGCGCGGCGCGATCTTCTCATCCACCTCTGACACCGAAACCATCCTGCATCTGATCGCGGTCAGCGAGAAAACCCACATCGTTCCCAAATTCATCGATGCCATCATGCAGCTTGAAGGCGCTTATTCGCTGGTCGGCCTGTCGGAAAAGAAAATGATTGGCGCGCGCGACCCGCTGGGAATCCGGCCGCTGGTGCTGGGCGACCTCGACGGCGCCTATATCCTGGCATCGGAAACCTGCGCGCTCGACATCATCGGCGCGCGCTTCGTCCGCGACATCTCTCCTGGCGAAGTGGTGGTGATCACCGAAAAGGGTGTCGAGAGCCATTTCCCGTTCGAGAAGCAACCGCCACGGCTGTGCATATTCGAGTATGTCTATTTTGCCCGCCCCGATTCGATCATCGAAGGCCGCAATGTCTACGAGGTGCGCAAGCGGATCGGCGAGGAACTGGCGCGCGAAGCCCCCGTCACCGCCGACCTGGTGATTCCGGTGCCCGATTCGGGAACCCCGGCGGCCATCGGCTTTTCCCAGGGCGCCAACATCCCGTTTGAGCTCGGCATCATCCGCAATCATTATGTCGGCCGCACCTTCATTGCGCCGTCTGCCTCGATCCGGCACATGGGCGTAAAACTCAAGCACAACGCCAACCGGGCAATGATCGAGGGCAAGAGTGTTGTGCTGGTCGACGATTCCATCGTCCGCGGCACCACCAGTCAGAAAATCGTGCAGATGGTACGCGAAGCCGGCGCCCGCGAAGTGCATATGCGCATCGCCTCGCCGCCAACCATGTCGTCATGCTATTACGGTGTCGACACGCCGGAAAAATCCAAGCTTCTGGCGTCGCGCATGACTGTTGAGCAAATGGCGGATTTCATCCGCGTCGACAGTCTCGGCTTCCTGAGCATTGACGGGCTCTACCGCGCGGTTCGCGAACCCAGCCGCAACGCAGAGTGTCCTCAATTCTGTGACGCCTGCTTTACCGGCGACTACCCGACAGCGCTCACCGACCAGGGCGACCAGGGCGATGTGCGTCGCCTGTCGTTGCTGCTTGGCAACAACGGATAATTCACAACCATGGCATCTCTTGACGGACGTATCGCGCTTGTCACCGGCGCTTCCCGAGGTATCGGCTACTGGACCGCCCTGGCGCTGGCCAGAGAGGGCGCGCATGTGATTGCCGTTGCCCGCACCACCGGCGGTCTCGAAGAACTCGATGACGCCATTCAGGCCGAGGGCGGCAGCGCCACCCTGGTGCCGATGGATCTGACTGACATGCCGGCGATCGACCGGCTCGGCGGCGCCATCAACGAGCGCTGGGGCAAGCTCGATATCCTGGTTGCCAATGCCGCAGTGCTGGGAACGATTTCGCCGATCGGCCATGTCGAGGCCAAGGTGTTCGACAAGGTCATGGCAATCAATGTGACGGCCACCTGGCGGGTGATCCGTTCGGTAGAACCGCTGCTGATCAAATCTGATGCCGGACGGGCGCTTCTGCTGTCGGCTGGTGTTGCCGAAAACCCGCGTGCCTTCTGGGGTCCCTACGCGGCTTCCAAGGCGGCTGTCGAATCACTGGCACGGACATGGGCTGCGGAAACCGTCAAAACCCCACTTTGCGTCAATTCGGTCAATCCCGGTGCGACCCGCACAGCGATGCGGGCGTTGGCAGTCCCGGGCGAAGATCCCAAGACGCTTCCGCATCCTTCCGAAGTTGCCGACCGGCTGGTCCCGCTGTGCGGCCCCGATTGCACCGAGACTGGCAGATTGTTCCGGGTTTCCGATAACCGCTTCTTCGATTATCCGGTTTCGCAATAGCCGGGGTCCCTCCCCGACACCCTGTCGCTTCCAATTAGTCCGGACAGTGTCTAGGCTTCCATCTGAAAACAGCCACTTGGCCGGGTATCCGTGCCACCGCGGCTGTTCGTGATGAGGGAGCTAGTCAATGTCGGGCACCGCAGCGACGCTGATCGTCATTCTATTGGCGGTCGGCCTGATCGCAGCTTTTTACACCGCCAGAACCTACAGGGTCGGCTGGGTGCAGGGTATCGGCTTGCTGAAGCTGCGCACGCTGTTCCGGCTGGAATTGCCCGAGGGCAAACTGGCCGGCTCCGACGAAACGAATGGCCCGGTCATCCATGTCTATTCGCGCCAGTCGGGTCTCGACGTCGCGGTGCTGTGGAGCGTGCTCGACCGCCAATGCCTGCATCTGCTGCATGCCGACGATCGCCGCTCGCTCACCCTGTTCGGCATGCGGCTGTTTGCCCGTACCGGCGCCGATGACTATAACCAAGCGCTGGAAGCGGCGCTGGCTTCCGGTGCATCGGTCACGGTGCCGTTCCCGCCCGACATCGAACCCTCGCAGGAAACGCTTGAAAATTATGCCGATCTGGCACGTTTGGCGCGCAAGCACCGCGCGCGGCTCAATGCCTTTCATGTCGGTGGAGCCGTGTTCTCTCTCTGGTCAGCCCGCCCGCCCGCCGAGGCGCCACGGAAGTTCCTGCCACGCCTGAGGCTCGCGCAATCGGGTCTGCTGGATCTTTGCGACCCCACGCCGCCCGCCAATGGCGCCACCGCGGCCCGTGACCAGGACCGGATCCACGACCTGCTGGCGCTTGCCCGCTTCAACAGCAATGACTTCAGCCGCGGTCTGTTTCTGGCGTTTCGCGACGCCGCCGACCGATACGGCAGATCGGACCCCGTGCTCGAAGATGCGCTTGGCGGCAAGCTTACCTACAAGCGCCTGCTGGTGGGCGCGCGGGCACTTGGCGCCCGGTTCGAAAAGATCAGTCAGCCCGGCGAGGCACTCGGCGTGCTGCTGCCCAATGCCAATGCCGTGATGGTGACATTTTTGGCGATCCAGTCAGCCGGCCGTGTTGCCGCCATGCTCAATTACACCGCCGGTCCGGCGGCGATCCTGTCGGCGCTGTCGACCGCGAAGATAAAGTCCGTGCTGGTCAGCCGCGCCTTCATCGAAAAGGCTGGGCTCGAGCCGTTGGTCGAGGCCATCACCGGCGCTGGGGTCACCATCGTCTGGCTCGAAGACCTGCGCGAAAGCATTACATTTCTTGAAAAAGCCAGTGCCTTTATCAATTGGCGGCGGCCATTGCGGCCGGTCAACGCCGCCGATCCGGCGGTAATCCTGTTCACCTCCGGCTCCGAGGGCACGCCCAAAGGCGTTGTGCTGTCGCACAAGAACCTGCACGCCAACGCAGCCCAGGCCGAAGCACGCATCGACATTTCACCCAAGGACAAGCTGTTTAACGTGCTGCCGGTGTTCCACTCGTTTGGACTCACCGGCGGCGCCATCCTGCCGTTGCTGTTTGGCGTCAGACTGTTCTTCTACCCCTCGCCGCTGCATTACCGGATTATCCCGGCTGTGGCGCGTGAGGTCAGGCCGACGATCCTGTTTGGCACCGATACCTTTCTGGCCGGCTATGCACGAACTGCCAAGGATACCGATTTCGAGAGCCTGCGGCTGATCGTGGCTGGCGCCGAGGCTGTTCGCGATGAAACGAGAAGGGTCTACCACCAGCGTTTCGGTGCTGCGATCCTGGAAGGTTTCGGCATGACCGAGGTTGCCCCGGTGGCAGCGGTCAATTCCGCAAGCCATGGCAAGGACGGCACCGTTGGCCGGTTATTGCCGGCAATGGCGCTCAGGCTCGAGCCGGTGGAGGGAATCAGCACTGGCGGCAGGCTGTTCGTCTCCGGCCCCAATGTCATGCTTGGCTACATGCGGGCCAGCGCCCCCGGCGTGCTTGAGCCGCTTGCCGACGGTTGGCACGATTCAGGTGATATCGTCGAAATTGACGGTAACGGCTTCATCGCCATTCGCGGCCGGGCCAAGCGCTTCGCCAAAATTGCCGGCGAGATGGTCTCCTTGGGTGCGATCGAACTGTTGGTGCAGAAGCTCTGGCCGGAGGCTCAGCACGCAGCCGTGGCCGTCGAGGATACCCGCAAGGGCGAACGCATCGTGCTGGTAACCACCAAGATGCCGGCGCTGCGCGAAGAATTGCGCAGCTATTCCCGCCGTTTCGGTGCCGCTGATCTGATGGTACCGGGCGAGATCATCAATGTGGAGGAAATCCCGGTGCTGGGATCAGGCAAGACCGATTATGTCAGCGCCCAGAAAATCGTCGACGAGTGGGTAAGCTCACACCAGGCCGGCGGCAAAGCCGATTAAAGCTACCGCACGCTTGCGTGGCCAGCGAAGCGCGCAAGAGCACCACACGGGTTCTCTACTAATCGGGTTTGCTGTCGCTTTCAGGTGGCGCCGGCGTGGCTTCAGATGCCGCATTGGCGGCTTTCCGCGTCGCGGCCTTCGGCCCGTATTTGCGCGACCATGCCGCTGCACCGAAAGGCAACGACGCCAGATAGGCGATCGCCGTCAGCGTCAGTGTTTCCCAGGTAAAGCTCATCAGCAGTGAGACATAGACCACTGCGACCAGAATGAACGGCATGAACAGATCGCGGCGCACGCCGCTGCTGACGCTCTTGCCCGAATAGACCGGCACCCGGCTGACCAACAGAAAGCCGATGAACATGGTGTAGGCTGCGGCAATGAACCCGGTGCTGCGATCGATCGGCATGCCGAGAAAGCCGAAATAAACCGGCAGCATCACCAGCAACGCCCCGGCGGGCGCCGGAACCCCGACAAAATAATATTTGAGCCAGATCGGCTTGCTGCCAGTCTCGGAAATCACATTGAAACGCGCCAGCCGCAGTCCCGCTGCCACCGTGTAGACGATAGCAGCGATCCAGCCGAAAGAACGCGCCTGGTCTAGGATAAAGACATAGAGCACCAGCGCCGGTGCGACGCCGAAATTGACGATGTCGGCAAGCGAATCCATTTGCGCGCCGAACTTAGACTGGGCCTTCAACAGCCGCGCCACCCGGCCGTCAATACCATCGAGAAACGCCGCCAGCAAAACCATGGCGACCGCCATTTCGAAGCGGTTTTCAAATGCCAGCCGGATCCCGGTCAATCCGGCGCAAATCGCCAGCACCGTGATCAGGTTGGGGATCAGCATGCGAAACGGAATTTCCCGCAGCCGTGGCCCCCGCCCCTCATCCAGAACATCGGGCTCGTAGGGCAGAAACGGTGTTTGTGTGTCTTTGTCTTTCATGAGTTTATAACCGCATCAGTCGCGCCGACTGACCACAGGCCCCTTGGCTGATCCAAATTCGGCGAGCATGGTTTCGCCGGCGATTGCCGTCTGTCCGACACTGACCAGCGGCCGTGCACCAGCGGGCAGAAACACATCCAGTCGGGAGCCGAAACGGATCAGGCCGAACCGCTCACCGGCGTCAAGATGCTCGCCCTGCTCAGACCAGCACAGGATCCGCCGCGCCACCAGGCCGGCGATCTGCACCACCCCGATTTCGCCATGGCGGGTTTCCAGCACAAGGCCGCTGCGTTCATTTTCGGTGCTTGCCTTGTCGAGTTCGGCGTTGAGGAACGATCCCTTGGAATAGACCTTGCGAACTATCCGGCCCTGCACGGGCGCCCGGTTCACGTGGCAATTGAAGACATTCATGAAAACCGAGATCCGCAGCATCTCGGACGATCCCAACCCCAGTTCTTCGGGCGGTGTCATCCGCACCACCGAGGAGACCCTGCCATCGGCGGGACTGATCACCAGATCGTCGTCCAGCGGCGTCACCCGTTCCGGGTCACGAAAGAAATAGGCGCACCAGGCAGTCAACACCAGACCGATCCAGAACAGCGGATCGGCGATAAAACCAAGCAGAACAGAAGCGCCAAAAAACGCGGCGACAAATTTGTAGCCTTCCCGGTGAACCGGGACCAGCGCATTGCGAACGCTGTCAAAGATGCTCATGACGAAATTCCCCGAGATGTGTGCTGGCCGTGCCTACAGCAATTCGGACCCAAGTGGAAACCACTTTGCACCGGTAATTGCAATCCCGTCCGGCAAAGTCGGGCAGGCAATTGGCGCAAGCGGCGGCAATCGCCGCCGCCAACAGGCCCAATCCCCGCGTCAGACCTCGTCGATTTCAGGGGTGCGGCGACGGGTGACGATCCCCAGCGCATCGTCCTCGCGCATGCGCTTGAGCTGCTCCTCGGCCTCGGTGGCTTCGCGCTGGCGATCCCACATCGAGGCGTAAAGTCCCTTTTGCGCAAGCAGTTCGGAATGCCGGCCGCGCTCGGCGATCACCCCGTCCTTGAGCACGATGATCTCGTCGGCGCTGACAACGGTCGAGAGCCGGTGGGCGATGACCAGCGTTGTTCGCCCTTCCGAAACAAAGTCCAATGCCGCCTGAATCTCCTGCTCGGTGGCTGTATCCAGTGCTGAAGTTGCTTCATCAAGAATCAGGATCGGCGGCGCCTTGAGGATGGTGCGAGCAATCGCCACACGCTGCTTTTCGCCGCCCGAAAGTTTCAGGCCGCGCTCGCCCACCATCGACTCGAAGCCCTCCGGCAGGCTGTCGATAAAGCCACCGATCTGCGCCAGGTCGGCTGCCTGGCGGATTTCCTCATCGCTGGCGCCAACCCGGCCATAGCGGATGTTGTAGGCAATGGTGTCGTTAAACAGCACCGTGTCCTGCGGCACCATGCCGATGGCTGCACGCAGGCTTTTCTGGGTCACGTCATTAACATTCTGACCGTCAATCGAGATGCTGCCCGACTGGATGTCATAAAACCGGTAAAGCAGCCGCGAGAGCGTCGATTTGCCGGCACCCGACGGCCCGACAATGGCGACGGTCTTTCCAGCTGGCACTTCGAAAGAAATGCCCTTGAGGATCGGCCGCGCCGGATCATAGCTGAAGCTGACATTATCGAAGCGAACGGCGCCATCGGTGACCACCAGCGGCTTGGCGTCCGGCGCATCGCGCACTTCCGGTTCGACATCAAGAAGCCCAAACATCTGCTCGATGTCGGTCAGTCCCTGACGGATTTCGCGATAGACGAAGCCGATAAAGTTGAGCGGTACCGACAATTGCATCAGCATCGCGTTGATGAACACGAAGTCGCCGATGGTCTGATCGCCGGCCTGCACAGCCATCGCCGACATCACCATCATGATGGTCATGCCGACGCCGAAGATGACCCCTTGGCCCATATTGAGCCAGCCAAGCGAAGTCCAGACCTGGGTCGCGGCCGTTTCATACCCCGCCATCGACCGATCGAAGCGCTGCGCTTCCATCTCCTCGTTGCCGAAATATTTCACCGTCTCGAAGTTGAGCAGCGAATCCACCGACTTGGTGTTGGCATCTGTGTCCGATGCGTTCATCGCCCGGCGGATGCCGATGCGCCAGTCGGACGCGCGCACCGTAAACCAGATATAGAACCAGACCGTGACGGCGGTGACGGCGACATAGCTCCAGCCATAGGCAACGCCGAAGATGACCGCCGTCAACGCAAACTCGATCAATGTCGGCGCGGTGTTGAGAATCGTGAAGCGGACAATCGTCTCGATCCCCTTGGTGCCGCGTTCGATCACCCGTGACAGCCCACCGGTGCGCCGCTCGAGGTGGAATCGCAGCGACAATTCATGCATGTGGACAAAGGTTCTGTAGGCAAGCTGGCGCACAGCATGCTGGCCGACACTGGCAAACAACGCGTCGCGCAACTGATTGAAACCCCACTGCACAATCCGCACGACGTTATAGGCGATCACCAGCATAACCGGGGTCGCGATCAGCGCCGGCATCCAGGCCGCCACATCGCTGGCGCCATTGAGCGCATCGGTGGCCCATTTGAAGAAATAGGGTACCGAGATCAGAACGATTTTCGACAACAGCAGAAACAGCGTCGCCCACAGAACCCGCAGTTTCAGGTCGGGCCGGTCGGCCGGCCACATATACGGCCACAAATTTCTCAGGGTGCCGAGCGGGTTGCCCTGATCGGCGGAAACGGTCTTGGAAGCCAATTCAAATGTCCTTGTAACCGGCGGGGTGCGACAGCGCGTCCTCTCGCCGTTGTGGATCTTCACAGTCATCACCCTGCACGGGCCCGCAGTCCCCGCCGCAACAATGGGTGAGCGTTTGTTCGATGACGCCGATCAGGCTGTGAACCGCATCGGCATTGATGGTGTAGCAGGACCGGGTCTGCTCCGGCCTGTAGCTGACCAGCTCTGCGTCCACCAGCACCTTGAGATGCTGCGACACGGTCGACTGCGCCATTCCAATCCGCGCGACCAGATCCTTGACACAGCAGCTCTTCGAGTGCCCCAGATGCCGCAGCAGCTTCAACCGCACGGGATGGGCCAGCGCCGCCAGCCTGCGCGTCACTGCCTCGTCTCTCAGGTCAATTTCCGAATTCAGATCATTCATCGTTCATCGGCGATATACGATGAATGTGGCGAGGTCAAGCGTATGGAACTACTTCCAGGCCGCTTCAGTCACCTTTAGGCGTTCTTTTTGGCGCGAGCGCCTGCACATCCCGACGCCGCCTGTCACTTCAGCTTTCAGTGGGCGTCTTTGTGAGCAACAACACTACCCCGCTGTCGCGTGAGCAACTGCAACCAGCCAAGACACGCGCGCCGCAACAAAGCTTCTGCTGCCGCGCGCGCCGCTTTAGGCTCAACGCTTTACCGGTTCGATTTGTCTCTGAGTTGGCGGTGCAGCTCTTCAGCATTCTGCAGCGGTTTTTCCGGTACCGAGAACACCTGACCCGGCTTGATCCGGTCTGGGTCCTGAATCTGCGAGCGATTGGCAAGATAGATGGTCGTATAGCGAACACCCTGGCCATAGGTCCGTCGCGAAATCTGCCACAACGTGTCGCCGCGCCGGATGATCACCGCACCAGGCGCCGATGCCAGTGGCGCCTGAACGATGGTCCGCGGCTCGCCCGGTTCGCCGGTCTGGGCTTCATCCGCGTCCGAAGCCGGTGCATTGGCGGCAGCCACGGCGATATCGGCCGGCTGCGACAGAGCCGTCTGGGCCTGCTTGAGCATGTCGCGCATCGCGACAGCGTCGCCTTCCGAAGCACTGGTTGCGGCTGCGGCGTCAGACCCGGCCTCCGGCGCAGCGGCCTTGGGCGGATTGATCACGGCCAGCGCTGCATCAGCCTGCGCACGCATCGATTGGGCCATCGCCTTCGATTCGGCGGTGCTGTCTGCAGGCAGCTCGGCAGTCGCCGCGGCCTCGAGTTTGGATACGGCTTCTGCCCGGGCCTCGGCCAATGCGCCAGTATCCGGCGCCTCCGGCTTTGCCACCATCTGTTCAAGCTTCGACAGTGCCTCAAAGGCATCCTCGCGCAATTTCGAAAGTCCGTTGATATCCGGCAGAATCATCGCCGTTGCACCAGCTTGTGCAGTGTCGCCTGCTTCGCTGCCTGCCGAAGCCGACCCGGACGGCGTTGCCGCTTCTTCGCCGGACTGGGCGACGGCGGCGTGTGCCTCACCCTCAGGCCGGTTGAACGGGACCGTGGCGCGTAGCACCACCTTGCCGGTTGCATAGTCCATCAGTTCAGCGCCGATCGTGGTGATCGCCGACCGATAGTTGCGCTGTTGCCTCGACAATGAACCGGCCGGTTTCATCGGCCTTGTCAGAACCAATCAGCACACCGTCGGCGGAGACCTGAACCGTAGCCCCAGGTGTTGCCGAACCGGCAATGAAGATCCGGTCTCCTTCAATTTCGACAGCATCGACGCGCACGGTGGCGCCATCAGGAAGCGGAGCGTCGGTCGCCGCGCTCGTCGCCGGCGCGATCTCGGTTTCCGGCGAAACCGCGGCCATGGTTTCCGCGCTCTCGCCTGCATCAGGCTCGGTTGTTGCGGTGCTGTCATCGGTGCTGGCTGCAGCCACTTCGGTGTCCGTTGCCGACGCGGTGTCGCCTGCCGGGGCGGCACTCGCAATTTCCGGCGCCGTAGTGGTCAATAGCGACGACACCGCAGGAAGGTCCGGCGTTGCCACCGATGACGCTGCGTCGTTGCCCTGCGCAACTGCCGTATCTGAATCGCCATCTTGCGCCTGCTCTGAACCTGCCGCTGCCTTGTTCGTTTCATCCGCGGTTGCAACATCAGATTCGGCGGGCTCAACGCCCTCGCCACCTGCCGCAGCAGCTGTTTCGGACACGGCCGCTTCGCCTGCAGCCCCCTCGGAACCAGCAGTCTCTGCCGATTGCGTCGCATCTTCGGTTTGGGTGGCCTCTGCGGTGTCGGTGGAAGCTGGTGCCACGGGCTGGGCAATGATCCTGCTCGCCTTGCCCGGCTTGGTCACCATGGCAAGCAAATCGCCATCGGCCGTTTCGGGAATCGAAATCGTCGCAACTTCCTCAGACATTCGCGCGGTACCGTCAGCACCGACGATCCGCAGCGCGAGCTGATAATCACCAGCGGACAACGGTTTATCGAGCACGGCAGCAAAATCACCGCTCGGACCCACGGTGGTCGACGCGATGACCGTCTCGCCATTCATGATGTCGAGTCGCGTTCCGGGCTCCGCCTTACCGGCAATCACAGTCGAACCATCGGGTTCAACCCGCAGCACATCAAAGCTCGGCATCAGCCAAGCGCCTGACGCAACGGGTTTTTCGGCCGCGTCATCGCGGACAGCGGTCTCCGCATCCTCGATCTTGGGGGCAGTTTCAGGCGCCGGCGTGACCGCCGTATCACCGGTCTCCGGTCTCACGGCGGTGGCGGTTTCCGAAACTGTCTTACCGTTCTGGTCAAACAGTTTCGGCACCACAAAGAACCCGCCAATCGCAACTGCCGCAAGCAATCCGAGGAAGGCCAGAAATCCGGTATTGTTCTTATTCATTATACGCTCCGCCAGTCCGGCACGATGCTGCTATCTCGCGGAAACCTATATGGTTTGGCTATACGGTACAAGAAAAAGCGGCTGGCACGACGAGCCCGGTCTTGACCATCACTCCATCGCCATGTTTCCTCACTGCCATGGAAACAACCTCAAACAGAATTCGCTCGATTTGCGTCTATTGCGGCTCGCAACCGGGGCGCGATCCGGCCTATCGGGCTGCCGCCCAAACGCTTGGCGCGGCAATGGCCGAAAACGGCATAGATCTGATCTATGGCGGCGGCACCAAGGGAATCATGGGCGCGGTCGCCGAGGCGGTAATGTCGGCCGGCGGAAGGGCTGTCGGCATCATTCCCGAATTCCTGATGGACCAGGAAGCTTCGCGGAAATCGCTTGGCGGCCTGACCGAACTTCATGTCACCAAGGACATGCATGAGCGCAAGCACATGATGTTCGAGCGCTCCGACGCCTTTGTCACGCTTCCCGGCGGAATCGGCACGCTGGAGGAGATTGTCGAGATCATGACCTGGGCGCAACTGGGCCGCCACGCCAAGTCGATGGTCTTTGCCAATATCAACGGATTCTGGAATCCGCTGAACACGCTGCTCGGCCACATGTCGACCGAGGGCTTCATCCACACCGCACATCTGGTGCAACCGATGGTGATTGACCGTGCCGAGGACATCGTGCCGGCAATCATGGAACGCGCGGCGCCGGTCGCCGAAGGCGACCCGGACGTGATCAGCCGGTTGTAAGCAGGGCAGCGGCGCGGCGCGCCTTGTGGCTGCGCAGCAGCGATACAGAATAGATTGCGAGCGACACCCAGATCAGCCCGAAAGCCGCCAGTTTGTAAACCCCGAACGGTTCCTTGAACACGAACACGGCGATGATGAAGATCATTGTCGGAGCGATATATTGCATGATCCCGATGGTCGACAGCCTCAAGAGCTTGGCGCCATTGGCATAGATCATCAACGGCACGGCCGTGACCAGGCCACACCCGAGCAACAGCAGCACATCGGTCATCCCAGTCTCACCAAAATGGCCGTTTCCACTGGCTTCAAGATACGCGATATACCCGAGCGCAGGTATCGTCAGGATCAGCACTTCGAGAAGGAATCCCTGGTTGGGGCCCACCGGCAGCGATTTCTTGAAGAACGCATAGAAACCCCAGGAGCCCGCCAGCCCGACCGACACCCAAGGCACCCCGCCTGTTTCCCAGGCGAGCAACGCCACCGCGACAACGGCCAGGGCGATCGACAGCTTCTGCAGGCCGTCGAGTTTTTCCTTGAGCAACACCGCAGCGAGAAAAATCGAAAACAGCGGGTTGATGTAATAGCCCAGCGCCGCTTCCACCGTTCGGCCCGCACCGATCGCCCAGACATAGATGCCCCAGTTGAGCGTGATGATGGAGGCGGTGAGAAATCCCATCCCCAGCGTCCGTGGTGTCCTCAGCGCAACCTTGATATCCTGGGTCCGGCCCAGCAACATCAACACCGCCGCGGCTATCGGCACCGACCAGATCACTCGGTGCGCCACCACCTCGACCGCAGGAATATGCGCCACAGCTTTCATATAGAAGGGCAGAACGCCCCACAGCAGATAGGCGACAAGCGCAAAAGCGAAGCCGCGCGGCGTATCTTCATTGGCAACGACGGTAGATTTCGGCATGGGAACTCCGATAGGCCCGGGCACATCCCGGTTGAATCCTGCTCATGAGCAGACGTCACGATTACAGACGTGCAGTCATCAACACAACGCAAGTATCACGATCAGTCCATCAGAGTTGCTTATGGATTACCCGCCCACAAGGGCTGCGGCAAACGGCCTTACTCCGCCGCTACCCGTCCCGCCATGTCGCGGTTCTTCATCAGCTTGAAGACGATCGAGTCCATCAGCGCCTGGAACGAGGCATCGATAATGTTGTCCGACACGCCAACTGTCCACCAGCGTGCGCCGGTCTCATCGGCGGATTCAATCAGCACCCGTGTGATCGCCTCGGTGCCGCCATTGAGAATGCGCACCTTGTAGTCGGCCAGTTCAAGATCGCCGATTTCCGACTGGTAGACGCCAAGATCCTTTCGTAGTGCTATGTCGAGCGCGTTGACAGGCCCCTGGCCTTCGGCCACCGACATCATCTCGACACCGTCGACCACCAGCTTGACGACGGCTTCGGAGACAGTGGTTATCTGTCCCATCGCATTGAACCGGCGCTCGACCATCACCCGGAAGCTGGTCACCGAGAAGAATTCCGGCACCCGGCCAAGGGTACGGTGGGCCAGCAGTTCAAAACTCGCATCCGCCCCCTCATAGGCATAGCCGGTGGCTTCGCGTTCCTTGACGATCGAAATCAGCCGGTCGAGCTTCGGATCATCCTTGCCGACGGTGATGCCGCGCAGTTTCAGCGCGTTGATGAAATTGGACTTGCCGCCCTGGTCCGACACCATCACCTTGCGGAAATTACCGACACTTTCAGGCGGAATATGCTCATAGGTGCGCGGGTCCTTGATCAGCGCCGAGGCGTGAATGCCGGCCTTGGTGGCAAACGCCGACGCCCCGACATAGGGCGATTGCGTGGCCGGCGAGCGGTTCAGCAACTCGTCAAAACCGTGGCTCAGCCCGGTCAGGCGCTCGAGGTTTTCCACCGGGATGCCGGTCTCGAACCGGTCGGAAAAGGCCGGCTTGAGCATCAGCGTCGGAATCAGCGTCACCAGATTGGCGTTGCCGCAGCGTTCGCCGACGCCATTGAGCGTGCCCTGGATCTGCCGCACCCCGGCTTCCACCGCAGCCAGCGAATTGGCCACCGCCTGGCCGGTGTCGTTATGGGCATGAATGCCGAGCCTGTCGCCGGCAATGCCCTTGGCAATCAGCGCGGCAATGATCTCGCGTATTTCCGCCGGCTGGGTGCCGCCATTGGTGTCGCACAGCACCACCCACCGCGCACCGGCGTCATAGGCGGCGCGCGCGCAGGCGATGGCATAGTCTGGATTGGCCTTGTAGCCATCGAAGAAATGCTCGCAATCGACCAGTGCTTCCTTGCCGGCAGCCCGCACGGCGGCGACCGAGCCGGTGATCGATTCCAGGTTCTCTTCGTTGGTGCAGCCGAGCGCCACCTTCACATGGTAATCCCAGCTTTTGGCAACCAGGCAAACCGCATCACCTGCGGCTTGAATGAGCCCGGCGAGACCCGGGTCATTGGAGGCCGAGACGCCCGCACGCTTGGTCATGCCGAAAGCCACGAACGAGGCCTTTTCGGTGCGCTTCTTGGCAAAAAATACCGTATCGGTGGGATTGGCGCCGGGATAGCCGCCCTCGACATAATCGATGCCGAAACCATCCAGCATCCTGGCGATGGCGATCTTGTCCTCGACGGAAAAATCGATCCCCGGCGTCTGCTGGCCATCGCGCAACGTGGTGTCGAACAGGTAGATGCGTTGCTTGCCCATCGCGGAATCCGTCATGTGTCTGCCTTGCCCGCGAACCTGTCAGTTGCGCGGATCAGTTGATCGAGAATACCCGGCTCCGAAAACGCGTGACCCGCACCCTCGATCAGGTGAAATTCGGCGCGCGGCCAGGCCTGGTGCAATTGCCAGGCAGTGTGCGCCGGGCACGGCATATCGTAACGGCCGTGGACGATGACGCCGTCGATACCGGCGAGCTTGTGCGCGTCGCGCAGCAATTGCCCCTCCTCCAGCCAGCCGCCATGGACGAAGAAGTGGTTCTCGATCCGGGCGAAGGCCAGTGCGAACTGGTCCTCATGAAACTTGTCGCTGGTCGAGGGCTCGGGCAGCAGCGTGATGGTTTCGCCCTCCCAGGCGCTCCAGGCCTTGGCGGCAGCCATCTGCGCGGCCTTGTCATCACCAATCAGACGCCTGCGGTAAGCCGCCATCATCTCGCCGCGCTCGGCTTCAGGGATCGGCGCCAGAAACCGCTGCCATTTGTCGGGAAACATCTCCGAGACGCCAAATTGATAATACCAGTCGAGTTCCGCCTTGGTCAGCGTGTAGATGCCGCGCACAATCAGTTCGTTGACCCGCTCGGGATGGGTCTCGGCATAAGCCATCGCCAGCGTCGAGCCCCACGAGCCACCAAACACCTGCCATCTGTCAAAGCCCGCGAGTTCACGCAGCCGTTCGATATCGGCCACCAGATGCCAGGTGGTGTTGTTCTCGAGCGAAGCGAACGGCGTCGAGCGCCCGCAGCCGCGCTGGTCAAACAGCAGCACGTCATAAAGTTCGGGGTCAAACAGTCGCCGGTGCACCGGACCACAGCCGCCGCCCGGACCGCCATGCAGAAACACCGCCGGCTTGCCGCCCCGGGTCCCTGCCCGCTCCCAATAGATGGAATGGCCATCACCGGTGTCGAGAAACCCGCTCTCGAACGGTTCGATCTCCGGGTACAATCCACGCAATCCACTCATGTTTTCAACTCCAATTGACCCAGACAACGACGGCAACTGTGACTGCGGCCACCAGTACGCCCTTGCCGATCAGGCCGTAAAGCAGCCATTTCGGCATTTCGGTTCCCGGCTTGCGCTCGCTCATGGCTTCGGCTCCGGCGGCCAGGCTTCGGTGTCACGGTCGGGGTGCTGGAATCTGACCAGCGTTTTGAGAAAACTCACCGCGTCCGGATCCTCCAGCGTCTGCCGCTCTGGAAGCGCCGGGATGCCGTCACACCAGATCCGTTTGCCCTCGACGCCATAGGCAATCGTTGGCGGCACGGAATCGGGATCGTCAAACGCCAACACCGTCAGCGCCAACCCGTCGGGCGCTTCATAGGCCAGCGGCGTTCCGCACAGGTTGCAAAATCCGCGCCGCACCGCGTTGGAACTCTGAAACCAGGAGGCTTCGCCACGGGTCCATTCGAGGCCCGCGTCGCCCAAAGACACCAGCGCCAGCGCCTGACTGGCAGAGGCTTTTTGGCACATCCGGCAATAGCACACCGAGGATGTGCCGGGCGTGCCGACGAGGCGAAAGCGGACAGCACCGCACTGGCAGCCGCCCGAAAGGGTGGAGGTCATGCTCAGCCCCTCCCCATCAGGCGCAGGATATGCGTGCCGACATTACCGATGTCAGTGAGCACATCTTCGTTCCAGAACCGAATGACCTTCCATCCCTCTTGTTCGAGGTAGGTGGTTCGTGCTTGATCATATGTATGATTTTCAGCGTGCTGACTGCCATCTACTTCGACAACCAGCCTGTGCTCGGGACAGGCGAAATCGACGATGTACCGGCCAATCGATACCTGCCGCCGGAACCCCATCCCCATCAGCCGATGGGCGCGCAATTCATTCCACAGCTTGAGTTCGGCCTCGGTCATGGCGCTGCGCATGCGGCGCGCATTGCGCCTGAGATGCGGCGGCACTTTCCCGTGCGGCAAGACACCCCCCTCTGTCACTACGTGACATCTCCCCCACAAGGGGGAGATCGGCGTGCCGATGGATCACGCCCGGATAACAACATCTCATTTGCAATCAGAAAACAACCTGAAAGGGAAAAATCCCTTAGCCCGGACGCAGGCCGGCGAGTACTCGGTGCAACAAAGCTCTCAACATATTCCGATCCCGCTTTTCCAACTTGGCGGAAGCGCCCGACTCCCAATCTCCCCCTTGCGGGGGAGATGTCGGCGTAGCCGACAGAGGGGGTAAAGCTGCAAGCTCACCGCTTCACTTCCCAGGTTGTCACCCGCTCACCGGTCTCCGGATCCTTGCCGTCCTTGAGCTGAATGCCCATGGCTACGATTTGGTCCCGAAGCGTGTCCGCATCGGTCCAGTTCTTGGCCTTGATCAGGTCGAGGCGCTGATCGACAAGAGCCTGGACCTGATCTACAAGTCCCGCCGGCAGCGCGTTACTCTGTTCAGTGTCGACAAACAATCCGGCGATGTTCAGGAGAGTGACAATTGTGTAAACTTCCACCTGTGTCGCAGCATCGGAAAGGTTGAAATCTCCCTCAAGAATGGCGCGCGTTGAATGATCCAGAAAGCGTTTGAGGTTGGGTGTGTTCAGATCGTCATAGACCGAATGCCCCAGAGGCGGAGCAATGGCAATTCGCTCAATTTCAGCTTCTGCCCAAGGGAAGGCTATCTGATAGTTTTGATCAGCGGCGTTGAGCGAGATTGCTCCCTCAGCAACCAGAAGCGCTAGAGCCTTCCTATACTTTTCAATAGCAGCCTCCGCCTCCTCCAGCCGCTTGACGGAAAAATCGATCGGCTCGCGATAATGCGTCATCAGCATCGCCAGACGCAGCACCTCGCCGGGCCATTTGCGGCCGCCGAATTTTTCGGTTTCCAAGAGCTCGGCGATGGTGACGAAGTTGCCGTCGGATTTCGACATCTTCTTGCCTTCGACCTGCAGGAAGCCGTTGTGCATCCAGAGGTTTGCCATCCGCTCATTGCCGTGGGCGCAGCAGGACTGGGCGATCTCGTTTTCGTGGTGCGGGAAGATCAGGTCCAGCCCGCCGCCATGGATGTCGAAGGTCTCACCGAGATGATGTTCGCTCATCACCGAGCATTCGATATGCCAGCCGGGGCGACCGTGGATGGTCACGGTCTCGCCGCTCTCCGTGAAGCGACCGTCCCAGCCTGGCTCGTCTGCGGCGGACTCTTTCCACAGCACGAAATCCGCTGCATTGCGCTTGTGGTCTTCCACTGCAATGCGGGCGCCGGCCTGCTGGTCCTCGAGCTTGCGGTTCGACAGCTTGCCGTAGTCAGGCATGGAAGCGACCGCAAACAGCACTTCGCGCCCTTCCCTGCCCGATGTCACATAGGCGTTGCCCTTGTCGATCAGCGTCTGGATCATCCGGATCATGCCGTCGATATGGGCGGTCGCCCGAGGTTCAAACGTCGGTGGCAGGCAGCCAAGTGCTGCCGCGTCCTTGTGGAACCGTTCGGCGGTCTTTTCGGTGACTTTCGCGATCGCCTCGTTGAGCGGCAGATCGGGATAATCGCGAAGCGCGCGGGCGTTGATCTTGTCATCGACGTCGGTGATGTTGCGCACATAGGTGACGTGGTCTTCGCCATAGACATGGCGGAGCAGCCGGAACAGCACGTCAAACACGATCACCGGACGGGCATTGCCGATATGGGCATAATCATAGACCGTCGGGCCACAGACATACATCCGCACATTGTCCGGATCGATCGGCGTAAACTCTTCCTTGACCCGCGTCAGCGTGTTCCAGAATTTGAGTTCGGTCATGTCCACTCCCAGATGCCAGCACCCTGGCCCGGGTCGTTTGTCCTGTTTGGAAAAAGAAGACGAAAACGGCCGAGCCAGCGAAGCGCTAGCGAATAATGATGCCGCAAATGCAGGTGGCGCGTGCGCCGTGTGCCGTTTTCATGCTGGTCTTATCCCCGATTGAACCCGCCCGGTCAAGATGCCAGAGAGCGGCTTTCAGCCGGCGAAAAACCGCGCCAGCAGCGAGATTGACAGCGCCGCCATCACAGCCGCGATCAGCCCGTCGAGCACCCGCCAGGCCGAAGGCCGGGCGAACAGCGGCTCCAGCACCCGCGCACCATAACCAAGCCCGAAGAACCAGATGAACGACGACGACATCGCCCCGATGGCAAACGCCAGCCGCGCCGTGCCTTCATAGCGCCCGCTCAGGCCACCCACCAGCAGCACGGTGTCGAGATAGACATGCGGATTGAGGAAGGTGAAGGCGAGACAGGTCAGCACCGCAGCTTTCAGCGATCCCGGCCCGGACTTGGCTGCTTCCAGCCCCGAAGGCGAGATCGCCCGTTTGAGCGCCAGAAACGCATAGACGTCGAGGAACGCGGCCCCACCCAACGTCACCACCGCGATAAGAATTCTCGAACCCGAAATGATCGCACCGAGCCCGGCGACACCCAGCCCGATCAGCACTGCATCCGACAGTGCGCAGATCAGGCACAGGATGAAGACATGCTGACGCAGCAACCCCTGCCGCAGAATGAAGGCGTTTTGCGCGCCGATGGCGATGATCAGCGAACCACCAAGCAGCAGGCCGGAAAAAGCGGGAGCAAAGAGAGGTGTCATCGGGTCAGAACAACTTCAACTGGTCAGAGGCAGCAGGCGGCGCTTTGGCTTTGCGAACCGGTTTGGCTGGCTCGGGCGGCGCGAACTCATCGGTGGCGGGCTCTTGCACTTCCGGGCCGCTGTTTGCAACCTTGTTGACCAGATCGGAGATCCGGATGGCCTCGAAATAGTCCTCCGGCGCCGGTGCCATCAGATCGGCCACATGTCGCGGTTCCTGGTTGAGGCAATCAAGCCAGCGGGAGAAATCCTCCGGCCTTATCACCACCGGCATCCGGTCATGCACCCGTGCAATCATCTGGTTTGCAGCCGTGGTCAGCACCGCGGCAGTATCGATCTCCGCCCCGTCGGCACTCATATAGGTTTCGAGCAACCCGCCAAAGGCAACGATGCCGCCACCTTTCGGCTTGATCCAGTAAGGCGTGGATTTCTCGTTTGAGCCTTTGGGCGGGCGATGCCATTCGTAAAATCCCGACGCGGCGATCAGCACCCGGCGATGCCGCATGGCGGCGCGGAACGAGGCCTTTTCGGCCGCCGTTTCGGAGCGTGCATTGATCAGCAACGGAAAATCGGCCGGATCCTTGACCCATCCGGGCAGAAATCCCCAGCGCGCCAACAGCGCCCGGCGATCGGTGCGGTTGTCGCCCTCTTCGCGGCGGCGGTCGCCGGCAATGATCAGGATCGGCTGCGTCGGCGCGATATTGTAGCGCGGCGGAAAATCCTCGATCTCCTCGAGACCGAACATTTCCTGCACCTCTTCCGGCGTCGCTGTCAGTGAAAACCGTCCACACATTGCCAATCCATGCCGCACGACGGTGGAAGGGTCAAGCAATGACCGACCGGACTATACCGGCCTGGTGTCGGAGACGATTCGCCCGTCTTCCAGCGTGACGATGCGGTCGGCCAGTTCGAGAATGCGGTTGTCGTGGGTCACCATCACCGTCGTCGTGCCGCGCTGCTCTCCCAGCCGCTTGAGCATTGCCACGACATTAAGCCCGCTCTCCTTGTCGAGCGCCGCCGTCGGTTCATCGGCAAAGACGATGTCGGGATTGCCAATCAGCGCCCGGGCCACCGCAACACGCTGTTTCTGCCCGCCCGACAGATTGCCAGGCAGGTAATCCATTCGGTCCCCAAGACCGACCAGCGACAAGGCATGGCGCGCGGCCTGCTGCTCGACCTTAGGGTTGTTCAAATGGTGCACCTGAAGCCCCATCTGCGCATTCTGCAGCGCAGTCAGGCTGCCATGCAGATTGTGCGCTTGAAAGATGAACCCGAGCCTGCACCGGAGCGCTTCATTGAGCGCGTTGCCAGCGCCCATCAGCTCGTGTCCGAGCAGAGTGATAGAGCCTTCCTGAACGTCGCGCAGGCAACCCATCAGCGTCAGCACCGTTGTCTTGCCGGACCCCGAAGGGCCCATCAGCACTGTCAGGCTGCCGCGCACCACTTTGAGATCGACATCGAAGATCGCCTGTTTGCGCGCCTCGCCGGTGCCGAACCAATGGTTCAGGCCGTGCACATTGATCGAGTGATCATCACTCATGCCCACGCCCTCAAAACAGATCAGCCGGATCGGCCGCCGCTAGTCGCCGGGTTGCGATGGCACCCGACAGCGAGCAGGCAACCAGCGTTCCGATCAGCACGATTGCCGCCATGTCCCAGGTCATAGCCAAGGGAAGATTTGTGGCCTTTTTCATGCCGACCAGCAATCCAGTGCCGACAATCACCCCGGGCACGAAGCCGAACACGGCCAAGATCAGCGCCTCCTCAAAAACAATGCCGAGGAAGAATTTCTGCGGATAGCCCATCGCCTTGAAGGTCGCATATTCCGACAGATGATCGGCCACGTCGGTCGAGAGCACCTGGTAGACGATGACGATGCCGACCAGCACGCCGATGATCACGCCAAAGCCGAAAATGATGCCGGTCGGCCGCTTGGTCTGCTGGTAGCTGAGATCGTCGGCCTTGGCCTGATCATAGGAGCGGATGCGCAGCGACTTGTCCGAAATCAGGTCCCGCAATCGGACCGAAACCACCTCCGGGTCCGCCCCCGGCTTAACCTGCAACAAGATATGATCAGGTGCGGCCGAACTGCGCGCCGGAAACAGTGACAGGAAAGTCTGGTCCGACATGATCATATAGCCGTCGCCGCCAAATCCGCCGCCGCCCTGAAAAGTATCATACAGCGTCACCGTCTTGCCGCTCACCTCGAAGCTCGCCGGTGTCTGCGGACGGATCGCGGCAGCTTCCTCGGGCGGTAGGCCGCGGGTGGCCATATCGAGAATGGCCGAGTCGTTGAGTTGCAGCGTCGCCAACTTCGGTTTGAGCACCGGGCTTAAAAAATCCGGCAGCGTCGGATCGATGCCGAAGCTGGTCAGCCCCAGCGTCTTGGTCGGGCGCGGCCAGTTTGTATTGCCGACAAATATCCCGGTCCCCAGTGTCACTTCCGGATCGGCCTGCGCCTGAAACAGCCATTGCCGCGCGACATTGCCGCCCTCGGTCATCGAATTGGCATCCGAAGCCGAGATCATGATGTCGGCATTGAAAAAATCATAGGGCTTCAAAGTCGCAATCGCCATCGAGTTCATGATGCCCAGTTGCACAAACACCAGCACATTGGCGAATGCCACACCTGCAATCGCCGCGGCAAAACGCGTCCGGCTGTGGGTCAACTGCAGCCAGCCGATCGGCAGCCGCCCGAACAGCCATTGCAGCAAACGGCTCATGGATTGCTCTTGGTGGCGACCGTTCGCGTATCGATGCGGGCGATCACCTCGAGATTGGTGTAGCGCGCGGCAACATCTGACGACGCTTCATCCAGCTCAACCATCACCTTGATCACTCGCGCATCGGTGTTTGCCGCCGTGTCGTCGGATAGCAGGCCCTGGCGTCCCACCGTCAGGCCGATCGACTTGACCCGGCCCTGCAGCGTTTGGCCGATGGCAACAGCCGCCAGTTCCACCGGCTGACCTTCGGCGACATGGGCGATCCGGTCCTGATAGACCTCCACCTCGGCCATCATCTGATCGGTATCACCAATCAGCATGATGCCATCGCTGGGTGGCTTCTCTCCCGGATTGGCCATTGAATCAAGCACCACGCCGCTGATAGGCGCCAGAACCGCAGACCGGACCAGATCCTGCTCGGCACGGGTCAGGTCCGCCTTGGCTGCATCAAGATTGCGCGCGGCGACAATCACATCGGGCTGCAGTTCGACAACTTCGCCGCTGAATCGCGATAATGTCGCTTCGGCTTTCTGTACCGCAAGGACGGCCTGACGCTCGGCTGCAGCAAGAGAATCGAGCGAGGCCTGGGTGATCACGCCGCGCTCGAACAAGGCTTTGCCGCGCTCAAGTTCGGCCGATGCTTCAGTGCTTGCGCTGCGCGCCTGTTCCATCGCTGCGCGGGCTTCGGCTTGCGAGTTCTGCACCGATGCGGTGGTTTGAACCAGTGCCGCCTCGCGAACGGCAACATTGGCCTCAGCTGACAGCACCGCGCTGTGCAATTGCCCCTGATTGTCGAGCCGCGCAACCACTGCACCCTTTTCAACCCGGTCACCGATGCTCACCAGCACTTCCGCAATGCGCGCATCGCCGGCACCATAGGGCGGCGCCACGATCGATACATCGCCACGCGGCATCAGCCGGGCCAGCCCGACAACGTCGCTGGCCTGCATGGTCGCCACCATCTCCTTGGGCATTTCCATATCTGGCGGCAGCGCAATTGGTGTGGCCGAGCCGGCACCGGGCTGCAGCCCTGTTAGCGCATAGAATTTCTGCAAGGCGACCGGCTGGTAATACATACCGATCACCCCACCCGAGAACATGATGACAGGGATCAGCAACACCAACAGGTAACGCTTGTGAAACCGCCACCGCCGTCGGACGACTGGCTGACTGTCGCTATCGTGCCGGATGACGTCCAGCGGCAGGTCGGGTTCGGGCGAAGGTGTCATTGAAAAGTCCAGTTCTCGGGCTCTGGCTGCAAACAGAGGTAAAACATATTGTTTTCTGCATATTTTTACAACGCCATTCCCCGGCAGTGTACCACCTGCAAAAATGTTCGTGGAACGTGGCCCGGAAGGCATCTGGGCAATTACCGGGGTTGCCGCCAGTAAGAAACTTGGCACATTACAATTCGCTGACAATGCGCGTGGAAGGAACCCTAAAAATGGCCGATCAGAATGGTCCAATCTACGACGCACCGGCACTTGCTGTGTCAGTGGCGTTGGAGCGCGAGGGCAAATATCTGCTGGTTCTGCGCGCCAACCCGCCCGCCCAGCACATGTATGCCTTTCCCGGCGGCCGGGTCGATCCGGATGAAAAACTGGAAGACGCCGCCTTACGCGAACTTGCCGAGGAGACCGGGTTGAAGGCAGCCAATCCAAAGCCGTTTGCCAGCTTTGACCTGCCCTCAAGGCGCGCCGACGGCAGCCTGTCCTCGCATTTTCTGCTCACCGTGTTCGTAGCCGAGGACTGTGGCGGTGACGCCAAAGCGCTCGACGACGCCAAGGCCGTGGGTTGGTATAGCCCGGCCGAAATTCGTAATCTGCCGGTGCCCGAAAGCATGCTCACCTGCATCGATATGCTGACAGGGGCAACCCCGCCGAACGGCTAGACTGGTCTGTTTCGTTAGCTAGGACCTCAAGCGAATGTGAGCCGGCTTGATTGGTTTCCGGGCGCTGCAGACGCTACAAAACCACATGAACGGCTTTCACCCCACCCGCCCGGCCAAGGCCGGTATACTGTCGCTGCCGCCAATCTTCGCGATTGCGGCAGTGCTGGTGGCCTCGCTTGCGCTTTCAACGGTTGTGGCGCTCGCCACCCCCGAGCGCTGGCAGCAGGAGGGATGGAAAACCGATTTTTCCCGATCCAGCATCGATTTTGCCAGCATCAAGTCGGGCGGGCCGCCGCGCGATGGCATCCCGCCGATAGACGACCCTGTCTTCCTTCCGGTCAACCAGACCTCTGGCCTTGATGACAAGGAGCCAGTGATGTCGGTGGTGATCGATGGCGCGGCCCGCGCCTACCCGCTGCGGGTGATGATTTGGCACGAGATCGTCAACGACACTATCGCCGGTCGCGCCATAGCGGTGACCTATTGCCCCTTGTGCAACGCTGCCATTGTCTTCGACCGCACCGTTGAAGGAACCGAAACAACCTTTGGCACCACCGGCAAGCTACGCAATTCCGACCTGGTCATGTATGACCGGGAAACCGACAGCTGGTGGCAGCAGTTTACCGGCGAAGCCATCACTGGAGTCCGAACCGGCACCAAGCTTGAGGTGATCCCGTCGCGGCTCGAAGCCTGGGCCAGCTTCCGCGACCGTCACCCCGATGGCGAAGTTCTTACGCCCAGCAATCCCGGCCTGCGCCAATACGGGCGCAATCCCTATGCGGGTTATGACAGTTCCCGCGTCCCGTTCCTTTATAGCGGCCCGATGCCCGAAGGCATCGCCCCGCTATCCTATGTGGTGGTGGTGCGCGAAGGTCCCGAGCCGATCGCCATCTCGCTCGACAGGGTCCGCCGCGATGGCATAATCACGGTCGGCGGCGTCACCATCAGTTGGGTAGCCGGCGTGCGCTCGGCGCTCGATACCGGGACCATCGCCCAGGGCCGCGAGATTGGCAGCATCACCGTGACCCGCAATGGCGAGGATATCGCCCACGAACTGACTTTCGCTTTCGTTGTCAGTGCCTTTCTGCCCCAGACCGCCATTCTCGATTGACACGCGTACCACCGACGGGATTTCATCAATCGAAACCATGGTGTATGGGAACACACATGTTGCGCAGTCTTGCCCAGACCCTGATCCTGCTCGTTTCCATCGTCCTCTCGGGCGGGCCCGTCGCTGTCCACGCCGCCGCAGTCGATGAGGCTGCCGAACCAACGATCGAGGCTGACCAACCGCCACCGCCCTACGAGGCCCGGTTGTTGCGCCTGGCCGAAATTCTCGGTTCGGTCCAGTATCTGCGCAATCTGTGCAATCCCGATGGCGAAACCGCCTGGCGCGAGACCATGCAGGCACTGCTCGACAGCGAAACCGTCGGCGAGGAAGCGCGGCGCGAACACCTCACCGGTGGTTACAATCGCGGTTTCCGTGCCTTTGCCGCAGTTTACACCTCCTGCACCGACGCCGCCCGCCTCGCCGAGGAGCGATACCGTCGCGAAGGAGCAACACTTGTCTCTGAAATAGTCGCGCGGTACGGAAATTGAGTTTTTGTTAACCCTTATCGTCTCGGCCCCGTGCCGAATCCGATCAAGCCGTGCTACGGTGTTAACGACATAGTAAGTAAGAGTTGGCTCGCAT
The DNA here is from genome assembly GCF_026619415.1 of Hoeflea algicola. Taxonomy (NCBI): domain Bacteria; kingdom Pseudomonadati; phylum Pseudomonadota; class Alphaproteobacteria; order Hyphomicrobiales; family Rhizobiaceae; genus Hoeflea; species Hoeflea algicola. The sequence continues at coordinate 1,580,389 of NZ_JAOVZR010000001.1, forward strand.
GACACAAACCACGCTCCACACCCCTGATGAACTCGACGAGTTGATCGTACAGGAAAAGCTGCAGGTTGCGCTGGAATTGCAGCATGACGCCTGGGCCGAAAGTACGGCCGACGGCATCGAGCCGGAGATCATCGCCGACGCCGCGATGATCATTGCAATTCGCGAAACGGTTCGCGCTCTTGGCGAGGATCAGGCTGAAGCGCTTGTGGAATCTCTGCGTGGGCGAATTCAGGCTGGCGAATTTTCACCCGAGCGTGTTCTGCAGTAAAGGTACCGAATGGGTCAAAAAGCGGTCGACCAGCCAAGGCGCAAGTTCCGATCGGGCGATTCGATTGTCTTGTTTGCACTCGCCCTCGTTCTGTTAACAGGCTTCACCCTGCGGCCGTCCCATGCCCTGAGCGAACTCAAACCGGTCGAGCCGCCGGTTGTTGCGGATGAAACCACCAAGACACCACCACCTCTCGATGAACCACTGACCAATCCTGATGGCGGATTGCCCGATCCGAGCCCGATCATCCGCCAAACCTTGCCCACCCCCGACGGGGTTGCCGCCGAACCCGATGTTGCCGAGCCGGTGGAGGTAATGACCGACCCAACGCTGCTGCCTGAACCGGCCCAGCGCATGCGCCAGCTGATCATCGAGGCTGCGTCCAGCGGCGACCCGGAGAAATTGCGGGCTCTGTTTGGCGTCGGGCCGACCGCCACACAGCTTTTACTGGGCGATATCGACGCCGATCCGGTCGACTATATACGCTCCATCTCCGGCGACGGCGAAGGCCAGGAAATCCTCGCCATCCTTATTGACCTGCTCAATACCGGCTTTGTCCGGGTGGGTGCCGGCGAACCGGACGAAACCTATATCTGGCCCTATTTTGTTGGGCTCACGCTCGATGAACTCACGCCGCCGCAGCGGGTGGATCTATTGCGCATTGTTACCGCCGGCGATGTCGAACAGATGAAGGCCTATGGCGGTTACAGTTTCTACCGAATCGGCATTTCGCCAGACGGCGAGTGGCGTTTTTCCTGGCCGGCGATTAGACCCGCGCCACCGCGCGCCCTTGTCCACCGGTCGGCAAACGCCTACCTATCGACCATCGATAATCTGATTCAGCCGGAGTCTCGCCCAGTGCCAGCCCTCGTTCTCACCGACCGTATAATTGTTCATGTCGACGGCGCCGAGGCCGAGCATTTCCTCCAGAATCTGGTCACGGCCAATATCGAGGCGCTTGAGGCCGGAGATGCACAGCCGGCGGCGCTGCTGACCCCACAGGGCAAGATCCTGTTTGATTTCCTGATATCGCGCGCGCCCGAGAGTGGCTACCAGCTCGATGTCCGCGCCGACAGTGTCGATGATCTGGTCCGCCGCTTGACCCTCTACAAGCTGCGCGCCGCCGTAACTTTCGACAAGCTTGCCGAGACGCCGGTGATCGCCGGCTGGGATAGCCCTGCTCCCGAAGCCGCGCTGCACGATCGCCGCTTTCCCGAACAAGCAGGCGTCTGGCGGCTCTATGGCAGTGGCTCGGTGGTCGACGCCAACCGATCTGACTGGAACACGGTCCGGATCGCCCACGGTGTCGTGGAATCGGGCCTCGATTACGCCTTGTCGGATGCGTTTCCGCATGAGTTGCTGATGGACAAGAACCATGGTGTGGACTTCCGCAAGGGCTGCTATGTCGGCCAGGAAGTGGTCTCGCGCATGCAGCACCGGGGCACTGCCCGCAAGCGGCCGGCAATGGTGACAGCCGAAATCCCGCTGCCTGAAACCGGCACACCGCTACTAGCTGGTGACAAGCCCGTTGGAACCCTTGGAACGGTGGTCGGCACCCAGGCCCTGGCAATCGTGAGAACCGACCGGGTGGCTGACGCGCTTGCCGATTCAACTCCGCTGACTGCCGCTGGCATTCCGGTAAGCCTGACGCTGCCCGAATGGACTGGGCTATCGTTCAAGGCCAGCGATGACAACGCCGTGGACGGCTAATCCATGGCTGGAACCGACAAGGCCGCCCGCGCCTGGCAACGCATGCTTTCAGGCCGCCGGCTTGACCTGCTCGACCCATCCCCGCTTGACGTCGAGATTTCCGACATTGCCCAAGGGCTCGCCAGGGTGGCACGCTGGAACGGCCAGACCCGTGGCGACCATGCTTTCTCCGTCGCTCAGCATTCGCTGGTGGTTGAAGCAATCATCGGCCACCTGACCAGCGCCTCGCCTGAACTGATGCAGCTGGCGTTGCTGCACGACGCGCCCGAATATGTCATCGGCGACATGATATCTCCTTTCAAATCTGTGGTCGGTGGCGGTTACAAGGCGGTCGAGGCGCGGCTTGAAGCTGCGATCCACATTCGTTTCGGATTGCCTCCGGCCTTGCCCAAGACGACCAAGGCGCTGATCAAGCGTGCCGACCGGATTGCCGCCTATTTCGAGGCCACCGAGCTCGCGGGCTTTGCCGATGCCGAGGCGCGCGCCTTTTTCGGCCCGCCGCGCGGCATCAGTCGCGAGATGATCGACGTCGCGCCACGCCCGGCCGCTGAAGCCGAAAAGCTGTTTCTCGATCGTTTTGACGTCATCGAGGCCGCACGCCGGACAGAAAGGGGCTGATCGATGTCCTACCTCGTCGTCTGTCGTCTCAACCAGATCGCCGAGTCGGCAGTTCTGCATCGTGCCCGCGAAATGATCAGCCTGATGGCCGAAAACCAGAGTTTTCATCGCCCCGCGGTGATTGATGCGAACCGACACCTGACATTGGGCGTCAACGACATTTCCGAGGCGCGACAAGGCCTGGTGGCGCCGGCCGAGATCCATGTCGATCGCATTATCCGCTTCGCCCGGGGCTGGGATCGCCGTGCTCCGCTGCTGATTCATTGCTGGATGGGGATTTCCCGGTCGCCAGCCGCCGCGGCAATTGCCGCCCTGGCGGTCGAGCCCGATCAGGATGAAATGGCGCTTGCCGAACGGCTCCGCACCGCCTCCCCGTTTGTCACCCCCAATTCCCGCTTGATCGAGATTGGTGACGAACTGCTCGGCCGCGACGGCAGGCTGGTGCGCGCAATCCGGGCGATCGGCCGGGGCGCCGACACATTTGAGGGCAGCCGCTTCTGCTTCGCCATCAAGCCTGGCGATACGGTGCCCGAGGCTACTCCCGACCGATCGCGGCGCGGGAGTTGAGCATGGAAGCCGATCACATACCGCCGCTGCGCATCGGACTCAATGCGGCAATCGTTGCGGTCGCCGACCGCAGTCCGAGCATCCTCACCGTGCCGGCAACTCCCGGCAGGGGCCCGGCCGACGGGCTGCCTTTCGGCCCGTTCGATCCGGACCGGCACCGCACCTTCGAGGCCAGCCTGCGTGACAGTGTCGAGAGCCAGACCGCGCTGCATCTGGGCTATGTCGAACAACTCTATACCTTTGGCGATCGCGGCCGCCACCGCCGCAACAATGGCGACGGCCCGCACCTCGTTTCCGTGGGTTATCTGGCGCTGACCCGCGCCGACGCCGAAAATCCCGAAGCGCTCTACGCCACCGGTGCGCGCTGGCGCGACTGGTATGATCTGTTTCCGTGGGAAGATTGGCGCGACGGTCGCCCGGCCATGCTCGACGCCATCATTCTCCCACGGCTGCACGACTGGATCGCTGCTGCCGCCAGCGACGCCAAGAAACTCGACCGCATGGCCCGCTCGCGGCTGGCCTTCGGGCTCAATGATTTCCCCTGGGACGAGGAGCGCGTACTCGACCGCTATGAATTACTTTATGAAGCCGGACTGTTGGCCGAAGCCGTCGCCGACCAGCGGGTAAGCGGTACCGGACTGGCCGCGCCACTCGGCTTTGCCATGCGTTTTGATTATCGACGCATCGCCGCCACCGCGGTGCAGCGGCTACGCGCCAAGATCAAGTACCGACCGGTAATCTTCGAGCTGATGCCACCCGCCTTCACCCTGACCGAGTTGCAGGCAACCGTCGAGGCGATTTCAGGCCGGCATCTGCACAAGCAAAACTTCCGCCGGCTGGTGGAGGGCGCCGAACTGGTCGAACCCACCGGTGCGGCAAGTTCGGCCACCGGCGGCCGCCCTGCCGCGCTCTACCGGTTTCGCGCCAAGATCCTCGAAGAACGCCCCGCCCCCGGACTGAGGCTCGGCGGACGGGGATAGAGCGGATGCTTCAATGCTGCCACATACTGCCCGCCATGGTCATCCTGAACGGCGAACCGAAGCGAGCTTCATTCGGCGGCGGTTGCCTTCACATCTCAGCTGCCTTGAGCCATTTCGATGGCATCAGCGCCTGCCGGCATCCGCATCGGCGATGCCGGATCCTTGACTGCGCGCCACACCGCTTGCGCCACGTCCAGCGGCTCGGTGCCGGCGGATGGTCCCATCCCCGCAAAGACATTTCCCACGAAATCCGTATAGGCATCAGGAACATCACCCTGCATCCGCGGCCGGGCATTCTCGGCAAAGCGGGTTGGCGAGCGTCCCGGCTCGACCACGGCGACACGAATATTGAGCGGCTGCAACTCCAGCGCCAGCGATTCTGTAAACGCCGTCACCGCCGCTTTGCTGGCAGTATAGACCGACAACAGTGGCAACGGCTTCAAGGTCACGCTTGAGGTAACATTGACGACCACCCCCGCCTTGCGCGCCCGCATCTGCGGCAACACCGCCTGGATCAATGCAAACGTCCCGAATGTGTTGGTTTCGAAAAGATCGCGGGTAATGGCCATTGGTGTGGTTTCAAAGACACCGAGCATGCCAATGCCGGCGTTGTTGACCAGCGCGTCTATCGGTCCGGCCGCCTCGACAGCGGCCCGGATGCTCTCGGCATCGGTGACATCGAGGCCGAGCACTCGGAGATGGTCGGAACGGGGCAGCAGACTGTTGTCCGGCCTGCGCATCGTGGCAATCACCTTCCAGTCGCGTTCGAGGAAATAACGGGCGGTTTCCAGTCCGAATCCGGACGAACATCCGGTGATGAGAACGGTTTTCATGGCAGTTCCTTTGGTTTGGGCTGACCGAAAGATAGACCGCCGACGTCGGACGAACTATAATCATAAATCCATATTTCATTCGCATGAGTCCGGAATGACCGATCCACTTGCCGAAATTGTCACGCTGCTGCGTCCTAGCGCGCCTTTCTCCAAACTTGTCTGCGGAGCAGGCCAGTGGAGCGTGCGCCGCGAAGAGTACGGACAGCCGTTCTATTGCGTGGCCCTTGAAGGATCCTGCCAGCTTGCCGTTGACGGGCATGAACCGGTGGTGCTCAATGCGGGTGATTTCGTGCTGATCCCCTCGGCCGGGGATTTCACCATGTCGGCCATCGAACCGGCAGCCGCGACAAGCGACATCGACCTCTCAATAGCCTCGCTGCTGAGCGGCGAGATCAGGCACGGCCGGCAGAGCGGACCGCCCGACATAAGGCTGCGGGTAGGCCACTGTGTGTTTGGCTCACCGGATGCGGCGCTGCTGGTGTCGCTGCTGCCGCAACTTATCCACATCCGAGGCGACACAAGGCTGGCCACGCTGGCGCACCTCGTCGGTGACGAATCCCGCGCCATGCGACCTGCGCGTGATGTCATCATGGAACGCCTGCTGGAGGTCCTGCTGATTGAAGCGCTGCGCTCGAACGCACGTACGGCGCTACCGCCGGGGCTGCTGCGCGGGCTGGCGGACGAGCGCCTGATGCTGGCCATCCGCGCTCTGCACGAAAACCCGACGCGGCGCTGGACGGTGGCCGATCTGGCAAAACAGGCCGGCCTGTCACGCTCGGCGTTTTTCGACCGGTTCCAGCGTCTGGTCGGTGTGTCGCCGATGGAATATTTGCTCGCCTGGCGCATGGCATTAGCCAAGAACATGCTGCGCCACCATGAAGGCGGTGTCGGCGAAATCGCCGAGCGGGTCGGCTACGGTTCGGCCAGCGCCTTCAGCGTCGCCTTCACCCGCCATGTAGGCCTGCCGCCCAGCCACTATGCCGAAAAACATCCGGACGTTTCAACAAATTGAGGCCCAAGCGGAAACATCGAAGCTCTCGACCTCAGGTCCACCATGGAATTTATTTGGCGACGCCAACCTGCCTGCCGCGCCAGAAAATGAACAGGCCCGAGAGCACAATCAAACCAGATCCGATCATCATTGCGGAACTCAACTGCTCGCCGAACAACACTATCCCGAGTGCTATTCCAAACAACAGCCGTGAATATCTGAATGGCGTTACCGCTGACACCTCGCCGATACGCATCGCTTTCATCAGGCACGAATAAGCCACTACGCCAGCCACAATCGCGCCCAGTACGTATGGGAAAACCTCGATACCAGGCAGCACAAATGGCTCCGCTTTCCACAGCGAAAACAACACGCCTGCCACGACGATGGACGAGAAACCATACAATCCGAGGATCGTGGTGCTAAGCTCGACAGGCGCGGCGCGGCTGGCTAGGTCCCGCCCCGCAAATCCGAACATTCCCAAAACGGCCAGAAGCGAGAGGATCGAGAAACTGTCCGTTCCGGGCTGAATGATAATCACAACGCCCACCAGACCGACGATGATTGCGGTCCATCTGCGCCAGCCCACTTTCTCGCCAAAAACCACTGCCGCGCCTGCGACCACCACAAGTGGGGTTGCCTGCAGGATAACGGTTGCCGCCGACAAAGGGATCAGCGCAAGGGCGAGCCCGTAAAACAGGCGGCCGGTGATCTCGAAGATCACGCGAATGCACATCGGCCGTGAAACGACTTCAGGAATGAACAAGGGCTCTTTGTTGGCGAGCGCCAACCCCGCAAAGACCAGAGCTCCGCCCAGACCAAAAATGATCAGAACTTCACCGATTGGCACCATCTCGGACGCCGCCTTGATACAGGCGTCCTCAATGGAAAAAATCGCCATCGCCGCAATCATCCAGACGCTGCCAACCAGGTTGGCCTTGCGGTCAGTCGCAATGTGAATTGTCACAGGTATTCCAGTGCTTCATTTCACCTTGGCGAGCACGATCACATCGCCAATCAGTCGTCGTTTTCTGAGGCTTCGATGTGTAAATGGTTTCAATCAAAAAGTGTAGAAGCAATCAGTTGCGGTTCGCTGGCCATTGCTGCGACAGATCACGAAACAGATCCTCGCCATCTCAAGGGCGCCCAAATCAGGCTCAGCTAATCACCATATCCAGCCCGATATCAAGCGTCGGCGCGGCCATGGTGATCTTCGAGGTGGAGATATAGTCGACGCCGGTTTCGGCGATCGCGCTGATGGTGTCGAGCGCGACATTGCCGGACGCTTCGAGCGTGATCCGGCCCGCATTCATCTTTACAGCCTGGCGCAGCAGATCCGGTCCCATATTGTCCAACAGGCAGACATCGGCGCCTTCATTCAGAACCACCTCAAATTGCTCGAGCGTGTCAACCTCGATCTCGATCTTGACCAGATGACCGGCAAAGGCCTTGGCAGCCCTGAGCGCTTCGACGATCCCGCCGGCAACAGCAATATGGTTGTCCTTGATCATGATCGCATCGTCGAGCCCGTAGCGGTGCGAAGAGCCCCCGCCACAGCGTACGGCATATTTCTCCACCGCCCGCAGGCCCGGAATGGTCTTGCGCGTGCAGGTGACCCTGGCCTTGGTGTGGGCGATGGCGTCGGCAAACCGCGCCGTGTGGGTGGCGATGCCCGACAGGTGCATGAGGAAATTGAGCGCCACCCGTTCGGCCGACAGCAATCCGCGCGCCGGTCCTGAAATCCGGGCGATGGCTGTGCCCGGTTCAACCCGCGCGCCATCCTGCACCAACCGCTCGAAGCTGATTGCCGGATCGATCAACCGGAATGCGGCTTCGGCCAATGGCAGGCCGGCGATGACGCCGGTCTCGCGGCTGTTCATCTCGGCCGTGGCCTGCCTGTCCGGGCCGATGGTGGCGCTGGTGGTGATATCGCCGGCACGGCCCAGATCCTCTGTGAGCGCGGCACGCACTTGATCTTCGATCATGATGCCAGGCAGATCCGGCAGGTTCGCTTTCAATGGCATGGTTCAGCCCTCAAGGAGATCGGGAATGATGGCATTCGCCTGGTCCAGCGCCACGATGGTGCGGCGTTTCCAGAAAGGCATTTCTTGCGGGTAGTCCGTGCGAAAATGTCCGCCGCGGCTTTCCAGTCGGTTGAGCGCGCAGACCGCGATCAGCTTTGCGGTGGTGATGACATTGTCAAATCGCACCGAATGGCTCTCGGCTTCGAGCTTGAGAATGGCCCGCAGCGCTTCGCGCATGCCTTCGCCGTCACGCAGAACGCCAAGATGGGCGCTCATGGTCTGGCGCAGCGCCACCATGTTGGGGTGGTCATTCTCGGTCATGTGCTCGTCGGTCGTCACCGACCCCGCCTGCCAGTTCGCCGGCGCATCGCCACGCATTTCGCTCTTCAGCGTTTCGGCTATCCGTGCTGCAAACACCACCGCTTCCAAGAGCGAGTTCGACGCCAGCCGGTTGGCGCCGTGGGCGCCTGTCGAGGTGCACTCGCCACAGGCCCAGAAGCCCGGCAGCGACGACCGCCCGACAATATCGGTCCAGATCCCGCCCATGAAATAATGCGCCGCGGGAATGACCGGGATCAGGTCCTTGGCCGGGTCAATGCCCGCTGCCGTGCAATAGCCGTAGACGGTCGGAAATTCGGCCTCAAAATCATGAATTGCCGTGCGACAATCGAGAAACGCGCCCCTGCCCGCCTTCACCTCGGCAAAAATGCCGCGCGCCACCACATCACGCGGACCCAGTTCGGCATCGGGGTGCAGCGGCAACATGAAGCGCTCACCAGCGGAATTGAGCAGTGTCGCGCCATGGCCGCGCAGTGCTTCGGTCGCCAGTGGCGCCGGATCCTTGCCGATATGGATCGCGGTTGGGTGAAATTGGACGAATTCCATGTCGGCCAGCCGCGCGCCTGCCCGCGCCGCCATGCCGATGCCACCTCCACGGGCTTCGGTCGGATTGGTCGTCACCTCATAAAGATGACCGACACCGCCGGTGGCCATCACCACATGGGTTCCGGTGATGCGGTGCAATTCCTCACCGCTGCCGGCCTTGTCGCGGGCCACTACACCACTGACACGGCCATCTTCGACGATCAGTTCCTCGGCCACATAGCCTTCCAGCACCCGGATCGACGGCGTCTTGCGCACGGCGGCAACCAGCGCCGCCATGATCGCGCGTCCTGCCATGTCGCCCTTCACCCGCACGATCCGGCTTTCCGAGTGCGCGGCCTCGCGGCTGACGGCAAGCTTGCCCTCGAGATCGCGGTCAAACGGCACGCCATATTCGAGCAGATCGTGGATCCGGTCGGCAGCTTCCGCCGCCATCGCTCCGATTACCGCCTCGTCGACGATGCCGTCACCGGCGATGATCGTGTCGGCGATGTGTTTGTCGGTCGTATCGCCGGCCCCCACGGCGGCGGCGATGCCGGCTTGCGCCCAAGCCGAGGAGGCGCCACGGCCGATCGGCGCCGCCGCCAGCACGGTCACCGCCTTTGGCGCCAGTTTGAGCGCACAGAACAGCCCTGCCAGCCCGCCACCGATGATGACAACATCGTCACTCCCGGTACGTGGCTTGGGCACAAAGGCGGCAATCGCTGTCGATGCCATGGCGGGGCTCCCTGCTGGCTCTGGCCTGGCGTTCGTCGCCGCGCCGTCAGTTCTTCAGATTGATCATCCGTTCAACCGCCAGCCGCGCCCGACCAGCAATCGCTGGATCGATCCGTACTTCCTCGGTCATCATCAACAGGCTGTCGAGGATCTTGGGCAGCGTGATACGCTTCATGTGTGGACACAGATTGCAGGGCTTGATGAACTCGACATCGTCGACCTCGCTCTGCACATTCGACGCCATCGAGCATTCCGTCACCAGCAAAACCCGCGCCGGCCGTGTATCCTTGACGTAGTTGATCATGCCGGCGGTAGAACCTGAATAATCACACACCGCGATCACGTCAGGATGACACTCGGGATGGCCGATGATCTCGATCGTCGGATCGGCCTGCTTGTAGGCCAGCAGCTCCTCGGCAGTGAAGCGCTCATGCACTTCGCAATGACCCTTCCAGGTCAAGATTTTCTTCTTGGTCTGCTTGGCGATATTGAGCGCCAGATATTCATCGGGAATGCACAGCACCGTGTCGGAATCGAAGCTTTCGACAATCGCCACGGCGTTCGACGATGTGCAGCAGATGTCGGTCTCGGCCTTCACGTCGGCAGACGTGTTGACATAGGTGACAACCGGCACACCCGGATAGCGCTCCTTGAGCAGCCGAACATCGGCGCCGGTGATCGAATCCGACAGCGAACATCCCGCCTTGGCATCTGGAATCAGCACAGTCTTATCGGGATTGAGCAGTTTCGAGGTCTCGGCCATGAAATGCACGCCGCACTGGACGATGATCTGGGCATCGACCAGCGTCGCCTCCCGCGCCAATTGCAGCGAATCGCCGACAATGTCGGCAACGCAATGATAGATCTCCGGTGTCTGGTAATTATGCGCGAGAATTGCCGCCCCGCGCTCCTTCTTGATCCGATTGATGGCGTGGATATAGGGCGCGTAGACCGGCCATTCGATTTCCGGAATGTGATCGCGTACGCGTTCGTAAAGATGCGCGGTTTCCCGGGCCACGGCGGGCGAATAGCTCAGTTCCGGCCGGTCCAGAACTCCAAATCGCTCGGCTGCGCTGGGCGCCGATTTCATTCTCTGGCCGTTCTCGCCTGTTTCCATCCGGGTCATCGCAAACCCTCCCGTCAATCTCTATTATGCTCACATTGAGCATAATAAGCACCAAAAGAAACCGGCAATGCCGGCAAGCCCTTCACATAAGACGTTGCTGGACCGATTGCAAGCGAACGCAATGTCGCATTATCCGTCGGTCGAGGCTGGTTTATTCGAACAATTTGCTCTTTTCCGCGTCCTCGGCCGGAGCGGCGTCCGGATTCTGGGCCAGCGCGGTTTCCAGCGTATGCTCGACTTGCGCGGCAAATTTTTGCGCCGGATTGATACCCAGCCCGAATGCTTTGGTCACGCCGCCCAACACATGCTCGATACGGATTGCCCCATTGCTTTGTTCGTCGGAGACAAATTTGATCGACAGATGTTCAGCCTCCCCCTCAGCGCCAATCACATCGCCAATCGGCTTGGAAAACAGCCCGACCTTGTTGTCGGTGGCCACCTTGGCCCATTCCGGCGCCTTGCGCAGATAGGCGATGAAATCGCGCGCCTGATCAACTGTCATCATCGCCGCATGGCCGCCGCCCTCGGCGCCATCCTGCGCCGGGATCACAATCGACGCCATCAGCAACAGCCCCCGGTCCTTGTCAGGCAAGGCCGTGCAATAGCTGAACCCGGTCCGCCCGGTCGCCAGATCGGTGAGCTGCGCCGGGTCGCCAAGGATCGCGCCATATGGCGTGATCACGAATTTGGTTTCCGGATCGAAGCTGGCCCGGTCGGGGTCGAATCCGTCCGCCAGAGCCACTGATGTCAGCGCCAGGCCAACCACAATCGCGGCGATCACGCGTCCCACTCCCTGCATCATCCCGGCTCCCCTGCTATAACGGATCTCACGCAAGCATCACTGCCAGACCTGCAGGTGTCAACAATTGCCCGCCTTATGCCGGCCGGTTGCCGGTCCGCTGCAATATCCGTTGGTAAAACCGGCCGATCACCAGCAGCGAGCCACCAAGCCCGATGAACGAGAACGCGCGCAGCACACCCGTGAGCGCCGACATGTCGATCAGGAACACTTTTGCCACCGTCAGCAGGATGATCGCCGCGGAAGCTGCGCGCAACGGCACTGATTTGAGCATCAGACCGAGCGCCAGCACACCTCCGCCCATGGCCAGCCACACCACCGAATAGGACCAGATTTCAGCGTCCGATGTCGCGCGGAAGAACCGCACATCGCCGCCCTGGAACCCATGCCGCGTCATCAAGGTGGCATAGATGAACAACAGCACCGCACCCACCCCGCCATAACCGTAGCGATACCAGCGCGGCCGAGTGGGTGGCGACAGATAGGCGGTCAGCACGGCGAGCAAACCTGTGACCAGGTAGCCCGGCAGCAGCAGGTTGAACACATGCCCCTCGCCCACCGGATCGCCGGCCAGAAACGGATTGAACACCAGCACCAGGCCAAGTGCCATGGCGACAATGCCGATGGCACCAGCGACCAGCGATGCGAAGCCGAATACATCGGCGTTGCCACGCCTTGCTGCCAGTTGCAGTCCGATGGAAAAGCCCAGCGCCGCAATCGACTGGGTGGCCATGTCGATCAGCCCGAATGGCGCACCTAGTATGTCGCCGCTAGCAAGCAGATGCCGCAGCTCGAGCGCGACAAACAGCGCCAGCAGCGACAGCCCGAAGGCAATCACCAGTTCTCCCGGGCGTCGGCCACCGGCGACCCTCAGAGCTATCCCGCCCCAGATCAGCAACACGGCAGGCACGCCGGTAATCAAGATCAACTTGTTGAAGATCGGCGTTGTACCGATCTGATCGGCAGCAAACGGGGCGTTGAACAGCAGCCCCGACGTAGCCAGCAACGCCAGCACCACCGAAAGCCAACCCAGAGCCGGAACCGGCCGGACGCGGTAAACCATGCAGGCGCCTGCCACTGTGACCGCAAAGCCAAGCGGCATCCATTGCCGGGTCAGGAGAATACCGATGGCAAGACCCGTCAGTGCCACAGCCCCGACCGCCAGCCAGGCCGGTGCGGGCGCCGACCAGTCATCAGGCCTTGCGCGCGTGTAAATCTCGGTCAACGCCACCATCACGGCTGCCAGCGCCAACGCCGCCAACCCGGTGGCGACATGGGTCTCGAAAGGCGCCACTACGAGGTAAAACGCAGTCATCGCCAACACGCCGATGATCGTCGTCGCCAGTGCCAACCGCCCGGCCATTTGCGGCGCCGTTGGCGCTGCACGCAATCCAAACCAGGCCGCAAGGGCGAAGGAAGGCACAGCCAGCAGCAGCCCGTCGCGCGCAAATCCGGCGATATCGGGAGCGATCATGCCATCACGCAGATCGATACCGGTGGTCATGCCGGTCAGGATCGGGAAATCGACCCGGAGCGAGATCTGCGTCAGAACCACCAACGCGGCAGACACCGGCGCCACCAGCGACAGCGCCGGCCAGGTTCCCGCTGCCGCCATCAATACGGCGGCAAGAACCGGAATTGCGGCAAGCACCGGGAAGTGGGCACCGCCGGTCCAGGCCGCAACAACAGCTATCAGCGCGATTTCGAGCGTGGCAGCAAAGGCGATCCACAACGCGGGGCGGTCCGCCAGTGGTTTTGGCCGGTCAGATACGCCCACAACCAGACTCCCAAGATGGACGCCAAACAAACAAAGCAGCAGAACGCCCAGCATGACACCGGCGACATCGGTTCCAATCGTCAGCAACAATGGCGTCAACAGGGTGGAACCGACGATCCCGCCAATTGCCAGCCATAGCCAGCCGCGAATCCGCGCAACCCCCATGACCGCCGCGGTTACCACCAGGATATGCAGCCCGAAAGCCACCGGATCAAGCGTGTCTGACGAAACCAGGAGCGGCGCCGCATAGGCACCAACCAGCCCGATTGCGGCGAGCTTCGGCCCGTGTACCGCGGAAAGCAGCAGGCTGGCGATCCCGACAACCGTCAAACCGACAAAGGCGATGGCCGGCCCAATGAAGCCGTAGAGCGCATAGGCGGCATACAGGGTGCCGAAGGCACCAATCGCCGCCGCCCCTGTCAGAATGCCGGGAATATCCGCGCTCATCAGCATCGGCAGCGCATCTCGCCGGTCACGCCTGCGCATGACCTCGCCGGCCGCAAACAACGCTACAGACATCAGCGCGCCCATGGCGGTTCGTGCCCGCGGCCCCAACAGCCCCGCCTCGATCGAATAGCGCGCCAGAAACAACACACCGAGCGCAATCGCCAGACCGCCAAGCAGGGCCGACCAGCGACCGCCGATCAGGCCTTCAAGATCGACACTTTTGCGGCTGGCTGGGGTCGCTGCGGTTTCATGTGTCACGGATGCAGCAGGCAAGGCAGCAGCACGAGCCGCGATTGGTTCGTCGACGGCGTCGTCACTTTCGGCCTCGTTGCCGGATTTTTCTTGATCACCCACATCTGTGGTCAAATCCTCGTCCGAAGCTTCCTCAAGCGGTGACGCAGCCTCTCCCTCGGCGACAACGGTTGCGTCTAGCCCATTGTGAGCAATCCGTTTGAGGTCACTGCGCAGGATCGCAATCTGCTCGGCCATCTTTCGCTGGTCTATCTGCAGGGTACGGATCCACAGGACCAGGGCAATAAGAAGGATGAAACCGAGAAAGCTGAACATAACAAAATCCGTAAATGACACGTCGGCCTACACGCCTTGAGCTCGCACCACAACCATTCAACGATGCCGATGCTGGACACGATGAACGCGCCGTAAATCTGTCCTCACATCAAATTTGGTGATCTCTGCATTCAGCCAAATGCACTTGCCGATCATCACCAATCGCCTATTGTCGCCGCTCAATCGAGAGCTGCCGATGTCCCAAGACCGTTTCACTGCTATGCCGACGCCGTTGCCCTGGCTGATCATCATCGCCGGCTGCCTGATCGCCCTGCTGTCCTTCGGCCCCCGCTCGGCGATGGGATTTTTCCAGTTGCCGATGCTGGCCGATACCGGCTGGGACCGGACTACCTTCGGCCTGGCGATGGCCATTCAGAACCTGTTCTGGGGGCTGGGACAACCGATCTTTGGCGCCATTGCCGACAAATACGGCACATGGAAAGTGCTTGCGCTGTCGTCGCTGCTCTATGCCAGTGGCCTGTTCATCATGTCGGTGGCGCCGAGCGAGGGCTGGTTCTACATCGGCGGCGGCGTGCTGATCGGCCTCGGCATTGCGTCGGCCTCCTTCGGCATCGTGCTGGCAGCATTTGCCCGCAACGTCGCGCCCGAGCGCCGCTCGATGGCATTCGGCATTGGCACCGCCGCAGGCTCGGCCGGCATGTTCGTCTTCGCGCCGCTCAGCCAGGGCCTGATTGATGCCTATGGCTGGCAGGAAGCGTTGGTCTGGATGGCGGCGATGATGTTCATCATCCCGTTCCTGGCAATTCCACTACGCGGCAATTCCACCTCTGGCTCTCAACAGGCCGCCCAATACAAGCAATCGATCGGCGAAGCCCTGCGCGAGGCGCTGGGCCACAAGAGCTATGTGCTGCTGGTATCAGGCTTCTTCGTCTGCGGTTTCCAGGTGGCGTTCATCACAGCGCATTTCCCTGCCTATCTGCGCGATATCGGCATCGACAGCTCGTTCGCCGTTCTGTCGCTGGCGCTGATCGGATTTTTCAACATTATCGGCTCACTGGCATCAGGCTTTATCGGCCAACGCTATTCCAAGCCGATGGCGCTGGTCTGGATCTATATTGGCCGCTCGGTCGCGGTCACCGCTTTCCTCCTGTCACCACAGACAGGCACTTCGGTAGTGATCTTCGCCATCGTCATGGGCCTGTTGTGGCTGTCGACCGTGCCTCCGACCAATGCACTGGTGGCGATCATGTTCGGCACCCGCCATCTCGGCATGCTCGGTGGCGTCGTGTTCTTCTCGCACCAGGTTGGTTCGTTCCTCGGCGTCTGGCTCGGCGGCTACCTCTATGATGTTTTCGGTACCTACGACCCGGTCTGGTGGCTGGGTGTGGCGCTGGGACTGTTCGCTGCCATTGTCCACTGGCCGATCAGGGAGCAAGCAGTTGATCGCCCAGCGCTGGCACCAGCCGAATAAACCGGCAGTCCGGCACTCAGCGCATCAATTTGGCAATCGGGAAAATGGCGCAGGTTTCGGTTCCGTGGGCCAGCAACTTGCCGGAACTGTCACGCAGATAGGCCTCGGAGGTGGCAATCGTCTTGCCGCGGTGGACCAGCCGGCCTTCGCACGCCAGTTCCCCCATGCCCGGAAGGATCGGCCGCGTCAGGTTGAGCTTGAATTCGACGGTGGTGTAACCCTCCCCCGGCTCGAGCGTCGTCATCACCGCACAGGCAAGCGACGAGATCCAACACCGTCGCCGCCCAGCCGCCATGGATGGTGCCAAGCGGATTGAGATGCTCCTCGGTCGGGCTGCCGGTGAATACGATCAGCCCTTCTTCCACCTTGGTAAGCCAGAAATTGAGCGTTTTCGCCATCGCCGCACCTGGCAGGCGCCCTTCGAGAATACCCTGCATCACCGACCGGCCACCCTCTTTCGCGACAAGTTCAAGCGGCACGACGCCAGCAAATTGCCGGTCGGCGGCTGCATTGCGAAGATCATTCATTTCATCAATTCCGTTTCAGGAAGGACAGGATCAGCCGGTGGCATGGCGCGCAGCGCTGCCGTGCAGAAACTTTCGCGACTGATCGGCGGCTCGATCCCGCGTGCTTCAAACACATGCCGGTCCAGAAAATACCCGGTCAGCCGGAATGCCTGCCCCAGCATTTCTGCATTCGTGCATGGATAGTCCCGGTCCGTCAGGAATTGCGGCAAGGCCAGCATCCGCTCGGCCCATGGCGCACCCGCCGCGGCCGACACGGCGCGTCCGCTTTTTGGCGATACATAGATCAGTTCGGTCCGCACCCCGGTTGCAGCACACGCACTCAGATCGAGCCCGAAGCCAAGATCCTCGAGCACGGCCAGTTCGAACCGGACATAGAGCGCACCCGCCTGCTCGGGCGTGTCGAGACTGTCGAGAATGACGGCAAACGCATCATGCAGGCGTGGGTGGGAATCACGTTCAGGCAACAGCCTGAGCAGCGCCGCCATGGCCTGAACACCGTGGACCCCAATGGCGCTTTCCATCAGCCGCCCAGCCCGCGCGTTGAGTACTTCGACTTGATATTGCCCCAGATGCTCGTCCAGTCGGGCGCGCCAGACAAGGTCAACCGAATTGCCGGGCTGCAACACCGGCTGCAACCGCTTTGAGCGACCACCACGGACGATGCCGAGATGGCGGCCATGCGCATGGGTCATCACCTCGGCGATGACCGAGGTCTCACCATGCTTTCGCAGGCCTAGGATGATTCCCTCGTCGCGCCATTCCATGGACTGAATGTGCCCGCTCAGTGCGGAAATTCAAGCCCCATCTCGCGGTAGCGCTCGGGGTCATTGCCCCAGTTCTCGCGCACCTTGACGAACAGGAACAGATGCACCTTCTGGTCAAGGATCTCGGCGATCTCCTTGCGCGACGCCTGGCCGATGGCCTTGATGGTCTCACCCTTGTGGCCAAGCACGATCTTCTTCTGGCTGTCGCGTTCGACATAGATGACCTGCTCGATGCGAACCGAGCCATCCTTTTTCTCCACCCAGCCTTCTGTTTCGACATGCGAAGCGTAGGGCAATTCCTGATGCAGGCGCAAAAACAGTTTCTCGCGGGTGATTTCGGCCGAAAGCTGCCGCATCGGCAGATCCGAAATCTGGTCCTCGGGGTAATACCACGGGCCTTCCGGCAGTGTTTTCGCCAGATAGTCCATCAGGTCCTTGCAACCCGAACCGTTCAGCGCCGAGATCATGAAGGTCTCGTCGAATTTTGCCTTCTCGTGAATGGCGGCGGTCAATGCCAGCAACGTATCGCGCTTGACCTGATCGATCTTGTTGATCACCAGCACCTTGTGCCCATGCCGGTCGGCAAGCAGATCCAGCAACGCTTCTGCTTCGCCCCTGATACCGCGCTCGGCATCGATCAACACCAGCACCAAATCGCCATCCTTGGCGCCGCCCCAGGCGGTTGTCACCATCGCCCGATCGAGCCGCCGCTTGGGCGTGAAGATCCCTGGCGTGTCGATGAACACGATCTGGGTGCGGTCATGGATCGCGATCCCGCGCACGATCGATCGCGTGGTCTGCACCTTGTGCGAGGCGATCGACACCTTGGCGCCGACGAGCTGGTTCATCAGCGTCGACTTGCCGGCATTGGGGGCGCCGATCAGCGCCACGAAACCGGAGCGAGTCGGCCCCTTGGGTTCTTCGACAATCGTTTCTACGTCGGGGGTATCGGAGGTATCGGGTGTATCACTCATCATCTTGCCCTGCGGGGTCTGCCAGACGCCCTCACGTTCGAGTATCGCGGTCGCGGCAGCCTGTTCGGCCGCACGTTTGGATCGGCTTTCGCCGCGAGCGGATTTGGCGCCCGCAACGTCGACTATAACTGTAAACACCGGCTCATGGTCCGAACCGCCCCGGTCCGTCACCCGATACACCGGCGTCACGCCAAATCGCGCATGCGCCCATTCCTGCAATTCGGTCTTGGCATCGCGCCGCGCCGCATCATCAGCAAGCGCGCGCGTTCTCCAGTGCTTGTCGATGAAGGCGCGTGCTGTTTCGAGCCCGGCATCGAGGTATATCGCCGCGATCAGTGATTCTACCACATCCGCACGAACATTGGCCATGCGCTTGCCGGTGAGCTTCTTCACATCCGCGCCGGTACGGATAAATTCGTGCAGGCCCAGTTCATCGGCGATTTCACTGCAGGTCTGAGCACTGACCAGTTGATTGAGCCGCACCGACAATTCGCCTTCGCTGGCGGAGCCAAAATGACTAAACAGCAGTTCCGCCACACACAGACCCAGAACCCGGTCACCTAAAAATTCCAGCCGCTCGTAATTCCCGCCCACCGCGGTTCGCGTGCTCGAATGGGTCAGCGCCCGTTCAAGCCGCGCCGGGTTGGCAAAGTGATGGCCGATTCTCTCCTCGACGCCGGCAATCACCTCTGCCTGCTTTTTGGAAGCGCGCTTCATCGCTGGGCGGATTTGAAGAACCGCTCAATGCGCAGGTCTGACGGCCACTTCCAAATTTCCAGTGGTGAGGAATCCTCGGCAATCGAGAAGAACAGGATGGTTGCCCGGCCAACAAAATTCTCCAGCGGAACGAAGCCGACGTCAAAGCGGCTATCCAGCGAATTGTCGCGGTTATCGCCCATCATGAAATAATGACCTTCCGGCACCAAAAATTCGCGGGTGTTATCGCCCGGCGAATTGGGGTTGATGTCGAGCGTCGTGTAGCTCACGCCATTGGGCAAGGTCTCGCGGAAGACCGGCACATCAGTGCCCTGATTGTAGCGCCCTTCCGGCGTATAGGAGCCGACTTCCTCGCGTTTGACCGCTTCATCATTGATATACAGCACGCCATCCCTGACCTGAATCCGGTCACCCGGAAGACCAACCACGCGCTTGATGTAGTCGATCTTGGGATTGGACGGCAGTCGGAACACCGCGACATCGCCGCGCTCAGGATTGGATGACCAGATCCGCCCGGAAAACAGATCCGGCGAGAACGGCAGAGAATATTTCGAATAGCCGTAGGAAAATTTCGACACGAACAGATAATCGCCGACCAGCAGCGTCGACATCATCGAGCCCGACGGAATGCTGAACGGCTGGAAAAACAGCGTGCGAATGATCACTGCAAGCAGCAGTGCCTGAACCAGGACCTTGATGTTTTCCCAAAGGCCGCTGGATTTGTCTTTCGATGTCTCGGACACGCGTGGAATTCCTCAGATGTGGCGCGGATGCGCCCTCTCTAGCTGTTTGCATCGTTTCCGGCAACACCGTCGCCAGGCTCACGGCTTGTTGGCATTCAAACGCCGGGCAGCGCCTCGATAATGACGAACGCCTGAGCCATCGGATAATCATCGGTTATTGTCAAATGAATGGCACAAGTCATGTTTGCCGGCGTCATCGCCAGCAACCGGTCGGCGGCGCCGCCGGTCAGGTGCATGGTCGGTTTGCCGCCCGGCAGATTGACAACACCCATGTCCCGCCAGAACACGCCCTTGGATAATCCGGTGCCCAGCGCCTTGGAACAGGCTTCCTTGGCGGCGAATCGCTTGGCGTAAGATGCCGCCCGGTTTTTGCGACGATCCGAGCGTTGCTGCTCGATTTCGGTAAAGCAACGCGTGGCGAATCGCTGGCCGTGCCGCTCAAGCGTTTGTTCAATTCGCCTGATGTCAATCAGGTCGCTGCCGATGCCGATGATCACGCCCGTCTGGTCCTGTCCGCGGCGCGTTCAGCGCGCGCTGCCGCCATTTCCTGAAGCCGCGCCTTGGCGCGTGCCGCCAATCTTGATTTTCTGCGCGTCTGGAACACGCCCACCGCCCAATAGGTCACGACGTAGAATGCGATACCGCTGAACAACGCCGGTGGAATCGAGCCGATCAGCATCGGCTTGAGCACCGGGTCCCACAACTGGCTGATGTCGAGATGCCTCAACAGCGCTTCCAGATTGATCTGCTTGTGATGCGCGCCGTTGGAGACACCGATAAGCTGGTTGCCGAACTTCAACGTTAGCGCCCAGATGAATGGAAACGAAATCGGGTTGCCGAAAGCGGTGCCGATCGCGGCCGCCACCATATTGCCTGCCAGCACATAGGCAAGCGCGAATGCGAGGACGAAATGAAACCCGAGAAGCGGCGTCCACGAGGCAAACACCCCTGCCGCCACGCCGGCGGCGATGGCATGCGGACTGGCCGTCAGCCGCAACACCCGCTTGATAAAATACTGGAACGAACGAGCAAAGGAACGTCGAGGCCAGAGCGCGGTGCGCATCCGGTCAAAAAATCCCTCTGGTCTTCGGCGACGAAACAGCATTTGGTGTCCGTATATCGCTCTCTTTGTGTCAGTCCTAAGTCAGACCGGCAAATTTTCCGATCGCCCCAGGCGCGCAAAATTCGTAATTTCAATATGCCAACCAACAACAAAGATTGGGTAAAGACCGCGACTTTCTCAAGCTAGGCGGGGTTGTCGACTGCAATGCATTCCTTTGCCGGACCTGCCCGGCCTATTGGTAGATACGCTCCACCGAGGAAACCGGTTCCAGTTCCTTCAACTGCGCGATCAATTGATTGAGATGCTTGAGATCCCAGACCTGCAGATCCACCAGCATTTCCGTAAAATCCGCAGCTACCCGAACCATGGAAAGATTCTGGATATTGGTTTCACTCGACGCGATCACCTGCGCCACGTCGGCCAGCGTGCCCGGCGCATTGATCGCCGTGACCAGAATCCGGGATGGAAAACGCTTCTTGTTGTTTTCGTCGATATCCCAGCGAATGTCGATCCATCGGCTCGGTTGATCATCAAACTTGGTCAGTTCCGGCGACTGGATCGGATAGATGGTGATCCCCGCCCCCGGCTCGAGAATGCCGACGATCCGGTCGCCCGGAACAGCACCGCCAGGACCGAAACTGACGGCTGCATTGTCGTCCATGCCGCGGATCGGCATCGCATCCTGATCCTTGGCCGCCCCCGCCCTGAGCGAAGCCTTGGCAGTCTTTTGCGATTTGTTCAGCCCCGGCAACTTGAAAATAAGACCAGCGGCGCTGCGTAAGTTAAACCATCCCTCGTCGGCTGGCTTGCGGGCCGGCGCACGGGTTTCCTGATGATTGGGAAACATCGCCAGCAAGACATCGTCCGACGCCAGTTCGCCGCGCCCAACCGCGGCCAGAACGTCCTCGACTTCCTTGTGACCAAGCCGGTGCAGAACCGATTTCAGGCCATCGCGGGAGACCGGCTTGCCGGCTCGGGTGAAGGTTCGTTCGAGAATACGCATACCAAGGCCGGAATACTGCTTGCGCACGGCCACCTTGGTCGCACGCCGGATGGCCGCGCGAGCCTTGCCGGTGACCACGATCTTTTCCCAGGCCGGCGGTGGCACCTGCACGCCGGAGCGCAGGATCTCCACCTCGTCACCATTTGTCAGCCGCGTCACCAGCGGCATGATCCGGCCGTTGATCTTGGCGCCGACACACGTATCGCCGATATCGGTATGGACCGCATAGGCAAAATCAATCGATGTCGCCCCGCGCGGCAGTGCGATCAGCTGGCCCTTGGGGGTGAAGCAAAACACCTGATCCTGGAACAGCTCAAGCTTGGTGTGCTCCAGAAAATCCTCCGAGTTGTCACCCACTGACAAGGCTTCGATGGTCTGGCGCAACCACGAATAGGCGCGACTGTCCCTGGACAGCAATTCCCCCTCGGCGCCGTTGCTCGCGTCCTTGTAGAGCGCATGCGCCGCCACGCCGCGTTCGGCGATATCCTGCATGCGGCGGGTGCGGATCTGAAGCTCGACTCGCTGGCGCGACGGCCCGACAATGGTGGTGTGAATAGAGCGGTAGTCATTCTGCTTGGGCGTCGAGATGTAGTCCTTGAACCGCCCGGGCACCACCGACCAGCGCATGTGCACGATCCCCAGCGCCCTGTAGCAATCAGCTTCGGTGTCAACGATGATGCGGAACCCGAAAACATCCGAAAGCTGCTCGAACGACAACGACTTGGATTCCATCTTGCGAAACACCGAATAGGCTTTTTTCTGCCGGCCGCGAACGCTGGCATTCACGCCTTCCTGCTCGAACAGTGCCGACAATTCGCCTTCAATGGTACGGATCAGGTCCCGATTGCGTTCCGACAATTCGGCCAGCTTTCCCGTCACCGTATCGTAGGCTTCCCTGTTGATGTTCTTGAAGGCGAGCTCTTCCAGCTCTTCGCGCATCTCCTGCATGCCCATGCGACCGGCCAGCGGCGCATAGATGTCCATTGTCTCTTCGGCGATACGGGTGCGTTTTTCCGGAGGAACATGCTCAAGCGTGCGCATATTGTGCAAACGGTCAGCGAGCTTGACCAACAACACCCGCACATCGTCGGAGATCGCCAGCAGCAGCTTGCGCAAGTTCTCCGCCTGTTTGGCGCGCTTGGTCACCAGATCGAGCTTCTTGATCTTGGTCAGGCCTTCGACCAACCGACCGATATCTTCGCCGAACAGCTCGTCGATCTCCGCCCGTGTGGCCGATGTATCTTCGATCGTGTCATGCAAAAGCGCGACCGCGATGGTGGATTCATCGAGCCGCATTTCCGTCAGGATCGCCGCCACCTCGAGCGGGTGCGAAATATAGGGGTCGCCGCTGGCACGCGTTTGTTTGCCATGCTTTTGCATGGCATAAACGTAGGCCTTGTTGAGCAAGGCCTCATTGGCGTCCGGCTTGTATTTCTGCACGCGCTCTACGAGCTCGTACTGGCGCATCATGAAATGGGTACTCCGCGACAAGAAAATGCGCCGAATCCAACGACCGGCGCATCACATCGCATCAGCAGTCTATCGGCCTTCCAGCAAAACCCGACCGATCTCGAACAAATCAATCGGGCTTTACCAATCAGCTCAATAGTCGTCGCTTTTTTCCGGCGGCACAAGCCCTTCAATACCGGCAAGCAGATCTTCTTCCGACATTGAGCCGAACGCGGCAGCTTCGGGCTGATCGTCGTCGACCACAGCGTCGCCAGCGGCTTCACCGGTCTGGATGAACTGCGCAGGATCGGGCTCGGGCTCGTCCACCTCGACATGCTTCTGCAGCGAGTGGATCAGATCTTCCTTCAGGTCGCCGGGAGACAGGGTCTCGTCGGCAATCTCGCGGAGGGCAACGACCGGGTTCTTGTCGTTGTCACGGGGGATCGTTATCTGGCCACCCTGAGATATCTGGCGGGCACGATGGCTCGCAAGCAGAACCAGTTCGAAACGGTTTTCAACTTTGTCGATGCAATCTTCGACTGTGACGCGGGCCATTGCCTGTCCTTTACAAACTGTAATGGGGGGATCAAACCTGCGGATAAACACATTATGCGGCAATTTCAAGTCATTTGGGTCAAAAGCCTGTTTCAGCGGCGAGAAAGTTGGGTCTTGTTGCCGGCTTCAGGTTCTCCTTAGTTCCACCACTTAAAGTCACCATAACAATTTGACCCTTGAAAAAACGGCTAGAGGGGAACAATTGCTGCAGAGCCGCATTGTAAGTGACTCACCGCGCCCAGACAGCCGCGGTGCATGGTGATTACAGCGCGCAATATGATAACATGAATTGATCAAGCTGAAATTCGGCCACTATTCCAACCAAAACAATATTCCAAAGAGGAGTTCTTCACGTGTTTGATCCAAGAGAGAAAATTGCTCTTTTTATAGACGGCGCCAATCTTTATGCAGCCTCAAAAAGTTTGAACTTTGATATCGATTACCGAAAGCTGCTTAAGACATTTCAATCTCGCGGCTATCTCTTGCGCGCCTATTACTACACGGCGTTGATTGAAGACCAGGAATATTCATCAATCCGACCACTCATCGACTGGCTCGATTACAATGGCTACAAGGTCGTCACCAAGCCAGCGAAGGAATTCACCGACTCTGCAGGCCGCCGCAAGATCAAGGGAAACATGGACATCGAACTGGCGATTGACGCCATGGAGCAGTCGGAAGTTGTGGATCACCTGGTGATTTTCTCCGGCGATGGCGATTTCACATCGCTGGTCGAAGCGCTTCAGCGCAAAGGTCGCAAGGTAACCGTGGTTTCCTCGCTCTCCACCCAGCCGCCGATGATTGCCGACGATCTGCGCCGCCAGGCCGACTACTTTATCGATCTGACCAGCCTGAGAGCCGAAATCGGACGAGAGCCGTCAGAACGTCCACTACGTCCGACGCCGGTTGCCGACGAGGATGAGGACGATTTCGACGATTGATCGAGAAATGTGCCTTGCCGCGCAGATGGCTCGAACGCTAACCGAACCGGATCATGACTGCGGCCTGTGTCCCCGGCTGCGTGGCTTCATACTCGACAATAGAAAACACCATCCCGATTGGCATAACGGACCGGTGCGGACCTTCTATCCACCCGAGGGCCCACACGCGGTTCGGCTGCTGGTCATCGGGCTGGCTCCGGGATTGCGGGGCGCCAACCGCACCGGTCGCCCCTTCACCGGAGATGACTCAGGCGACCTGCTTTACGCCACGCTCGGCGCGCACGGATTGGCCGGTGGCAGTTTCGAGATGGGCGCAGATGACGGTTTGCGGCTTGATAAAACCGCCATCACCAACGCCGTGCGCTGCGTGCCGCCCGAAAACAAGCCGGTGGGCGCCGAGATCAACACCTGCCGTGCTTTTCTGAGCGCCACGATCAGCCACTTGGAAAACCTCCGCGCCATCGTCACACTGGGAAAAATCGCCCATGACAGCACCGTGCGCGCGTTGGGCGGCAAGATTTCCGCCCACCCATTTGGCCACAACGCGCAGACTGTGGTTGCGGGTATACAATTGTTTTCGAGCTATCACTGCTCACGCTACAACATCAATACCGGACGGCTGACGCCGGAGATGTTCAATGCGGTGTTTGCAGATGTAGCGCGGTTTCTGTCGCGCGATCAGGCCTTGGGCTGACTACGACCAATCCATTGAAAATTCAGGCTTAGCCGCGGTCGCGCAGCAATCGGGATTTATCCCGGTTCCAGTCGCGTTCCTTTTGGGTCTGGCGCTTGTCGTGGAGCTTCTTACCCTTTGCGAGAGCCAGTTGCAGCTTGGCGGTGCCCTTGTCGTTGAAATAGATTTTCAGTGGCACCAGCGTCATACCGTCACGCTGCACGGCTTGCCCGAGCCGCGCAATTTCGCGCAGCTTGACCAGAATTTTACGCCGCCGCCTGGGCTCGTGATTGAACTGGTTGGCCTGCAGATATTCCGGCACATAGGAATTGATCAGCCACATCTCCCCGCCCTCTTCATTGGCGTAGGAGTCCGCGATGTTGGCCTTGCCCTCACGAAGTGATTTCACTTCCGTGCCGGTCAGAACCAGGCCTGTCTCGAAGGTCTCGACAATTTCGTAGTTGAACCGCGCCTTGCGGTTTTCAGCAACGACCTTGCCATATTGCGCCTTGTCTTCTTTTTTGGGTGCCATGATCAGCCGGCCACGCCCGCCTGAGCAAGCGCAGCGTCAAGCATGGCAGCTGTCCCGGGTTCTACCGTGGTCAGAGGCGAGCGGACGACATTCTTGATCAGGCCCATCCGGGCCAGGCAATACTTGACGCCGGCAACGCCTGGTTCCGTAAAGATGGCCTTGTGCAGCGGCATCAGCCGGTCGAGCATCGTCAGAGCGGTGGCATAATCGCCCCGCAGCGTTGCTTCCTGAAATTCCGCACATTCTTGGGGCACAACATTGGCAGTGACCGAGATGCAACCAACGCCGCCATGGGCATTGTAACCAAGCGCGGTCGCGTCTTCACCCGACAGCTGCACGAAATCCTTGCCGCAGGCCATGCGCTGTTCCGGCACGCGGGCAAGATTACCGGTGGCATCCTTGACGCCGACGATATTGGCGAAATCACGGTTGAGCGCCGCCATGGTCTCGACCGACATGTCGACCACCGAGCGCGGCGGAATGTTGTAGATGATGATCGGCAACTTGGTTGCTTCGGCCACAGCCTTGAAGTGCAGATAGAGCCCCTTCTGTGTCGGCTTGTTGTAATAGGGCGTCACCACCAGAACCGCGTCGGCCCCGGCCTTTTCGGCATGAACCGCCAGCTCGATTGATTCCGTCGTGTTGTTCGATCCGGCCCCTGCAATCACCGGCACACGGCCATCGGCGGCCTCGACGCAAAGCTCGACCACACGCCGGTGCTCGGCATGGGTCAGTGTCGGCGATTCACCGGTGGTGCCTACCGGCACCAGACCCCGACTGCCGGCCTTGATCATGCGCTCGACGTGGCTCGCGAAAGCATCCTCGTCCACCGCGCCATCGTCCGTGAAGGGTGTAATGAGGGCCGGAAGGGAACCCTTGAACATGCTATTCTCCAAAACAACACCACCGACGCGGTCACGCCGGGTACATTTATATCTCTTGCTGCCGGATACAGGAAATCGCCGCGCCGGAAAAGCCTTGCCTCCGGATTGGCCATGCTTTTACCGATTTGCAGGCCGATTTCTGCAACCCTAGCCCAAACCTCATCGCCTGGCATCCGTAATTTCGCCGGAATAACTCATTTGAATGAATCCCATAAGCTTTTGTTAACTCTTGTTTCACCGCGAAATGCAAAGCTTGCGGCCTGAGCACGTAAAATTGGACGCGGCTGACGGACCAGCAAGCGTTCGAAAAATATCCAGGGATTGCCAATCCGGACCAACGCCATGATGACAAGAACCGCCGTAGTTGCGCTGCTGACGCTCTCCTCAGCCCTGGTCACTGTCACCGCGGCAGCCCCGCTGCCGGATGGCGACATCCCTCTACCCGCACCGCGTCCGCTTGCCTTCAGCGCGGAGACCACCGCCTCGGTGCCGCGTACCAGCGACACGGCGCCGGCCAGCCGTGAACTCAAGGCCGGGCTCGATGCACTGGCAGGCAAGGATCCTGCCCGAGCCCGTGCGATCCGCGATTCCATGCGTGCAGACACCCTGGACAATCATATTCTGACCTGGGCGATCGCGCTCTCGGGAATGGAAGGCGTGCCTTCGGGCGAAATCGCCGCCGCAGCCACCGAACTAAATGGCTGGCCTGGCCTCAAATCGCTGCGCAGTCTTTCCGAGCGCGCCCTGTTCTTTGAAAATCCGCCCGCACGCCAGGTACTGGCCGCCTTTGGCGACACCCGCCCCGAGACGGTAAAAGGTGCCATCACTTTGGTCCGTGCCTTGATGGCCAGCGGGGATGCCAAGAGGGCACGGTCGGTGGCGGCCAGTTTCTGGCGGACGACACGCATGGACAGCAAGGAAACAGCCATATTTCTGGGCGAATTCGACAGTCTGCTATCCAAATCAGACTATTTGCGCCGCATGGAGATGTTGCTCTATCGCGACCATGTCAGCGAAGCCAAGCCCCTGGCGGAGAAGGCCGGTGCGCAATCTCTCTACCGCGCCTGGGCTGCGGTCATCACCAATCCCAGGAATGCGGCGGGGGCGATATCGTCGGTACACTCGTCCTGGCATGACAATCCGGCCTATCTTTACCTGCGGATCCGCCATCTGCGCGAACTCGAGCGCAACAAGGAGGCAGCAGCCCTTTTCAAACAGATGCCGCGTGATCGCGCCGCCCTTGTCGATCCCGATGAATGGTGGATCGAGGCGCGAGTGGTCAGCCGTGGTCTTTACGAGCAGGGGGATGCGCGCGGCGCCTATCAGATTGCCGCTGCGCATCTGGCGTCAAGTCCCGCCGATTTTGCTGAGGCCGAATTTCATGCCGGCTGGTATGCGCTGCGCGGGTTGAAGGATGCGAAAACCGCATCCAAGCATTTCGCCGCCATTCTCTCGGTTGCCGACGGCCAGATCACCAGGGCACGCGCATATTACTGGCTTGGCCGCGCCGCCGAAGTCGGCGGCAGCGGCAAGGCGGCTGATCATTACAGCCGTGCGGCAAGCTACCCTTCGACATTTTACGGACAGCTTGCCAGTGCCCGGCTTGACCGCAAATCGCTCAACATTGCCTATCCATCGCCCACGCCGGCCGATCGGGCGCGGTTTGCCGGTCGGGAGGCCGTCCAGGCGATCCGCAAGCTTGAAAGCGCTGGCTTTGACGGCCGCGCAGACATTCTCTACCGCGCACTGGCGGGCGAACTCGACAGCCCCGGAGAACTGGCAATCCTCGCCGCCATGGCCGAAAAGCGCGGCGATCACCAGGTCTCGCTGCAAATCGGCAAGATCGCCTGGAACCGCGGTCTCGATGTCGCGGCACTCGCCTATCCGCTCGGTGCGGTGCCCGGCAGCGCCGACATCAAGGGATCCGGCAAGGCACTGGCCTATTCGATTGCCCGGCAGGAAAGCGCCTTCAACAAGGCCGCGGTCTCGCCGGCCAACGCGCTTGGGTTACTGCAAATACTCCCCGGCACGGCCAAGGGCGTTGCCGCCCGCTACGGCCTGCCCTATTCGAAAAGCCGCCTGACCTCTGACGCCGGTTACAACGCTACACTGGGCGCCCATTTTCTGGGCGAGCAGATCACCGACTTCGGTGGCTCCTATATCCTGACATTCATCGCCTACAACGCCGGTCCACGCCGGGTGCCGCAATGGATTGCGCGCTTTGGCGACCCGCGTGGACGCTCGCTTGACGAGGTGATCGACTGGATCGAGATGATACCATTCACCGAAACCCGCCACTATGTGCAG
Source organism: Hoeflea algicola (assembly GCF_026619415.1). Classification (NCBI taxonomy): domain Bacteria; kingdom Pseudomonadati; phylum Pseudomonadota; class Alphaproteobacteria; order Hyphomicrobiales; family Rhizobiaceae; genus Hoeflea; species Hoeflea algicola. The sequence goes on from NZ_JAOVZR010000001.1 coordinate 1,609,259, forward strand.
CGGGTGATGGAAAACTATCAGGTCTACAAGGCCCGCCTTGGCCAACCGGCGAGTATCGAAAAAGATCTCCGCTTCGGGCGTGGCTGACAGATATCCAGACGGAATAACGCCTTAACAACTACCGAACCCGACAATGCCCGGCACCGCACTGGGCGCCAGAACCATGGCAGTGAACGGCATCAGAATTATGCGGCACTGGTTTCAAAGCCAAAATGCGCTATAGCCTGATGTCACACGATCAGGGACGAACACGTAGCATGACGAATAACAATATCGAAACTCTGAAACCGGTCACCCACGAAGACGTCTTTTTCTCCGCCAGCGACGGCCTGCGGCTGCATGCGGCGGATTATGGCCGGCACGATCCGGCCACCCGCGGTCGTCTGCCGCTGGTCTGCCTGCCAGGACTGACACGCAACACCCGGGATTTCCATGATCTGGCTCTGCTCATATCCAGTCATGCCAAAACACCGCGGCGTGTGGTGAGCTTTGACTATCGCGGCCGCGGCCAATCCGGCTGGGACAAGGACCCGTCCCGTTACTCGATCGTTATCGAAGCCGAAGACGTGATCAACGGCATGGCAGCGCTCGGGCTGGAACACGCCATCTTCCTGGGTACTTCGCGCGGTGGGCTGATCATGCATGTCCTCGCTGCCATGCGCCCTGGCCTGATGGCAGCCGGCGTGCTCAACGACATCGGTCCGGTGATCGAAGGCGCGGGGCTCGCGCAGATCAAGGCGTATCTGTCACGCACACCAAAACCGAAGGATTGGACCGATGCCGGCCGCATCCTGGCCGAGGCGCACCACAAGAGCTTTCCGGCGCTTGGTGAGAGCGACTGGGTCGATTTCGCCCGGGCAATCTATGTCGAAAAGGATGGCAAACTCGTCCCCGATTACGATCCGGCCCTGCTCGAAGGCCTCAAGGGAGTTGATCTCAACACCCCGCTGCCAACCCTGTGGCCACAATTCGATGCGCTGGGCGCCATGCCGTTGATGGTGTTGCGCGGCCAGCATTCGACCCTTCTATCCGCAGCCACGCTGACCGAGATGCAGGCCCGCGTCACGTCACTGCAGACGGCGACCATCGACGGCCACGGGCATGCGCCGATCCTGCATCTGTCCGGTATTCCCGAGATCCTGACCAGCTTCTTTGCATCCGTCGACAAGTTACGAAAGCACTGACACACAGTTGGAGCAAGCTCCACGCATGTTCAAAATAATACTATTTTTCAATAGGATAGAACGTCGAATACATCGTGAACCGACGCATGACGCGCCGGTTCACCTGGTCTCGTCATCACCATGCCATGCTCAGCCGGGCTTCTTGCCGCCTCGTTTTGGCGTGGCAGCGGCCGAACTTGCCACTTCGCCCTTGGCGACACGCTTGGCGAAATCGGTTTGCCCACCCCTGGCCAGCACCTTGGCCTGACCGACCCAGTCCTCCCGTTCGATACGGCCCGGGAAGGCCAATCGTTCGCCGATATCCGCCTGTTCCTTCTTGGTCCAGGCCGCGATCTGGGCAAAGCTGTTGACGCCGATGCCGTTCAGCTTGGCCTCGTTCTGAGGGCCGATCCCCTTGACCTGTTTGAGGTTGTCCGGCACGACCGCAGCCACCGGCTTGACCTTTCCGGCTTTAGCGTTCGCGGGTTTGACCTTGGCGGGTTTGGCCAACGCAGTTTCGGCCTTGGCAGGTTTGGCTGCCGCAGCTTTGGTCGCAGCGGGTTTGGCACTTTTCGGTTTTGCCACAGCCGATTTGGTCGCCTTGGCTTTCGCCGTGGCTTCGGCCGGCGCAGCGCTGGCAGCCTGAACGTCAGTAGGCTTGGCACTCGACGATTTGGCAGGCGGCTTATCTGTCTTCGCCTTTGCCGGGCCAACACTAGTGGCCTTGGCCGGTTTGCGCTTCACTGCTGTTGGCGCCTTGCTCGCAGCTTTTGCCGCGCGTGTCTTGGACATTGCGACAGGCTTATCCGGTCCGGATGGCGCCTTCTCAGATATCCCCGCGTCTTTACTCGAGGTATCGGTTACGGAAGCGGCACCGGTGCCGAGCGCCGATGCAGGTTGCGGCGTTGATTCCGGCTCGTAATGTGGTCGCGGTGCAGCAAGTTCAGACGCTGTCGATGTCCGCGCAGCACCTTCGTGGGTCACGGCTGCGGCGGCGCCGGAGCGGCTCTGCGCACCCTTGCCCATAGTCCGTTTAAGCCAGCAGCCGGCCAGACAGCCAAGCGCAAACGCTACGGCGATCAGAAAAAAGGTTTGTAAAAACAGCATGATCATTCCACCCCCACCCTCTTGTCAGTACACCCGCTCATGTCCGGTCACGCGAGCAGGTTTTCCAACCCACGAACCCGCCAACCAGGAATGCACACAAAAGCCAGAACCACATATGCATGAACACGTAGGCCATCGTCTCCTCCTCCGGGGCAAAGCCCCATTATTTCAGCACTTGAAACTCAATACGGCGATTTGCCGCCTTGCCCGTGCTGGTACCATTTTCTGCCACCGGCCGGTCTTCACCATAGCCGATCGCCGACAGCCGGTCGGCTTCCACGCCGGTAGCAACCAGAAAATCGACAACCGAGGTCGCGCGTCGATTGGAAAGGTCCAGATTGGCGTCCTCCGCGCCGTCTGAATCCGTATGCCCGGAAATCTCCAGCCGGATGTTTCCACATTGATTGGCAACGAACGCGATGCGGTCAAGGAAGCCAAGGGAATGGAGTTGAATATTTGCTTGTGCACTATCAAACAGCACGGAATTCGCGCCGGTCACCAGGTCCAGCCGTTGCTGACAGGACGCCGGCTCCAGCACATCCACAGGCACCGGCCGCACCGCCACCTGCGTATCGGCTTCATAGCCCTCCGGCAGATCCTCAGCCATTGTCCGTTCAATGGCCAGCAGCGCCGCTGGGTTGAGGGCGTCTCCCTGTAACGTCAGCTTCCGGTCGACCAACCGAACCTCAGCATCATCAAGCCGGCTGAGCGCCTGCAAGGCTACCAATGCTGCCGCATCAAACCCTTCCGGGGCACCACCGGCAGTCTTTTGCCGATCATCAATCGCCAGCGTTCCAAATTTCAGCCCGGCTGTCTCCGCAAGTCGCGCCCGGATAGCCCCGCCTGGAACAAATCCCTGCAAAACGAGCCCTGCGTCAGATACGCTGGCCGACCATTCGAAGGGCGAGATCGCTGCTATGCCGATATCGGCGGTGCCAAGCACCAGCCCGCTGTCAAAACCGGCATCGAGAAGCTGCTGAACCTCGCGGAATTCATCGCCATTGGCGGCCTGCCCGGACAAATCCAGCACATTGCCACTGATCGAAGCCTGCCCTTCTACCAGATGCGATAGAACCGACATGGCTTCTTTCGAGGCCGCAAGCCAGTCGACACGGTCAGGCACGCCAGTTGCAAGCAGCATTTCGTCGACAAGTGGCACACCCGGTTTGGCCAGCCCGGCCGCATCGGCAATTTGCTGGCGGATTGCCAGGCTCGGCGCGTAGCCCCCCAATGTGATGCAGTCTGCATCAATTTTGGCCTTCCAGCCATAGCCATCGGACACCGCCGCAGGTGTGATTTCCACATCACCGAGAATCCCACCCGCAGGTAGCGGTTCGGAAAGGGCGGTCAATGCGGCCTCATGATCTTCAGGATTGAGCGCCTGCCCGCTCACATTGACGACAGTATCTGTGATTTCCACAGCCCCGGTGGAAAACCAGGAAAATGCCGCAAGCCCGAAATCGGCCAATTCCGTCAACTGCGCGGGCGCGCCGCGCGCCAGTTTCATCTGATCCAGCAATGCAATTCCTGGAAGCATGGCGGTCAGATCGGCAATTACCTGTTTGCGTGTTGTCTCGTTGGGTACGAAACCGCTCAACGTTACGCCGCTTTCGGTTTTTGCAGCCGACAGACGATAGGGCGACTGCACCGGCAACAAGCCTGATGCGTTCTCCACCACGCGCACACCGTAAAGATTTTGGGTAATTTCGAGCACTTTGGCGCGGCTTGGCTCGTCGGGTGCCAGGCCGGTGAGCCTGAGATCGCGCCCGCGCACCGAAACTTGAACCCATCCCTGATGGGGTTCCAGTGCCAGGAGCGCGCGCTTTCTGAGATCGGCTTCAATGGTATCGGCGCGAAACCACATCGCCAGAGCGGTCAGACACGCGACCGTCGCCAGCCCCGGCCAGATCCAGGATTTCCAGTTGACCATGATGTCTCCGCCAAGAATTCGTCATGGGCGAACCTAGCATCGCACATCCGGCTTGGCCAAGCCAAAAGCCGGAAGGGGCGGAGAACGGTGGCTACGGGCATAGCATTGCCGGAACAAGGACAAAAAAACCCGGCAGCCTAGGCTGCCGGGTTCTATCAGATCAAACCGAGGTTTGATTAGAACGAGCGCTGCACGCGGAGCATGGCGCCGAAGTCGCCGTCGGTGCCTGCGACACCGCTGTCAGCATAGACCAGTTCCGGGGTGATCACGAGACCAGGGACCAGCGTGTAGTTGACGTTACCAACAATCGACCAAGCGTCGGAGTTAGCAGCAATGTTGCTTTCGATCCACTGACCCTGAAGGTTGATGGTTGCCTTTTCAGACACCTTCAGCGAACCACCGCCGATAACCGACCATGTTTCGTCGGTGCGGGCGCCGTTTGCCCAAGTGGTGTAACCCGAAGAGTTTTCACCATACATGACCATTGCGAAGACCGAAGCCATGTCGTTGATGGCTACGTCGGCGCGGAGCTTGGCAGCCCAGCCGCCGTACTGAACGGCACCCAGATCGTCACGGGAATCCCATGCGAACACACCGGAGAGATCGACCATGCCGGCATTGTAGCCAAGACCGACGACAACATGCGGCATGTAGTCATCAATACCCCAGCCGGCGCGTGCCGTAGCGGCAAGCGCAACACCGTTAACATATCCTGTATCACTAGCACCCTGCTCAAGAGCGATAGCTGCGCGGAAAGCGCCGCCATTGTAGGTGTAGCTGATCAGGTTGGTGTCAAACGGGCCGTAGGAACCATCGTTGATCACGGCGCCGGCATAACCGGTGAAGGTGGTGAACAGCGATTCGTCCTTACCAACGCGCAGACCACCAAGCTGGATCCAAGCGAAGTTCAACGACAGGTTGGTGCCATGGCTATAACCATTAGCTGTCGCAACGGGGAAAGTTCCCGGAACAACATCCTGGTTATCCGACCAGTTGAAACGGGTCTCGGTGTAGGTGCGCAGGGTACCGAGTTCGGTTTCCGAAGCGGTCGATGTGCGGAACGAGAAACGCATGTTCTGGCTGTAGGTTTCGTCACCGGTACGCGAAGTGTGCGCGAACAGGTCGCCGCCCTGGATGTCGTAACGCAGGTAGCCGTGGATGCGCAGGCAGGTTTCGGTGCCCGGGATGTAGAAGTAGCCGGTGCCGAATGCATCGCAAACGCGGACATATTCAACGGGTTCCGGCTCAGCTGCAACGATAGCGTCTGCAGCGCGAGCGCCGGATACAGCAACGAGGGCTGCTGCGGAGCCGAGGAGTAGGCTCTTGATGTTCATGTTCTGACCTCCAGTCAAAAGTATTTAAAGGGTCTGGGTTTTCGCTGAAGGACAGCATTCCCTGCCCCATCCCCACGATGGAAGAAGAAAGACGGTGCCCGCCTTGGCTTCGAAAATGAACATACTCGCCAGCGCCGACCGCGCAACGCCGATCAACCCGGTTGGCAGGTCCCCGGCATGCCTTCACATCGGCCTGTTGCACAAATGACACGAAATCTGAGCCAGCCGGGCGATTTGTTTACCTCTCATTAGGATTCTCGCCCTCATCGAGCTCGGATTCCTGATGCCTGACACGAGAATCAGCCGGAAAGTCGGGATTTAGCGTGGCATTGCTGATTCCCTTGTTTTTGCGGCAAATTGGAATCAACAGCGCAGAAACCTGACACCAACATGCAACGCAGCTTTCTTGCCTTCTTTATGTAGCCGCCCCGGCGCCCGCGGCCTGCCCGGCACAGCGGGGCTTGTATTATAAGGGATGGCATTGCCTGCAGTATGCCAGTGAGGGCCGCACCCATCCGCCCGGCCGCTGATATTTTAGCCAGGACGGACGAGCGTTAAGAGCAAAACGGAGGCATCGTTGGTCCGCGGGCAGAAGGGCCATCGCCTCATTCATCCGCCATGCAGACACAGCTCGCCGAACCTGAACGCGTTTTTTCAAGTGAAGAGAAGTAATAATTATTGTTATATAACAAATGGATAGCTCGAGATGTAATGTTCCCGCTCATCTTTTGACTGGAGGTCAGAACATGAAAATCAAGAGCTTACTCCTCGGCTCCGCAGCAGCCCTCGTCGCTGTATCCGGCGTTCAGGCTGCCGACGCTATCGTCGCAGCTGAGCCGGAACCCGTTGAATATGTTCGCGTTTGCGACGCATTCGGCTCCGGCTACTTCTACATCCCGGGCACCGAAACCTGCCTGCGCATCCACGGCTACATCCGTTATGACATTGGCGGCGGCGACCTGTTTGACCGCACCTCTGCGACCGGTGACGAAACCTACAACCAGCGTACTCGCTTTTCGTTCCGTACGTCGACGGCTTCGGAAACCGAACTCGGCACTCTTCGCACCTACACCGAGACTCGGTTCCAGTGGGATACCAACAGCAACTACAACACAGCTGCCCCTGCCGGTGCTGCTGACGGTTACGACACCTCGTCCGAATTCTCGGTCAACTTCGCCTGGATCGAGCTCGGCGGTCTTCGGGTTGGTAAAAGCGAATCCGCGTTCATCACCTTCACCGGTTATGCCGGCAACGTAGCGAACGATGACTTTCTCTTCTCTGCAGGCCCGTATGACACCAACCTGCTCAGCTACACCTACAATAGTGGCGCCTTCAGCGCGATCCTTTCACTTGAACAGGGCGTCAACAGTTATGGTGCAGCAGGCACCAAATATGATGCTAATGCCTTCAACGGTGCGAGCGGCGCAAGGGGACAAGGATGGGGCATCGACGATTACATGCCGCATGTTGTCGCTGGCGTTGGCTACGATGCCGGTATGATTAATCTGCGTGGCATCTTCGCATGGGATTCCCGCGATGATTTCGCAGGCGAGATCCGTGGCGGTTGGGCTGCCAAGCTTCGTGCCGACGTCACCATCAATGATCAGGCTTCGGTCTTTGCAATGTTGCTCTATGGTGAAAACTCGTCTGGTTACACCACATGGGCCAACGGCACCGACGACGATGAGACCTTCGCCGTCATTGCGGGCGGTTCTTACCAGCTGACAGAGAAAGCAAGCCTGAACGTTCAAGGTAACTGGCGCGAAAGCAATACGGCCGGTGAGGACGACGCATGGAGCCTCGTCGGCAACGTCATCTATGAGGTTGTTCCTGGCCTGACCGTGGCTCCGGAAATCGCATGGGAAGATAACGGAGATGTGAACGACGACGGCGACTTCGGCGGTTTCCTCCGCGTACAGCGCTCGTTCTGATATCAGATATTCACTGGTTTCATGGACTTATGCCAGCGGCCTCCGTCGCCGGCATACTCATTTTCGCACGAAAAAATTTGGTTCCGACGCGAGTCGGAACCGTTAATGGCTAAAAACACACTTGATTTTAAGAATGCAATTGGAGTTTACAATTCCGGGAAGTATCCCCTGGAAGTTGCATTCGTGTTCACCCCATTGGGCCATCAGCCCCCCACCCCTCCGCGCTCCACCGCTATTGACCTTGTTTCCCTCTGGCGACAGCACGCCGGAGTTCTTTGGGAAAGCGGTCCTCACAAAGACAGTTGTCGTGCCTTTATTTTTGAAATACACGACTTCATGGTATTGCAAAACATTGCAACCTATGATGACATTTTGATAGATAAGCTGGTTGATCGCTTTCGAAGTCGCGGCAACCGAAATTCAACCATAAATCGCAAATTATCAGCGCTCTACCGGTTGTTACGGAAAGCAAACAGGAGCGGACAGATTCCACGGCTCCCAACTTATGTTCGTTTACGCGAACGCAACTCCCGCGTGCGGTTCCTGACCGCTGCGGAAGAGGCGTGGATGTTTCACACCATCGCCCAGCACAACCCGCATCACGAACTTCTGTGCCGTTTTCTGGTTGATACAGGTGCCCGTGTCGGCGAGGCTCTGGCACTCAAATGGAACGATATTCAGGGCAATACCGCCACTTTCTGGATCACCAAATCCGGCAAAAGCCGCTCGGTTCCTTTAACGATTCGCGCCGCCCAGGCGCTAAGTTCCGCACGAAGGTTTGGTGGAATCGGGCCCTTTTCAACAATTTCCTATCCAAATTTCAAATATAATTGGAACAGGGCGCGAAAGCTCAATAATTTTGACAATGACCCGCATATGGTGCCACACATCCTGCGCCACACCTGCGCCTCGCGCCTCGTACAGGCCGGGATTGATCTCAGGCGGGTACAGAGCTTTCTCGGCCACCAGACCATCCAGATGACCTTGCGTTACGCCCATCTCGCCACCGACGATCTTGACCAATGTGCAGTTGCGCTTGACGCGATCAACAGCACGACTGGCACAAGAGCTTCGACAACCAAGCCCTCTCCACGGCAGGCAAAGAGCAAGCCGGCGCCGAAAAAAACCAGAGAAAACCGACAGGCCGAACGGCGGAAAGCGGCGCAACCCCTGCAAAACAACACCGCATAGCAGGCGTGAACATCTCGCCCCCTAAGGCCTGTCGCGCAAAAATGTGCAGCGGATTTGCGATTAAGAAATTCGAATGCAAAGAGCAGATGCGCGTCATCCGGGCCCGGTTTGCTGCGACGCGCTCCAGTCCTCGGCTCTTCCATCAAATTTCTGTTGATTACCACGCCACGCTAAGGTAACAGACCACTCAACGGAGAGGTGGCCGAGTGGTCGAAGGCGCTCCCCTGCTAAGGGAGTATACCGGGAACGGTATCGAGGGTTCGAATCCCTTCCTCTCCGCCACTTTATTTGAGTAACTGCATGTTTTTATTGAAAAATATGAGTTTAACTCCTACGAGACCCTACCAATATCCCTAACTTGTCGACTTGTGCTGATGCAAAACTCATTGCAAATCGCTTTACCAGCACACCTCGAATTGCCACCTACCGAATCTGGGGCATCAAGACGGCTTGACGATTCTGGGAAACCCGCCTCTATTGCCGTCGAAGTCACTGTTTGCGGGTCACGGCTTGGAACCTCAGATAAAAACTCCAATGATTATGGTACTATTCGCGGCGGCGTTGGCGGGATGTGTCTCGTCAACGGGCGAAAGTATCCCCGGCCCCAGCGGCGCAGCTATGTCCCAAGCAAAATGCAACGGATCACCTAATGGCTGCATGAAACAGGCTGCTGATATGTGCAAAGGCCCCTACCAAGTTATTGATAGCTCCAGCAATGCAGGCGGTCTTTTGGCCGACATCCTGCCTGGACCTGTCACTTGGTACCGAATGTCATTCCAATGTGGAAAATCAGACGGCAGAATGCCTACTTTCCCGTTTCGTGGTCAGCAATACACGCCGCCTCCGGTTGTTTTTTCAAAACCAACTACGACAACCTGTAACAGGTTCGGCAATAGCGTAACCTGCAACAGCTATTAAGGGCTGACACGGTCTTCATTTTGTCACCAGATTAGCCAACGCCCGAACATAGCCATCCCCGCCCGTTCCGCTTGCTTGTCCAGCGCCTCACCGTGCTCCGCGAGCCTATCATAAGTTCGCCAGTGCATCCCCTTTGGCTTTTCCGGGAACGGGTCATCCGTGCAAGGCGAACCGCCATGCCGCCGTCTGAATTTTTGGGCTTTCGATAGCGCTCGCTGATAAGGCGCTTCATGCTGCGATTGATAGGCTAGGTTCCAGCACTTGCGGCACCGGTAGTGCGTGCCGCCGTAAAGCACGGAGCATTTCCCACGACATGAGAGACAAACGAACCAGCGCCGCCGACCGCCGAAATGCTGTTGCGAATAGGCAAAGGGAACTGTCTCGCTCACCTCCTGCCAATCCACGACACCATACGCCCGATATTTGTAGATTAATTCCATACTGTTTTCGTGCATCCGAAAGCGGATATCGCCTGAAGGCTCCCCGCCCCGGCTCCATGATAACGAGCCATAGTATCCCGGTTGCAGCATTCCCCGCCTTCTGAGAAAGGTAAGTTCAATGCGGGTATAGCTTTCGCATGTGTCCCTGCTTCCGCACCGCCAGATATTTCCAGAGCCTATTCCGCCCATTTCACCGTCTCCGATTTAATCGAAATCATGTGGGAAATCGAACGCTTTGAAAAAGCGCTCTCAGGTTTTTCTTTTTTTCTCTTTTGGGTTTTGTTTCTCTCTAAGGTCTCGGTATCCGTATCTGTCTCTGTATATCGATATGGCGTGCCCCCATCAGGTGGTCCGGTTTGATTGTTAGTGCATCATGGGCGTCTGGTCCATCGGGACAATGCTTTCCGGCGCGGGCGGGCGGTAGCCCAGAGCGCTATGCGGCCTGACGGTGTTGTAGTGGATACGCCATTGCTCGATCAGGATTTGCGCCTCCCTTAGGCTGTAGAAGATTTCGCCGTTCAGCAGCTCGTCGCGGAACCGGGCGTTGAAGCTTTCGCAGTATCCGTTCTCCCATGGTGAGCCTGGCTCTATGTAGGCCGTCTTGGCTCCAACAGCTGCAATCCAATCCCGCACTTTCTGGGCGATAAATTCCGGCCCATTGTCCGACCGAATGTATTCCGGCGGGCCGCGCAGGATGAATAGGTCTGTCAGAGCATCCAGCACGTCCGTTGAGTTGAGCTTGCGGTCCACGCGGATCATGAGTGCCTCCCTGGTGTATTCGTCGATGATATTCAGCGTCCGATAGACGCGGCCGTCAGCGGTTCGATCCTGGACGAAGTCGTAGGACCAGACGTGGTTTGGCCGTTTCGGTCTGAGACGCACACATGATCCGTCGTTCAGCCAAAGCCGCCCCTTTTTCTTCTGCTTTTGTGGCACTTTCAGCCCTTCACGCCGCCAGATGCGCTCAACCCGCTTATGGTTTACCTGCCAGCCCGCGTTGTTCAGCAGACCGGTGACCATGCGATACCCATAGCGCCCGTACTTGTCGGCCAGTTCGATGATATCATCGGTCAGCCGTTCTTCATCTGCCCGGCCCTGTGGCACCTTGCGCTGTGTGGATCGGTGTTGTCCGAGCGTGCGGCAGGCGCGGCGTTCTGATACGCCGAGCTCCCGCCGCACATGGTCGATGCACTTGCGCCGACGCGAAGGGCTTAGAAGTTTCCCTTTGCCGCCTCGGTCAGGATGAGTTTGTCCAGTGTCAGGTCAGACACCGCCCGCCGAAGCCGCTGGTTCTCCTTCTCCAGCTCTTTCAGCCGAGTGAGTTGAGATCGCTGCATCCCGCCATAGAGCTTCCGCCATCGATAAAACGTCTGCTGTGTCACGCCGATCTGGCGCACCGCGTCAGCAATCGTCGCACCTTGCCCTTGCAGAACTTCAACCTGCCGAAGCTTCGATACAATCTCTTCCGGCTTCTCTCGTTTTCCAGCCATCGCTGATCCTCCAATTTGAGGGATAATCTATCCCAGTTGGTGGACCACTTTCAGGGGGCAACTCCACCGTCAACGACGTCATCTCCTGACCAGACTCCGCGGTCTGAACCATCCGGTCGATAGGCGCTCGTATCGCAATCGGGTACCAATTCCCGATGGATCACACCCCAATCCCGTCCCAGACTGCCAGCGATCCCGTCACCGGCATGCCCTTTTCCATCAAGCCCCGCAGGCGACACAGCAGATCAACCTGCACCTAAAACCGATCGGAAAAACAGGCATTAGCCCCCTCTAGTCCCCTGGCGCCAATCCCATGCGGGTGGCGTGCCATGATGCCTCTGCACGCGAAGAAATGCCTAGTTTTCGATAAATCGATTTCAGGTGACTGGCGATGGTGTTTTCCGAAAGACCCAGCGTCTCGGCAACGTCGACATTGCGCAATCCACGGCTGATCAGCGCCAGCACCTCGCACTCCCGCGCTGTCAGTGTGGATGTTTCATCCACCACCGGGCCCGTGAGCCGGAAATGCTCCATGATCCGCCGCGCGATCGATGGCGACAGTGCAGGAATTCCTTCGGCCAGTTGGGTCAGCTGTTGCACGATGCGTTCGGCCGGCTGTTCCTTGAGCAGATAGCCACTTGCCCCCCGGGACAGTGCCGCAACAATATTGGCATCATCCGCCATCGCTGTGGTGACAACGCCCAGCGTCGGCGCGCCCGATTGCCGGATATCAGAAAGCAGATCCAGCCCGTTGCCATCAGGCAACCCGAGATCGATCAATGCCAGATCGAAAACGCACCTGCTCACCGCCGCACGTCCCGCGCGCAAACTGTCCGTCATGATTGTGGTGCAATCAGGAAACGCAGCATGTGCCACATTGCTGAGCCAGTTCCGCGTTTCGGCAACATCTTCGACAATCAGGATCTGTTTCATGTGCGCCTTCCCTGGACACTTGAGAAACAGGCCTTCAATGTGAAGCCCGCCCCGCTGTCGATGATCTCCAGCTGACCTTTGAGTGCGGCCAACCGGGCGCGAATACCGGCAAGTCCGCTGCCGGTGCTGATATCGCGCTGGGCGCCGACTGCGGCACAGTCTCCATCATCAGTTATGGTCAAATCCAGCCGCTCGTCTGCATGTCCAATTTTGACGGTGACGGTTTTGGCGTTGGCATGACGAATCGAATTGCTCACTCCCTCACGAACAATCGACCGCAGTGCATGCGCCGCAACGGGGGAAAGCGGCGCGCCGTCGTCCGCATCAGACACCCAGTGCAGCGCAAGCCCGGCAGCGGACAGCCGCTCGGCTGTCTCGAGCCGCAATTCGGCCAGGTTTTCGTCAAGGCTCTGCGGCGTGCCGGTCACGTTGTTGATAATGTCACGCAAATCCGCCAGCGCATCGCGTATCATGGCGTCCTTGCTGTCTGGTCTTGTGCCATGCAGTGCGCTGAGCAGTTTTGCACCTATGTTGTCGTGCATGTCCCGCCCAATACGGGCCCGCTCCTCTGCCTTGCCCCGTTCAAACGCATTGTGGCTGTCAATCGCGTAGACGAGCATGTCACCGAGTTCCTTGGCAAGAGCGGTTTCACGACGGGTAAACAGGCGACCACCGGAATAGGCATATCCCAGCTTCATCGGCGCCACCACGTCTCGCCCGGGCACCAGAAGCCCCAGACCATCCTCGCTGATCTCGGGTTCTGTGACCGGCGGCGATCTATCAAGCGACAAGGGATCGAATGCATGGCGCAGCAGCGCCTCCCATCGCGCATTGCGCTCTGCGCCGACGACGGCCACGGCGACGTCGACCACCTGGGTGAAAAGCTCCTGGCGTCGCATTTCGGGCGGAGCGAAGCGCGCCATCAACCTGCTTCGCAGCGGAAGATACAACACAACCACCGCGGTCAATGCGAGGCCAAACGCAGGAACAGCATCGAACGCCACGACCGATACCAGCAAGATATCGAGCATCGCAAAAATCAGCGTGCCGGCGACGTAAAAAAGAATCCGAAAAGACCAGATCTCGAGGTCAAACAGGCGGTACCTGAAAATGCCGAGAGCAAGGCTGCAATGGACAACAAGGCCCAAGGCATATCCGGTCCATTGCGGCACCGAAGGCGATCTGCCGAGAAAACTCGGCACCACGAACAGAACCGTAAAAATGCCGGTGCACAGGGCTATCGAGACCCCAAACCAGGCCACACCGGCCCGTTTCAGCGGATCGCCCCTTGCCATCACATACTGAATGATAGCGAGCACTGACGAACCAATGGAAAAAACGGCAATAGGGAGATAGCGCCCCTTGTCCGGGCCGCTCACGCCGAACTGGAGATAGTCGACCAAGACCAAGACAGGGATCAGCATAACCAGCGCACCGACGATAATGGGCGGCACCAATCGGCGTGGATACACAAGAAACAACGCGAACAAGAAGATGCAGAAGGATAGCGATCCTACAAAATTGAGAGTCGACAAGAACCTGAAATCTGCGCCGTCAAGCGCCAGTTCGCGGGTCAGGAAAATCGCAGACGGAAAAGTCGACAACAACAGCGCCATGCCGTTCAGTGCCCAAATTCTGGCGGCATCTGCCTCACGCCTGAACGCAAGCGTCCAGGCACCGGCAAGGACGCCAACGAGACCGACAAGGATCAGCACCCAGAAATCAACTGGCAAGCTCGCAATCGGTCGGTGCTTTCCCGGGGAAATTTCATGACTGCTGCCATCGCTGAAACTCACCAAGACTTGCGGTGCGCGCAGGATGGCCGAAATGATCTGTTGGCGCTCAAGGAACGTGTTGAAGCCAGCGTAGTTTACAGCAGTGTCGGGATCCTCGACGGCATCGAACGGAACCAGCTCGATGCGATTTCCGTTCTCCGCAGCCAAAGCCGTTACGACTGAACCCACCACCAGACCTGCCGATGGCCCCTTCGGATCAACGCTTATTATCTTGATCCCGTTTGAGGCGGTCGCGGAAAATCGCACGCCCAACCAAGGCTGGTCGAGCGCAAACAAAACAGCGCACGCGGCAATCATCATGGCGATGATCACCGGAGCGGCAATAAACAATGCCGGCGTAGTCGTGCGGCGCGTACGCATCTTGCCCCTCATTAGCAATCGATTGAACATACCCCAGTCTGCACACAAAGCCCTCAGCAAATTCAGGCGTCTCTCCCCCGAACGGGGGATGGAGCAGACCTCTCCATCCCTGCATTGTGTCTCAATGCGCATATTTCGGGCGAATTATTCCGGATAGGGGCCGTTTATGACATCACCCAGCTTGAGAATACTATTGAGTGCAACAGCGTTGGGCACAATGTGTCTGGTTGCTTTATCCGCCAGTGCCCAGGATTATTCAAACACCGGGACAAGGGTGAAGGGCACCGGTGTATCTGATGACGGTTCGGTTGTGATCGGCAATACTGATCCGCTGGATGGCGGATCTTCCAGTCATGCCATGGTCTGGACTGAAGCCACCGGGTTCACCACGCTGGGCGGTGTGTCGCGCGGTATATTGTTCAAGCTCGATACGCTGGGCATATCCGGCGACGGCACTGTTTTCACCGGCACTGCCAACAATTCTATCCTTGGTTCCGGCACCACAGGGAACCGCGCCTATCGCTGGACCAGTGCAGGCGGTTTCCAGGATCTCGGTTCGCTCGGCTCCAACAATTCAAGCGGTCTGGGTATTTCGGCCGATGGCAACGTTATTGTCGGCAGTTCCTATGATGACGGCGGACGTTTACGCGCCATGCGCTGGACCAGCGCTGCCGGCATGCTCAGCCTTGGCCAACTTGATGGCGATGAAGTCACTGCAAATGCTTACGCGACCTCCGGTGATGGTGCGGTTGCTGTTGGCATTTCCTCTGGCTTTACATCTCCAACGATTCCGCGCGCCTTTTCCTGGACAGAGGCGACAGGTATGGTGGCGCTACAAACCCTCGGAGGCGGCAGCTCCAATGCTCTGGATGTTTCTTATGATGGCAGGGTAATTGGTGGTAGTTCCCAGATGGGCGTTCGTCAGGTAGCAGTCCGCTGGGTAGATGGTGTTGTTTCGACCCTTGGCCAGACAGAGCGCGGATCAATCGCATACGGGGTGTCGGGCAACGGGCAGGTTCTGGTTGGCGACATTGCTGACCCGGGCTTCCCCTCCGGCTTCCGCTGGGACGAAACCAGCGGCCTTGTCAGTGTCGAGCAATGGCTGCGCACAAGCGGCGTGACAATTCTTGACGGCAGCACCTATACCGCGCGTGCAACCAATTGCGACGGCAGCGTTGTGGTTGGCAGCACTTTCCCAGCCGGGTTCGGGCCCTTTGTCCGCTCCGATTTGTATATCGCTCGTGGTAACGGCACCGGGCCTTCAACCTGCAGCTATGCCACGGACACGTCCGGCAGCGACGGCGCAGGCGATGGCGACAACACCGGTAGCGGCACCGGCGATGGTGACAACACAGGTGGCGGCACCGGCAATGGCGACAACGCAGGTGGCGGCACTGGCAATGGCGACAACGCAGGCGGCGGTACTGGCAATGGCGACAACGCAGGCGGCGGCACTGGCAATGGCGACAACGCAGGCGGCGGCACTGGCAATGGCGACAACGCAGGCGGCGGCACTGGCAATGGCGACAACGCAGGCGGCGGCACTGGCAATGGCGACAACGCAGGCGGCGGCACTGGCAATGGCGACAACGCAGGCGGCGGCACTGGCAATGGCGACAACGCAGGCGGCGGTGCAGGCGTGGGCCTTATCACCTTGACCGACCTGAATGCGACATTAGGCAATGCAGCAGCCACAAACGCAACGACGGTAAACGGCCTTGGCCTGTTGCTGAATGGCGCGGGGAGCCGGCCGTTGGACCGGCGCGCACCGGAACAGCGCAATATCGCGTGGGTCGGTGGCGACCTGGGCCGTGACGATCATGGCACGCGCGACGGCTCAGTTGCACTTGGCGAAGTCGGTGTGGGGCGTAATATCGGCGCAATCCAACTCAACGGCGCAATTGGCGTTTCAGGCAACAGCCAGAGTTCCGCCTTTGGCGGCACCACCGACGTTTTGACGACCTACGCCAAGCTTGAAACCATCGGACAGCTCTACGCCACCGATGCCGGCAGCATTTGGGGCGTACTGACTGGCACCGCACTCATTGGCGGCGCCGACATCACGCGCAATTATCGAGCCAATGGTGGTCTGATTTCGACCTCTAGAGGCAAGACCGATGTATCCGGCTTCGGTATCCGCGGCCGTTTGCAACTGGAGGGTTTTGTGCCGTTTTTCTCACCCTATGTTGAAGGTTCGCACGCACGCGCCTGCATGGCCGGCTATACCGAAACCGGTGGCGCCTTTCCGGCCAGTTTCAACAGGCTGTGCGATACCTCAACCGAAGCCCGCATCGGGATGGATGCGCGGATTCCAGTTACCGAGACGTTCAATCTGATTGGCACTTTGGAGGCTGTACACCGTTTCGAATCTGCCGGCAGCAACGCCACTGGTCAGGTTGTTGGCCTTGGCGCCTTCAATCTGACGACGGCCGCTTACGAGCAGGACTGGGCACGTGCCGGGCTCGGTGTTGAAGCAAAATTTGGCGATGCAACGTTTTCGGTTGTCGGCAATGTGACCAGTTCCGGTGAAACTGCAAACGCCTGGGTCGGCGCGAGTGTACGCACCGCATTCTGAAGCGCTTCTTGGCGGTCTAATGGCAACCGCAAGGATCATCCCCTGCGCATGGCGAAGCTTACGGCATTGGTCGCCGTACTCTTCGGCATGAGCAGGGTTGGTCCGCGCGCCACTGCTGGCACACGAACATTCCATCCGGCCAACCGGAAGAGCCAGTAAATGTCAGAAGCTACACGAGGCTGCGGGACACAATCGCCAGATCAGCCAGTACGGGTTGTATTCGCACCATTCGAGCAAGGCAGCCTTCATCCAGGCATGCGCGAGGCTTGGATAGGGAGCGGCGCAACCACCCACTCCATCCGGTGTCAGGTTTCACGTTGCGGTCAGGTTGGTCGGGCCATCACGCAACAACGGCTTCCGATTGTGTCGGATAATCGACATACCCCTCAGCCCCACCGCCGTAATAGCTGGCACGGTCGGGTTCATTCATCTGAGCACCGGATTTGAGCCGCTCGACAAAGTCAGGCGTAGACAGGACGAATTGACCGTAGGACTCCACGTCCGCCAGGCCGGTCCTTATATCCGACCCAACATCTTCCAGCGCGCGACCGGGGCGGTTGAGGATAAGCGCCTGATCCCAACTCGCGCGGATATCAGCCAGCAGCGCATCGTTGCCCAGATGCATGATATGAACATAAGCCAACTCCAGCTTGTTGAGTTCACTCACCAGGTAGCGGTAGAGGTTTGGCCCCTCGACACCTTCCTGCAAACCGCCAAGCGTCGCGCCGGGCGATAGACGAATGCCAGTGCGTTTGGCCCCGATCTCGTCTGCCACGGCTTGGGCCACCTCGATGGCTAAGCGCGTACGATTTTCGATGCCGCCACCATAAACGTCCTCCCGCAAATTGGCATTGGGGGCAAAGAACTGCTGAATGAGGTATCCATTCGCCCCGTGGATTTCGACACCATCCGCGCCGGCATCAATCGCGCAGCGGGCGGCTGTGCGGAAATCATTCACGGTCTGCGCAATTTCTTCGATCGTCAGCGAACGGGGTTCCGGGATCGGCTGCATGCCTTTCACGGTGAAGATTTGATTGCCGGGCTTGATCGCCGAAGGAGCAACTGGCTGTCGATGATGCGTAGTGTTGTCAGGATGCGAGGTGCGTCCGACATGCATCAGTTGAAGGAAGATGCGCGATCCCTTGGCATGAACGGCGGACGTAATCTTCTGCCACCCCTTTTTATGCGCATCGTTGTAGATCCCCGGCGTGGCCAGATATCCCTGGCCATCCTCCGAGGGTTGTGTGCCTTCGGTAACGATCAACCCCATACCCGCGCGCTGTTCGTAATAGAGTGCAGCCAGTGCGCCCGGCGTGCCATCCGCTTGCGCGCGGCTACGGGTCATGGGAGCCATTGCAAGGCGGTTAGAGATATCGGTGACGCCGATTTTAGCTGGGGTCCAGATGTCGGTCATTGTAGCTAATCCCTTTTGTTGCCGCTGGACCTGGCCTGAAATGATGTTGCCTTGCCTTCGACGGCATGTTTTCAATCGGGTTCGGGAGACATCACTATTGCCTTCCTTGCGTCTGACCCCAGAGTTAGTGTTTCATAACAGCTGCACATAGTGCGGATACTGAAACAAGGTGGTCCGAAAATGGAACAGCCGAATTTTGAAGCGATGTCACACTTCGTGGCTGTTGCCAGGCATGGCGGGCTTAACGCCGCCAGTCGCGAGACGGGTGTCCCAAAAGCCACGATATCGCGGCACGTACGCCAGCTTGAGGTCAGTCTGGGAACACTGCTGCTGGAGCGGGGTGGACGCCGGATGCAGATGACCGAAGATGGCCGTATCCTGTTCGCGCGGGCAGCCCCCTTCTCGCAGATCTGGTCGCAGCGGGCGCGGAGGTCAGTGCTCGGGACGGACGGGTTCGCGGCAGCCTGCGGGTTAGCGTTCCCTCCTTGCTTGCGCGGTCGCGCATGGGGGCGTTCGCAGCATCATTCGTGAAGAAATATCCCGAGGTGAAGCTGGCGATCGATATTGACGACCGCTTCGTCGATCCAGTGGCCGAGGGTTACGATCTGGTCATTCGCGCGAACCCCGCACCCAACTCCGATCTGGTCGGAAAATGTTTCCTGCGCACAGAAATCCTGCTCGCAGCCTCGCCCGATATGCAGCCTCCCACAGCGCAAGACGAAATCATCGATGCGGTGATCCTGTCAGCCTCAAGTGGGCAGACTGCCTGGAACGTGATCAGAGAGAATGAGCCTCTCCGCATCATTCCGCGCGAAATCCTCAGATGCTCATCAATGATGCTGGTTTATGATGCCGTTCTTTCCGGCGCCGGAGCGGCCTTGCTTCCCGCTTGGCTTATTGAACAGGACCTGCGTGACGGCAGGCTTCGGGCCTGGGCTAAAGTTGCCAATCGCAACATCGAAGCCTGGGTCCTGCACGCCCCTGCCCATCTGACCAGCCCGAAGGTCCGGGCGTTTGTCGACACTTTGGTCGACGCCCATCGCGGCCACGGGAATGGTGACTGAAACAAGCTTGTGGCCGGACTGAAACTCGATGAAAGACCGCAACTATCGAGTCCGGCTTAAAACAAAATATCTGGCCTGCCCGGGAACGCCGCCATCCTGATCCGCCAGCGCAACAGGTTGCTGCTTCTCCTGCCAACCTCAAACGCCTACTTCGCGTTCAAGGCGTCCAGAAGGGTCGTCTTGGCGCCTAGAATATGGCGTCGCGTCAGTTCCGCGGCGTCTTTCGCGCGACCACTTTCGCAGGCAGCTAGAATAGCCAGGTGCTCGGCATTGGCGCGTTCCATCCCGTTTGACATCAGGATCTGCGCCCGCAGGTAGCGGTCGATGCGATCGAGCGCATTGTTGATGATTTGCAGATGGTAGGAAAGGCCGCTGTCCTTGTAGAGCTCATAATGGAATTTGCGATTGAGCGCGCCCCAGCTCATCGGATCTGACGATTGCGAAAACGCCTCAAGACAAGCGCGCGCGCTTTGCAGTGTTTCCCTGGACATCTTTGGCACCGCCGCTTCGATGACCGAGCCTTCGAGCAGCGCGCGGAAATCAAAGATCTCGCTGGCCTCGTCCGGCGACAGGCCGGCAACGGTGGCGCCCTTGTAGCGTCGAGTGACGACAAGGCCCTGTTGCTCGAGCATGGTGATCGCTTCACGCACCGGAATTCGGCTGGTGTTGAAAAGTTTGGCGATTTCGTCCTGGCGCAGCGGCGCGCCGTCCTCCAGCTCACCATCGATGATCGCCGTGCGCAAGGCATCGAACACGATCGAGGCGGCGGAGGCGGACTTGGAAATATCCACTGCATTCAACTTCACAAACACTCTCCTTCAGCGCCGCCAGCCAATCCACCTGCCCCGAGCCGCCACAGCACAAAGCGCATCAGACAGCTCACACATGCGCACCGGACCCGCTCCCGAAACAAATCACGCACAACAGATCACCATCCATCATATCCGCGTGCCTTGTCTAAATCGAGGAATATTTCATATTGCAAATTGGATCCAATATTCTATTGTACGTTCATCAAACACACAAACGCCCCCGTCCTGCGCATCCGGGCGGCAATCCATTTCGCACCCGTGCATTCGCAACCACACGCAACGGCCCTTGACCTCGCCTTTTCTTGAAGGACACCACTATGACCAAGAACATATTCACCGGCTGCATTCCCGCCCTGATGACCCCTTGCAAGGCCGACAGGACCCCCGATTTCGACGCACTGGTGCGCAAAGCCAAGGAACTCATCTCGGCTGGCATGTCGGCCGTTGTCTATTGCGGCTCCATGGGCGACTGGCCGCTGCTGACCGACGAGCAGCGCATGCAGGGTGTGGCTCGGCTGGTTGAAGCCGGCATCCCGACCATTGTCGGTACCGGTGCCGTTAACACACGGCAGGCCGTTGCCCATGCCGCCCACGCTGCCGAAGTCGGCGCGCAGGGACTGATGGTGATCCCGAGGGTTCTCTCGCGCGGCAGTTCTGTCACAGCCCAGCGCGCGCATTTCAGCGCCATCCTTTCCGCCGCCCCTGCCCTGCCGGCGGTAATTTACAACAGCCCCTATTACGGCTTTGCCACCCGCGGTGACTTGTTCTTTGAGCTGCGCAGGCAACATCCCAACCTGATCGGGTTCAAGGAATTCGGCGGTGCCGACGATTTGCGTTACGCCGCTGAAAATATCACCTCCCCGGAAGACGGCATCACGCTGATGGTCGGTGTCGATACTGCGGTCTGCCACGGCTTTATCAATTGCGGTGCCGGGGGCGCCATCACCGGGGTTGGCAACGCGCTGCCGAAAGAGGTTCTGCACCTGATGCAGCTGTGTCAGCAGGCTGCATCAGGCAACGCCGAGGCGCGGACCCGGGCGCTGCAGCTTGAAGCCGCGCTCGGGGTGCTGTCTTCTTTTGATGAGGGCTGTGATCTGGTGCTCTACTACAAGCATCTTATGGTGCTCAACGGAGACACCGAATACACGCTGCATTTCAACGAGACCGATGCACTGACCGATGCCCAGCGCAATTATGCCGAAGCCCAATATACTCTGTTCCGGAACTGGTACGCGGATTGGAACAAACAGCTCGGCAGCACTACCGCCGCCGCAGCGTAAGCAATCTTTCTTCCCGCGTTTCCACTTTTCGGAAGTGCGCGGAGACAATGGCTTGAGAGATCAACCATCCCGGGGGCAATGCCTGCCGGGACGGTATGCTTGGAGGTGTCAGTTCACCCCATGAAGTGAACTGGCCTCAGACGGGCAAAGGCCAATTTATCGCCCGGGGAACGCCTTGTTGACCAGCGGCGCCGAGGTCTGGTCGGGGCCATAGTCGCTTTCCCCGGTAATTGTGAGAAGTTCCTGGAGCTTGGTGCGCGCACGGTTGACCCTGCTCTTGATAGTGCCGACAGCCACACCAGCAATTTCCGCCGCCTCTTCATAGGAAAACCCGGAAGCCCCGATCAGCACGATGGCTTCACGCTGATCATCCGGCAAGGTGTCGAGCGCCTCCTTGAAATCGGCCATGTCGAGCTTGCCATATTGTTCCGGATGGGTGGCCAGATTGCCGGCGAAAACGCCATCAGGATCAGGCAGTTCCCGGCCCTTGCGCCGCATCTGGCTGTAAAATTCATTGCGCAGAATGGTGAAAAGCCAGGCCCGCATATTGGTGCCCGGCTGGAAACTTTCCTGCTTTGACCACGCCTTCATGACGGTCTCCTGGACCAGATCATCGGCGCGGTCGTGACGGCGGGCCAGGGAAACGGAGAATGCGCGCAAGCTTGGAAGCGCGGCCAGCATCTCTCGTTTGAAGGAAAAACCGTCTCCGGCATCGGTGGACATGGTTTTGGGAACATCCATCTCAGTTCGCACCATTGTCGCCACCTGAGCGTTCAGCCTCATCCAGTTTTTCCAGAAGATCCAGCAGCTGGTCGGGAATGGGCTCTGCTTCGACAGATTTGTAATATTGCTTCAACCGAGAAGCGATGGCGTCTGACGCACCGTGGTCAGGCCGATCTCCGTTGTTTGAGGCGTCTTTGTTGTCTCGATTGATCATGCCCTTGCCAGCTCTCTCAGAATGAACACATAAGGTTTAGAATGCGCCATGACAAAAAAAGTTCCAAGCCATCGGAACTTTTTTCCAGACAGCGCGTTTTATGGTTGTTGCCACGTCCAGTGGACTATCAAGGGGTACATAATGTCGACACTGTCCATGCGCATCGCGCCGCACCTTCCCTATCTCCGCCGCTTCTCGCGTGCGGTAACCGGATCCCAAACATCCGGAGACGCTTTTGTCGCCGCCACGCTCGAAGCGCTGATCGCAGATCTGAGCATTTTCCCCAAATCCGGAGATGACCGGGTCGCGCTCTACAAGCTGTTTTGTAAACTGTTTGACAGCCTATCGGTTCCATTACCTGAACATCCCACGCCATTCGGCTGGGAAAGAAGGGCCGCCGCCAACCTTGAAGCGGTAACCCCGCAGGCGCGCAAGGCGTTCCTTCTGATCGCTGTCGAGGGCTTCAACACCATGGAAGCCGCTGATGTTCTTGACGTCGAGGAAGCCACCCTTTCCAGCCTGCTCGAGACCGCGGCCATGGAAATCTCCAGCCAGGTGGCAACCGACATCATGATCATCGAAGACGAGCCGCTGATCGCCATGGACATTGAAGACATGGTCGAAACCCTTGGCCACCGTGTCACCGGCGTGGCTCGGACCCATTCCGAGGCGCTCGAGCTCTACAAGCGAACCAAGCCAAAGATGGTTCTGGCCGATATCCAGCTCGCCGACGGCAGTTCCGGCATCGATGCGGTCAACGACATTCTCAAGGATGAGGCGTTGCCGGTGATCTTCATCACCGCCTTCCCCGAGCGGCTGCTGACCGGCGAAAAGCCGGAACCGGCGTTTCTGGTGACCAAGCCTTTCAACCCAGACATGGTCAAGGCGTTGATCAGCCAGGCCCTGTTTTTCAACACAGCCGCCGATGCACCGCAGCTGACCGGAACCAACTAAGGTCGAGCGCGTTGTTTACACATCGAATGACAAAGGAGAATATCGATGCTGTATTACGCTCTCATGTTTCTTGTCGTCGCCATCATTGCGGGCGTGCTCGGGTTTGGCGGAATCGCGGGCACCTCGGCCGGCATCGCCCAGATCCTGTTCTTCCTGTTCCTGGCGCTTCTGGTCATTTCGCTGGTTATGAATTTCTTTCGCAAAGTATGATGATCGCAACAATTGACCCACTTGTTTGCAACGGGCGTCGGAGAACATCCGGCGCCCCATTGCTGTCCGAATGAAAATGTTACCGAAGTGAAGAGCCCACCATGAAACTATCATCGGTTAAGGAGTCCGATCGGCTGCGAATTGTTTTGGCGGGGCTACGAAGTGCTGGCGTATCGATGATGTATCAGGATACCGATCTGGCCATTCGTTATGCCGCCAACCTCCCCGGAAACTGGCCCCTCGACACTGATCTTGAAGGCGCCTCCGACGACCAAATATTCAACGCCCAGCAGGCCGCCAAGGTGCTCTCCGCCAAGCAGCAGGTGATTCAGACCGGTGAAACTATCAAGCTCGAAATCCTGCGTGATGCAGATAACGAGCGGCACTGGTTCATGTTGCATATCGATCCCGACACCGACGCTGACGGCGCTGTGATAGGATTGTTCACAACCATTCTCGATATCGACGACATCAAGTACCGGGAAACCGTGCTGAAGACGCTTTTGCGCGAATTGAGTCATCGCTCCAAGAACCTGCTGGCGATCATTCAATCCGTCGCCTCCCAGACCGCACGATCATCCCAGGGGCTCAACGATTTCCTGTTCGCTTTTCGCAATCGGGTGCAGTCGATGGCGCAATCCCAGGATCTTGTGACGGCATCCGACTGGCGCGGCGCCGAACTGTTCGCCTTGACGCAATCGCAGTTGCAGCCACTGGTGGGCAAAAATGCGCCACGTTTTACGATCACCGGTGATGACCCCTACCTGTTTCCCAACGCCGCTTTGCATCTTGGTCTGGCGCTGCACGAGCTCACCGTCGATTCCCTCGCCAGGGGTGCGCTCGGCCCAGCTGGCGGCAAGGTTGAACTTGAAGCAAGCGAACACCTTAACGACCAGCAGGTTCCGGAGTTGACCCTGACCTGGACCGAAACATTTGCGACGCCACCCGCCGAAACTGAAATACAGACAAACCACAAGAACGGCTTCTCCGGCGCCGTGCTCGGACGCATTGTCCCGCAGGCGCTTTCAGCCGGGGTGCGCCACGAGACCTCAGACAACAAGATGATCTATCAACTGGTCATTCCCGAATCCCAGTATGAAGCCGAGCCGAGGCATACGAGACCTTGAGTGCACGCCTCCCGTGCGGATCAAGCCGAGGCCTGCCCGGATACGATGGAACCTCCATGAAGCGCTGGCGTTGTAATGCCAAAGGAGAAGCGTCATGGAACATATCGCAGCCTTCATGCTGCTGATCGCTTGCAGCAACGACTTGCAGACCTGTACCGAACAGCCCGCCCCCACCGTCGCCTACGAGAGCATGCAGCAGTGCGAACTTGAACTTCGCCCCGCGCTGCAGATCGCGGATGGCAAGTATGGAAAGACCATGGGCAAATGCGTCGAGATCGATCCGGCCCTGTTCTATGAGGATGCCGAGATAGTCTGGGACGTGACTGCCGAAGGCGAGATTGAAGTCGCCATTGAATTGATCAATCCGCAGATCGACCTCAATGCCATGGCACGATCGGATCATGCTGACGAAACCACGCGCGTGAACTGACGGCACGTCGGATCAAACAGCATGAACCGCTGTGCCTGACACCGTGTGGTTGCCTCGGCTTCAGCTATCGACCTCGAAATCCAGCCGCTTGCGCAAAAAGTCTAGATCCTGTGCAATCGGCTCTCCGGCAGCCGCCGTCTCCAGCAGCGCCTTGCCATGCACTCTGATTAACGCCCGCGCGTCAGATCCAGCCACCGAATACAACGAATTCAGCACCACGCCGAGGTGATCGAGCATCAGGATGTTGCCCCTCGAAGCCTGCCGCAACGGGTGCAATGTCATGTTGAGCAGGTCTTCCAGTGACAGACCCGGCACTTTGAGCCGCGCCACCCCGTCGCGGTCGCTGCGGACATCACCGCGCAACCCTTCCGATACAGGCAGCACCAGCGCCGCGGCGATACGGTCGGCACAGGTTACTGCGGTAAAGCTGTCATTGACGCCCGGCGACAATGCCCGCAACGCAATCTCGAGGAGAATACGGATCGAAAAACGGATGTCATCGACCGCGCCGCGATAGGGCTCCAAGCTGATCGCGGCATGGACAGCGGCGATGGCCTCCTCGTCATCTGCAGCGAAACCGGCGGCAGCCAGAACTTGTCCCGACAGCACGAAATCGCCCGGCGCGACACGAACCGCGATCATGGCTTGGTGGTGACGGGCAAGTTCAAGCAGGGCTGTCTCGTCGATGATGGTCACATACCCCGATTGTTGCGCCTTGATGGCGGCATCGAGGTCTTGTTCATCGAACTCCTCCTCGTCTCGCTGATCGGTTTCAGCCAGCAGTGCGTTGACCTGTCGCTCCAGATGCTCGGAGATTTTGGCGACTTCGGCATCAATCGTCACGCTGCGCGACACCGAGTGAACGAAATGAATCACCTGAAGCACGGATACGGCCGCCAGCACAAAAGCCATGGCAATAGAAAATTCCGGTCTCAGATCCGGCCCGGTTGCCCGCAGCACGCTGAGCGAAAACAGGAACGTGCCACCCAGAAGTCCGGCGGTGACCTGATTGACCCGGTCTCTGGAAAATCGTTGCAGCAACCGTGGCGCGATATTTCCCGCAGCCAGCGTGAACACCACCAGCATGATCGAGTAGACCAGACCAAGCGTGGTGATCGCCGCCGTGGCGATGGTCGCCAGCAGCGATCGGGCTGTGTCATCTGAGATCGCCAGCCAGAACGGCAACGGGCTGCCGAAAAGCGTGTACTGGGTATCGAGCCAGATCAGCGGAATGGCCAGCAACCACAGCCCAATGGCGATGCCTCCGGGAATTCCCAACAACCCGTTGAGTGTCAGAACCGATTTCATTTTCATGGGGAATTCCTTCAAATGATCCGACTTCAATGCACGAACTCGCCGGAAGTGCGCCTGCGCGAAGGAACCTATCCGTCCGGGCTGCATTCTTACTGTGTTAAAGAGATATCTCAAAACCAACTACAGGCAGTACAACTCCATGCGGATGATGATCGTGCTCAACCGGGACGGTGGAACCATCCGCGGCATGGACAGCCAGGAATTTGGCAACCACGTCGCTCAAACTTTGGGCGCCAACACTCTCGGACAGGACCCCACCGACTACGTCGTCAAACTGGCCGCCGGCTCTGAAATCTGTGAAGTTCTCGACCAGGCTACCAGCGAGAAAAACATCGACGGCATCATTGCCGGCGGCGGCGACGGCACCATCTCGGCTGCGGCAGCGGCTTGTTTCCGCGCGGGCAAGGTGCTCGGCGTGCTGCCGCTTGGGACCATGAACCTGTTCGCGCGCAGCCTTGGCCTGCCGCTCGACCCTTATGAAGCGGTCGAGGCGCTGCAACAGGCCGAGCCGCGCGATCTCGATATTGCCACGGCCAATGGCCGCGCTTTCATACATCAATATTCGGTGGGCCTTCATGAACGGCTCATCAGCCTGCGCTCGCATCTCGACACCTCGACGCGGTTGCGGAAAATGACCGCCACGCTGAATGCCCTCGGCAAGGTCATCCTTGCCCCGCCACGGTTGAGCGTCGAAACCAGCCTTGAGGGCGAGACGCGCAGAACCATCGTGTCGGCCGTGTCGGTGTCCAACAACCTGTTTGGCGATTCACCCGTCCCCTTCGCCCCGGTTCTCGATGGCGGTGTGCTGGGGCTTTACCGCGCTCGAGCCTACAGTTCTGCCACCGTGCTGCGGATGACGCTCGATGTGGCCCGCGGTGCGCTCCTGGACAATCCCTATGTTCAGGTTGAATCCGCGCAGCAGCTGGTTCTGAAATTCCCGACCAGGCATCGACGCGCAAAGGCTGCCATCGATGGCGAAATCGTCGATCTGGAATCGGAGATCGAATTCATCTGCCATGCAGGCGGTTTGCGTGTGCTCACGCCGAGCCAACCCGATCCGGCGAAGATCGGCTGACGATCGCGGGAACCCGAAGGCCGGAGGCGCGTTGTCATGGAAACCATGAAAGGAACTTCCATGACCGATCTGAAAAAAACCAGAGACGAACCGATCGAACAGCTTTTCGATATTCTCGACGACACCCACGCGGTCATGGTCGGGCTCGATCAGGCGGGCCATCCAATGCAGCCGATGGCGCCGCAAGTGGACGAAGACCGGCGCGGAATCTGGTTTTACACCAAGCGTGATTCAGCCATGGGTTCGGCCATCAAAGCATATCCGTCAAGCCGCGCGCGGATCTGTCTTATCGGACCCGACCATGATTATCATGCCAGCATCTCGGGCACGATGAGTGCTGAAACCGACACCTCTCTGATCGACAAGTTCTGGTCGTCCGTGGTTGGCGCCTGGTTCGAACATGGCAAGCAGGATCCCAATCTGCTGCTGCTGCGTTTTGACCCGTCCGAAGCCGATATCTGGGCATCATCAGGCAGCGTTGTCCGCTTTGCCTGGGAAATCGCCATGGCCAATCTGAGCGGCGACGAGCCGGATCTGGGCGAAACGGCGCATGTAATATTCCCGCTGGCTCTGCGCGAATCCCGAGAAACCGCATGATCCCTACGGGCTTCTGGAAGGCGTGGGCCGCTGCGGCCCTCGCCATTCTGATCCTGGATGGGCTTTGGCTTGGCCTGATCGCCAGAAATTTCTATCGCGACCAACTCGGCGATCTGATGGCTAGCCAAATCAGCTTTCCGGTGGCTGCCGCCTTTTACGTTTTCTATTCAGCCGCCATTGTGCTGCTGGCTTCTGCACCGGCCATCCGTTTGGATGGCGGCGTTTGGCAGGCGGCTATACTTGGAGCCGTGCTCGGCATTGCCGCTTACGGTGCCTATGACTTCACCAATCTGGCGACGTTGAAGAACTGGCCCGTCGGCTTGACCATCGTCGACCTGATCTGGGGCACCCTTCTCACTGCCACTGTTTCAGCGGTCGGCTATTTCACCTTGAATGCAATCTAAGCCGCTGATCATAAATCGGAAAATCGACGCCAGCGCACGAAAATTCTGGCTATCGCGGGAACCAACTACTTCTAACCGCGTTGGATGCTCAGGCCGACGGCGAAAACCGCAAACGGCTCAAACCGATCCTCAAAAGGAGAATTGAAATGAACTGGGATATCGTTGAAGGCAAGTGGAACGAGTACAAGGGCAAGGCCCAGGCACAATGGGGCAAGCTGACCAATGACGACCTCGATGTCGTTGAAGGCCGTCGCGATGAACTGGCCGGCAAGATTCAGGCCCGCTATGGCAAGACCCGCGACGACGCCGAGCGCGAAATCGACGAATGGCTTGGCCGCAGCTAATCAGCTACTCTGGAAAGTCCGGCATATCTGTTGCCGGACTTTCCCTATTTTGAAAGGGCGCCCATGCCGCCTGTCAACCAAAGCGCCATCCCCGAAAATGCGAGTTCGCTGGTCAGGCGCCTCGGCAGGTCGGTTTTGCTGACTGCCGAAGAGGTGGATTACCTCGAGACCATGCAGGTCAATCAGGCGGTGGTCGAAAAAGGTGACGAATTCATCCATGATGGCGAGCACATGCGGGTGACGTTTCTCGTCCGACGCGGCTGGATCATTCGCTTCAAGATCACGCCCGCCGGTCGTCGCCTGATTATCGGCATATCGTTGCCAGGCGATTTCATCGGCTTGCACATCAACTTCAACCATTCGTCAATCTACTCGGCTTCGGCGCTGACAAAGGCCTCGCTTGCACTTATCGAGCCTGTCCGCATTCTTGAGATTCACCGCCGCTTTCCGGTGCTGGCTTCTGGGCTCGACTGGATGACAATGCGCCATTCCAATATTCTCTCCGAGCACAAGATTTCCTTGGGCGCGCGCACTGCAGCACAGAGGATTCTACATTTCCTGCTCGAATTGTGGACCCGCCTTGAGCAGGTCGGCATGGCCTCCGCAAAAGGCTTCGACCTTGAGCTGACGCAAGAACAGATTGGCGATTGCATGGGGCTGTCGACAGTCCACGTCAATCGTTCGCTCAACCGGCTCGGCAAGGAAAGAATGCTGCACATCGACAAGGGTTTCGTGAGCTTCCCGGACGTCGACCGTGCCATCGACTTCGCCGATTTTGACGACCGTTTCCTCACCGAGTTTTCCACCGATCCGGGCAACATCGGCGGAAAACGCCGAATTGCCAAAAACTGATCGTGGATTAACATGCTTAATAGACAGACGGCCAACCAAGCCCTATCCGCATCGCTCGTTTCCCGCTCATTGCGATGACTTGTTTTCGTCAGCACAGAATAGCACCTGGAGGTGCAGCATCGACAATCGCCCGGCTTTATCCCTCTTGAAGCACACGCGCAAACGCCTAGGCCGGGTGATCACGCGGCCTTTGAATTTGAGCTTGCAGTTGTTGTACCGAATGCAACCGGCATTGGTCTTCATCGTTGTTGCCCTTGTCGGCATGCTTACCGCTGCCGCCTCCTGGTACACGATCGATCAGGCCAACCGCATGAGCTTTGCCTCCATTGCCGAGGAAGCCGTGCGCCGTTTGAGCGACCGCATCGAAAACCACATGCTGTTGATCAAGTCTACCGAAGCGTTGTTCGAGGCTACCGGCGAGATTCCGGATGCGGCGGAGTTCAAGATTTTCATCGGTAACCTGCGCAAAACCGAACAGTTCGACGGTGTCCAGGGCATCGGCTTTGCCCGCTACGTGCAAACCGGACCTCAAACCGACGCAGCTATCGGGGCCGAGCTTGCGCGCAACTACAGCATTCAGCGAACGCCGTGGCCGGAGACTGAGGAACAATACCGTACGCCCATCGTCCTGCTGGAGCCCTCCACCGATGCCAATCTCCGCGCACTTGGCTATGACATGTATTCCAATTCAGTCCGCCGGACGGCGATACTGGCGGCTCTTTCCGAGCAACGGTTGCGCGCATCCGGCTCGGTGCGACTTGTCCAGGAAAACCAGACCGATCCCCAGGCGGGTTTCTTGATCTACACGCCGTATTTCGCTGCCAATTCAAGCACACCTCAGGGCTTCATCTACGCGCCTTTCAGCATTTCCAACCTGTTCAAATCGGCGCTCAATCGACTGCCTGCGCTGCCTATTCATGTCACCGCGTGGGATGGCGAACCTGCCGACACCAACCAGATTTTCCAGTCGACAGGGGAGCGCAGCAACCACTTTGGTGCTTCCCATGTCGAGACACTGGCAATCGAGGTTGCCGGGCGTTTGTGGAAGTTGGAGATCCGTCCCTCCGAAATATATGAGCCGCCAGTCGACCAGACCCGATCATTCATGTTGGCTGCTGCCGCCTTGCTGCTGGCCGGCGCCCTCGCCGCCTCGTCGCGGTCACAGCAGCGCACCATCGAAGTCGGCGAGGCGTTGCGCCAGGAAACCGAACGCGCATTGACCGATCGCGAATTTCTGCTTCAGGAAATGAAACACCGCATCAAGAACATGATCGCCCGGATGCTGGCAATGTCGCGGCAGACCGCGCGCGCATCCGAAACGCTCGACGAATTCACCCAGTCATTTACCGCCCGCCTCCAGGCGATGGCCGCCTCGCAGGACCTGCTGGCCCGTACCGCCTGGCAGAGCGCCGACCTGAAGACGCTTCTCGCTCTGGAGCTCAGGCAATTGTTTGGCGACAAGCTCAAGGAGGAAAAACTGGTGGGGCCCACCGTCGAACTCAACGAAGTTGCGGCCCAGGCCTTTGGTCTGGCATTTCACGAGCTCGCCACCAACGCCCTTAAATATGGCTCGGCGCGCTCCGACACCGGCATGCTCGATATTTCCTGGCACATCAACCCCGAGCCGGAGACCGGCAAGGAACTGGTGTTCACCTGGCGCGAACACAGCGAAGTTCCGCTCGATCAGCAGGATTCCGACGCGCTCAGTCGAAAGGGCGGTTTTGGCACCAAATTGCTAGATGCGACCATGCGGGTCGAACTGGGTGGGTCAATCACCACCATCCCTAATCAGCACGGCATCGATGTGACGATCCGTGTGCCTCACGCGCGGGTCATGTCAAACCATCAAAATGGCTAGCGCACTTCCCAATACCTGCAGTCTTGACCGGCAGGTCCCGTCCACAATCGGCACATAAACGGAACCATTCTGCCCCCTGTGCATTGTCCTCGCTTCTAACAGGGGTAGTGGGATGAAGCGTATTTACCGCATGGAACCGCCGGTGGTGCGCATCGCCGCAAAGACCGGTCTGGACGCCAGCCTGGAGTCAATTGCCCGGATATCCATTATCGTCATTGGCTTGGTCGCGGCTTTCGCAGCACTCGATCAGGCGCAGCCGTTTTTGTCCCCGGTATCGCTCGCCATCATCACCGGATTGATGGCCTCACCGGTAGCTTCAGCGCTCGAGCGCTACATTCCTGCCAGTTTGTCTGCCGCCATTGTCGTGCTTCTGTTTCTCGCCATGATCGCATCGGCAATCGCGTTGTTTTCGATGCCGCTGTCGATCTGGAGCGAGAGACTGCCGGAAATCTGGCGTGAATTGCAATTTTACCTGACCGACTGGAGCTCGGCTTTTGAGACGCTGGGCGGCGTTCAGGAACAGATCAAGGCGATCGCCGGCGGCAAGGCCCAGATGACGGTCGACATTGCCGACAATTCTGCGGTTGAAGAAATCGCAACGCTGGCGCCGGCGCTGGCGGCACAGATCATCCT
The DNA here is from genome assembly GCF_026619415.1 of Hoeflea algicola. NCBI lineage: Bacteria > Pseudomonadati > Pseudomonadota > Alphaproteobacteria > Hyphomicrobiales > Rhizobiaceae > Hoeflea > Hoeflea algicola. The sequence continues at coordinate 1,641,732 of NZ_JAOVZR010000001.1, forward strand.
GTTCCTGGCAAGCCTGTATTTCTTTCTGGCCACTCGCCACACCATTCGCACCAGCATCCTGTCGCTATGCTTCAGCCGCCGCGCCCGTCTGAGAACCGCGCGGGTGTTCCGCGACGCCGAATGGTTCGTCTCGCGCTATCTTCTGTCGATATCGGTCATCAATGCAGGGCTCGGCTTCGCCACCGCCACGGCTATGTGGCTGCTGGATGTGCCGCAGCCTTATCTCTGGGGCATGCTGGCCTTCATCCTCAATTACGTCGTTTACATCGGCCCGGCGGTGATGGCCGGGATCCTGCTCGGCGTTGGCCTGGCGACATGGAATTCACCACCTGCCGTATTCCTGCCGATGCTGGTCTATCTGGGGATCAACATGATTGAGGCCCAGTTCGTCACCCCGCAGGTGATCGGTCGTTCGGTCACGCTCAATCCGTTCTTCGTGTTCCTGTCGCTGGCCTTCTGGATCTGGCTCTGGGGACCGGTCGGCGGGCTGCTTGCCGTGCCGTTCCTGCTCATAGGCCATGCGGTAATGCGTAACGCAATTCCGCTCACCACCAGGCCCGCCCCGGAAGCTGCCGCACTCAAAAAAATTGATGCCTGTCGGAACCTTGGACAGTCATTTGCGTTTCTAGACTGTCACCACCGCCGCGCCGGACCAGCGCTCTCACACACACGGTCCAGCCCGGCGGGCACACCTTTCGATGCAAAGAGGAAATTACCATGATTAAGACACTTTTGGCCAGCACCGCGCTCGTTGCTCTTGTGAGCACCTCCGCCATGGCCGCCAGCCACACCGAAGCGAACCCCGCCGCCGCAACCTCGGAAACCGTCGTCATGACGGATCAGGATGCCGCCATGCTCACCGGCTCAAACCTCGCCAGCACCCTGATTGGGTCATCCGTCTACGCTTCGTCGGCTGAAGACGCCGAAGTGATCGGCGACATCAACGACATCGTCGTCACGGCTGAAGGCAAGGTCGGCTCGTTGATCGTCGGCGTTGGCGGTTTCCTGGGTCTGGGTGAAAAGGACGTTGCCGTCAATTACGACCAGATCGAGTGGGTTGATCGCGATGGCGACCGCTGGTTGGTCGCCAACATGAGCCGCGAACAGCTCGAAGCCGCACCGGCTTTTGACCGCGACATGATCTACGCCGACGCACGCAGCACAGACGAAGGTGTTGATGCAACCCAGAAGATGGCAGCAGACACCGAAAAGGCTCCGGCAGAAGACGTGACAGCCGAAAAGATCGAATCCGGCGAAAGCGCAGTCGAAACCGCTGAAAACAAGACCATGGGCATCGACCGTTCGGCGATGACCAGCGTCACCACGGAGGATCTCAGCGCCGACAATCTGATCGGCCGGGCTGTCTATAGCGCCAATGACGACAACATCGGTGAAATTGGCGACGTGCTTCTGTCGGCCGACAACAAGGTTGAAGGTTTCGTGCTTGATGTTGGCGGTTTCCTGGGCATGGGCGAAAAGGAAGTCGCGATTTCGCCTGAAAACCTCGACATCCGCGCCGATGCAGATGGCAACCTGACCGTCTTCACGCCGTTTACCCAGGAACAGCTGGAAGCCCAGCCGGAATATTCCGAGGAAACCTGGAAGAGCAACCGCGACGACGTGATCATGATCGTCCCGGCAGGCTAACCACCTCACACCTCCCGAACAAAAGGTCGCCGGATTACTCCGGCGGCCTTTTTCTTGGGCAAAAAACCAGCGCGCCGTGGAACCTCCCGAAGTGTTGCGCGTTGGAGATGTGAAACCAACTAAGGAGAATTTCCAATGGCTGCCACTAGCAAGTCCACCCGTTCAACAGCAAACGCAAAACCGGTCATGGATGACCTGTCGGACCGCGCCGCCGCACTCCGCAAGGAGCTTGCCGAACTGGGTGAAGCGCTTGCCGGTGCTGGCGCGCTGCAGGCTGGCGTCGCCCGAGAAGCCGCTGAAACCCGCGTCAGTGAACTGCTTGAAAGCGGCGAGCATCTGGTCTCCGAAATGTCCAGGCAGCTTGGCCGCACGGAAAAGCAGGTAAGCCAGGCCGTTCGCGAAAAGCCGCTTCAGGCCCTGGGCGTGGCCGTTGCCGCAGGCTTTCTGGCCGCCATCCTGATGCGCCGTTGAGACCAGCAATGTCTCCTGCGCTTCCACTCATGAACCTCGTGTCCGGCTTTGCCACGGGCAAAGCCCGTCAAATTCGCCGCGACGCGATGCTGATGGCCTTTGTCGGACTGATGGCTTGGCTGGCCTCCGCCGCCCTTCTTGGCGCGTTCGCAGTATGGATTGCCGAGACCTACGGCTTGATAGCGGGCCTTCTGTCAGCCGCTGGCCTGGCAATTCTACTTGCCGCTTTCGCGCTAATTGTCCGCGCCGTCCTGCGCATGCGCGCACGGCGCCAGCAGCGCCATACGCTGTCGAGCAGCGCCGCCACACTCGGCGTGGTGACGGCCTCAAGCTTGGTCACCCGACACAAGGGCGTGGCGATTGTTGCGGGCCTGGCACTTGGTGCGTTGGCCGCCTACGCCGCGCGTTCAGACGACGACTGAGACCGTTAACAAAAAGGATATTGGCACATGAACAAACCAATCGATCCGATCAGTGTCCGTCAGGCCCGTCAGGGAAAGCCGGTGCTCGCGATTCTGTCGATCAGCCTGGCACTGGCGATCGTCGCCGGCTGGGCGCTCTGGGGCGCCTTCGCTGCCGAGAACGGCAACGGTTACGCCCAGTCCAGCTCGATCATCGTTTCCGGGTCAGCAAATTCCTCATCTCAAGCAGTCAACTAAGCATTTCCATCCCGCATAACGAATTTTTCAAAATAGGAGACTTCCCATGGCAAATTCCGCTCTCGCTAGCCTCACCCCCGAGACAGGCAAGGACAGCATCAATATCGGCCTCAAGGCTGATTACCGTAAATCGATGGCCCAGGATCTTTCCGAAATCCTCGCTGCCACCTATCGTCTGACCATCAAGAGCCATGTCTATCACTGGAACGTTGTCGGCCCGATCTTCAAGCCGATCCATGATCTGACTGAAGCCCATTATAACGCGCTGTTTGCCGATACCGACATTATCGCCGAGCGGATCCGGGCTCTGGGTCACCTTGCCCCAGTCAATTTCGACATGACCAAGTCGTTCGCACCGACCAAGTCGGACGTCAACCAGGCATCCGCTCACGACATGGTCAACGATCTGATCAAGGATCATGAAGAGGCGGTCCGTGACGCCCGCAAGGCCGCAGGCAAGGCCGGCGACAATGACGACGTTGTCACCGAGGATATGCTTACAGCTCGCCTGACCTTCCACGAGAAGGCGTTGTGGATGCTTCGCGCCATAATTTCCGGGTGATCTGACCACTGCTTCTTGGCGGTAACGACATCAGCTGGTCGCCTCACAGGCGACCGGCTTTTGGGTTCATGGCCGGCTGGTTCACTTCATTCAATTGGTCGGTTGTCGCTCAACAAATCTTCCTGGTCGCCGCCGCGAGCCCGGTCCTCGGCCACTTGCCGGCGAACATCCTCGTCCGGCGATACATCGACGACAACCGCAGGCCTCGCTTCCGCAGCCCGCGGTTTCTTGTCATGCGTGGGCCGGGGTTTTTGAGGCTTGTCGTTCTGTGCCGGTGACACGGTATGGCCGATCACCCCTTCCAGTCCATCGATCTTGACCCGGTAAATAGGCTCCGGAAGTGTGAAACCCTGTTCCTCGAGCACAGTCTTGACCGAATTAATGGCTGCACTGCGGGCTTTCTGAAAATCGGTCTCGCGCTGGTCGATCCAGCCATAGAACGCCAGCACGATGTTGGAATCTCCAACCTCGTCGATCCCGGCAGAAGCTTGTGGTTCATTGAGGATGAAGTCGAGCGCTTGCAGTGTCTCGAGTCCGGCGTTCGCCGCATCAATCGGATTGTCATTGGCATCTATGCCGAGCTTGAACGAGAAACGCCGCTGAGGGTTGAGCGTGTAATTCAGGATCACGCCCTTGAACACATCGGCATTGGGAATGCGCAAATGGTTGCCGTCGAGCGTCATCAGGATGGTAGCCCGCGATGTCAGTCGCACGACCACACCCTCGAGATCGTTGATCACCACATGGTCATCGGCCCGGAACGGTTGCCGTAGGCTCAGCATGACGCTGGCGATATAGTTTTCAATCGTATCCTTGACCGCAAAGCCTACCGCCAGGCCAACCAACCCGGCGCCACCAGCTGCAGCACCGAAAAGCGCCATGGCATCAAGAATGCTCAGCGCCAGAAGAATACCGCCCAGGATGCTGACAATACGGATCGATTGCGCAATTAGCCCGGCAATGAACGGGTTTGGCGCCACCCAGCGCCAGAACCGTCCGGCCGAGGCGACCAGATGCCCGAAAAACGTGACCAGAATGAACGCAAGAACCGCCACCGCATAGAGCGGCCACGCCCGAGTGGCGGTCAGAATCGCGTCTTCGGTCTTTTCGAGCAGCGGATTGAGGTTGTCCTCGACACTCAGCGTACGGGCGATTTCATCCTCGACCTCGACCGCACCGTCGATCCGGTGCGCGAGCCTGACCGCGCGTTCGGCCGAGCTTTCATTGGCAACCTTGCCGGAAAGCACGATTACCCCCTTGCGCACCCACACCGTAACGGCGGAAAGGGTATCTATCTCGTCGTAGATGGCTTTTAATCGTTCGCGGATTTCGCGGTCGGTCTGGGTTGTTTCTCCGCGCGAGATCGGCGCGGTGGCTGTGGACTGCGAGGCAACCTGAGCAACAACGCTTGCCTCTGCCCCGAGCAAGCATGCCGCAGCGAGCACCGACAGCACAACGTATTTCACCAGCTTCATAGGCTTCCCCGATAGTCGTCAGCGCGAGAGGACTACATAGCCCGAAATCGCGTTGTTGGCGATGTGCGACGCCAACCGCGCAGCACCAGCATACTGTGTTGTTGACTTTGTCGCTCTATTCGGCGGCTTCGGGGGAAGCCTTTGCAGACCCGCGGCCAAACCCGAGACGCGCCTTCACCCGTTGCCACCAGGCGGTGACCTTGCTGTCTTTCGAGCGTGTCACGATCATCAGCAGGGACGGCGTCACCACCAGCGTCAGCACCGTGGAAAACGCCAGTCCGAAGACGATCGCGCTCGACAGCGAAACCCACCATTGTGTCGACGGCGCTCCATAGGTGGTTTCATGGCCCATCAATTCGAGATTGAACCCGAACGCAATTGGCAACACGCCGAGGATCGCCGTCACCGCCGTCAGCACCACAGGACGGGCACGTTCGCGGCAGGTTTCAAGGATGGCGTCGAGCTTGTCGAGGCCTTCGCGCCTGAGATGGTCATAGGTATCGATCAACACGATGTTGTTGTTGACCACCACGCCGGCGAGCGCGATGACGCCGATCCCGGTCATGACGATACCAAAGGGCTGCCCCATGATGATCAGCCCCAGGAACACACCGATGGTCGACATCACCACCGCCGACAGCACCAGAGCCACCGACAGGAAGCGGTTGAATTGCGCCAACAGCACCACAAAGATCAGGAAGATCGCAGCGCCGAAGGCCTTGGAGAGAAACGCGCCGGCAGCCTTCTGCTCTTCATCCTCTCCGGCCAATTTCCAGCGAACGCCCAAATCCTCCAGCTTGGCCTTTTCCAGCTCCGCGACAATGCCCTGTCGCAGCGGATCGGCCTGAATGCCTTCCTTGATACCGGCCTGCACGGTGATTGTGCGCACGGCGTCAATCCGGTTCAGCGTGCCGACGCTGGGCGCCGGTTCTCGGGTGACGAAATTGGAAATGGGCACTGATCCTTGAGCCGTCTCGATCCTCAGATCGTCCAGTGTCGACAGGGTGCGTCGATCTTCCGGCAGCCTCAGTCTGATATCCACCGCATCGTCGGCACCAGCAGGACGGTAATCGGTCAGCTTCAACCCGGAGGTGACAAGCTGCACCACGGTGCCCACCGCCGACGGACCGATGCCATAACGCGCAGCAACCGACCGGTCGACCTTGATCTCCCAGTCGACGCCGGGCGGCGGCAAGCCGTCAGAAACATCGATCACGCCCGGTGTCTGCTTCAGTTGCGCAGCAACCTTGCGCGCCACATCGGGTAAGCCCGACGGATCAACAGCCGACAGCTGGATCTGGATCGCCTTGCCGGTCGGCGGTCCGCCTTGAGGTACGAGAACCTCGATATCGACACCCGGGAACCCGGTGAGTTCACGGCGGAAGTCATCGAGGATCTCCCCCGCCGGTTTGCGCTCGCGCCAGTCGACGAATTCATACTGAATAACGCCAACCACATCCTCGGCAACATCAGCACCGCCGCCGCCGACCCTGCCGACGCGGGTGTAAACGCTGGTCAGCCCCGGCCAATCGAGCATCCGCTTTTCGACCATCCGCACGGCGGCATCTTTTTCCTCAAGCGAAAGATTGCCGCGAGCATGCACATACAAGAGCCCGTATTCCGGCTCGACATTGGGGAAGAATTCGACCCCATTGCCGTATTTCGTGTAGGCTAATGGAACAGCCACGAGCGCTGTCAGCGTGAAGAACACAACAATGAACGGGTGCCTCACCGCGCGCGCCACGAAGCGCATATACAGCCCGTCGCGCTTGGGGCCGTCCTCGATTGTCGGCTTGGCGAACATCGCCCCCAATGTCGGGGTAAACACAAGCGCATAGAGCATCGACGCCGATAGCGTCGCAATCAGTGTGATCGGCATGTATTTCATGAACTCGCCGACGACGCCGGGCCAGAACAGCAATGGCGAAAACGCCGCCACCCGTGTCAGCGTTGCGGCCACCACCGGTCCGGTCATGCGCCGGGCCGCCAGTGAAAACGCCTCGCGCCGATGCATGCCTTCGGTCATCCGTCGTTCGGCAAATTCGGTAACGATGATCGCGTCGTCGACCAGCATGCCGACGGCCAGGATCAGGCTGAACAGCACCACGATATTGACGGTCATCCCGGCCAGCGACAGCCCCAGAATACCCATCAGGAACGAAGCCGGGATGGCAAAGCCAATCAACAGCGACGCCCTGCCAGACAACGCATACAGGATGACGATGAACACCAGGATCACCGCCGTGAGCACCGAGTTCTGCAGATCGCCGAGCAATTGCCGGATCGATGTCGACTTGTCCTGGCTGAAACCGATGACCGCGCCTTCCGGCAGCAGCGCTTCAAACTCGGTCGCCACTGCCTTTACCGCATCCACGGTTTCCACCAAGTTGGCGCCTGTGCGCTTGGACACTTCGATGGCGATTGCCGGCCGGCCGTCGAGCCGGGTAACGGTTTCAGCATCCTTGAAGGTCGCGCGGATGGTCGCCAGATCCTGTGCCCGCACAACCGCGTTGGGACCAGCGATGATCGGCAGGTTGGCGACATCTTCAACGGTCTCGATCAACAGCGGAACCTTGACCGCGTAGCGACCCTCGTCGCCTTCCATGGCACCGGCCGCCACCACCGAGTTGGACGCATTGACGCCGGCAATCAGCTGATCAAGCTTGAGGCCATAGGATGACAGCTTGACCGGGTCGATGATCACCTCGACGAGATCGTCACGCGCGCCCTGCAATGACGCTTCGAGCACGCCGGTGACTTCCTCGATCCGGTCGCGCAACTCACGCGCCGCACGGGTCAGCGCGCGTTCGGGTACATCACCCGACAGCGTCACCACCAGAACCGGGAACTCGGAAATGTTGACCTCGTTGACCGTCGGCTCATCGGCGCCCTGGGGAAGATCCGGCTTGGCGTCGGAAACCTTGTTGCGCACATCATCAAGCGCCTTGGCCAAGTCTGCGCCTGCCATGAACTCGATGATGACATTGCCGCCGCCCTGATAGGCAGTGGAGCGCATCTCCTTGATCCCGGTGATGTTCTTCAGCCGCGTTTCCATCGGCCTAAGCAGCAGTCGTTCGGCATCCTCAGGCGAAATCCCCTGGTAGCTCAGGCTCACATAGATGATCGGGATCTTGACGTCCGGCTCGGCTTCCTTGGGAATCGAGATATAGGCCATCGTCCCCGAAACGACGAGGAAGAACAGCACCGCGATGGTCAACCGCGCATTGCGGATGGCGATATCGACGAAATTCATCGGGCAGATCCTGCAGGCTTGCCGCCAACGCGGGCAACAAGGTCTCCTTCGGCGGGAACCGAGTTGACAGTCTCACCCTCACTGACCAGATCCTGGCCAGCGACGATGACCTTGGCATCGAGCGGCACGCCGCCGAGCACCAGCCCTTCAGGGGAATCGTCGATCAGGTCGATCGGCACGAAACCCACCGTGTTGTCGGCATTGAGAATGCGCAAGCCCAGATTGCCGGCGGCATCGAGCGTGACCACCGAACGCGGCAGCCGCACCGCGGTGACTGCTTCCGACTTGATCATGATTTCAGCGGTCATGCCGGCAGGAACCCGGTTGTCGGGGTTGGAGATGGCGACTTCAATCGGAAAGGTTCGCGTTCCGGACGTTGCTTCCATGCTTACATGGCGCACAGAACCGGAAACGACATCACCGCTGATCAAACGCACATCAGCTTCGCTGCCAACACTGACCTGGGCAATGTCGCGCTCGCTGACTTCCCCCAGCGCCAGCACCGGGTCGAGTTGCAACAAAACGGCCACCGGCTCGCCCGATGGCATCCAGCCGCCTTCTTCCACCATCACCTTATCGATCACCCCGGAAAACGGCGCCACGACGGTCAGCCGGTCCATATCTGCCTGAGCCGTTTCAAGCTGGGACCGTGCCGCAGCCAGCGCCGAGCGCGCAGTGTCGCTCTGTGTTGCCGGTACGATCCCGTTCTTGACCAGCCGCTCGACATTTTCGGCTTCCTTCTGGCGTTGATCCAGCAGCGCCCTGGCGGTTGCCACCAGCGACGCCTTCTCGGCGCCATCGAGCACCAGCACGACATCGCCGGCCTTGATCAGATCGCCCTTCTTGATTTTCAGATCACCGAGAATTCCGGCACTGCGGGTGGCAAGCGTCGTCCGCTTGTCCGGTGCAGTGACGCCAGAAATCCGGATGATACGGTTGTGTTGGATGAATTCCGGCTGCATCACCGCAACAGTCCGCAACACCTTTTCCGGCTCCGGGGCAACCGTCTCCATCTTTTTCGGTTGCTCGGCCTCATCCTGTGTCGCGCTTCCGATTGATGCAAACTCGCCGGTCAACACCCAGGCCGCGGATGCCGCAAGAACCACAAATGCGGCCACGGTATGAAATTTCGGCATCGCCATTAGGAATCCGCCTTTGAAAGAAAACAATGCGGTCGGCCTGAAAGATCGAAGAAGCACCGAAGCTACCGGTACAGGCGCAATCAAAGGGCCCTGCGCACATCTAAAGTTCGCAGTATATAGTCAAAGGACTGCGACATAAAAAGGACATGCGTGCGTATTTGTTTGGTCTTGTTCGCTTCACACGGCTACGTGTCTTCACAGCAACATATTTAAAACTTTAAATACCCACTTGTCACAGCCTGGGGCAGAGACCCCATTACGGCCTGAGATCATTCAGTTTCCGCTCGCGGACAAATTTGCGGTTTCGATCAGTTCAACATCAAATTCTCGGCAGATATCGCGAACCGCGTCTTCCGGGCAAAAGTCGGTGACAAAGGTGTCGACCTGCTCGAGATGGCCAATCCGCACCGGTGCAGTGCGCTCGAACTTGGTCGAATCCGCCACCAGGATCACCTGTCTCGCATTGGCGATAATGGCCTGGGCAACCTTGACCTCCCGAAAATCATAATCGAGCAGCGCGCCGTCATGATCGATCGCCGAGGTGCCGATGACCGCGAAATCGACCTTGAACTGGCGAATGAAATCGACTGCCGCCTCCCCGACAATACCACCATCGGAGGCCCGCACCACGCCACCGGCGATCACCACTTCGAACTGCGGAAACGGCCGCATCCGGTTGGCAACATTGATGTTATTGGTGATGATCATCAGCCGGCCGTGTTGCAGCAATGCCTGGCTGACGGCTTCGGTGGTGGTACCGATATTGATGAACAACGAAGCATGATCGGGAATCAGCGCCGCCGCCGCGGCCCCGATCGCCTGTTTTTCGTCGGCGGCAATCTTGCCGCGCTGCTCGTATTCCATGTTTTGCGTGCCCGACGGGATCACCGCCCCGCCATGGATCCGGGTCAGCAATTGCCGCTCGCACAAATCATTGAGATCTTTTCGGATCGTCTGCGGCGTGACGGCAAACCGGGTGGCCAGATCGTCAACCAAAACCCTGCCCTCCACTTTCGCGAGATCAATGATTTCGGCATGGCGTGGGGCAAGATACATGGGGCAGAAAGTCCGGATGATGCGTGTTTCGCAAACATTCTAAAACGAAAGAAACGAACTTCACAATAGAACCGATCGAAAGAATATGTCGATCACAGCGACTGGTACCGGCAATCCGAGGAAGTCGCCGCGACCAAACGCAGTCAGGTCTGCAGGGTACGCCGCCGCAAAATGTCGGCAAAAAACACCGCCGCATCATGGGGGCGGTCGGCCTCCCGGGTGATCAACCCGACGGCGCCCAGCGTCGAACCGGTATCAATCGGCAGTTCGAGGAATTCTCCCGACGCGATTTCCGCCGCCACCACCCCGCGCGAGATGATCCAGATCGCATCGCAGGTGCGGAGAAATGCCCTGCCGAAACTGTCCGACACGGTCTCGATCGGCTGCATCGGCCGGGCCATGCCCTGTTCGACCATCACCCGCTCGACAAATGGATGGATGATCGAGCCCGGTTGCGGGACCAATACCGGATGATGCGCCAGAATGTCGGCAGCCACCTGCCTTTGACCGGCCAGCGGGTGGTGCTTCGAGACGATGAATGCCACCCGGTCGCGGTACAGTGGTTCGAAACTCAAGGCCGTCATCAGTTCGGGCGCCGGCATTCGCCCCATCACCAGATCGAGGTCGCCCTTGCGCAGATGATCGAGCAACACCCGGTTCTCGCCGGTGATCACCCGCAGCGGGCTTTTAAGACCCGAAGCCAGGAATTCCACCACCGCGCCGGGCATCACCGTGGCCGACACCGTTGGTAACGCGCCGATCCGCACTGGCGGGCCTGAACTGGTGGCGACATTGGCGAGCGCCGCAATTCCGCCACGCACCGCGGCCAGCCCGGCACCCGCATGCGACAGGAACACCTCGCCCTGGTGTGACAGCCGGATGCCGCGGCCCTCACGTTCGATCAGCGTCGCCCCGACAATTTCCTCAAGTTCACGGATGGTCCGCGAGACCGCGGGCTGGGTCAGCGACAAGGTGATGGCCGCGCGCCCGACACTTTTTTGCCTTGCCACTTCGACAAAGGCTTCCAGATGTCGGATCTTGATACGTCGCGATATTTTCATATCAATTCCGAAATGATTTACGGGCATAAAAATCATTATTCATTTCCATTCCACTATGTAAATCTTAAAAGAAGACGGAAGCCCATCGGGAGGACCAGATGGCCGATAGCGAAAACATGATGTCGCCGGGCGAGCGGACACGCCGCGGCGTTCTCGGCGATGCCCATGTCGATAAAGCCCAGGCAGCAACCACCGAATTTGACGCGCCCTTTCAGGACCTGATCAGCACCAGCGCCTGGGAAAAGGTCTGGTCGCGCCCCCAATGGAACCGGCGCGAACGCTCGATGGTCACCATCGCGTTGCTCGCAGCTCTTGGCCACGAGGAAGAACTGGCGATGCACATCCGCGCCACCGCCAACACCGGCGCCAGCGAAAGCGATATCCGTGAAGCTCTGCTACATGTGGCAATCTATGCAGGCGTGCCAGCCGCCAACACCGCGATCCGCATCGCCAAACACACCCTGAGCGAGATGAATGCTGCCAAGGCAGGAGACCAGCCATGAGTTCCAACCGGGCCCCGATCGCGAGCTTTTTTCCAAGAGACCGGCAATGGCACCCCAAGCCTCTCGATCCGGGCTACAAATCCTCGGTGTTACGGGCGCCGTCGCGACCGCTTGTGGCCGTCGCCAACAGCCTGTCGGAAACCACCGGCCCGGCCTTTGGCCACGACATCATCGGCGCGCTCGATAATGATCTCATCCTGAACTTCGCCAAGCCCGGCATGAGTGCGGTCGGCGAACGCATCATCGTCGAGGGTCGGGTGCTTGATGAACGCGGACTACCGGTGCCAAACGTTCTGCTCGAATTCTGGCAGGCCAACGCCGGTGGCCGTTACCGCCACAAGAAGGACGGCTATCTCGCTGCCCTTGACCCCAATTTCGGCGGTTGCGGTCGCACCATTTCAGATGACGATGGGACCTATGCCTTCCGCACCATCCGTCCCGGCCCCTATCCATGGCCCAATGGTCCCAACGACTGGCGTCCGGCCCATATCCATTTCTCGGTATTCGGCCAGGGCTTTGCCCAGCGACTGATCACCCAGATGTATTTCGAAGGCGACCCGCTAATTCCACGCTGTCCGATTGTCCGCACCATCAACGATCCCCGCGCCATCGACCAGCTCACCGCCCGGCTCGACATGAATGCATCGGTGCCGATGGATGCGCTCACCTACCGCTTCGATATCATCCTGCGCGGCAGTCGCTCGACGCTGTTCGAAAACCGCATGGAGGGCAACTGACATGCCGATCCCAAATGATTTTCCGCTGCATCCTTTCAAGGAATCGCCGTCGCAAACCGCGGGGCCCTATGTCCATATCGGCCTGACGCCGAATTTTTGCGGCATTACCGGCGTTTATGACGCAGACCTCGGCATCGGCATGGTCAATGACCAGACCAAAGGCGAGCGAATCACGCTCGAGATCTGTGTCATCGATGGGGGCGGCACACCGCTCAGGGACGCGCTGGTGGAAGTCTGGCAGGCCGATGCCGAAGGCCTTTACAACGCCCGCAACGAACCGCGTGGCGAGGCCGACCCGAATTTCACCGGCTGGGGTCGCGTCGCCGCCGATGGGGAAACCGGCATTGTCCGGTTTGAGACCATCAAGCCAGGCCCGGTCCCCTTTGCCGATGGCCGCCTGCAGGCCCCGCACATCAATGTCTGGATTGTTGCCCGCGGCATCAATCTCGGGCTCAGCACCCGGATCTATTTCGAAGACGCCGCTGACGACCCGGTGCTGTCACGCATGGATATTCAGGACCGCAAGGCAACTTTGATTGCCCGCGGCGGCGACGGCAAATACCGCCATGACATCCATCTGCAAGGGCCGCAGGAAACCGTGTTTTTCGATTTATGAGAGCGAAATAGGCCATGGCACAATTCATGACGCTGCCCCAAGCGGTGGCTGAAAACCTGAACGCCGGGGACACCGCCGCCTTCGAGGGGTTCACCCATCTGATACCGCACGCGAGCGCGCATGAAGTCATCCGCCAGGGCACCAAGGATCTCGCCCTCGTGCGCATGACCCCCGACCTGATCTATGACCAACTGATCGGAATGGGCGCCGTGCGAAAGCTGATCTTCTCCTATGCCGGCAACCCCGGTGTAGGACTGCTCAGACGCTTGCGCGATTCCGTTGAGAACGGCTGGCCCAACCGGATCGAGATCGAGGAACACTCCCACGCGGCCATGGCCAACGCCTATGAGGCAGGCGCCGCAGGCCTGCCTTTTGCCATGTTCCGCGGCTACCTCGGCGCCGAATTGGCCCAGGTCAATCCCAACATCCGCTCCGTGACCTGCCCGTTTACCGGCGAAAAACTGGCCGCGGTTCCGGCGATCCGCCCGGATGTCACCTTCATTCATGCCCAAAAGGCTGACCGGAAAGGCAATGTGCTGATTGAAGGGATTGTCGGCGTTCAAAAAGAAGCCGTTCTCGCAGCCAAGCGCTCGGTGGTCACGGTTGAAGAGATCGTTGACGACCTTTGGACCCACCCCAATGCCTGTGTCCTGCCCGGCTGGGCTGTCACCGCAATCTGCCTGGTACCGGGCGGAGCTCATCCGTCTTACGCCCATGGCTACTACCCTCGCGACAACGCCAGCTACATTGCCTGGGACAAGATCGCTGCCGATCGCGACACGTTTCTGGCCTGGATGAAAGACAACGTTCTCGACTCAACGCCCGAGGATTTTGCCGAGCGCATCACTCACCTGAGGGCCGCGGCATGAGTGTAACCGACTTCACCCCTGACGAAATGATGACGATTACCGCTGCCCGGGCACTGAAAAACACCGATGTCTGCTTCGTCGGTATCGGCGCGCCATCCGCTGCCTGCAACATCGCCCGCCTCACCCACGCGCCAGATGTGACGCTGATTTATGAAAGCGGAACCATCGGCACCGCACCCACGGTGCTGCCGTTGTCGATCGGCGACGGCGAACTCTGCGACACTGCCGTCACAACCGTTTCGGTGCCCGAGATGTTCCGCTACTGGCTACAGGGTGGTCGGGTCACCGTCGGCTTTCTCGGCGCCGCCCAGATTGATCGTTTCGGCAATATCAACACCACCGTCATCGGCGACTACGACCGCCCCAAGACCCGGCTTCCCGGCGGCGGTGGCGCACCGGAAATAGCCTCATCCTGTGGCGAAATCTTCATTACCCTGAAGCAGTCAAAACGCGCCATGGTCGACAAAATCGACTTTTTCACCAGTTTCGGCCATGGCAACGGCGGAGATCATCGCCAGCGGCTCGGAATCACCACCAAGGGCCCGACGCTGATGGTCACCGACCTTGCAGTATGGAAACCGGATCCCGAAACCCGTGAATTTACCGTGGTGTCATTGCATCCCGGCGTAACCCGCGAGATGGTGCAGGCCGAATGCGGCTGGACTGTCCGCTTCGCCACGAAGGTCATACAAACATCCAGACCGACCAGCACCGAATTGTCGACGCTGCGCGATCTAAAGGCACGCACAAAAGCCGCTCATTCCGGCACCAAAAATGGAGAAGCCAGCTGATGGCCGACGCTTTCATCTGCGATTATATCCGCACCCCGATTGGCCGCTTTGGCGGCGCTCTCGCTGGTGTGCGCACCGACGATCTCGGCGCAATCCCGATCCGGGCGCTGGTTGACCGCAATCCCAACGTCGACTGGGACGCGGTTGACGAGGTCTATTATGGCTGTGCCAACCAGGCCGGCGAAGACAACCGCAATGTTGCACGCATGGCGACCCTGCTTGCCGGCTTGCCGGTCTCGGTTCCCGGCACCACGCTGAACCGGCTTTGCGGGTCGGGCATGGACGCCATTCTCGCCGCTGCACGGATGATCCGCTCCGACGAGGCCGATCTGGTGATCGCTGGCGGTGTTGAAAGCATGTCGCGGGCGCCGTTCGTCATGCCCAAGGCCGAGACCGCGTTTTCGCGCAAGGCGGAAATCCACGACACCACCATCGGCTGGCGTTTCGTCAACCCGTTGCTCAAATCCCAGTACGGCATCGATTCCATGCCCGAGACCGGGGAAAACGTGGCCGAGGATTATACTGTGAGCCGCGCCGATCAGGACGCGTTTGCGCTGCGCAGCCAGACCAGAGCCGGCAAGGCCCAGGCGTCGGGCCGGCTTGCGCAGGAAATCGTGCAGGTGGAAATTCCGCGCCGCAAGGACGATCCGATCGTTGTCGATATCGACGAACACCCCCGCCCCCAGACAACGGCCGAGCAACTGGCCAAGCTGCCAACCCCGTTCCGCGCTGGTGGCACTGTAACCGCCGGCAATGCTTCGGGTGTCAATGATGGTGCGGCGGCTCTGATCATCGCTAGCGAAAAGGCCGCCCGCGCCCACGGGCTGACGCCTATTGCTCGCATTCTTGGCGGCGCCACCGCCGGCGTCGAGCCGAGGATCA
Organism: Hoeflea algicola; assembly: GCF_026619415.1. Classification (NCBI taxonomy): domain Bacteria; kingdom Pseudomonadati; phylum Pseudomonadota; class Alphaproteobacteria; order Hyphomicrobiales; family Rhizobiaceae; genus Hoeflea; species Hoeflea algicola. The sequence goes on from NZ_JAOVZR010000001.1 coordinate 1,657,456, forward strand.
TGGGCATCGGCCCGGCGCCCGCCACTCGCAAACTCTGCGCCCGTCTCGGCCTCAAGCCCACCGATTTCGGCGTGATCGAGCTCAACGAAGCTTTTGCAAGCCAGGGCATTGCGGTGCTGCGCGAACTTGGTCTCGAGATTGACGCCGACCACATCAACCCCAACGGCGGCGCCATCGCGCTGGGCCATCCGCTCGGCATGTCCGGCGCCCGCATTGCCGGCACGGCGGCGCTGGAACTTGGCATTCGCAAGGAAAAACTGGCGCTGGCAACCATGTGCATCGGCGTGGGCCAGGGCATCGCCATCGCGCTGGAACGGGTCTGAGATGACGATGGGCGGACAGGGCTGGGTTGCCGGGCTGATCGGCGATGAACAGATCGCCAGCCAGTTCGGTGATACCGCCCAGTTTGCCAGTTTTGCCCGTTTCGAGCAGGCGCTGATTGCCGGACTGGCTGAAGCGGGCAGGATTGAACAATCAGATTCATCCCGGCTGATAAGCCAGATCGGGAGCTTCGAGCCCGACCGGGAGAAAATTGCGCTAGCCTCCGTCCGCGATGGCGTGCCGATCCCCGATTATGTGCGTCAGTTGCGCGCCCATGTCTCGGGGACTGGAAGCGATCTGATCCACCACGGCGCCACCAGCCAGGATCTGCTCGACACTGCAACCGTCGAGGCGCTGGCGCGAGATCACCGATCTTCTGTCGGCAAGGCTCGACACGCTGTTGAGTGACCTCGCTGTGCTTGAGGCCCGCGACGGCGCCAACACGCTCAGGGCTATCACCCGCATGCAGCCAGCACTTGATTTTCAAGCCGGCGACCGTCTTGCTGGGTGGCGGCGCCCCCTCGAACAGTTGCGCGACCGCCTGCCGGATCTGCGCCACCAGACCGAAATTCTCCAGTTTGGCGGGGCCGTCGGCAATCTGCAGGCGCTTGGCGCCGACGCGGAAACCGTTGCCAGTACCGTGGCGCGCAAACTCGGGCTGCGCTGGCCCGGATATGGCTGGCATTCAGCGCGCGGTCCCCTTGTTCATTATGCCGGCTGGCTCTGCGAATTGTCCGGCGCGCTTGGCAAAATCGGCCAGGATATCGCGCTGATGGCGTTGCGCGGCGAGAGCGACATACATCTTTCGGGCGGCGGCGCATCCTCGGCGATGCCGCACAAGCACAATCCAATTGCGGCCGAACGGCTGGTGGCTCTGGCCCGCTTCGCCGCCACCCAGATCTCAGCCATGCATCAGGCACAAATCCACGAGATGGAACGCTCCGGCGCCGCCTGGATGCTCGAATGGATGGTGCTGCCGCAAATCTGCGAAGCCACCGGTGCTGGACTTGTTGCCGCCTCCGGCCTGCTTCAGTCTATTCAACGTCTGGGCACACCGTCATGAAAACCATCTCTACCCAAGTCTGCATCATCGGCGCCGGGCCTTCCGGGTTACTGCTCGGGCAATTGCTGCATGATGCCGGGATTGACGCCATCATCCTCGAACGCGCGACCCTTGAGCATGTGCTGGAGCGTGTGCGGGCCGGCGTGCTCGAACAGGGAACCGTGGAACTGCTGGAACGCGCAGGCGTCGGCGAACGCATGCATGCCGAGGGTCTGGTGCATGAAGGTTTCGCAATCACCCGCGAAGACGAGGTCCACCACATCGATCTTTCCAGCCTAACCGAAGGCAAGACGGTGATGGTCTATGGCCAGACCGAAGTGACCCACGATCTGGTCGAGCGCCGCGCACAAACCGGCGCACTCAGCCACTACCAGGTTGAAGCGGTCGATCCGCAAGATTTTGACACCGACCACCCGCATGTCACCTGCCGGATTGGCGGCGAGAATATCCGGATCAATTGCCGTTTCATTGCCGGCTGCGATGGTTTTCACGGCGCCAGCCGCCGAGCCGTGCCCGAAAGCGCGATCCGCACCTTCGAGAAGATATATCCGTTCGGCTGGCTCGGCATCCTTGCCGATGTACCGCCGGCCAGCGATGAGCTTATTTATGCCAGCCATTCGCGTGGTTTTGCGTTGTGCTCGATGCGTTCGCACAGCCGCAGCCGCTATTATATCCAGTGCAACGCCGGCGACAGCATCGAGGCTTGGTCGGACGACCAGTTCTGGGACGAGTTGCGCCGCCGCCTGCCCGCTGAAATGGCCGAAGCGGTCACCACCGGGCCGTCGTTTGAAAAATCGATCGCACCACTACGCTCGTTCGTGGCCGAGCCGATGCGGTTCGGTAGCCTGTTCCTGGTCGGCGACGCCGCCCATATCGTCCCGCCCACCGGCGCCAAGGGGCTCAATCTTGCCGCCTCCGACGTGCATTACCTGTTCGAAGGGCTGCGGGCGCATTTTCTCGAACGCGAAGATACCCTACTCGATGCCTATTCGCAGCGGGCGCTGGCGCGGGCATGGCGCGCGGTGCGCTTCTCCTGGTGGATGACCACAATGCTACACCGGTTTCCTGACAACGCACCATTTGAGAACCGGATTCTGGAAACTGAACTCGCCTATACGCTTGAATCACAGGCGGCCAAGACCGCCTTGGCCGAAAACTATGTCGGCCTGCCTTACTGAAGCCCGTTTCGCAAAGTTTGTTCAGCTTGCATTCACCATGAATCGGTGATGATCGTCTCATCATCGACACACGAAACGCAGGTTGTAGCCATGCTTACCCGTTCGAAAACCCGCTTCGCCGCTGTCCTGTTGTCCCTCGGCGTACTTTCTGCCCCGCAGGCCTTCGCCGCAGGTGAACCGATGGTGCTGGTGACAACCGACGGGCAATTGATGCAAGACATTCCCGAAGCCGGGACGGTCCGCATCGTCATCGATAATCAGGGACGCCGTCTAGTCATCGACCGCTGGAACGAAGTGATCGGTTTCGAAATCCCGACCTGGCAGTACCAGCAGACCGAGCCGCGCGGCGAGCGCCGCCGGCATCAGCGACGCCAGTTTGACCGCTTCCCCGAGCAACCGCTGCCGCCCCGTGACGATTATGCCACGACCGAACCGCAAGCCAGCATCGAACGGCGCGACCTAAACCCGACGACCTCCTCGGTGCGGGAACAGCGCGATGAAGAATTCAGGGCTCCCGATGTCAGCGCCGAACCGGCGCCGATTACCACGCCGAAGGCCGCAGCAACACCGAAGCTGACCAAGGCGCAGGTCGCAGCCCTTCAGGTCTATCTTGACCGCAACGGCGTTTCACCGGGCGTGATCGACGGCCGCATGGGCTCCAATGTCCAGAAGGCGCTCAATTCCTGGTATGAAATCTCAGGTGAGCGGATTGACCCTGCCAAGACCGACGAAATCGTCACCCGGCTGGCAAACAGCGGCGGGCTGGCCTTCACCACCTACACCATTTCCGCCGAGGATGCCGCCGGTCCCTTCATCGCCTCGGTACCGAGCGATTATGCCGAAAAAGCCAAGCTCGAGCGTCTCGCTTTCACCTCGACGCTGGAGATGCTTGCCGAGCGCTTCCACATGGACGAGGACTTTCTCACAGAACTCAATCCCGGCGTCGATTTCACCCGCCCCGGTGTCCAGATCAAGGTGGTGGCCACCGGTGAAAAGAACACCGCCACCATCACCCGCATCGTTGCTGACAAGGGCAACAAGCAGGTGCGCGGTTATGATGCCCAGGGCAAGCTGGTTGCCGCCTACCCGGCCACCATCGGCTCGACCGCAACGCCGTCTCCAACCGGTACCTATAACGTCGAGCGGGTGGTTCGAAACCCCGGCTACACCTACAACCCGAAGATCAATTTCAAGCAGGGCGATAATGACAAGGTGCTGGAAGTTCCGCCCGGCCCGAATGGCCCGGTCGGCTCGGTCTGGATCGCCCTGTCCAAGCCCACCTACGGTATTCACGGCACCCCGGAACCCTCCAAGATCGGCAAGACCAGTTCCAACGGCTGTGTCCGGCTAACCAATTGGGACGCCGAAGAACTGACCGGCATGGTCGCCCCTGGCGTGATCGTCAGCTTCATCGAATAGGGTCGGGCGTGAGCGCCGTTCCGATCTGTCGTTACCTGTGCTGATCGATCAGGATCGGATTGCCGTCCGGATCCACAATCATGAAACTGGCCGGCCCGCTGGTGGTTTCATCCGCCTCGGCTTCAAAGACAACATCCTTGGCTTTGAGTTGTTGCTGCAGTTCGCGCACATCGGTGAACGCATCAAGCGGCTGGGCACTCGTGCTCCAGCCGGGATTGAAGGTCAGGATGTTTTTCTCAAACATGCCCTGGAACAATCCGATGACACAATCGCCGTTGGTCAGGATCAGCCAGCCCTGATCGGCTTCGCCGCCTGTAGCCTCGAACCCGAGCTTCTCATAAAACGCCCTGGATAAAACCAGATCCTTCACCGCAAGACTGACGGAAAATGCGCCAAGCTGCATGGGGCTACTCCCTGTTTCCGTTTCCGGTCCGCCAGTGACCATGACAGTGACTGCGGCGAACAGGCGTGATGGGCGGAAATTCTACAGCAATTTCGGCGCAGTCCAAGCCACTCCATCTGGCGCTCTGTTTATCCAGAGTGGATCAGTTCGCGCTCAGCGTCCGCCGCACCGCGTCGCGCCAGCCCTTCAGCTTGGCATTGCGGGTCTTGTCGTCCATCTCAGGCCTGAAGGTGGTGTCGCGCGCCCAGGCCTTGGCAAAAGCCTTCTGCTTGGGCCAGACACCGGCGCGCTGGCCGGCAAGCCAGGCTGCGCCCAGCGCCGTGGTTTCAAGTATTTTTGGCCGGTCCACCGGCGCATCGAGAATATCGGCCAGCCGCTGCATGGTCCAGTCTGACGCCACCATGCCGCCATCCACGCGCAGCACCGTGTCGGCTTCTGAGCTCTTCCAGTCCTTGTGCATGGCATCAAGTAGGTCACGTGTCTGGTAACAGACCGCCTCCAGCGCCGCGCGTGCAAATTCCGCAGGCCCAGTGTTCCGGGTCATGCCGTAGATCGCACCGCGCGCCTCGGCGTCCCAATGCGGCGCGCCGAGCCCGGTAAACGCCGGCACCAGATAGACATCCTGCGTCGGATCGGCTTCTGCCGCCAGATCACCGCTGTGTTCGGCCTTCTTGATCACCTTGATGCCGTCGCGCAGCCATTGCACAGCGGCGCCAGCGATGAAGATCGAGCCTTCCAGCGCATAGGTGACCTTGCCGTCCAGCCGGTAGGCGACGGTGGTCAGCAGCCGGTTTTTCGATCGCACCATGTCCTCGCCTGTGTTGAGCAGTGCGAAACATCCCGTTCCATAAGTTGATTTCAGCATGCCCGGCTCGAAGCAGGCCTGGCCGATGGTCGCCGCCTGCTGGTCGCCGGCCACGCCAAGGATCGGGATTTCCGCCCCGAACAGCTTCTTGTCGGTAACGCCGAAGTCAGCCGCGCAATCCTTCACTTCCGGCAGCATGTCGGCCGGAATCCGCAGGATCTTGAGCAGTTCATCATCCCATTCCTGCGTGGCAATGTTGAACATCAACGTGCGCGAGGCGTTAGTGGCGTCGGTGGCAAACGACTTGCCGCCCGTCAGTCGCCAGATCAGGAAGGTGTCGATCGTGCCGAAACACAGTTCGCCCCGTGCCGCCCTGGCCCGCGTGCCTTTGACATTGGCCAGCATCCACGAAAGTTTGGTACCGGAAAAATACGGATCGAGCAGCAATCCGGTCTTGCGGGTAAATGTCTTTTCAAGGTCCTGGCGCTTGAGTTTTTCGCAATAGGAGGCGGTGCGTCGGTCCTGCCAGACAATCGCATTGTGGATCGGCTTGCCGCTCTCGCGTTCCCACACCACCACGGTCTCGCGTTGGTTGGTAATGCCGATTGCCGAAATGTCCGACGCCTCAATGCCTGCCTTTTTCAAGGCCTGCTTGACCGTCAGCAGCACGGTTTTCCAGATTTCCTCGGGATCGTGCTCGACCCAGCCCGATTGCGGGTAGTATTGGGTAAATTCCTTCTGGCCGACACCAGCGATCCGCATCTCGCCATCAAACACGATGGCGCGGCTCGACGTGGTGCCCTGATCGATCGCCAGAATGTAACCGCTCATGCTGTCCTCCCAAGAATTCCCGCAGGTCGCTTGTTCCGGCATTTGATCCGGATTCGCCAGCCAGCGAAAGGCCCCCGCCTTTCAGCGATGTCAGGCCGCGCGCTTTTGCGCCATATAAGCTTCAAGTGCGTCCACCTGCGCTGGCTCGAGCCGAAGCCCGCGCTTGGTTCTCCGCCAGAGCACATCAGCGGCTTCCATCGCCCATTCATGCGCCATCAGATAATCGATCTCGGCTGTATAGAGACCGTAGCCAAAATCTTCACCCAGATCCGCCATCGAACTCGCCCTGCCCAGCAACAGCCGCGCCTTGGTGCCGTACTGGCGCACATAACGCCGTGCCTGCATGGCCTCGAGGAACGCATAATCAGCGTGAAGCCGTGCAACCTCTCCCTCGAAATCACCCGCTGGAAAATCGCCACCGGGCAAGGCGGCGCGATGGGTCCAGGGCGCAGACTTCTTGCCGAGCCGCGCCTCAATCAGTTCCAGCATGGATTCCGCCAGTTTGCGGTAGGTGGTGATCTTGCCGCCAAAGATGTTGAGCAGAGCGGCGCCCTCGTCCGGGTCCGCCTTCAGCACATAATCGCGCGTGGCTTCCTGCGCAGCACTCGCGCCATCATCATAGAGTGGCCGCACACCGGAATAGGTCCAGACGATGGTCGACCGCTCCACCGGTTTTTCGAAATACTCGCTTGCCGCTGCGCACAAATAGTCGATTTCACCGTCGGTGATCTTCACGTTTTTCGGATCACCGGTATAATCCCGGTCGGTGGTGCCGATCAGGGTGAAATCTTCCTCATAGGGCAGCGCGAAGATGATCCGACCGTCGCCATTCTGGAAGATATAGGCGCGGTCGTGACCGTGCAGCTTCGGCACCACAATATGGCTGCCCTGGACCAGCCGCACATTATGCGCGTCGTTACGCCCGATAACGCCCGACAGGATCCGGTCGACCCATGGTCCGCCGGCATTGACGATCAACCGCGCATGGACGACTTCGCGCGCACTGGTGGCGCGATCGGCGATGGTAACTTCCCAGACACCATCCTTGCGTTCTGCGCCGACAACTTCGGTACGGGTACGAATGTCGGCGCCCCTGTCAGCGGCGTCGCGGGCATTGAGCACCACCAGCCGGGCGTCGTTGACCCAGCAGTCGGAATATTCGAACCCCTTAGAGAACAAGGGTTTGAGCGGTTTGCCGACAGGCGACGTCTTCAGATCGACGGTCTTGGTGCCGGGCAGCAATTTGCGGGTGCCGATATGGTCGTACAGAAACAGCCCGAGCCTGAGCAGCCAGGCTGGCCGCATCTCCTTGTGGTGCGGCAGCACGAAGCGCAACGGCCAGATGATGTGTGGTGCATTCGACAACAGCACTTCGCGTTCGCTCAGCGCCTCGCGCACCAGCCGGAACTCGTAATATTCGAGATAGCGGAAACCACCATGGATCAGTTTGGACGACCAGGACGACGTGCCCGATGCGAGGTCATTCATTTCGGCGAGAAACACCGAATATCCGCGCCCAACCGCATCACGGGCGATACCGCAACCATTGATGCCCCCCCCGATGACGAAAACATCATAGAGTTTGTCATGTGCCATTGGGCTCTCCGGCTCGGCGAATTTCCATACATTATTTCTAATGTGAACCCATTGCGAATGTCAAAAGAAAACAAACGAAACCGAAATACCAATTTGTGCAGTGCGACTTTTCGCACTCACAACATCAGGTCGGCAATGAACAGCCACACCCCGGTCGTCACCGCCGACAGCGCAGTGCCGAGCGTCATCGAGCTCGACGCCAGCCTTTGCCCGGTTCCGAGCCGGCTGGCGATCAGCCAGGAATTGACCCCGGCCGGCAGCGAAGCCGCGGCCACAGCGATCTTGACCTGAAATTCCGGCAGGCCCGCAAGCATCGCCAGGCCCAACGCCAGCGCCGGCATCAGCAGCAGTTTCAGCGACACCAAAGACAACGCCTGCCTGACCTGGCCGCGGATCCCGTAACCTTCAAGCGAAGCGCCCATGGCAAACAACGCAACCGTACCGGCAACGCCGGCCAGGCTGGCAACCACCCGGTCAACGACGCCGGGAAGCACGAACCCGGTATAGCGGGCAAGCACCCCCGCCAGAATTCCGATAATCAACGGGTTGGAAAAAAGCTGGCGCAGGAATTGAACCGACAGCGCAGACAGGTTCGCGGGACTTGTTACCGCACCGTCACGCCTGAGCGCCCATTCATAAAGCAGTATCGACGCCGCCATCATGATCGGCATGTGGATCGAGACGATCTGCGACAGCACTGCCAATCCTGCTTCGCCATACAGCCCGGTGATGAACGGGATGCCGAGCAGCACCAGATTGCCGAACCCCGCCGAGAGACCGGCGACAACCCCGGAGCGCGCATCGCGGCCAAAGCCGGCGCGGATCGTCAGATGAGCAAATCCCCAGGTTATGAAAACGGCGGAGAAATACACCGCCCACAACATCCAGGGCGCGCCATGATCGAAGCCCAAAGTTGAAATGGTGCGAAACAGCAACAACGGCAACGCGATGGTGAAAACGAAATCCGACAGCCCGTCACCAGTCTCCGGCTTGATCAGCCGAAAGCGGGTGGCTGCGAAGCCAATGGCAATCAGCGAAAAAACAACGAGGATGGTTTCGGCAAAGACGGGCAAGGTGGATGGACTCAGTGGCGATGGCGAAGGCTTGATGTTTAGGCCAGACACGGCACCGCGCAAGCCTCGCGCGTCACAATTCAACGCCCGGCAGTTCCGGCCCATGATCCTAACATACTCTCATTGACGGCCATGCAGCGGAATCACGCGAAAGCGCCATTCGCGCGTCAAGGTTTGCCCATTTACCGCAAGCGGCATCCGCAGACCGCGTCGATGGTCATCCTTCATGAATATTCGTTCGGGAAATGGCGGATCGGAGATCGAACTACGTCACGCTGATCTCCCGAAGCTCGACGCCGTCCCTTTAGCCGCGTGCGGGCGCTTGATACCGGCCAATTATGGCGTTACGGCTCACCTGCCCTTTGCCTAGCCCGGAGCCTTGCCATGCCCGCCTTCAGCCGCTTTACCGCTCTTGCCCAATCGCTGCCGCCGACCGTGCCCTTTGTTGGCCCGGAAACCCAGGAGCGCGCCCGGGGTGAAAGTTTCATCGCCCGGCTTGGGGCCAATGAAAGTGGATTCGGCCCCGCCCCATCAGTGATCCAGACGATTACCCGAGAGGCAGAGCTTTGCTGGCGCTACGGGGATTCGGAAAGCCATGACCTGCGCCACGCGCTGGCCGCTCATCTTGGGCTTGGCGCCGACAATCTGGTGGTCGGCGAAGGCATTGACGGTTTGCTGGGACTCCTGGCGCGGCTGATTGTCGAGCCCGGGACCTCGGTGGTCACCTCGCTCGGCGCCTATCCAACTTTCAATTTCCATGTCTCAGGCTTTGGCGGCAAGCTGGTCACCGTCCCCTACCGCGAAGACCGCGAAGATCTCGACGCGTTGCTTGCGGCCGCCCGCCGCGAAGACGCAGCGCTGGTCTACCTCTCCAATCCCGACAACCCGATGGGCACCTGGCACAGTGCCGACGATATCGTGGCCTTTGCCAGGGCATTGCCCGAAACCACGCTGCTGGCGCTTGACGAAGCCTATGGCGAAACCGCGCCGGCCGCAGCGCTTCCGGAGATCGCGACCCTGGCTGACATGCCTAACGTGCTGCGGTTTCGGACCTTTTCCAAGGCTTACGGGCTGGCTGGACAGCGTGTTGGATATGTCATTGGCGTGGCGGAAACGGTGTCCATGTTCCACCGTGTGCGCAATCATTTCGGGGTCAACCGGCTCGGTCAGTCCGCGGCCCTGGCAGCTCTTGCCGATCAGGCCTGGCTTGCCGACGTGGTGGACCGGGTGGTCAAAGCGCGGGACCGCATCAGTGCGATCGGCCGCTCTCACGGTTTCAAACCGATCCCATCGGCCACGAATTTCGTCACATTGGATTGCGGCGCCGGTGTCGAGCGCGCAAAAATGATCCTTGATGAATTGGCTAAACGCGGCGTCTTCATCCGCATGCCTAGCGTAGCCCCACTCAATCGCTGCATCCGCGTTTCCACCGGACCGGAAGCCGAACTCGCTATTTTTGAGAGTATTCTGGCCGAGGTGATGACCGATATCGGCTAGGCTGTCGCCGCTGCGGCTCGAAAATTGGGCGGTTCGCGCCGTAGACTATTGCCGTGCTTCAAAGAACAAGCGCCGCAGGTCGTTAAGGACGCGCGACGCTATTCTGATGCCTGTCGGTGTCGCCTGATGCTCAAGCGCGTCCCCGTCCCCACGGGGTCGACTTCCATTCCCTGAGGCGCTTTTTGCGCCATTGGCAAGAACATCAGTGCATAGTCATCCATTCGCGGGCGGCGCGCAGTGCCGCGGCCAGCTCAGACTTGCTCATGCTTTCAGACAATTCGGCGCGCAACGTAGCGGCTCGGTCGGAACCCTTGATGGCGGCAATGTTGAGCCACTTGTGGGCGGCAATGTAATCGACCGCGCATTCGCGCCCCGTCGCATACATCAGACCCATTTCGCAAAACACATCTGCCTTGGCTTCGCCGCCGATGCTGGCCTGATCTTGATCTCGAATTTCATAAAGTGCCATTGGTTCTGTCCCTGTAAAGTTTTGATTTCGTTGTCCCTGTCAGCTCCTGAGAAGCCGTCTTCAATTTGCTTGCGTCCGGTTAGGCCCGGCGCTGTCTTGTTGGATTGAAGTGTGCCGTGATCGGCTAAAAGGCGCGTTAAATTGCATGCTTAACTGGAGACGAACAAAGTTCAAACGCTTGGTAAATTTGCGATTTTGTTAAACATCCAAACCCTTGGATTCCGGTCAAAGCCGACAAATCGGTCTCTCAAACGCCACCGGAAAAAGAAACGAACGGCTAACCAAACATCCATTGCAATTTCTGAAAATCCGATCGATCTCCGCAAGATCGGGTTATTCATTGATCGTTAATCGCCCCCGAAACACACCGGGGCAGTGCCATCCTGTCGTCGAAATCCCAGTTTACCTTTACGTAAATGCAAGCTAAGTAAGAAATCGCCCGAACCGGGCGTGAATTCTGGGAGGAAAGACATGATTCGCAAACTGATTACCGCTGGCGCACTTGTCGCCGCCATGACAGCCCCGGCCTTGGCAGACCCGATCGAAGGCGCTTGGAAAACACAAGCCGGCGACAACGCCATGATCAGCAGCTGCGGAAGCTCGTTCTGCATCAAGCTTACTTCGGGCGATTATTCCGGAAAGTCGATCGGCAAGATGAAGGCCGACGGCAGTGGCAAGTATTCAGGATCCATCACCAAGCCATCCACTGGCAAAACCTACTCAGGCAGCGGCAAATTGTCAGGCAACAAGCTGAAGATGACCGGCTGCGTTCTCAAGATTCTGTGCGAAAGCCAGACTTGGAACAAGCTCTGACACCCCGATAGCGGCCCTGTCCGCCAGATCGCGCGTGCGCGTCTGGCAGTGTGGTTACACCGGAACGGGGGCTCTTGGCCCCCGTTTTCGCATCCAAATTTACTGCCCGGCGGAAACCGCGGTCAGCCGTTCACCGGGCCTTTTGCCCGAACAGCACCTTCTGCGCATCCTTGTCATCGCCCAGAGTCTTGCGGTATTCGATGCCGATCTCGCATCCCCTTGCCACCGCCGGCCGGGCCAGCAAGGTCTCGAACCAGCGCTTGAGATCGGGAAAATCAGCCAGATCCTGTCCTTGATTCTTGTGCGGCTTGACCCAACCGAAACAGGCCATGTCGGCAATCGAGTAATCACCCGCCAGAAACGCACGGCCGGCCAGCCGCCGGTTCATCACCCCGTAAAGCCGGTTGACCTCGTTGGTGTAGCGGTCAATCGCGTAAGGCACCTGCTCGGGCGCATATTGGCGAAAATGATGCGCCTGCCCTGCCATCGGACCGAGCCCGCCCATCTGCCAGAACAGCCATTGATCAACCTCGACCCGTGCGCGCTCGTCGGTCGGGTAGAATTGAGCGAATTTACGGCCAAGGTATTGCAGGATAGCGCCCGATTCAAACACCGAGATCGGCTCGCCGCCAGGACCTTCAGGATCGATAATAGCCGGCATCCGGTTGTTGGGTGAAATCGCTAGAAATGAGGGCTCGAACTGTTCACCCTGGCCGATATTGACGTAGTTGACCCGGTAGGGAACGCCCAATTCCTCAAGCAGAATCGTGACTTTCCAACCATTCGGCGTCGGCCAGTAGTAAAGTTCGATTGCCTTGTCCTGCACGCTCATCAGCCATCCCTTCCATGCTCCTTGCAAGATGTGGAACGCTTCGCCGCTCTTGGCAAGCGCTGCCCCCATCCGACCGGGCACACGTTAACGTGTTTGAACGGCAGATGAACGGACACCTCAGGCGCCGTTCAGCCACGTCATGCGATTGTCTCCTCAACATCAGGGGATCGACACACATGACCACTCTAGCCCGCCGCTTCATCATCGTCTGCCTGATCTTCGTGATCTTCGCACTTCTGATGGCCGCTGCTGTCGCCAATTCCGAACGCACCACCTCGGGTTGGCACAACGGCGCAATTGAAGCCTGCACTTTTCGCTTTGGCGCGCGCTGCAACTAACCCCGCTGAATTCCCCAAGAGGATTATGCCTTGTCCAACCGAACATATAATTCCCTGTCCATCCTGTTGCGGATTGTTGCTCTCACCGCGTTCTTCGTTGGTCCAGTCGGCGCCTATGCCTACGCCAACGCCGGCGACAAGGGACCCGGCATGACCGGCGCGGGCTTCGTGCTCTACATGTCATTGCAGCGTAACAGCCTTTGACCCAAGGCGCGCGGTGACGTGTTGAGCGGCGGCCGAGTGTCATCACCAGCCTTGGGAAAGCAGCACAACCTCCGCACCCGAATAGACGCTTGCAGCCTGAAGGTCCTTACGGCGCCGATAGTCTTTTCCTTGTCAATATTTCTCGTATATAACGATGTATGGTACAACGAATCTCTTCACAGACAGCCACCGGCTTCATCTCGCCCGACCCGATCGAACCGCAGGAATTTTCCAATGCGGTCGATGCTGTGGCAGCGATTGAGGCCATTTATCACCGCAACACCGAATTTTTATGCGGGGCGTTTCACAGCCTTGCAACAGACAAGCCGAAGGGCCGCTACCGGGCCTTCTACCCTCAGATCAGCTTTGAAACGACATCGTTCGGCATGGTCGATTCCCGCCTGTCCTACGGACATGTGGTGTCGCCGGGTCGCTATGCCGCAACCATCACTCGGCCATCGTTGTTTCGCAGCTACCTGACGACGCAGTTTGAATTGCTCTTGCGCAATCACGGCACCCCGCTGACGGTATCGGAATCCGACACGCCAATTCCGCTGCATTTCGCCTTCGGCGAAGGCGCCTATGTCGAGGCCGCCGTTGCCGACAAGCTCGACATGCCGCTGCGCGACCTGTTCGACACGCCGGATCTCGCCACCACCGACGATGAAATCGTCAATGGCCTGTATGAACCCGGTCCCGGCGAAGCACTGCCGTTGGCGCCGTTCAAGGCGCAACGCATCGACTATTCCTTGGCCCGGCTGTCGCACTACACCGCCACCGCGCCCGATCATTTCCAGAATTTCGTGCTGTTTACCAATTACCAGTTCTACATCGACGAATTCTGCGATCACGCTCGCTCGTTGATGGCCGAAGGCGATCATGATTACGAGTTCTTCGTTGAACCGGGCAACCTGATCACGCCGGTCGGCCATCGCAGCCCGACCGAAGGCATCGCCCCGGCGCGGCTGCCGCAGATGCCCGCCTACCATCTCAAGCGCAAGAATCATGGCGGCATCACCATGGTCAATATCGGCGTCGGCCCATCCAACGCCAAGACCATCACCGACCACATCGCCGTGCTCAGACCGCATGCCTGGCTGATGCTGGGCCATTGCGCCGGGCTTCGCAACAGCCAGAAGCTGGGCGATTATGTGTTGGCCCACGCCTATGTGCGCGAGGACCATGTGCTCGACGATGATCTACCTGCATGGGTGCCGATCCCGGCGCTGGCTGAAGTGCAGGTTGCCGTTCAGGAAGCTGTCGCCGACATCACCGGTCTCGAGGGCTATGATCTCAAGCGTATCATGCGCACCGGCACGGTCGCCACCATCGACAACCGCAACTGGGAACTCAGGGACCAGCGCGGCCCGGTGCAGAGGCTGTCGCAATCGCGCGCCATTGCGCTCGACATGGAATCGGCCACCATCGCCGCCAACGGTTTCCGCTTCCGCGTGCCCTACGGCACACTGCTCTGCGTCTCCGACAAGCCGTTGCATGGCGAACTCAAACTGCCCGGCATGGCCTCGGCCTTCTACAAGAACCAGGTCAACCAGCATTTGCAGATCGGCTTGCTGGCCATGCAGAAGCTCGCCGCCATGCCGCCTGAACGGCTGCATTCACGCAAGCTCAGAAGCTTCTTCGAGACCGCTTTTCAGTAACCACAACGAAAAGACGCGCCGGAAGGCCCGGCGCGTTATATTTTTCATTCCATATACAACAAGATGGACCTGGCCGGAATCTCTTCCGGCCCACCCTCACATATTGGTATAGACCGGCCCCTCGCCGCCCTGGGGCGGGACCCAGTTGATGTTCTGGTTCGGATCCTTGATGTCGCAGGTCTTGCAGTGCACGCAGTTCTGCGCGTTGATCACGAAGGTCGGCACACCGTCGGTTTCCACCCATTCATAGACACCGGCCGGGCAGTAGCGCTGCGACGGGCCCGCGTAGACTCCGAGTTCGGAAGATTTCTGCAGCGCCAGATCGGCAACCTGCAAATGCACCGGCTGGTCTTCTTCGTGATTGGTATTGGACAGATACACCGATGACAGGCGGTCGAAGGTCAGCACCCCGTCGGGCTTCGGATAATCAATCTTCTTGTGCTTGTCAGCCGGCTCCAGCGCCGCGAAATCGGCCTTGCCGTGCTTCATGGTTCCAAATGGCGAAAATCCGAACAGGGTATTCAGCCACATATCGAGCCCACCCAGCGCCACCCCGCCGATGGTGCCAAGTCGCGACCACATCGGCTTGACGTTGCGCACCTTTTTGAGATCAGCGCCAATCTCGGAACTGCGCCAGGCGTCGTCATAGCCTTGCAGCACATCCTGAGCCCGGCCGCCGGCAATTGCCTCCGCCGCATGTTCGGCGGCCATCATGCCCGACAGAACCGCATTGTGTGATCCCTTGATGCGCGCAACGTTGACGAAGCCGGCCGAACAGCCGATCAGCGCGCCGCCCGGGAAAGCCAGTTTCGGCACCGACTGCCAGCCGCCTTCGGAAATGGCACGCGCGCCATAGCCGAGCCGCTTGCCGCCCTCGAATACCGGCGCAATCGCGGGATGGGTCTTGAAGCGCTGGAATTCCTCGAATGGTGACAGCCACGGGTTCTTGTAATTGAGGTGAAGCACGAAACCGACCGCCACCTGATTGTCCTCAAGGTGGTAGAGGAACGAACCGCCGCCGGTCTTCATATCGAGCGGCCAGCCGAAGGAATGCTGGACCAGGCCGGGCTTGTGATGCTCCGGCTTGACCTCCCAGAGTTCCTTCAGGCCGATACCGTATTTCTGTGGCTCCCGGCCCTCGTCTAGCTTGAAGCGTGAAATCAGCTGCTTGGCCAGCGAGCCGCGAACCCCCTCGCCGATCAGCACATACTTGCCCAGAAGAGCCATGCCACGGGCATAATTGGGGCCAGGCTCACCATTGCGTTCGACGCCCATATCGCCGGTGGCAACGCCGATCACGGCGCCCTGCTCATCGGTGAGGATTTCGCTGGCGGCAAAGCCAGGATAGATTTCCACGCCGAGCGCCTCGGCGCGGGCACCGAGCCAACGGCAGACATTGCCCAGTGAAACAATGAAATTTCCATGATTGTTCATCAACGGCGGCATCAGGAAATTCGGCAGTCGCACCGATCCCGCCGGTCCAAGCACCAGAAAATGGTCGGCACTGACCGGCGTCTTGAAAGGATGATCCGGATCGTCGCGCCAATCCGGGATCAGCTTGTCGATCCCCACCGGATCGACAACGGCGCCAGAAAGAATATGCGCGCCGACTTCTCCGCCCTTCTCCAGAACCACAACGGTAAGATCCGGATTGACTTGCTTAAGGCGGATTGCTGCCGACAGACCCGCGGGTCCGGCACCGACGATCACCACGTCAAATTCCATGCTCTCGCGTTCCGCAAGCTCGGTTACATCATTCATCGAACGTCCTCACCTCTTGATCCGGGCACCGCCGCATGATCGCGTCACGCACCGGACCCTCCAAAACCCTGACTTCGGCTTGACAGAACGCACCCAAACCGGCTGCCCCGCCAAACCTGTTCGAAGACCTCGCGGTCCGTTGCTCCTGTCATGACAAATGGTACCGGTGAAGTCGAGCCGGGAAACGACAGGATATCGTTCATCGACTATCAATTATTGACGTACACGTAAACGTAAACCAGCAACAGAGTCCACGCCGCCGCTGCGATCCGCTGTATTTCCGCATGCGCCACCATTCCGGTCACCCTGGATCGAGGATTGCACTTCACCTGTCGCAGGAAATGAGGACGCGGGGACAATGGGTCAACAAGACTGCGGATCGATATGCCCGACTGTCAAACATCAGCCCTACCGGTCAGGGCGGCCCGACGGGACCGGATCGACGAATCAATGGGACTCAGGCGACGGGGGCAAACATCGGCTGCATCGTCAGCACGATCACTGCGCCAACGATGGTCTTGTTGGGGCCGATAAACGGTGTCATCCGGCAACGCACTTCATACCTGCGCCCGGCCGAATCGGTCGCTTCGTAATTGTAATGAACCCTGGCGCCGGCAAAACACTGATCAAGCCGCGGCTTGGCCCGGGAATGATACAATTCCGGCGTCATCATATCGACAAGAGGTTTACCGATGAAATCCGAGCATCGCTTGAGATGAAAATCGGCATTTTGCTGATTGGTGTAAAGATAGCGGTAATCGAGCCCCACTACAGCGACGCGTTCGGGCACGGAATCGAGCAGCATCTCATGCAAGGAAGCGTCGTATCCTTCAGACAGCGCCGGCTGCCCGGCTTCCGTTTCCGCCACGTCCTGGCTGACACCCGAAGGGAGATAGCGCTCAAACAGCGCTTTCATCATACCGGTATAGCGGCGCACGCCCTCGTCGTCCTCACAATTGCGCACCGCAAGACGGGCAAAGAAATCCAGTTGCAGCGTCATTTCCTCGCGGTTGCGCGCATGCTGTCTGAAAATGGAGTGCACCAAAGGTTGAATCTCGGCGTCAATTTGATTGACGGCGGCCTCGTTTCCCCGACGGACCGCGCCCAGCAAATCATCGCAAGCTCTTTCAAAATCATCGATCAGTTTCGAAAGCATACATCCCCCATTTTTCTTTATTGCGCCCCCTTTACAATGCACCTTGTTGTTTGTCGATTGGTTACTGGTTGACAATATCACAAACAATAGCGCTGGCAGCGAAGATACAATCAGGAATTCTTGACAGAGGCAAACAGGCGAGGCCTCTGCCTCGCGTCAACGGCCAATCGGATGAACGAGTTTAGTAATTGTATTTATTAGATTTCTTCGAATAATACGCCTTCACAATTCTCCCCTGACGCCCCAGCGCAACGGTAGAATATCAGATCAACAAATCAAAAAGTTGCCTTGCTGTTCGCTAAACCGCTCTAGCGAAGGACACATTATCGGACGACTTCACGAAAATGTTACCGCCTTGGTCACCCGGAATATCGTTCGATAACCACACTCACTCTATGGGCCGAACGAGGCTTAAGCCCGACTTACAGCGCGGCGCGTTCGGCCAGCGCGGAAAGGTCCGGTACCTCGACGTGGCGATTGTTGGAGATGTGGACAACATTATCCTTGCGCAGCCGGGTTAATTGCCGGCTGACAGTCTCGATCGTCAGACCAAGAAAATCGGCGATGTCGGAACGCGTCAGCGGCAATTGGAAACGTGCCGAATCCGGATCCGCTTCCGGATTGGAATGGGTGGCGATCAGATACATGAAACTGGCCACCTTCTCCGAAGCGGTCTTGCGACCCAGCGTCAGCATCCAGTCCCGCGCCTCATCCAGTTCCTTCAGCGTTTGCTCCAGCAATTTGTGCTCTAGTTCCGGCGTTTCCTTGATCATTCGCTCCAGAACAGCCTTGGGAAAGCTGCACACATTGACGTCGGTGGCTGCATCCGCGGTTATACCGCTATCCATGCGAAATGGACGACCGAGAAAATCAGGAGCAAATTGCAGGCCGACGATCTGTTGTCGGCCGTCGGCCATCATCTTGGTCAGCTTGACAACGCCGGAGATGATATTGGCATAGCTGTTAGTTTCCTGGTTCTCGCCAATCAGTTCCGCACCGGAGCCGATAAGTTTGCGGGTCGATATCTTGTTGAGGCTTACAAGCTGGCTCGCCGACAAGGCACCGCACACGCCCCTATGGCGCGCTTCACAGGCGCGACACAAACCCGGAATATCGGAACTGCGGGTGTCTTTGCGGTGCGCGTCCATCGACCCCT
This sequence comes from Hoeflea algicola, assembly GCF_026619415.1. Taxonomy (NCBI): domain Bacteria; kingdom Pseudomonadati; phylum Pseudomonadota; class Alphaproteobacteria; order Hyphomicrobiales; family Rhizobiaceae; genus Hoeflea; species Hoeflea algicola. The sequence continues at coordinate 1,676,029 of NZ_JAOVZR010000001.1, forward strand.
CACTGCTGCAGCAGCCAAGTCAGTCCGTTCGCCGCGTGGCTGCGAAGTCTCGGTGCGGCGCATCGGTATTTGTGCACAAACAACAGCGAGGTTTGATCAAAGTCAAGGCAGGCATTCTGTCGCCGGGCGATGTTCGCGCCCAACCGGAAGAGAGTCGCACATGCAAAAAGAGTTTGTCCGCAAGCACGCTGGTCACGCCCCCCGCTACACCAGCTACCCGACCGCGCCGCATTTTCACGACGGCGTCAATGGCGATGTTTACGCCAACTGGCTCAGAAAACTCGAACAGGGACAGAACCTGTCGCTCTACATCCACATTCCCTATTGCGACAGGCTATGCTGGTTTTGCGGCTGCCACACCAAGCAAACCCTCAAATACGACCCGCTTGTCAGCTATCTCAGTGCCCTTGAGAACGAGATCGAAACCATTGCCGGGCTGGTCGACCCGGCCTGTCGCGTCACCGCGCTGCATCTGGGCGGGGGGTCGCCGACTTTGCTGCGACCCGACGACTTGGTGGCCTTGAACACCACGCTGCGCAGCAAGTTTCATTTTGACAAGGACGCGGAAATCAGCGTCGAGATGGACCCCAACGATCTTGATGCCGGACGTTATGACGCACTCGGCGAGATCGGACTGACCCGCGCGTCGATCGGTGTTCAGGATTTCGACGAAAAGGTACAGAAGGCCATCAACCGCTTGCAGACTTTCGAACAGACCCGCGACGTCGTCGAACAGGTACGCGCCCGCGGTGTCCGTTCGGTCAATTGCGATGTACTCTACGGGCTGCCGCATCAGACCCGGCAGTCGATTGACCGCACCATCGAGCAGGTCGTGTCGCTGCAACCCGACCGGATCGCACTTTTCGGCTATGCCCATGTGCCGTGGATGAAAACCCACCAGAAGATGATTGACGAAGCAGCATTGCCGGACGTGACCGAACGCTTCGCACAGATGAACCGCGCGTCTTCGTCGCTGACATCGGCCGGCTACACGGCAATTGGTATCGATCATTTCGCTCTGCCCGCCGACAGCCTGGCAATTGCCGCGGCTTCCGGTTTTCTGCGTCGGAATTTCCAGGGTTATACCAGCGACACCGCCGATGCCTTGATCGGCATGGGGGCATCATCAATAGGCCAGTTGCCGCAGGGCTATATCCAGAACCAGACTTCGACCGGCGAATACCAGCGTCAGGTCAATCTTGGCAAATTGGCGGTGGTGCGGGGCTTCGAACTTTCCACCGAAGACCGCATTCGCGCCCGGATCATCGAATTGTTGATGTGTGACTTCACGTTCTCGTTCTCCACCATTCGTCATGAATTCGGCGGCACGGCGGAAACCATTCTCGATGAGGCCGAATATCTCGCCAGTTGCGATACAGATGGTATGGTGGAAATCAACGGCGGCCTGTTTCAGGTCACTGCCAAAGGCAAACCCTTTGTGCGTTCCGTCGCCTCAGCGTTCGACTCCTATCTGGGTGTCGGTCCGGCCCGCCACTCGCTGTCAGTTTGAGATTTCAGCAGTTGCCCGACGTCACGGTCACGTCCTGTAAACCCGCAGGTAAAGTAGCCATTGGCTTTTGCGCCGGATTTTTCTATAGCTTCGGCCAAACAATCATCCAATGAGGAATACAGCGTGACCGCAACATTCGACAAGGTCGCCGACATCATCGCCGAAACCAGCGAGATCGACCGCGACTCCATCACTCCCGAAAGCCACACCATTGACGATCTGGGAATCGACAGCCTGGATTTTCTCGACATCGTGTTTGCGGTCGACAAGGAATTCGGCATCAAGATTCCGCTCGAGCAGTGGACCCAGGAAGTCAATGACGGCAAGGCCTCGACCGAGGAGTATTTCGTGCTTGGCAACCTGTGCACCAAGATTGACGAGCTGCGGGCCGCCAAGGCTTGATGCCGGTTCGGCGGATGTAGCCAATGCAGCTTGAATATTTCCAGATGATCGACCGGATCGAGGCATTGGACCTTGATGGCGGAACGCTGGTGGCAAGCTCGACCGTCCCGGCCCAGAGCACGGTGTTCGAAGGCCATTTTCCCGGCATGCCGCTGGTGCCTGGCGTGTTGTTGATCGAGACAATGGCTCAGGCCAGCGGCTTTCTGGTTCTGGCCGTGAGCGACTTCGCCGCCATGCCGTTCCTGATGACGGTTGACGGCGCCAAGATGCGTGATTTCGTCAAGCCTGAAGCAGCACTGGAAATTTCCGTGACGCTGGAGCATGAAGGCTCGGGCTATGCGGTCACCAAAGCGCGCATCACCAGCGATGGCAAGCGTGTCGCCGATTGCCAGCTCAAGCTCAGAACCGTGGCGTTCGACCAGGTTCCACTCGCCCAGATCGTGCGCACTCGCGCCGCTGAAGTTGGCCTGATCGCCGCCATGGCAAATGCCACAGGAGACCGGCAATGACACAGACAAATCGTGACGTTGTGGTAACCGGCGTCGGTTTGGTAACGACACTCGGGGTCGGTGGTGATGCACATCGCGTTCTGCTGATGGGCGATTCCGATCCTAAAAACACGGCCGATAGTGAGCGCTTTGCCCCCTACACCATCTTTCCGCTGCCCGAAATCGACTGGTCGGAACAAATTCCACGGCGCGGCGATCAGCGTCAGATGGAAAACTGGCAGCGGCTCGGTGTATTCGCGGCCGGTCTGGCGCTCGACGATGCCGGTTTCAAGGATGATCTCGAAGCCTGCGCTAGCATGGACATGATTGTAGCGGCCGGTGGCGGCGAGCGCGATGTTGCTGTCGACACGCTGATCATAGAGGAAGGCCGCAAGCGTAATGATCGCGAGCACCTGCTCAATGAAAAACTGACCACCGAATTGCGTCCGACGCTGTTCCTTGCGCAACTCTCCAATCTGATGGCCGGCAACATTTCGATCGTCCACAAGGTCACCGGATCCTCCCGGACCCTTATGGGCGAACAGGGCGCAGGCATCTCGGCTGTGGAGACCGCACACGCGCGGATCGCCGCCGGGCAATCGACCCACTGCCTGGTCGGTGGCGCTTTTGTCGCCGAACGCATTGACCAATTGATGGTGATGGAATCGGTTCAAGGGCTTGCGAAAGGCCCGCTGCAATCATTCTGGGATGAAAACGGCGACGCTACAGGTATGAACCTGGGATCAGCCGGTGCCTTTCTGGTGCTCGAATCACGCGAACACGCCGAAGCCCGCGGCGCCCGGATCTATGCCCGGATCGACGCTGTGCAGGGCGATCGCGGTCCCCGTCAGGAAGATCGCATGGAACAGCGGCTGGGGCGCCTGGCCGATGAAACCGGGGCATCTGAAGCCACCGGCGACGCGATCGTGTTCTGCGGCGCCAGCGGTTTTCCTGAATTGAGCGGGCGTGAACGCCGATTTCTCCAGTCCCGGCTTCCGGGCGTGCCTGTGCGCACCTATGGCGCCATGCTTGGTCATTCTGTCGAAGCCCAGTTTACCACCGGCGTGGCCCTTGCTTGCCTGGCACTTGACGCTGACCAACCGATCAGACCTATGGCACCGGGTACAGACGCGGTCATGCAGGCAGCAGCCAAGTCAGCGATTGTTACTACCATCGGCCACTTCCGTGGCGAAGGCATCGCCCGCCTGAGCAAGATGTCATGAGACGGAGACTGTCATGAGCAAAGCCGCATACAGGGATCATCTCGGCCGGCCGCTTGTCGCCGTCACCGGCATGGGCGTCGTGACATCGCTGGGTCAGGGACTTGAGGACAACTGGGCCGCCTTGACGGCCGGTAAATCCGGAATTCACCCGATCACCCGGTTTCCCTCGGACGAGCTTTCCACGCGTATTTGCGGCACCGTGGATTTTATCGACATTCCCGCGCCCAACAGCGTTGAGCGCTCTTATGCCTTTGCCCGCGAAACCACCCTCGAAGCACTCGCGCAAGCAGGTCTCTCCGGCGATTTCGGCGGTCCGCTGTTTCTCGCCGCCCCGCCGATCGAGCCGGAATGGAGCGCCCGCTTCGAACTCGGTGACCGGGTTCGCCCGGAACAGATGTCGGGCAACGCCTATGAGCAGTTTCTTGCCGTGCTGCGTGAAAAGGCCGATCCCGCCTACCACGAATCGATTCTGTTCGGCTCGATCTCCGAGCGCCTGGCCGACCGCTTCGGCACCCGCGGCCTGCCGATCACGCTGTCGACCGCCTGCGCTTCCGGCGCCACGGCAATTCAGCTCGGCGTCGAAGCCATTCGCCAGGGCCGTACCGACCGGGCGCTGAGCGTCGCCACCGACGGATCGGTCAGCGCCGAAGCGCTGATCCGCTTTTCACTGTTGTCAGCGCTGTCGACCAACAATGATCCGCCGGAAAAGGCCTCACGTCCGTTCACCAAGGACCGCGACGGTTTTGTCATCGCGGAAGGCGCGGCGACGCTGGTGCTGGAATCGCTTGAAGCGGCCATCAGTCGCGGCGCGCGGGTGCTGGGCATTCTCAGCGGTTGCGGCGAGAAGGCCGATCATTTTCACCGCACGCGCTCCTCGCCCGATGCTGGACCGGCGATTGCCACTATCCGCGCCGCACTCGAAGATGCCGGCATTTCCGCCGACCAGGTGAGCTACGTCAACGCTCATGGCACCTCCACGCCGGAAAACGACAAGATGGAGTACCATGCTTTGTCGACGGTGTTTGGTGACCGCATGGCCAAAGTACCGGTTTCCTCAAACAAATCGATGATCGGCCACACGCTGACTGCGGCCGGCGCAGTGGAAGCTGTATTCTCGCTGCTGACCATCCAGACCGGCGTCATTCCGCCAACCATCAACTATGACAATCCCGACCCGGCGATCCCGCTCGACGTGGTCCCCAACATCAAGCGCTCGGCGGTCGTCACCAGCGTGCTTTCCAGCTCATTCGGATTTGGCGGGCAGAACGCATGCCTTGTCATGGAAGCCGAACCCGCTTAAGGCATGGCGCGCCCGGGCGGATCAGCTCGGGAAATATCGATCATCGCGTCCAATCGCTGCGTGAACACGGATATGCGCGGTAAACTGGACACCTGATGTCCCGGCTGGCTCCTGGAGATTTCGCTCAGCAGGTTGGACCAGGCCGGGCCGCGAAGGAAGAGATACATGCGCGCATTGCAGCTCATTGAAGACCGCAAGTTGGAAACCGTCGACCTGCCGCCGCCGCCGCCGCCCGGAATTGGCGAGGCAACGGTCTCGATCAAGGCTGTGGCACTCAATCACATCGATGTCTGGGGCTGGCGCGGCATGGCTTTTGCCAAGCGCAAGATGCCTCTCGTCATCGGCGCGGAAGCCTCCGGCGTGGTCGATGCCATCGGCCATGGCGTTTCCGGCCTTATTCCCGGGCAGCTGGTTTCGATCTACGGCGCCCGAACCTGCGGCCTGTGCCGGCCCTGCCGCGAAGGCCGTGACAATCTGTGCGAACATGTCAGCGGCGTCCACGGCTTCCATCTCGATGGCTTCGCTCAGGAGAAGGTCAACCTGCCGGCTCGGCTGCTGGTCCCAGCCCCGCCCGGCGTCAGCCCGATTGGTGCGGCGGTTGCACCGGTCACCTTCGGCACTGTCGAGCACATGCTGTTTGACAATGCCAGGCTCGAACCCGGTGAGACCATTCTGGTCCATGCCGGCGGTTCCGGCATCGGTTCGGCCGCCATTCAGCTCGCCAAGAAAATGGGCTGCACCATCATCACCACGGTCGGCTCGGACGAGAAGATCGAAAAGGCCAAGGCGCTCGGCGCCGATCACGTGATCAATTACCGGACCGACCGTTTTGAAGGCGTGGTGCGCAAGCTCACCAAAAAGCGCGGTGTCGATGTGGTGTTCGAACATGTCGGTGCCGACACATGGGCCGGTTCGATGCTGTCACTCAAGCGCGGCGGCCGGCTGGTTACCTGCGGTTCGACCTCGGGTGTGTCGACCCAGATGAATCTGATGATGCTGTTTCAGCAGCAATTGCGACTGATCGGCTCTTTCGGGTGCCGGATGCAGAACATGGCCGATGCCATGCAGAAAATGGCGGCCGGTCAGGTGCAACCGGTCATCGACACTGAAGTAGGTTTTGACGAGATCTATACGGCGCTGGCCCGCATGGAAGGCCGCGACGTGTTCGGCAAAATCATTCTCAAGATGGATTGAACCCGGCTTCCCATGGCAAATCCTTACCGCATGGTGCTGACACGGCTGGTGATCGCGTTCAAGCGTGCCCAACACTGGCTGGTTGCAGCCGCCGTCCTGTCGCTGCTCCGGTTGATATCGTTGTTGCCGGCCAAAAAAGCCATTGAGTTTGTCGATCGCATGGCCCGCCGTATCGGGCCGCTAACGCCGCGTCACAGACTGGCGCTCTTCAATCTGAAGAAGGCTTACCCGGAAAAAACCGAAGCCGAACGCGAACAGATTGCCGTCGACATGTGGGGCAACATGGCCCGCCTCGCGGCAGAATATGTGTTTTTGGACAAGCTGTTTGATTTCGATCCCGAGTCAACTGAACCAGGCATGATCGAAGTCGAGGGCATTGAGTATTTTACCAAGCTGCGCGACAGCGGCAAGCCGTTCATCGTCTTTACCGCTCATACCGGAAATTTCGAATTATTGCCGGTTGCCGCAGCGACCTTTGATCTCGATGTCATGGCCTTGTTTCGCCCTCCAAACAATCCCTATATCGCCCGTAAGGTGCTAGCTACGCGGCGCACGGCAATGGGCCATTTGGTGCCCTCGCGGGCCGGCGCAGCGTTTACGCTGGCCCGTCGGTTGGAAGCCGGTGGCGGTGTCGGCATGCTCGTCGACCAGAAATTCCACAAGGGTGCGCAAACGACCTTTTTCGGTCTTGAAGCCCGCACTAATCCACTGCTGGCCAAGCTCGTGCGGCAATTTGAATGCGAGGTCTATCCGGCCCGCTCGATCCGCCTGCCAGGTGGCCGTCATCGTCTGGTGGTGGAGGCAGCGATCGAAATTCCGCGGAACGCCGATGGCAGCGTCGACGTGGCCGCCACATCGCAAATGCTCAACGACAAAGTGGAAAGCTGGGTGCGCGAATATCCAGGCCAGTGGCAGTGGTTTCACGACCGTTGGAATATCAAGCATACTTTGAAATAGAATAATGAAGGCCCGGCAAAGACCGGGCCCTCAACTGAAATCACGCTATCAGTTCTGGACGACGATGCGGATGTTGTTCTTGCCCATTTTCTCGACCAGCGAGTAGAATTTCGCTGCATGCTGTTCGGCCAAGCGGACGCAGCCATGCGATGCGCGGCGCCCCAGACGTTTGGTGTCGCGGGTGGCGTGGATCGCATAGCCACCGCGGAAGAACACCGCATAGTGCATCCACGCATTGTTGTATTTGCGTGACCGGTGATACCGCGAAAGCCATTTCGGCGAGTAGGTGCCGCGCGGGGTCGAATATCCGGATCGGCCAGTGGAAACCTTCCACTTGTATTTCACCTTGCCATTCTGGCTGACCACCATGGTCTGCGACGACACGTCAATCTTGGCAACGACCTTGGCGGCAAGAGCCGACGTCGCTGAAAATGGCATCAGAGCAAGTGCAAATGCCCCAACCAAAAACAAATATCTCATTTTACTTCCCCCATACACGCTGCACATCACAATACTATCAGCGAGAAAATTTATACAGATTGATAATCAGGTTAAAGTTAAAAACAGCAACGGCATTCTAAATACCGACGCAACCAATTGATTTATCTTGGTTTTAAAGAATTGCAAGCACCAACAGAACGGCAGCGGCGAGACTGTCACAGGCTCGAAAAAGATTTTGAGCGCCTCCTCAACGTCTGCCGCACTGGCCTGCCGACGCCCGCGGGCGTTGACACTGGCCTCCATCACCATCTCGCCGCCATACTGCCGCGGCCCGGCCAGGGAAAGCCCCAGCGCGCCGGCCATCGCCGCTTCCGGCCAGCCGGCATTGGGCGAGCGATGCAGACCTGAATCCACCAGCGCCTGCTCGCCCGCCTGGCGCATGGCATCAATTCCCCTGGCCAGACCCGCACCACAGGCAATCAACAACGCCGAAAGCCGCGCCGCCGGCCAATTGGCGAGATCATCGAGCAGCGCCGCTGCACGCCCGAATTCCCGATACCGGTCATTGAGATGGCCGATCATCGAATCCGCAGTGTTGAGCATCTTGTAGGCCAGCAGCCCCGGCAGTCCAAAAACCGCGTACCACAGCACCGGCGCGACGATACCGTCGGAAAAATTCTCGGCCAAGCTCTCGATCGCCGCCCGCGACACACCAGCTTCATCGAGAGCCTCGGGATCGCGGCCGACAATCATCGCCACCGCTGCTCGCCCGCCGACTACCCCACCCTCGCGCAAGCCGGTAACGACCGCACATACATGATCACCAAGACTTTTTTGCGCCAGAAAAACCGCGACGATCACCGTCTCCAGCGCCCAACCAATCATCCCCAACTGTGCAAATGCCACGTTCAATGCCAGTCCGGCCAGCGCGGCGACAATTAACAGCGCTGCAATTGCAATCCTGCCGTTGCGCTGGCGCGTCAGAGCACTGTCATCTGCATGGTTGAAGCGGCGCTCGATAAAGCCGATGGCCTGGCCGAAAATCACCACCGGGTGGCTCAGTCGCCGCCACAGCCAGTCCGGGTCGCCAACAACTCGGTCGAGCACAAGCGCCGCCAGAAGCACCGCCAGATGCCACATCATGGGGTCCGGACGCCGACAAGCCGCAGGGTTTCGCGCAATCGCACACCGGAGAGCTCGTCAGGAACCAGACCGATGCGGATCCGCGACGGGCTATGGTCAAACGCCCGCACCAGCACCTGATGGCCCGCCAGCGCATTGCGCACCGCTGCGCCGTCACCCACCTCGCAGCAGAAAAACAGCGCCGTCTCGCCAATGACCGAAACATTGGCCATGTTGAGCGCCGACCGGGTCATGGCATGTGCCTTGTCGATCCGCTGGCGCAGATTGGAAACCAAATCCATGCGCGAAAACCCATGCGCGGCAATTGCCAATGCCGGCCCTGAAACTGCCCAGGGGCCAAGCCGGTCGCTGAGTATCTTCGACAGGCCCGGCTCGGCAAACACGAACCCCAGCCGCAAACCGGCAAGCCCAAAAAACTTGCCGAAGGAGCGCATGACCACCAGGTTGGGCTCCATTCCCGCGGCACCCGCCATCGACAAGTCCTGGCGCATATCGGCAAAAGCTTCATCGACAACAACCAGCCGGTTCCGATGCGCCCGCACAAAGCCGAAAATATCGTCGCGCATGGTGGCGCGGCCGTCGGGATTGTTGGGATTGGCGAGGATCACCGTGCTTGCCCGCGTCGCTGCCGCCGCCTCAATCGTATCAATATGGTCGATCTCTATGCCGGCGCGGCGAAAGGCCTGTTCGTACTCGCCATAGGTGGGCGAGACGATGGCCACAGATTCGGCGTCCGGCCTGAGCCACGGCAGCAGTTGAATGGCGGCCTGAGTGCCGGGTGTAATCACCGGCGTTACCGCGCCGCCATAATGGCGCATCGCCAGTTCCGCGACACGCACCGCTTCCGCCTGCTCCGGCAGCCGCCGCCAAATATCGGCTGGCAGATCGGGCAGAGGCAGCGAAAACGGGCTGATGCCAGTCGACAGATCGAGCCATTCCGACGCCGCCCCGCCATGGCGCGCCATAGCCTCGGAAAGGGCGCCGCCATGGGCAATGGGATCAAGAACAGGACTCATATCAGTCAGTCTATCCGGTCAATAACATGCATGAACGATCCCGAGACGTTGCCGCGTCTCAATCCGACTGCACCGAGATCGGCGCCCAGCGCATCCCGTGCCGAGAACAGCCTGTCGGCCTCGCCTTCGGAAACGATCGTTGCATAGTGAAATTCATGCGCCGAGAGTTCCATGTCCCAGAAGAAGCCGGGCATCGGCGTCATCCGGCGATAGCCCAGGTGCCGCTGCCGGTCGGCAAAACTGGTAACCAGCGGCAAGGCGCCCAGCATCTCGTGCCGTACACCCTGATCGTCGATGAGCCCCTCGCCCAACACCATGTAGCCGCCGCACTCGCCATAAACCGTCACACCGCGCTTGATCGCTGCAAGCATAGCGGACTTGAACCCCTGCGCACTGGCCAGCACGCCGACGTGCAATTCCGGATAGCCGCCGGGCAGAACCACCGCATCGCAATCCTCAGCCGGTCCCTCGTCAGCCAGTGGTGAGAAGAACGAGATTTCCGCGCCACGCCGTTTCCAGCCAAGCAGCATGTGCTCATAGGCAAAGGCGAAAGCGATATCCCGCGCCACCGCGATCTTCTGGCCAGGCGGTGGCAGCCGCAAGATCTTTGCCAACGTCGCCTTGGCAGGTGCCCGCTGCCCCAACCTGACGAGCTGATGCAGATCGACGCGGCTTTCCACCAGATCCGCGGTGGCATCGATCAACCTTGCAAGTTCGGCATTTTCTCCGGCCTGCACCAGCCCGAGATGGCGCTGCGGGACGCTCAGGCTGTCGTCCCGTGGCAACGCGCCCAGGACAGCGATCCGTGCCTTGTCGAGCGCCTGGCGCAGCATGCCTTCGTGGCGTGGACTGGCGACCCGGTTGAGGATGACGCCGGCGACCAGCACGTCGGGATGAAAATTGGCAAAACCTTGCGCCATCGCCGCAACCGAATGCGACATGCTGGCGCAGTCGATTACCAAGATAACCGGCAGACCGAGCAGCCCGGCCAGATCGCCAGCAGAACCGGATCCGTCGGCGGCGCCGTCAAACAGCCCCATCATCGCTTCGATCACCAGCATGCGGCCACCCTGCGACTGCAGCGCGGCATTGGCCAGCAGCAGGTCACCGCGCATCGCCCATGGATCGTAATTGAGGCAGGTCTCGCCGCTTGCTGCCGTGTGAAAGGCGGGATCGATATAATCCGGGCCGGCCTTGCCCGGCGCCAGCGCCACCCCGCGGCGCTTGAGCGCCCGTAATAGTCCCAATGTTACCGTCGTCTTGCCGGCGCCTGACTGCGGCGCCGCAATCATCAATCCCGTCATGCACTGTCTTTCTGCGCATCAGCGCGATTTCCCAGAGGGTCGGCGGTCAGAACCCGACCGGCTGCGGCGCCCATCCAGTCAAGCGCCGGCCTCAGCCGTACAACCTTGCCCACTACCACGATCGCCGGCGGCTGCAACCCCGATGCGGCAACATCGGTAGCAGCCCGCTCAAGCGTTGTTTCAAGCACTTTCTGCTCAGGCAACGAGGCGTCGGTAACGAAGGCCACCGGCTCGTCGGCATCGCGCCCCGCGTCTATCAGTCGCGCGGCAATAATGGCGATATGTTTCATCGCCATATACATGACAATTACCTGGCTGCCGCGGGCCACGCCATCCCAATCGATCCGGTCGGGAACCAGACCGCTGGCATCGTGGCCGGTGAGAAAGGTAACGGTATGATTGGTGTCGCGGTGGGTCACCGGAATGCCGGCATAGGCCAGCCCGCCGATCCCAGCCGTCACCCCCGGCACGATGCGGAACGGAATATGGTGCTCGACCAGCGTCAACGCTTCTTCGCCGCCACGGCCAAACACGAAAGGATCTCCGCCCTTGAGCCGCAGAACCCGCTGCCCCTCGCGTGCCAGTTCGACCAGCCTGAGCGAAATGTCGCGTTGCTTCGGCGATGGTTTTCCGCCTCGTTTCCCGGCATATTCCAGGCGGGCGCCCGGGCGGGCAAGCTTCAGGCATTCGGCATTGACCAGAGCATCGTGGACGATCACATCGGCCTGGCTCAGCGCATGGGCGGCATGCAGCGTTAACAGCCCCGGGTCACCCGGCCCGGCTCCTACCAGCCAGACTTCGCCGGCTTTCATTTCCGGCAGGTTTTGGCGCCAGTCGATCATGCATTTTCCATTCGAATGATTAGGCTTACACCCGTATCAATCGCACTCTATAACGGCAACAGGCAAGACACGATCAAGAACTGCGACATGGACAGCGACGAAAACGAAATTCGATCGGAAAAACCCGCCACGGCGCTGCGCCGGGGCTGGACGACGGGTGCCTGCGCCACGGCGGCAACGAAGGCCGCGCTGACCGCATTGCTGACCGGTGAGTTCCCCGATCCGGTGGTCATCACCTTGCCGAAAGGCGAGCAGCCGGGGTTTGCGCTGGCGCGTGAATCCCTGGATGAAAAAACCGCCATGGCGGCCATCATCAAGGACGCCGGCGACGACCCCGACGTCACCCACGGGGCGATGGTCATCGCCCGCATCCAGCGGCTCGCTCAGGGACAGGGCATTGTCTTCAAGGCGGGTGATGGCGTCGGCACCGTCACCCGGGCGGGGCTCCCGGTTCCGGTCGGCGAACCGGCGATCAACCCGGTGCCGCGGCGGATGATGACCGAAACCGTCACTGCGCTGTGCCAGCATCATGGCATCTCGCCCGACATCGAAATCGAGGTCTCGATCGAGAACGGCGCCGAGTTGGCGCTGCAGACTTGGAACCCGCGGCTTGGCATTCTCGGTGGCCTCTCCGTGCTTGGCACCACCGGCATCGTTCATCCGTTCTCCTGTGCCGCCTGGATCCACTCGATCCACCGCGGCATCGATGTCGCCCGCGCCGAGGGCTTTCCGCATGTGCTGGGCGCCACCGGCTCGAGCTCGGAGAAAACCGCCCAGAACTTTCACGGCCTGTCCGACCTTGCTTGTCTCGACATGGGCGATTTCGCCGGTGGGCTGCTCAAATATCTCCGCGCCCATCCGGTTCCGCGGCTGACCATTGCCGGCGGTTTCGCCAAGATGACCAAGCTCGCCCAGGGCGCGATGGATCTGCATTCGGGCCGCAGCCAGGTCGACATGGCGTGGCTTGCCGAAAAGGCCGGCGAACTGGGCGCAGACCGTGAGCTGACGGACCAGATCCTGGCCGCCAACACCGCGCTCGAGGCGCTGGAATTGACCGGTGCTGCCGGGCTTGATCTACCCGAAATAATCGGCAAAGCCGCGCGTAACGCCGTGCTTGACGTGCTCCGCGGCGCCCCGGTCAGTGTCGATGTGATGGTCACCGACCGCGCCGGGACGCTTCTGGCCCATGCCGTCTGAGCCGAATGCCCCCCAAACCATCCTGATTCTCGGCGGCACAAGCGAGGCAGCCGAGCTGGCCCGCGATCTGGTCGCACGCCACCCCGATGCGCGGGTGATCACCTCGCTGGCCGGTCGCACCCGTGATCCCGCGCCGCTTGCAGGTGAGGTCCGCAGCGGCGGTTTTGGTGGCGTCGAAGGACTGGCCAATTTCATCCGCGCCGAGCGCGTCACCCGAATGGTCGACGCGACCCATCCCTTCGCCCGCCAGATCAGCGCCAACGCCATTGAGGCGGCGAAAATCGCTGGCGTGCAGCTCGACATCCGCACCCGCACCGCTTGGGCAAAACAACCCGGCGACAACTGGATAGAAGTCGAAACACTGAACCAAGCCCGCGATGTCATTCCGCCCCGCGCCCGCGTATTACTGGCATTGGGCTCGCAGCATATCGGTCTGTTCGCTTCCCGTGAGGATGTGCATTTCATCGTCCGCATGATCGACCCGCCGGAGCATCCGCTGGAACTCCCCGACCATGCGCTGATCCTGGGCCGCCCCGGCGACACGCCGGCAGTAGAGACACTGCTGCTGATCGCCCATTCGATCACCCACATCGTCTGCCGCAATTCAGGCGGCAAGGCGGCTTACGCCAAGATCGAGGCGGCGCGAGAGTTGGGGGTGCCGGTAATTATGGTCGGGCGGGGCGATTGAGAACCACCATAAATGTCTTGTGTTCCGTCATGCCGGACCCCGATCCGGTATCCGGCCAGCCCAGGTCCTTGGACTGATCGGGTTGGCAAATCCGGTGCGGTCGATATGCGCAGTGTGCACCGGGGACACATAGCTCTCTGTTTTCACTAAAAATCCGGAACGTATCTTCCAAATCATTACCGACAAGGAAGAAACCTTTGGCCGAAAAGATATCGTGCGAATTCTGTCGAATTTCACTTCTTTTGCAACACTTTGCGCGTGTTTTGATGCCTTGTAGTGAGTCTGCTTGTCTGCCAGAATAAACGCAGATCTGGTGCCCATTTTGGCACTCATATCATTCCCAAACAGTAGGAAACCCAACATGAAACGAGAAGCTGTTAATCCCACCACAATGTATAATGCAACGCAGTTTGGGTTTTCGCATGCAGTTGCATCTGAAGGACGCAGAATGCTTCATCTCGCCGGGCAAGTTGCATGGGACAAGGATAACAATCTGGTGGGCCCGGGAGACTTGGGCGCGCAAGCGGCGCAGGCCTTTGCAAATCTCAAAGAGGTGTTGGCCGCAGAAGGTGCGTCCGCAGCCAATGTTGTCAGGCTCAGGACTTATGTGGTCAATTATTCGCCTGACCAGCTCGAAATCATCGGCCCTGCCATAGGTGCATTTTACGGTGATGTTATACCCGCAGCCAATACATTGATCGGCGTTCAGTGCCTTGCAATGCCGGATTTCCTAATCGAAATCGAAGCCACCGCAGTTCTGAGCTGATCCAAATTCAACACCAGAACAAAGTCTCTTCACCCAGGACGACGGGTCGCTGGATCCCGGCTCAAGGCGGGGATGACGGAAACTTAGGAACCGGCGTTGCAGAATTGAAATCGTAGCAAGAAACGCAGTTGGGATTCCGTCGACACCTATCTACTACACCACTTTCGCCTTCTTCTTTTTTCCGACATTCCTGAGCACATGCGAGTAGTCGGAATTGTAGAGGTCGCTGTCGCGGAAGCTGATATCGCCGAACACCTTGCCGACCATGATCAGCGCGGTGCGGGTGATCTTGTGTTTGCGCACCTCTTCCTTCATGCCCTCAAGCGTGGTGCGGATGTAGAGTTCGTCCGGCCAGGTGGCACGGTAGGCAATCACCACCGGGCAATCGGCGCCATAGAACGGCTCCAGCGACCGCCGCACATAATCAAGATTGCGGATCGACAGGTGGATCGCCAGCGTCGCCCGCGACTGGCCGAGAATTTCCAACTGCTCGAACTCCGGCATCGATGACGCCTTCATGCCGGTGCGGGTGATGATCACCGTCTGGGCGATTTCCGGCAGGGTCAGCTCGGTGGCAAGCTTTGCCGCCACACCGGCGAAAGCCGGCACGCCTGGCACCACCTCGTAATCGATCCCCAGCGCATCCAGCCGCCGCATCTGCTCGGCCACCGCGCCATAGATCGCCGGATCGCCCGAATGCACCCGTGCCACATCATGGCCGGCCGCATGCGCGGTTTCCATCTCCGCGATGATCGCCTCGAGATGCATCGGCGCGGTGTCCTTGACCAGCGCCCCTTCGGGCGCGGCGTGGACGATTTCCTCCGGCACCAGCGACCCGGCGTAGAGGCACACCGGGCATCGCTCGATCAGCTTGAGGCCGCGCACGGTGATGAGGTCGGGTGCGCCCGGTCCGGCGCCGATAAAATAAACGGTCATGCCGCGTCTCCAGATATGATGTTTGCCATGGCTGTGCCTTCCTTGCGGGCATAGCCGCGCGGCGTATAGACCCAGGTTTTGCCGTCGCCGGTCTTGATCGTGGCGGAATTGGACGAGCCGACCACCACCACGGTGAGCATGTCGACATCATCGACATTGAGCGAGCCCAGCGGCACGATGCGGATCAACTCGCCTTCGCGCCCCAGATTGGTGGCGAGGATCACCGGCGTGGACGCCGGGCGATGCTCGAGCAGCTTGTCGCGCGCCCATGCCAGTTGGGTTCGGCGCTTCTTCGACACCGGATTGTAGAACGCGATGACGAAATCGCCCTCGCCCGCAGCCGTCACCCGGCGCTTGATGTCTTCCCAGGGCGTCAGCAGATCCGACAGCGAGATGGTGCAGAAATCATGCCCCAGCGGCGCACCGGCGCGCGCAGCCGCGGCCTGCAGCGCCGAGATGCCCGGTGACACAGCAATCTCGATCCGGCGTGCTTCTGCCGTCAGGCCTTCCGGTCCGTCCGACTTGTCCAAAAGTTCGAACACCAGCGTCGCCATCGCGTAGATCCCGGCGTCACCAGAACAGACCAGCGCCACCGACTTGCCTTGGCCTGCCAGTCCCATCGCGTGGCGCACGCGCGCCTCTTCCTTGCCAAGATCAAAATCATGCCGCGTCTTGCCCTTGGTCAGCGGCCCGAGCAGATCGAGATAGAGCGAATAGCCGACCAGATCGGTCGAAGCAGAAACCATCTGCGAAACCTCTGGCGAGCGCCAGCCTTCTGATCCCGGCCCGATACCGACCACCATCAGCTTGCCCCGCGCCCTGCCCGGCAGGTTCGCGTTTGTAAACGGCTCCATCGCGCGTGCGATGGCACAAGTGGCACGCTTGCTTTTGCGCTTCTCCGCGATCAGTTCGCCTGACGCTCCAACGGCAGCCAATGCAGCGCCTTCGGACACGCCATGGCACCCGACTTCGGCAAAGACGATATCAGACGGATGTTTCAGCCGCGGCGTTTCCGCTTCCAGCGTTACCGCATCGAAGAACCGCGCCGGGCAACCGAAATGCTGCGCCACATGATGCACCGCTGCCTCATCGGCCTTCACATCAATCGACGCCACCAGCCCAACAGCCTCGGGTGCAAGCCCAGCCTTGGTGAGTCTTTCCAGCGCCAGCGCCAGCGCTTCGTCACCACTGGCACCACGTTCGCAGCCGATGCCAAGCACGAGGTTTTGCGGATGATACAGCAGCCCGTTTTCAGGCGGTGCAATGGCCCTGTCCGAGACAGCCAGAACAACCGCGCCATCAGGCGAAAACATCAACCCACTCTCGCTGAGCCAGAGCGCATCGCCGTCAAGCCGCGCAGTTCTGCCAGCCACCAGATCGGCCATCACCAGCTTGGCGTTTTGGGGATTGGCAAGCACCCAGCCTTCCGGCGGCAGAATCCAACGCTACTCCGAATTTCACGTCACCTGCCGTGGTAACCGCTGCAAGCCCGTCTGTAATTGCGGCAATCTTGCGCGCCAGATCATTAGCGCCGTGGTGCCCGCCGAGCAGCGGCACGGCAACCGATCCGTCTTCCGCAACCGCGATTACCGCAGGCTCGTTCGCCTTGTCGGTGAGATGGGGCGCCAATAACCGGATGACAGCGCCCGCCGCCATCATGGCGATGATCGGCCGCCCTTCCGCAAACAGCTCGGCCAGGTGTCCCCCGACATCACCAAACTGCACATCCGCGCCCTGCGGCACGCGCCGGGCGAACCCGTGCACCTCGCCGCCAGTAGTCTGGGCAATGCGCCGGGCCAACGGCAACGCCGCCTCCGACAGAATCACGATCGCCGCGGATTTGTTCATGCCTTGCTCCCCGGCAGCGAATGGACCCAGTCCTCGCCGCCCTTGTAAATCAGGATCATCGAAAAGTATGGCGCGGTGTCTTCAGGCACATCCGCAAGCGGCATCAAGCGCTCCGCGCCAAGTGTTACCCGCTCGACATAGACGGCCTGCGCCAGAAGATTCATTTTCTCAATCAGCGCGCGCAAACGCTTGAAATGCCTGCCGATCTTGATGATCGCAACTGCATCCGCCAAGTTGATTCTGTTTGTGAGCTCATCGTCGCAAAGTGGTCCCGGCAAAACCGACAGCCCATCGTTGCGCGCAGCCAGCGGACGGCCGGCAGCGCTTGCCGCCGCCATCATCGAAGACACCCCGGGCACCACTTCGGTCCGGTAGCGCGGCGCCAGCCGCTCGAACAGATACATGAACGAGCCATAGAAAAACGGATCACCTTCGCACAGCACCGCCACGTCGCGTCCGGCATCGAGATGGGCGGCGATCTCCACCGACACCCGGTCATAGACGTCGCGTGCCGGAAACCTCTCGGTCCGCATCGGCATCACGATCGGGATCTCGACCTGCCCGCCGGGCAGATGCGAAGCGGCAATGGTGCGGGCGAAACTCGGACCGGTATCCGGCGCCGGCCAAGCGATCACCGGCGCTGACTGCAAGATCCGGTAGGCTTTCAGCGTCAGCAATTCGGGGTCGCCTGGCCCTAGCCCCAGCCCGTAAAGAGTGCCGCTCATTCGTCCCGCCCCTTGGTCACCGCCCACAGCGTCACCGGCATCTGCGGCTTCCAGCCGAGATAGCGTCCGACCGGTTCCGCGCGGCTTGTCTGCACCCGAATCAACTCGCCGCCATGCACCGCCTGCAGCGCAAACAACCGCGCTTCGCCTTCCACGGTTACGGCGTTGGCAACCAGCCGGCCGTTGGGCGCCAGCGCCTGCCAGGCCGCTTCGAATACACCATCGCGGGAAATGCCGCCGCCGATGAATACAGCGTCCGGCGCCTCGATATTTTCGAGCGCTGCCGGCGCGGTGCCCGCAACAATCTCCAGCCCCGGCGCACCCAGCGTCATGGCATTATGGGCGATCATTTCCCGGCGCGCACTGTCGGTCTCGATGGCGATCGCCCGGGCGCCGCGGGCAGCGCGAATCCACTCTATTCCGATCGAGCCGCAGCCGGCGCCAACATCCCAGATCAGCCCGCCCGGAACCGGCCCGAGCCGCGATAGCGTAACCGCCCTCACCTCGCGCTTGGTCAGTTGTCCGTCATGCTCGAAAGCTTCGTCGGGCAGCCCAGGCACCGCTGGCAGCAGTCGCGCACCGGGCTCGGCCTCGCACAAAATCGCCAGCGTGTTGAAGGCGGCCAGCACCGGCCTGTCGGCTGCGATCCGGTCGGCGCGCATCACCCGGATGCGCTCATCCGGCCCGCCCATATGCTCAAGCACCGCCATCTCGGAGCGGCCATAACCGCGGGCGTTGAGAATTTCCGCCGCCTCGATCACCGTGCGACCGGTTGAAGTGAGTGCGATGATCCGTGCGCCCGGCTGCACATGCGCGGCCAACCCATGCACCGAGCGGCCATGCAGCGAGATCATCGCCACCTCCTGCAGCGCCCAGCCAAGCCGGGCGGCGGCGAGCGAAAACGCCGAAGGGGACGGGATCACCCTGAGCTCGCCCGCATCGAGTTGCCGCATCAACGTTGCGCCAATGCCGAAAAACATCGGATCGCCGGTGGCAAGAATGGTGGTCGGGGTGCCGCGCCGCGCCATCAACAGCGCTAGGGTCTCCTTGACCCCGAAGGTCCAGGCGATGGTCTCGCGGCCGCCGCAATCAATCCGCGCCAACACCCGTTCCGGTGCGATGATCGTCGCTGCTGCTTCATACAGCGTTCGCGCCGGCGGCGTCAGGCTGTCGAGCCCATTGTCGCCGATACCGAGAATGGTCAACCAGGGCGTTTCAGCCATGCCCTTCAAGCCCCCCGGCAAGTGCATTCACCGCAGCGCTGGCAAGCGCGCTGCCGCCGCGCCGCCCCGTTACTGTAAGATAGGCTACGCCGCGCGGATCGTCGACCAACGCCTGCTTGCTTTCCACCGCACCGACAAAGCCCACCGGCGCGCCGATGATGGCGGCCGGCTTCGGCGCTCCAGCGTCGATCAGCTCGAGCAGCCGGAACAGCGCCGTCGGCGCATTGCCAATGGCAATCACCGCGCCGCCCATCCGTTCGGCCCAGAGATCGACCTGCGCTGCCGAGCGGGTGGTCGCATCGCGTGCGGCGATCTCGCGCACCCGCGGGTCATTGAGCAGACACAGCACCTCGTTGCCCGCAGGCATCAATCGCCCGATCACCCCGTGACGCACCATTTCCACATCGCACAGCACCGGCGCACCAGCCTGCAACGCAGCACTCGCGGTGAACGCGAAGCCGTCGGAGACGGCGATGTCAGCGGCCAGATCGACCATCCCGCAGGCATGAATCATCCGAACCACCACCGATTCGGTAGCCGCGTCAAAACGTGCAAGCTCAGCCTCTGCCCGGATGATGGCAAAGGAACGCCGGTAGATCTCTGCCGGATCGCGGACGGGGGTGAAAGCGGTCAACCCGGTCAGTCCTTGTTCTTTTCCATCGAGCGCGGCCCGTGCGGGTGATCCGCATGCGGATAGGGATGATGGTGATGGTCAGCGCCGTGGCTGTGATCATGGCCATGGTCATGTGTGTGATCGTGCGAATGCCCATGGTCGTGCCCGTGGTCATGCCCATGTGCATGACCATGCGAATGCGCATCATCCACCGGCTCCAACGGTGCCGGGCTCGCGTGGCTGTGCACCGGCGTCCATGGCAGGCCATGTTCCTTGCAGAACTCTTCCTCGCGGCACGACGCGTCGCAATCGCCCTTGCAGGGGCAATCCTCAAGCCCGCCGCCAATGCCTTCGACATGGTGATGATGGCTTTCCTGCGGCAGTCCGACTTCAGCTTCGAAGCCGAGCACCTGCTCGCGATATTTGCACATCTGGCAGTTCATCAGCGCCTGCCCGTCGACGATCTCCTGCACCCGGTCCTGGAAGGTGTCGAGCACCAGCGTATGGTCGCTCAGGTAAGATGCCTTGATGAACTGGATCTCGGGATGATCGGCGGCCACCGCGTCGGTCTCGGAATAGATCCGCTTGACCAGCACGCCGGTAAACAGGAAATAGGGAAACACGATGATGCGCTTGTAGCCGAGCTTGGCTGCATGGCTGAGCCCCGGCCCGACCAGCGGAAAGGTCACGCCCGAATAGCAGGTCTCGGCCCAGCCAAAACCAAAGCCTTCCCACAGCATCCGCATCACCTTCGACGCATTCGAATTGGCATCCGGATCGGACGAGCCGCGGCCAACCACCATCAACAGCGTGTCGTGAAGACCCACTTCGCCTTCAGCCGCATTGGCCGTGTCGATCGCCTGCTGGATCCGCTCGCCCGCCGCCCTGATCATTTTCAGGTCGATGCCAAGTTCGCGCCCATAGCTGATCACCATCCCGGGATTTTGCGCCTGGTAAGTGTTGAGTACGGAAGGGATGTCGTTCTTGGCGTGGCCGGCGGCAAACAGCATGCCCGGCACGGCCAGAACCCGGGTCACGCCCTTTTCGCGCAGCCGATCAAGACCTTCCGAGATCACCGGATTGCAGAATTCGAGATAGCCATATTCCACCGGCAGATCCGGATAGCGGGCTTTCAGCCCCTCGGCGACGGTGGCGAATTCGCGTGCGGCGTTCTGGTTGCGGCTGCCATGACCGCAAACCATGATCCCGATCTTTTCCATGTTCAGGCTCCCGCGCTATCGGGCTTTTCGCCGGTCTCGGCTTCTTCAGCGTGATCGTCGCTTGCTGCCTTTGCCTTGGAGCCACGCTTGACTGCCCAGGCTGCAATTGCCGCAGCGGCAGCTGCAGCCGCCCAGCCGGCCCAATGCGAGTGCCCGGCAAGATCGCCAAGGTGCCCGCCATGAGCAAAAGCGTTGGAAACGCCAAAGCTGACGCTGAGAATGGAAAAAAGAACAAGGGTGCGCATCGGGGCCTCCGGACAACGTGACAATTTCAGCACGATACGCCGGATAATAGCGGCGCCCCCATTTTACGGGTTTGTCGCGTTTACCGAACCGGACAGCTCCGGGTTTGGCTCTTGGTATAAGTCAGCCGCACCGGAATTTCTCTCAGCCTGTCATCAGGCGCCGTCGCACATGAGGGGAGTCTTAGGCGTTGGCGCATCATGGGTCAACGCGGTTTGCGCCACGATTGCGTTGATCTGCGCCAGACGCCTGATTGTTGTGGATCAAGAGGCTCAGGCGAAACCGAGCCGCCGTGCAGTGGCTTCAAGCAGCCGCCGCTCGCGCTCGTCGACATTGCCGTCGGCCTTGGCGACGATTGCCAGATGATCGAGGATTTCGCGCTTGCGCGGTTCAGGCAACTCGGCAAGCATCGCCGCGGCCTGCGCATCGGTGGTCTCGTAGCCGAAATCATGCAGATATCTCAGGATCTCGGTCAACTCATCGCCGTTGAGACCGAGCAGCCGGGTGCAGATCGCCGCAAACGCATCGGCCTCGGATGAACCCACGGTCTTGTCGGCAAACGACATCCTCACCAACAACAGCAATTCCGCCGTCAGCGCCGGATCATTGGCGACTTCTTCGATCGACGAGTTCAGATCGAGAAATCCGCGTACCCGTTGCGTCCATGAAAGCCCGTTGTCAGCCCCGTTTGTCATGCATGGTCCTTTCCAGCATCAACTTCATCATCAAGACCGGGGCAAGCCCGGACAAGGCCGTAAATTTCCGCGTCCCGCCAGCCCCGGTGGCGAGCCTTTCGCAAAATCCCGATCCTGCCGCCACCAAGGCCGCTTCGCGCGCCGCTGTCAAGCCGCCCGACACGGCAGTTCAAAGCCGCAAACGCCACCGTTCCCCCGGCGTAGCCACCCAGATCGGGCCAAGCCTGTGCGCAAGCAGCAATTGCCCCAACGCCAGCGGCATGCAATAGCTCCAAGCCATTGCCGCCCCCACACCATCTCCCCACAGGCTACCCCATGGAAGACCTCACGCTGACGCTCACCGTGCTGCTGTTCGCGGCGGCCTTCCTGGCGGGGTTTGTCGATTCGATTGCCGGCGGCGGCGGATTGATCGCGCTTCCGGCCATGTTGCTGGTGGGATTTTCGCCGGTCGAAGCGCTTGGCACCAACAAGCTGCAGGGCTTGTTTGGCTCGGGCTCGGCCACGGTCGCCTATGCCCGCAAGGGCCATGTCGACCTCAAGACCCAGATCGGGCCGGCAGTACTCGCGGCCGCCGGATCGGCAATCGGGGCGATGCTGGCGACGCTCATCCCCGGCGAGCTGTTCCGCGCCTTCCTGCCGTTTCTGCTGATTGTCATCGCGCTCTATTTCGGCATCAAGCCCAACATGGGCGATATCGACCGCGCCCGCCGGCTATCGCCGTTCCTGTTCGGCCTCATGATCGTGCCGATGGTCGGCTTTTACGACGGCCTGTTTGGCCCCGGCGCCGGCTCGTTCTACATGCTCGCCTTTGTGGCGCTTGCAGGTTTCGGCCTGCTCAAGGCCACTGCCCACACCAAGCTTTTAAACTTCGCCTCCAATATCGGCGGCTTTGCCGTTTTCGCTTTTGTCGGCGTGATTTCCTGGAAGATCGGCCTGATGATGGGCGCCGCCCAGTTCGCAGGCGCGCAAGTGGGCTCGCGGCTGGCCATGAAAAACGGCGCCAAGATCATCAAACCCCTGCTGGTGATCACCTGCGTGGCGCTTGCGGCTAAGCTGCTGCTGGATCAGTAGGGGAAGCAATACAAGGGTCAACAGAGCCCATTGACTTAAGGTCGGCAGTACTATCGCTGGATGACTTGGGCGCCTAGCGAGACTTAAGGGAAACGAAGAAACGGCTGAGCCCGACTGGTCAGTCGCCCGTTAGTGACAACCCCGTGAGAAGCGGGGCATAAGCCGCGAGCCTGCGGGATACGAACTCCGTGAAAAGCCGCACACGCTTTGTCTTGCGTGTCTCGCCTTGTGTGAGTAGCCACAGCGTTCCGTACTGGTGCAGGTCGGTGCCCGGCACCCTCACCAGCAGGGGATCGGCATCGCCAACGAAGCACGGCAGGGTCGTGATCCCGAGCCCTTGCCGTACAGCCGAGATCTCCGCCGCAGCGTCCGTGACCCTGAATGGAACCCCCGTTGTGCGAACCTCACCCTCCCCCGCCCACTCCGGAATGCCATGAGTGCTGATGACGATCCACCGGACGGGATCAGGCGCGCCCGTACGCCACGCGGCCAGCCGATCGCGAGACATGTAGACGCCGCCAAACAGCTCCGGTCCCTTCAGTCCGTGAAGATTGAGCGGCAGGGTTTTGCGGTCGTAGACGACGCGGATCGCCAAGTCGGCCTCTCGCTTCGTCAGGTTTGCCAGCTCACCGGACGACAGGATTTCCATCTCGATGTCCGGATACAGACGCGCGAAATCAGCGAAGTCCGGCATGAGCAAGTTTGTCGCGAGGATCGGTGTCAAGGTCACCCGCAGCAGCCCTCGCACGCTCTGGTCGCGCCCGAAGACGCGGGTTTCCAATTGGTTCGACGACGCTTCCATATCGTTCGCGAGATCGAGCACCTCTTCGCCCACAGCCGTCAGGCGGTAGCCTGAAGGCAGCTTCTCGAACATCTGCGCCCCAAGGCGGTTCTCGAGCTGGGTAATGCGTCGCAGCACGGTCGCGTGGTTCACCCCCAAGCGCTTGGCGGCAGCCCGCACCGAGCTTTCGCGCGCTGCGGCAAGAAAGTAGCGAACGTCGTCCCAGTTGATCATGGTGCATTCCCGCGCCGCGCCGTGTGGCTTCCAAAGCCCACTATTACATACCAGCATGCAATTTGCGCAATCACCGCGGCATTTATCCATCAAGCTGGATCTTTTTTGCACCACCGATGTGCGCGATTCCGCTCTCCCCACCCGACTTCGGTGACCCCACCTCAGGGCTCTCGGGGAACTTCCCCGTACAGCCAAAAACTCGTGACAGCGAAACGAAGGGTGCATGACATGAACAGACTGAATGGAAAAACTGCCGTGATAACCGGCGGCGCTACCGGCATCGGCCGCGCCGCAGCAAAGCGCTTCATCGACGAGGGCGCGTTCGTTTTCATCTTCGGCCGACGGCAAGAAACGCTTGACGCCGCTGTGGCCGAGCTTGGAGCCAATGCCCTTGCGGTGAAGGGCTCGGTCTCAAATGAGGCCGACCTCGACCGTCTCTACGCGGCGGTTAAGGCGGAACGCGGAACGCTGGACATCGTCTTCGCCAATGCCGGGACGGGAAGTCTGCTGCCGCTCGGAGAGATCACCGCCAAGCACATTGACGAAACTTTCGACACCAACGTGAAGGGTACGATCTTCACGGTACAGAAGGCGCTGCCGCTGATGGACGAGGGCGGTTCGATCATCCTGACGGGATCGAGCGCCGGTACGACGGGCGCCCCGGCATTCAGCGTCTACAGCGCGAGCAAGGCGGCAGTCCGCAACCTTGCGCGAAGTTGGGCGGAAGACCTGAAGGGCACCGGCATCCGGGTCAACGTGCTCGCGCCTGGGCCGACTGCTACCGAACTTGCGGTGGAAGCGGTGGGCGAGGAAGGCATGAAGGTCTTCGCATCGATGAATCCGCTCAAGCGCATGGCCGATCCGGCGGAGATCGGAGCGGTGGCCGCGTTTCTCGCGTCGTCAGATAGCAGCTTAATGACCGCCAGTGAGGTCGCCGTTGACGGCGGCCTTGCGCAACTCTGACCCCGGCGCAATCCCGCGTCTGAGTCACACACTGAAGGATAGAAAATCATGAAAAAACTTGAAGGTAAGATCGCAGTCATCACGGGCGGAAGCAGCGGAATTGGCCTGGCCACAGCCAAGCGTTTCGTAGAAGAAGGCGCGCAGGTCGTGATCTTCGGGCGACGCGAGAAAGTCCTGCAAGAGGCCGCGGTCCTTATCGGGAGAAACGTCACAACAGTGGTGGGCGACGTTTCGTGTCTGGAAGATCTGGACCGGCTCTACGCCACGGTGAAAGAGAAGCATGGTCACATCGAAATTCTCTTCGCAAACGCGGGCGCAGGGACAGTCGCACCGCTCGCGGAAGCTACCGAGTCCCATATTGACCAGACCTTCAATGTGAATGTGAAGGGGTTGTTCTTCACCGTGCAAAAGGCCCTTCCCATCTTCAAAGAGGGCGGTTCGATCATTCTGAACTCTTCGGTCTCGAATGTGATGGGGCTACCGGCGTTCAGCACCTATGCAGCAAGCAAGGCGGCTGTTCGCAGCTTCTCGCGGTCTTGGACACAGGAGTTGAAGGACCGCAAGATCCGCGTCAATACGATGAGCCCTGGCGCGATCGAGACTCTCGCCTTGGCGACAACGACCGGCCTTACCGCTGAGCAAGCCGAACAGGCGGTCGCCCAGTTTACTGCGCAAATCCCAATGGGTCGCAGGGGCAAGCCGCAGGAAATCGCGGCTGCTCTCACATTCCTCGCCTCCGATGAAAGCTCCTACATCACCGGCATAGATCTCGCCGTCGATGGCGGCTGGGCGCAGGTCTGACCCCCCAACTTTAGCACCAGATCGGAGAATTATTATGAGCTACGCAATTATTGGTTTCGGCGAGGTCGGCCAGACTCTCGCCAGGGCATTCGCCCGGAGCGGTATCGCTGTATCCGTGGCGACCACGCGCGATCCTGAAAGCTTCGCATCGGACGCCGCCGCGATCGGATCCGAAGTCACGGCCAGGAAGCTCACGGAAGCGGTCAAGGCGGACGTCATCTTCCTGGCCGTCCGATTCGAGCAGCACCCGGATGTCGCGAAGGCGCTCCCTCCTGGCAGGGGAAGATCATCGTCGACGTGACCAATGCCTATGGTGTGCCTGATGAGGAACTGGGCGGACAGCCGTCCGCAAGAGTCGTCGCGCGAGCGTTCACAGGTGCAAGATTGGTCAAGGGCTTCAACCATCTGGTCGCTCGCGTCCTCGGCCAGGAGCCAGCGGTGCATGGTGGTCGGAGAGTCGTGTTTCTGGCGAGCGACGACGATGACGCAGTGTCGGAAATCGGGACGCTCGCGGAAAATCTCGGGTTCGCGCCGATCACGCTTGGCGAGCTGTCGGGAGGCGGGCTGCTAGTGCAGGCGCACGGTAATAGCTGGGGTCATCTGATCTTTAAGGACCTTATCAAGTTCGACTGACGAACACGACGTACCAACCGGTAGGGCCACGATGCACGGATCGGATTGAGCGCGATCCGATCCGTGCGAAATGGAGAAATTTCCATGAGCATTGAGAAGAACATCAAGACAGGGAAGGACTTCTTCGCCGCCATCGGTCACCTCGATCGCAGCTCCAACAAGCTCAACCCTATCCCCAGGCGCCAACCAGAGAAAGGGCAATTCCAGCAAAAACTGTAAACCAGCTATCCGGTTCGTTTTGTAAATGACCTATCGGCTGGACACTCGATCAGACGCCACACCCTAAAAAACCGCCAGCAAAATCGCGCCGGTGCCGATCAGCGTCACGCCCAGCCAATTGAGCGCGGACAGGTGTTCGCCGAGAAAGATCACGCCGAAAATGGCCACCAGCACGATCGACAATTTGTCGAGCGGCGCCACCCGGGCGGCGTCGCCGAGTTTGAGCGCGCGGAAATAGGCGAGCCACGAGCCGCCGGTGGCAAGCCCTGACAGGCCCAGAAACAGCCAGGTCTTGAACGGGATCGATGACGGATGCCGCCATTTGCCGCTCACCGTCAGGATAGCGCCGAGCACCACAATGATCACGCAGGTGCGGATGAAGGTGGCGAGATCGCTGTCGATATCGGCGATCCCGACCTTGGCAAAAATCGCCGTCAGGGCGGCGAAGACCGCCGCCACCAACGCCCAGAACTGCCAGCTTGCCGTCAGGCTCATCCGATGTCTCCCTGGCTACAACAACGCCAATCCTAGCGGATGGGCAAAACTCACTGTAGCACCTTGAAGCAAGGCGTGGCGCGCCCGAGTGAGCTCACCTGAACGCGCGACCCTCAGAATTCCACCCCGACCTGCGCCTTCACGCCAGAGCGGAACGGATGCTTGATCATTTCCATTTCGGTGACCAGATCGGCAAATTCGATCAGTTCTTCCTTGGCGTTGCGGCCGGTGATGATGACGTGCTTCATCTCCGGCTTTTCCTTCAGTGTTTCGATGACCTCGTTGACGTCGAGATAATCGTAGCGAAGCACGATGTTGAGCTCGTCACACAGCACCATGTCGATTTCCGGATCGAGGATCATCTCGCGGGCACATTGCCAAGCCTCGCGGGCGGCGGCGATATCGCGGCTGCGGTCCTGCGTCTCCCAGGTAAAGCCCTGGCCCATGGTGGCCATTTTCACTTGATCGGGAAAGGCTTCCAGCACCTTGCGCTCGCCGGTCGACCACTTGCCCTTGACGAACTGCACCACGCCAACCTTCATGCCGTTGCCGATGGCGCGGAAGATCATGCCGAATGCGGCCGTCGATTTACCCTTGCCCTTGCCGGTATGGACGATCACCAGGCCCTTTTCGATGGTCTTGGTGGCGATGATCTTGTCACGCGCGGCTTTCTTCTTCTTCATCTTTTCCGCGTGGCGCTCGTTGAGTTGTTCCTCGCTCATTCCATCGGTAATCTTGACCCGTTCGCTCATCTCAATCCATCCTTTTCAACATCAATCCTGACCGGCAAGACCCGCCGGTTCAAGCGGCATTTCTCAGTTCCGGCTTCCGCCCGCATCATCAAAGGCCTTGGCAAACCAGATCCGCTGCGCATGGCCGCGCGCAGCCGGCAGACGGCCGCATTCAACATAGCCCAAGCTCTCGTAAAATCGTGGCGCCTGAAAAGTGAAGGTATCGAGATAGATCCCGGCATAGCCCTTCTGCCGGGTGATCTCTTCGGCCCGCAGCATCAGCGCCCTGCCAATCCCGCTGCCGCGCTGTTCATCAACGATGGCCAGCAATTTCACAAACAGCCAGCCCTGGACGAAATAGCCCGACAGCCCGCCGGCAAGCCTGCCCTCGGCATCGTCAACCCGCAGGTGCAATTTGTCAGGCTCGAACGGCAGCCCCAGTCCGGCCGCGGCGTCATCAAGGATCGCGTCAACTGCGGCAAAAAACTCGCCGCTCGTGTCATCGATTTCGCGTATCTCGAATGCCATGTTCAGTCCTTGGCCCCACGGGCAATGTCTGACAGGGCAAACTTGGCCGAATTGCTCTTTGGCGTCCACAGCCCACGCTCGATGGCCTCCTCGAACTTTTCAGCCATTTCCCTGAGCGCATCGGGGTTCTTCTCGCGCAGGAAATCCAGCGTTTCCTGATCCATCAGATAGGCTTGGTAGACCGCCTCGAAATGCGCATCGCGCACCGCCCCGGTGGTGGCCGCAAAGGCAAACAGATAATCGACCGTCGCCGCCATCTCGAAGGCGCCCTTGTAGCCGTGGCGCTTGACCCCGGAGATCCATTTCGGATTGACCGCCCGACCACGCACGACGCGGGCAATTTCTTCTTCCAGCGAGCGGATCACCGGGCGTTCGGGCCGCGAATGGTCATTGTGATAGATCGCCGGCCGGCTCCCGCGCGCCGCTTCCACCGCCGCCGTCATGCCGCCTTCGAACTGGTAGTAATCATCGGAATCCAGAAGATCGTGCTCGCGGTTGTCCTGGTTTTGCACCACCGCCTCGACGGTTGAGAGCCGCTGCTCGAACAATTCGCGCGCCAGCTGCCCCTCTTCCCCAGCTCCATAGGCATAGCCGCCCCAGACCACGAAGGCCTCGGCCAGATCGCTGCGGTCGGTCCAGCCGCGCTCATCCATCAGCGCCTGCAAACCCGCCCCATAGGCACCGGGCTTGGAACCGAACACCCGGAAAGAAGCCTGCCTGCCGGCATCCGCCTCGCTGACACCGGTGTCAATCAGCCGCGCGCTTTCCTGCCGGGCGCGAGCCGCGAGCGGATTATCGGCCTCGTCTTCCTCAAGCGCTGCAACGGCGCGCACGGCGCGGTCAAACAACGCAATCTGGTCGGGAAACGCATCACGGAAAAACCCTGAAATCCGCAAGGTCACGTCAACCCGCGGCCGGTTCATCATCGCCAGCGGAATGATCTCGTAGCCGGTCACCCGCCGCGACGACGGGTCCCACACCGGCTTGGCGCCGATCAGCGCCAGCGCTTGGGCAATGTCATCGCCGCCGGTGCGCATGTTGGATGTGCCCCAGGCAGTCAGCGCCATCGAGGTCGGCCATTCACCATGGTCCTGGGCGTGACGGGTAACCAGCAGCTCCGCCGATTTCTGCCCCAGTTCCCAGGCCGCCGGCGTAGGCACCGCGCGGCTGTCGACCGAATAGAAATTCCGCCCCGTCGGCAACACGTCCGGCCGACCGCGCGTCGGCGCCCCCGACGGGCCTGGCTGGACGAAGCGCCCGTCCAGCGCCATCAAGAGACCCTCAAGTTCAGCTGTGCCGCAGGCCCGCACTGAAGGCATGATCTGCGTCCGGATATTCTCCATCACGGCTGCAGTCGCTGCCCATCCCGAGGGCACAGCCATTCTCTCCGACACCAGCTCGATTGCCAGCAGTTCGATCCGCTCCACCGTGTCGCCATTGGTGCGCCAGAGGTCATCCGAAACCGCCTGCAGTTCCTCAGGTTTTGACCCCGACCACCGCTCACCCATCGCGCAATCGAGCGGGTCGAACGCGGTCAGCCCCGCATCCCGCGCAATCGCCCGGTGCAGGCTGTCCTCGCCCGGCGCTTCGCCGCGCTTGATCCGCGCCAACGCAACCGTCAGATCAACAAGCAGCCCCCCTCGGGTGAAAGCCCGAAAATATGCAGCCCGTCGCGAATCTGCATTTCCTTGAGATCGCAGAGCCAGGCGTCAAGCTTTTCCAGTGCCAGGTCGTCATCATCATCGGGCGCAATGCCGGCATCCCTGTCGAGCCCGATGTCATGCACCAGTTCAAGAATCTGGCGTTTGAGCAGTTTCAGCCGGCGCGGATCGTGGCCTGCCGCCTGGTAATATTCATCCACCAGCGCTTCGAGATCCTTGAGGGGCCCATAGCTCTCGGCCCGGGTCAGCGGCGGCGTCAGATGGTCAATGATGACGGCGGCAGCGCGGCGCTTGGCCTGCGTCCCCTCGCCCGGATCATTGACGATGAACGGATAGACATGCGGCGTCGGCCCGAGCACCGCTTCGGGATAGCAGGCCCGCGACAGTGCCAAGGCCTTGCCCGGCAACCATTCCAGATTGCCGTGCTTGCCCATATGCACCACCGCATGGACATCGAATTCCCGCCGCAGCCAGGCGTAAAACGCGAAATAGCCATGCGGCGGCACCAGATCGGGCGCATGGTAGCTGGCCTTGGGATCGATGTTGTAGCCGCGCGCCGGCTGGATGCCGACAACCACATTGCCAAATTTCAGAAGCGCCAGCTCAAAACCGCCGTCGCGGTAGAACGGATCGGCGTCCGGCTCGCCCCAACGCTCTGTCACCGCCGCGCGAATTGATGGATCAAGGGTATCGAAAAATTGCTGATACGCCCCGAGCGAAAGATATTCACCGCCCTCGCGTTCAGCCCGCAATGCATTGGTCGGCCCTGCCCTGAGCCTGGTCACCAGCGCATCACCATCAGCGGGGATATCCCCGACCTGATAACCCTCCGTTGACATCGCCTTGAGCACCTCGATGGTGCCTGCCGGCGTATCCAACCCGACGCCATTGGCAATGCGGCCGTCGCGATTGGGGTAATTGGCAAGCACGATCGCCACCCGGCGCTCCGCGATCTCGGTACGCCGCAACCGCGCCCAGCGCGCCGCCAGCTGCGCCACAAACGCCACCCTGTCGAGTTCTGGCGCATGGGTGACGATGTTGGCTTCAACGGTTTCATCAAACCTTGCTGCCGCCTTGAACGACACCGCCCGGCTCAGCACCCTGCCATCGACTTCCGGCAGCGCCACATGCATGGCCAGATCGCGCGAGGTCAGCCCTTGCAGTGAGCCTGCCCAGGCTTCGCGGCCACCGCTGGCAAACACCGCCTGCAACACCGGCGCGCCAGTTGATTCCAGCACCGTGCCCTTGGTCTTGCCGCCCGGCGATGACACCGCAAAACCGGTGGCATTGATCACCACATCCGGCGCCGCATCCGCAAATATCGCCTGTAAAGTGCCAACCGAAACCGGGTCCTTGAGGCTCGAGACGAACACCGGCAACGCATTGACGCCTTCGGCCAGAAGCCCTTCGCACAGAGCCGCCACCGGCGCCGTCTGGCCGCTCTGCACCAGCGCCCGGTAAAAACACACCGCTGCAACCGGCGCACCGGGCGTCCAATCGCGTTGCAGATCACCAAGCGCCGGATTGGCCAGCCGCGGGTGCCACAGCCCGGCCTTCAGGAGTGGCGCCGCCGGCTGCGGTTTCTCGGCCCCATCGAGCAGGGCCTCGGCGTAATCGATCAGCGCACGGGCGTTTTCGGCCCCGCCTTCGGTCAGATAGGCCCAGAGATCGAGCCGTTCGGCTTGCGCGAGCGTCGATAGCGGATCGAGCCCGGGATCGGGCCGGTCGTCACCCGGCAGCGCTGCAACCTTGAACCCATGCATCGTTGCGGCTGCATGCAGGCTTTCCAGCACATAGGAAAAATAGCTGCCCCCCCAGCGCGCGGACGATCACTAGCCGGGCTTTGGGCGCCATCCGGGCGATGAAGGTATCGACCGACATCGGATGCTTGAGATCGGACAGGCTTGCCAGCCGCCACTCCATCCGTCCGGTCGTCTGCCGCGCGGCAGCCACACTTGCCAATTCGGTGTCAGCAGCGCTCAGGAACAGGATGTCGCCCGGGCTTTGGCCCAGATCGACAGCCTCGTCACCATCGCTCAACGTCCCCTTTTGGGCGACCAGCAGATGCATCGGGACACAGCCTCCTTAAACGGATCAGCCCGCCAGCGCGGTCAGCTCGGCGCTGATTGCGGCCTGGTCGATATCATGCAGACCGATGACGACGAGCCTGGTTTCGCGGGTTTCCGCCTTGCTCCAGGGCCGATCGAAATGGGTGTCGATGCGGTTGCCGACAGCCTGCACCACCATCCGCATCGGCTTGCCGGCGATGTCGGCAAACCCCTTGAGCCGCAGAATATCATGGCTGACGATCACCGATTTCAGGCCTTCAGCAAACGCTGCCGGGTCGTTGACCGGACCGAACGAGACCACGAAGCTCTCGAATTCGTCATGGTTGTGATCATGATCTTCGCCGGCTTCGTGCTCGCGCTCATGGTGCGATTTGCGGTTGCCGATGTCGTCTTCGGTGCCGACACCAAGCCCGAGAAGCACTTCCGGCGCCACCTCGCCCTGCCGCGCCTCGATGAAGATCGGCTTGCGGGTCAGGTGCCCGGCAATTCCGGCGCGCACGCCCTCAAGATCGGCGGCACTGATGAGATCTGTCTTGTTGAGAACGATCAGGTCCGCCGCGGTGAGCTGATCCTCGAACAGTTCTTCAAGCGGACTTTCATGGTCAAGCCCCTGATCGGCTAGGCGTTGCGCGTCGAGCTTGCCATGATCATCGGCAAACCGTCCCGCCGCCACCGCGGCGCTGTCGACCACCGTGACGACGCCATCGACGGTCACCTGGGTCTTGATTCCCGGCCAATTAAAGGCAGCGACCAGCGGTTGCGGCAGCGCCAGGCCGGAGGTCTCGATGACGATGTGATCGGGTCGGTTGTCGCGCGCCAGCAGCTTTTCCATGGTCGGAATGAAATCATCAGCCACCGTGCAGCAGATACAGCCATTGGTCAGCTCAACGATGTCGTCTTCTGAGCAGACCTCGTCGCCACAACCCTTCAGCACGTCGCCATCCACGCCGAGATCGCCGAATTCATTGATGATCAGCGCAATCCGCTTGCCCTTGGCATTGGCCAGCATGTGCCGGATCAGCGTGGTCTTGCCGGCGCCGAGAAAGCCGGTGATCACGGTGGCGGGAATTTTCGAAGCAATCATGGGGTCACCCCTTCATTTTGAGTGGCAGGCCGGCGGCGACGAAAAACACGTCGTCGGCAAGGCCCGCGATTAACTGGTGGAGGCGGCCGGCGTGATCGCGAAAAGCCCGCGCCATGGCGTTTTCCGGCACGATCCCGAGCCCCACCTCATTGGAGACGAAAACCACAGGGCCTTTGAGGCCCGGAAGTACTGCAGCAAGCTTTTCGAATGCCGCATCGATATCGTGTTCGCCAAGCATCAAATTGGTCACCCACAAGGTCAGGCAATCGACAAGAACCGGGCGCTCAGCCCGGGCGTGGGCTTCCAGCGCCTGAACCAGATCAACCGGCGCCTCGATGGTTTCCCAGCCCGCTCCGCGCCGATCCCGGTGGGCAGCGATACGCGTCCGCATCTCCTCATCCCAGGCCTGGCCGGTGGCAAGGTATAGCCGCGTCGGCGACGATGCCTCCAACAGCGATTCGGCGAATGCGGATTTGCCCGACCGTGCGCCACCCAGCACCAGCGTGACTGGCGTCAGGCCGCTGGTCACGCCGTCTGGTCCGGGGGCACCCGCGACATGAACAGCCCCAGCAAGCCACCAAGCACCAGCCAGAAAAACAATGTGGTGGCCAGCGACGCTGCCGCATAGGCGGAGGCAATATAGGCCGGCACATTGCTCGACAGATCCTCGGGCACTGGAGAGCCCCAGAAATGCGGCGCTGCAATCACGATCACTCCGAGCGCCTTGGCGATCCATTCCGGTCTTTGCACGATCAGCCAGAGCCCCAGCGCGGAGGCTGCCACCGCGATTACCCACCATTCCTGCCGGGTGCCAAGATCGGCATAGGGGAATCCGGGTACGGCCGGCGGCAGGCTGAATGCCGGCGCCAATTGCACACTGAACCAGCCGGCTGCACCAAGCATCAAGCCCCGCACCACGGCATCGCGGCCAGCGGGAAACTCGATCCCGGTCAGCAGCGCAACAGCGGCAAGCAGCAACGCAAAGCCTGCGCCCGCGACCAGATTGGCCAGAACGGTGTTACCCAGCCGGCCAAATCCGAGAACAGTTTCCTCTTCGCCGTGGTCATGCGCGGCAACCGCAGCGCCGTCGGTTTCGGCAACGCCGTGAGCGTGGCCGGCATCGCCGTTTTCATAGGTTTCTGCCTGCAGGATCAGCGGCACGATTCTTGTATATTGAGCGGGCGTCATCACCATACCGGCAATGAGCCCGGCGGCAAGAGCCGCCAGGAGCAACCTGACAATCATGATATCAATCCCTTAGTGGCAGGGAAAGCCGTAGGAATGCCTTGTGTCGTGCGCTGCGTCGTGCAGCGTCTGCGAATTGGCAAGGCCAACGCCGAACACAAGGATCGAACCGACGACCAATGCCATCAGGCCGGCAACGGTGCGTGCGCCGATGCGATCGGTCAGGGAAAGAGTTTGGGTTTTAGCAGACATGACAACCTCCGTGAGTGACTTCGGAAGAAGGTTTCTTCCGAAGGTCCGGCTCTCAACCGGTGCGAATGGCAGGTCTCCTGGCTCGCGGGTCACGTCAACGTTGCCGTCAACATCAGCAAATGCCGGCCTTCCCAACGTCAATGCGGTCATGAAAACGGGACGATTCGTAGACAAAGAGGCGTCCGCGCCGATTGATCATGCCGCCACGTCAGTGGCTTGTCCGGTCCGGAGCTTCAAGTGAGCAGGAAAACACCATTGTCATCCGCCACTCTGGCCACCCGGGCCGGTGACATTCGCCTCGCCGCTCTACAGTCGCGGGGTCGGCTGCGATAAAGATGCCCTGTTTGGGTCCATCCCGTCGCATTCCCTTTTGATCCGGAAACCCAACCTGAGTTTCTGGAACCATTCCAATCTCAATTGATAGGGCCGCCGCAGATGAGTGTCAATCGCCATTGCAACCCGTCTTGGCCCTCAACGCCCGATTGGTGACGTCGCCTGCATCAGACGGTCAAATCCCACCAGACGGTCAAGATCGGCTGCGATGGCATCGAGCGCCGCGTCAACCTCGTCCCGGTGATTGCGAGTGCCGCCGCTGACCCCGAACCTGGCAAGCAGCCGCTCCCGGTAGATGTCAGAATCAAACAATCCATGCAGATAGGTACCTGAAACACGCCCGTCGGCTGAGATCGCGCCATCGGGACGGCCATCGAGAATGGTCATCGGCCGCGCGCAATCGTTACCCCGACTCACCCCCAGATGAATCTCGTAGCCAGACAGCAAAACGTCGTGTTCAGCCGATCGTGCGTCAATGTTACGCACCGTCTTCTCCGGCGCCAACTCGGTTTCAATGTCGAGCAGACCGAGCCCGACGGCGACACTCTCGCCCCCCTCTAGCCCGTGAGGATCGCTGACCTGTCGGCCCAGCATCTGGTAGCCGCCGCAGATGCCGATGATGTGGCCGCCGCGGCGATGATGCGCCATCAGATCCCGGTCCCATCCCTGCCTACGAAAATCGGCAAGATCGGCAATCGTCGACTTGGATCCGGGGAGAACCACCAAACATGCATCCTCTGGCAACCGTTCGCCGGGCCGCACGAACACCAGATTGACCCCGGGTTCGGCTTTGAGGGGGTCGAAATCATCGAAATTGGCGATCCGCGACAGCATCGGCACCGCAATCTTCAGTCCGCCAGTCGTTGCCTGCACCAACCGCTCCAGCGCCACCGAATCCTCGGCCGGCAGCCGCGCCGCCGGTGCGAGCCAGGGAATCACCCCTAGGCACGGCCAGCCGGTAAACTTCGCAATCGCAGAAATACCATCGTCGAACAGGCTCACGTCACCGCGGAACTTGTTGATCAGGTAGCCGACGATCATTGCCCGGTCCTCGTCGGGAAGAATCGTGTGCGTGCCCACCAGCGATGCGATCACCCCACCCCGGTCAATGTCACCAACCAGCACCACCGGCACCTTCGCCGCTGTCGCGAATCCCATATTGGCGATATCGCCGGCGCGCAGATTGATTTCCCCGGTGACCCAGCGCCTTCGACGAGCACCAGATCGGCCTCGGCGCTGACCACCGCGAAGCTTTCCAGCACTGCCGCCAGCAGTTTCGGCTTCAGCTGTTGGTAATCGCGACCGCGGGCATGGCCTGCAACCTTGCCCTGGACGACGATTTGCGACCCGGTTTCCGACTGCGGCTTGAGCAACACCGGGTTCATGTGAACGCTCGCTGGCGTCCGGCAGGCTAGGGCCTGCAGCCATTGTGCCCGGCCAATTTCGCCACCGTCATCGGCGACAGCAGCGTTGTTGGACATGTTTTGCGGTTTGAACGGCCGCACCCTCAATCCATGATTGGCGGCAAGCCTACAAAACCCCGCGACAAGCACGGTTTTGCCAACATCCGATCCGGTTCCCTGTAACATCAACGCCCTGGTCATGCCCGCTGCGATAGCACCCCTGAGAGCTTACTGAAAGAGGCCTGCGGCACCCTTTGTTAACCACGCTTTAACCGCATTCCAAAATTCGGCAGCGGAAAATTATCGGGCGTCTGAATTGCGACATCCGATGGCGGATTTGATCCCGCCCGGCTCCCCTGATCAGCCTAGAGCAGAACCAGATTACAGGTGCGATTCAGACCTGCCACAGACACCAATTCGGAAGGACTTTAGCGATGCTCTACGTGTTCAATAATGCCAATAGCGTTCAAATCGCATGGAATAACGTGCTTCCGACTCCCAACCCGAAGGCAAAGAGCAGGCTGGTTGGCTTGAGCAACTTCATCCGGACCTATTCGGCAGGCTGAAACTGGCGACAATGTCCGCTCCAGATCGGAGCACACCGGCAATATAATGTGGCTGGACGAGCAATCGTCCGGCCTTTTCTTTTGTAGATCTGTTAGCGGCGAAAGCAGGTTCTGGCGCTGCCGGCTCTCCAATGCGAAAACCGTCCGGACCCTGAGATCCGAACGGTTTGCCAAAAAATACGCCTGGCGTCCCCACAAGTACACGCGAGGTTCGCGACATCCCGGTACGCAGTACCTAATCCGGGGTGTTCGGCGGTTGTCCCCCGCCGTGAGAAGAGGTTTAACCCAGACAACCTTACCGGACAGTTATTGAAATCCTAAGCAAACGTGAATCGTGCATTTTATTCGGCCCGCCGGAATTCAATTCAGGCAAATCTGCCCAATGCTGCACTGCAGATGCGATTTCTTTATGCTGCAGTTGATTTCTCGCGCCAAGTCCTTACCCTTAACCGTGGCAGTTCAAACGCGCATCGGCCGGCGACAGAGTTCCGCTGGTCGGTTTTGCGCTGCTGGATGTCGTCATTGCGTCATTTTCGACGTATTGATTGGTCTTCAATGGCCGAGAGGCGACACGCCTTCAATTCCATGGGCATCCGGTATGAGCAGTGACCGGATTTGTCGAAAAGTGGAACAAACACTGCAAACATGAGACTGGGAGGTCTTACACATGAAGAAGCTTCTCGCTTCCACCGTTCTCGCCATGGGCCTTATGGGCTACGCAGGCGTCGCTCAAGCCGCCTCGCACAGCGAATGCGGTCGCGTTACGATCGCAAACATGAACTGGGCTTCGGCCGAAGTTCTCGCCAATATCGACGAAGTCATCCTGTCGGAAGGCTATGGTTGCCAGGCCGAACTGGTCGCTGGTGACACGACCCCGACACTTACCTCCATGATCGAGAAGCAGGAACCGGATGTTGCTCCGGAAGCCTGGATCAATTCGCTGCGCACCCTGCTCGATGCAGCCGTTGCTGAAGGCAAGCTGTTTTACGCATCCGAATCGCTCAGCGATGGCGGCGTCGAAGGTTGGTGGATCCCGAAATATTTCTCTGACAAGCACCCAGACATCAAGACCATCGACGATGCACTGGCACACCCGGAGCTGTTTCCGGCGCCTGGCATGGAAAACGAAGGCAAGGGTGGCGTTTACAACTGTCCTGAAGGATGGGGCTGCCGCATCATCACCACCAACCTCTTCAAGGCCTACGGCGCTGAAGAAAAGGGCTGGGTAACGGTTGAAACCGGTTCCGCTGCCGGCCTCGACGGCTCGATCGCCAAGGCCTACGAAAGCGAAAAGCCGTGGCTCGGCTACTACTGGGCGCCGACTGCCATCCTCGGCAAGTACGAAATGGTCAAGCTCGACCATGGCGTCGAACACAACAAGGAAGAATGGGATCGTTGCACCTCGATCACCGATTGCCCGGATCCCGTGAAGAACGCCTGGTCGAAGTCTGAAGTCTATACGGTCGTGACCGCGGAATTCAAGGAACGCGCAGGACCAGCCTACGACTATCTTGCAAACCGCAGCTGGCCTAACTCCACGGTCAACAAGCTGCTTGCCTGGATGGCCGACAACCAGGCAACAGGTGAAGCCGGTGCCCGTCACTTCCTCAAGGAAAATGAGGATATCTGGACAAAGTGGGTTTCGCCGGAAGCTGCCGAAAAAGTCAAGAAGGCAGTGATGTAAGCCATTGCTTACAGTGTGGCGGGCTCAGGTCCGCCACACTTATATCCAGATCAGGTCGGCCGCGATCACACGCAGCCGCAGTTTTCTGGGGGCCTGAAACGGGGCACGCGCCAATTGGTGCATTCGTCAAGCGGAAGGCAGCGATGCATTGCTGATCGCTTTGCGATTGGCACAAATTATTTCACCGTATTTGGAGCGTGAATATGGATTGGCTCACTAAATTCCCCGCCATGGACACCGACAGACTAACCGCGCTTAAAAAGGCGATCGATTTCGCGTTTCGCGATTTCACCCGGGCCAATGGCGATATGTTTGAAACCGCCCTCTACCCGGTTCAGTGGTTCATGTATCGCGTCGAGCAATTGCTCACCAGCTCACCCTGGCCGCTCGTTATCCTTGCCTTCGCAGTCATCGCATGGCTGGCGAGCCGCAGCACCAAGATCACCATCGGAGTCGTGATCACATTGTTGCTGATCGGCTATTTCGACATGTGGGAAGACACGATGAAAACCATCGCCATGACGGTGGTGGCGACGATACTTGCCATCATTGTCGGCATTCCCATCGGCATTCTCATGGGCCGGTCCAATCGGATCCAGGCCGTCCTCAATCCGATCCTCGACGTGATGCAGACCATGCCGAGTTTCGTCTACCTCATTCCTGTTGTCATGTTGCTCGGCATCGGTCGCGTTCCCGGCCTGATCGCCGTGATGGTCTACGCCATTCCGCCGATCATCCGCCTGACCAATCTCGGTATTCGCCTGGTCGACAAGGATGTGCTCGAAGCGGCTGACGCATTCGGGTCGTCCAACTGGCAGCGGCTCAAGAACGTGCAGATGCCGCTGGCATTGCCGACCATCATGGCTGGCGTCAACCAGACCATCATGATGGCGCTCGCCATGGTCGTGGTCGCCTCGATGATCGGCGTTCAGGGTCTCGGTCTTCCTGTGCTCAAGGCAATTTCGAACCAGTACTTCACACTGGGTATTTTCAACGGCCTCGCCATTGTCGGCATCGCCATCATCTTTGACCGTACCAGCCAAGCCTACGGCAAGCGGTTGCAGAAGCATCTAGAGGTGGTCCATGGTTGAGCAATCCGCTGAAATCGGAATTAGCGTTCGCAATCTGTACAAGATTTTCGGACCCAATCCGGAAGCCTATATCGACGCCGTCAAGGGCGGCATGACCAAGACCGAGCTCAACGACAAACACAATCATGTGCTCGGTCTCAAGGACATCAACATCGACATGCCCGGCGGCGGCATCCAGGTTGTCATGGGTCTGTCCGGATCCGGCAAGTCCACGCTGATCCGCCATATCAACCGGCTGATCGATCCGACCGCTGGCGAAGTCATTGTCGGCGATGAAGATGTCGTCAAGATGAACGAGAACGAACTTCGCGAGTTCCGTCGCCACAAGACCGCCATGGTGTTCCAGAAGTTCGCGCTTCTGCCGCACCGCACGGTGCTTGAGAATGCGGTCTATGGCCTGGAAATCCAGGGCCTGCCGCGTGAAGAACAGGAAACCCAGGCGCGGCGCTGGATTACCCGCGTCGGCCTTGACGGCTTTGAGGACAACTACCCCAATCAACTTTCGGGCGGAATGCAGCAGCGCGTGGGCCTTGCCCGGGCGCTGACCAATGATGCGCCGATCCTGTTGATGGATGAAGCCTTCTCGGCGCTCGATCCGCTTATCCGCATGGACATGCAGACCGTGCTGCTGGATCTGCAGAAGGAAATCCGCAAGACCGTCGTCTTCATCACCCACGATCTCGACGAGGCGTTGCGCCTTGGTGACCGCATTGCCATTCTGCGCGATGGTGAAGTGGTCCAGCAGGGCACCAAGCAGGAAATCGTGCTGCACCCTGCCGACGAGTACATCTCGAGCTTTGTCCGCGAGGTCAACCGCGGTCGTGTGATCACCATCGACATGGTGATGACCCCGCTGTCGGGCGAGCCGAAAGGCATGCCGGTTGCCGCCGGTTCGGTGCTTGAGGTCGCTGCCAAGAAAATGACTGACACCAACGCATCGACTGCCCATGTCACCGATGCTTCCGGTAAACCGATCGGCAACATCGACATCCGCGATGTCATCGCCGCCATGGTGACGCCAGTGGATCATGAGTCAGCCGCAGCAGCCTGATTGCTTTCACTCCGCG
Organism: Hoeflea algicola; assembly: GCF_026619415.1. Taxonomy (NCBI): domain Bacteria; kingdom Pseudomonadati; phylum Pseudomonadota; class Alphaproteobacteria; order Hyphomicrobiales; family Rhizobiaceae; genus Hoeflea; species Hoeflea algicola. Next base: position 1,716,854 of record NZ_JAOVZR010000001.1, read on the forward strand.
CAAGGCAACAGTGCGGAAACTGATCAATCGAAAGATCCCGCGGGCGAGTTAATCGCCCGCGGTTTTTTTATGTTCAGACCGGCAAGCTTGTTGCAATGATATAAGCATATCTTTATACGTATCGCATCACACTATGTATGATGTGCTGTATCCCGCCCTTTGCACGGCGACCTGCAGCATCCCTTGATCAGCTTGCAGCGGCCCTTGCGCGTCCGACCGGACGCCACCCTGTAAAGGAGAACTCAATGCCCGTTTCCAATCCGCTTGCCGACTTGCTGGCTGAAAAGGGCGTCCTGCTCGCCGACGGCGCCACCGGCACCAATCTTTTCGCCATGGGTCTGGAATCAGGCGAGGCCCCGGAAATGTGGCTGGAAACAGCGCCGGAGAAAATCACCAAGCTGCACCAGGATTTTGTCGACGCCGGTTCCGACATCATTCTCACCAATTCCTTTGGCGGCACCCGCAACCGCTTGAAGCTGCACGAGGCCCACGACCGGGTGTATGCACTCAACAAGAAGGCTGCCGAGATCGCCCGCGCCGTCGCTGACAAGGCGCCGCGCAAGGTCATTGTCGCTGGCTCCGTTGGCCCGACCGGTGACCTGCTCGTGCCGCTGGGTGCGATGACCTACGAAGCAGCCATCGAATCCTTTTCCGAGCAGATAGAGGGCCTCAAGGCCGGCGGCATTGATGTCGTCTGGATTGAAACCATGTCAGCCACCGACGAAATCCGCGCCGCCGCCGAAGCCGCGGTGCGCCATGAACTGCCCTATGTCTACACCGGCTCCTTCGACACCGCCGGCAAGACCATGATGGGCGTGCATCCGCGCGACATTCATTCACTTGCCAAGGATATCGGCGACGGCCCGTTTGCCGTTGGCGCCAATTGCGGCGTCGGTGCCTCCGACATCCTTTCTTCGCTGCTCGACATGACCGATGCCGATCCCGAAGCTGTCGTCGTCGTCAAGGGCAATTGCGGCATTCCCGAATTCCGTGGCGCCGAAATCCATTACTCCGGCACCCCGCCACTGATGGCCGATTACGCCCGGATGGCAATCGACAGCGGCGCCCGCATCATCGGCGGTTGCTGCGGCACATCCTGCGAGCACCTTGCCGCCATGCGCCAAGCGATTGACGGCCACACCAAGGCAACACGCCCGACGGTCGAGGAAATCGTCGAACGCATCGGCCCGATGCGCAATACCGTGGCCGCCGACAACAAGGCCCCCGGTCGCGAGCGTCGCCGTCGCAGCTGAATCTAATCCATACCAACGCAATCACAGCAAAAGGCCGGCGCACATGCACCGGCCTTTTGCTTGTCCTGTCCAGGCTTTCGGTGCAGAATTGTCGCCGCACCCAATTTCAGTCCTGCAAGGCCTCGATGTCGCCGCGGGCCTTCTTCAGGATTTCCAGCGCCTGCTGGGCCTGTTCGGCGGAAAAACCGCCACTTCGCACCTGGCGGAACAGCGTCTTGCGCAAGGCACGGAATTCGGCCCCCAGCGACACACCCTGAATTTCTTCCGACGCTTCGTCGATCTGTGCATTGATCCGGTCAAGATCGACGCGGTTTTCCTCGAGATAGGCCCGCCCCTCCTCGGTAATAGCAAAGAGCTTCTTCGCGCCCTGCATCTGTGAAGATACCAGATCGGCTTCCTCCAGCATCTGCAGCATCGGATAGATCGCCCCGGGGCTTGGGCTGTAGGCTCCCTGGAAGCGGGCTTCCAAGGCCTTGATGATATCGTAGCCGTGGCGCGGTTGCTCGGCGATCAGGCCGAGAACCACCAGCCGCAGCGCGCCGGCGTCGAACATGCGCTTGCCCCGACCACCAAACGGACCGCCGCGATGGCGTCCAAACGGGCCACCACGTCCACCGCCGCCACGCCCACCTGATCCCTCGGGACCAGAGAAATGACGTGTATCGCCGTGGCATCTGTGTCTGTGCATTCCAAACATATTGGAATCCTTTCATATAATCGTTAGCACTTTATATCGTATTATCTATGCAAAGATATATCTTTTACAAGAGACAGCACAAATACCGATACTGGCGCATCAAGTATCTCTTTGAATTTGCTGGACTATAAGATGCGCATGGTAAGACTTAACCCGATCGAGACTATTACGTTCGGCCGGGTTTCGGCCGGCATTTTGGGCGTCGACCGAAACATCAGTGCAACAGCTGGCTGCAACACAGCACGACCAGACGGCCGGATGCGGGTTGGATGGGTTACCGATCCAGCCCCAGCGCAAGCCGCACCAGTTGAAGGAATTCGGCGCGGTAGCCGAACGGGTCGGAACCACGCGCGTCAGCTGCGGCCTTCTCGATCGCGCTATAGCCATAGAGTGAAACCGCATCATCCTTGCGCAATTTCTGTCCGAACGCGGCGACGGCTATCGAAAACCGGACATCTTCCGGGGCAGCGTCAAAACTGTCGACTTCGTTCCCGGTGGTCACCGGAATTTCCGTAAGCTCGCTTTGCGCTTCGCCCGGCACCTTTGCGCGCATTTTTACAAACGCATATTCGTCGCCGTGCCGGGTCTCCGCCGCAGTCTCGGTCTCAGCCTCGGTCGCTGGGGCGCCATACCGCAAATCGCTGTTGAGCACCGCCGGGCTTTCAACCGGGGTGATTTCATAGATTGCCGTCACAGTGTGGCCAGATCCGATCTCGCCTGCATCCACCCGGTCATTGTTGAAATCCTCGCGGTTGAGTGCCCGCGTCTCGAAGCCGATCTGGCGATATTCGGCGACCGTCTCCGGGTTGAACTCGATCTGGAACTTGACGTCCGAGGCGATCGGAAACAGCGACGCCGAGGCTTCCTGCACCAATGTCTTCTGGGCTTCCGACAATGTGTCGATATAGGCAGCCACGCCATTGCCATTCTGGGCAATCGTCTGCATCAACTGGTCATTGTAATTGCCCTGGCCAAAACCGAACACCGACAGGAAGACGCCGCTCTCGCGCTTGGCCTCGATCAACGTCTTCAAGGCGTCATCGTCACTCGGGCCGACATTGAAATCGCCGTCGGTGGCCAGCATCACCCGGTTTACACCACCTTTGATGAAACCTTTTTCAGCCAATCGGTAAGCTTCCTCCAGTCCCTCTGCGCCGGCGGTCGAGCCGTCCGGGCGAAGCTGCTCCATCGCATCGAAAATCTCTTGCTTGTTGGCAACCCTGGTCGGCTCCAGCACGGTTCCCGCTTCCCCGGCATAGGTGGCGATCGATACCGTGTCGTCCGGATCAAGCTTGTTGACCATAAGCCGGAAGGCCGATTTCAAGAGCGGCAGCTTGTCCGCCGCATTCATCGAACCGGAAACATCAACCAGAAACACCAGGTTGGCGCGCGGCCGCTCAGTAGCCGGAAGCTCGTATCCCTTCACCCCCACATGCAAAAGCTTGGTGTGTTCATTCCACGGTGTGGGCGTCACTGTCACGGAGGCTCGGAAAGGTGTCGCCGCGTCGGCCGGAGCGGGATAATTATAGGGAAAATAATTGACCAGTTCTTCGACCCGGATCGTCCGTGGATCGGGGAACGTTCCTTGCTTTAACGCCCGGCGCATCAATGCGTAGGACGCCGTATCGACATCGGCGGAGAAGGTCGAGACCGGTTCTTCAGCCACGGATTTGACGGGATTGCTTTCAAAACCCTGCACCATGTCGCCTTCGCCGTCTTGCACCTGTTTGGAATCGTACTTGTCCACAACGCTAAACGACTGCCGATTGGGTTGGGCCGTAAAATCCTGCCGCGCGAGACCTGCCAATGGCTGCCCGACCGCTTCGCCTGACACCGCGCCGTTCGGCTTGAAGGCGCGCTTGGCCAGTGCCTGCGCGGATGGCCGCGGCGCCGGAGCCATTTCCGGCTGGGCGGTAACCGCGCGCTCCATTTCCGTCGGTTCAGAACGCGGCGTGGCTTTATCGTCAATCGTCGCCTCGGGGCTGGCAGCGCTATCCGCTTCCAACAAAGTCGACAGCCCTGGCCGCCAGCCAGTGTAATCCTTCGAAACCTGCCAGGCGACATAGCCCGCTGCCGGCAGGATCATCAATGTGGCAAGGGCCGAGCCTACCATGTAGCGTTGTTTCATCAGTCCACTCCATATCGAGGTTGCGATATGGGTAAGACGTCCACCCGCGGCTGATCCTTGGGTGGCTTGAGGTTTTTCTTGTCCGGCCCGGTCATAGGCCCGCATCGCCACATCCAGCGCCTGGCGTTTGGCATCTTCCAGCGGCGCCCGCGGATTTCGTGCCAGTCTCTTGAGATCTTTATCGATCATCGCTCGTCTCCGGCCTCGCCCAGAAGGGATTTCAACCGCTTCCGCGCGGTGTGCAAATGATAGGAAACCGTGCTTTCGGCGCAGCCCATAACCGCCGCCGCATCAGCGTGGCTCAACTCCTCGCCGTAAACCAGCAGCATTGCATCGCGTTGTTTCACCGGTAGACCACGGACCGCAGCCCAAACATGATCGCTGTCACTTGCGTCATACGCCTCTGTCGCCTCACCGAGAGCCCCTGCATGGACCGACCATGCCACCGACTTGCGCCTGTCGCGCGCCGCCGCTCGCGCATGGTCATGGGCCGCGTTGATGGTCAGGCGATAAAGCCACGTTGTAAAAGCGCTCTCGTTGCGCCAGTTGCGGATCGCAAATCCAAGCCGAAGACAGACATTCTGGGCGATATCCTCTGCCGCCGACCGGTCGCGGCACCATTTCCATGCCACGCGATGGATGAAATCGTAGTGGCGTTCGACCAGCAGCGCAAAGGCTGCCCGGTCGCCATCCGATGCGCGCACAGCCAGCGTATTATCCGCCGGGTCGTCGATCCGGGTACTCAAGTTCATGCCGGCACGCATCTCCATCACCCAAGCTTTGACGATACGATATCGGCAATCCTTGGGTGCCGCGTCAACTTTTATGCAAAAGCCGCCATGTGAAATCGCATCTGCGCCCCACCATAACGGTATTTTGGCCCCACCGGACAGGCTTCGCGGGCCAAACAGCCTGAAACCATGCAGCCCTGTTTCCCATTGTCAGATGCCAGATACTCACGACAGGTCGATACAGCCAGCCCATCATGTGTAAACGCACCAACCGGGCACCGCGACAGGCAGGGCTTGTCCACACAGCTATCGCAGGGGTGAGGGCTTGCGCGAATTTGCGCCCTTATTATCTCAGTCAGGCCGAAGCTGGCGGCCGCCTCCGCACCAAACAGGATGGCGACGCGGTAGCCGTGCTAGAGCCCGAACTCGGGATGAATGAGCATCCCCAGCGGCGAGGCCTTGAGCCCTTCAGCCGCCATCGCCCATTGCTGGAACGGATGCCACGGCCGGTCTGACGGAAACACCGCTTCACCGCCGGCCGCCGCCGCAATCGGCGCAATGACCGCTTTTGACCAGCTATCAAGCGGATCTGCGATCCCGGGGTGTTGATTGCACCACTCTGCAAAGGACGGCCAGAATTCGCCACCGGCATGGCCGACAAGACACAGCGCCGACGCAGCAGCGCCTTCCGCCATTATGGGTGCACTGGCCGCGTCCAGCCGGATCCACCCGCGCAGACGAAGCCCGTTGTCCGCCAGCGCATTCTCAAGCGCGCGGGTTGAAGCGCTTTCCGGCATGGGGCTCATCCACCGGGTTTGCCGTCACGAAACGCAGAGCGCCAGACCTCTTTATGAATGAGGTCAGCAACTTTTTCCTGTGCGCCTGTCTCCCTGGCTTGAGCGGGCTGTGTTCAAGTGAACGCGTCGGGCATCGATTCCTTGCGCTCGCGCATGAAGGCCAGAAGCGCCTCGTCGATCGCCGGATCGAGATCGGGGGCAACATAGCTGTCGAGCCACGACCGGCACAGCGCCCGGGCGCGTTCCTCGATGCGCTTTTCGCCCTCGGCCAGCCATTGCTCATAGGAATTGTTGTCAGCCAGCGACGAACGGAAGAACGCTTTCTGGAAATTGGCCTGGGTATGGGCACAACCGAGATAATGGTTGCCCGGCCCCACTTCGGCAATAGCATCCATCGCCTGACCGGTCTCCGACAGGTCGACGCCCTGGGCAAAACGTTGCTGCATGCCCAACTGATCGACATCGATCATGAATTTTTCATAGGAACTGACCAGCCCGCCTTCGAGCCAACCCGCCGAATGCAGCGCAAAATTGGTGCCAGCCAGCAGCGTCATGTTGAGTGTTGAGGCACTCTCATGGGCAGCCTGTGCATCGACAACCTTGGAGCCGCACAGCGATCCGCCGGTGCGGAACGGCAGTTTCAGCCGTCGCGCCAGCTGCGCGGCGCCATAAGAAACTAGCGACGGTTCCGGCGTGCCGAAGGTCGGCGCACCCGACTGCATCGAAATCGAGGCTGCGAAAGTACCAAACAGCACCGGTGCGCCCGGCCGCACGAGCTGCGTGAACGCGGCCCCGGCAAGCACTTCCGCCAGAATCTGGGTCAGCGTGCCGATCACCGTCACCGGGCTCATGGCGCCGGCAAGAATGAAGGGCGAGACCACGCAGGCCTGGTTGTTGCGGGCATAGACCTTGAGCGCGCCCAGCATGGTTTCGTCAAACACCATTGGAGAGTTGGCATTGATCAGGTTGAGCGTGACGCAATTCTGGTCGACAAATTCCGCACCGAACAGAATCTTGCACATCTCCACCGTGTCTTCGGCGCGTTCCGGCGCGGTGACCGACCCCATGAACGGCTTGTCGCTGTATTTCATATGGCTGTAAACCATGTCGAAATGGCGCTTGTTGACCGGCACATCGACCGGCTCGCAGACGGTGCCACCGGAATGGTGCATCGCCGGTGCCATATAGGCCAGCTTCACGAAATTGCGGAAATCCTCGATCGTCGCATAGCGTCGCTCGCCATCCAGGTCGCGCACGAAGGGCGGGCCGTAAACCGGCGCGAACACGGTCGCCTTGCCGCCGATCTGCACCGAGCGGGCCGGGTTGCGCGCGTGCTGGGTAAAAATCTCCGGCGCGGTCTGTAGCAATTGCCGGCACAGGCCTTTGGGAAAGCGAACCCGTTCGCCCTTCACGTCTGCGCCCGCTTCGCGCCACAGCTGCAACGCCTCGGCGTCATCGCGGAACTCGATGCCGATTTCCTCGAGCACCGTGTCGGCGTTGGTTTCGATCAGGTTCAGGGCTTCCTCATCGAGCACTTCATAAACGCCAACCTTGCGCATGATGAACGGCATCGATTGGCCTGGCCCACCGCCTGACCGTTGCGCGCGCCTGCCTGCGGCGCCCTTGCCCCGTCGTCCGGAGGAACCTTCAGGAGAAGCCTCAGGGATTGCTGCTTGAACCGGATCTGTTGTGGATTGAGTGTCTGACTGAGCCATCAAAAGCCTGCATATTCTGGATTGACGCACCATCGCGCTGTATGATCCATGCTAGTCAAAACCGTCTTGCGCACCTGCCTTTATGCGCCAAGCCTTGGCGCTGCAGGAATAGCTGCTCGAAGGCACCGTCGCATTTTCAGATATGTGCGTCGTTTTCAAGGAACTTTTTGCAAACGAACCGCTATATCGCTATGCAGGGTGGATCCGGTACGCCGCGCGGCTGGATAAGGGTACAAAGGGAGAATTCCATGTCTGATGAAGAAATCGTCCTTTCCGAACTCTCTGATGATGAACTTGTCCAGCAGATGCACGACGATCTGTATGACGGGCTGAAGGAAGAGATTGAGGAAGGCACCAACATCCTCCTCAGTCGCGGCTGGACACCCTATGATCTGCTGACCCAGGCTCTCGTCGAAGGCATGCGAATCGTCGGGGAAGATTTTCGCGACGGCATCCTGTTCGTGCCGGAGGTGCTGATGAGCGCCAACGCCATGAAGGCAGGCATGTTCATCTTGCGCCCGCTGCTGATTGAAACCGGCGCGCCGAAACTCGGCAAGATGGTGATCGGCACCGTCAAGGGCGACATTCACGACATCGGCAAGAACCTTGTCGGCATGATGATGGAAGGCGCGGGCTTCGACGTCATCGACCTCGGCATCAACAATTCGGTCGAGAAATATATCGATGCGATCGAGCGTGAGCAGCCCGACATTCTCGGCATGTCGGCGCTTTTGACCACCACCATGCCCTACATGAAGGTCGTCATCGACACGATGAAGGAAAAGGGCATCCGCGATGATTACATCGTGCTGGTCGGCGGCGCGCCGCTCAACGAGGAATTCGGCAAGGCCGTTGGCGCCGATGCCTATTGCCGCGACGCAGCGGTCGCAGTAGAAACTGCCAAGGACATGATCAAGCGACGTCACAACCTGATGGCGACTGCCGCTTCGAACTAGAACCCTACTGCCCGGAACGCCAGGCGTTCCGGGTCGCAGTTGATGCAGCACGATTGCCACCAAGCAATATGCCTTGAAAGCAACCTGCGTTAGTTGCCGGCGACTGCGTCGCCAACAGCATTGGCTGAATCATTAACGTCGCGACCAATACCGCGTATCGTATTGGCGCAGGAAGCCAGTGTCAGGGCAAGAACGAGAATTGTTGTAATCTTGAATGGCGTCATGGCCCGATGATTCTCCTAGAATTGCTTGAAGCCTGAACCCTGCATGTGGTGAAAGGCGATTCGATGGCAGATCCGGAAACAAACCAAACCCCACCCCGCAAAAAGGTGCGGGTCATCGCCTGCGGCATGATTGCCCGCGAGGTGCTGGCGGTAAATGCGCAGCTCGGTCACGACCACGTCGATCTCAAATGCATCGATGCCAACTACCATCACTATCCCGACCGCATCGCCCCGGCCGTAGATCTCGCCATCCGCAAGGCGCGCGAAGAAGGTTATGAGCACATTTTCATTGGCTATGCCGACTGCGGAACCGGCGGCGAACTCGACAAGGTCTGCGCCGCACACGCAGTGGAGCGGATTGCCGGGCCGCATTGTTTTTCCTTCTACATAGGCAACCAGGCCTTCGAACAGGTCGGCGACGAGATAATGATGACATTTTTCATCACGGATTTTCTCGCCCGCCATTTCGAGGCGTTCCTCATCAAACCACTCGGGCTCGATCGCTTTCCGGAACTGCGTGAAACCTATTTCGGCCACTACGAACGGGCGCTCTACCTGGCGCAAACCGACGATCCCGAGCTTGAACGCCTGGCCCGCGCCTTAGCCGAGCGCCTTGGGCTGCGCTACGAAAAACGCATGACCGGTTACGGCGATCTGACCGATGCCCTCAGGCCACTTTGAGCCGACGGGGCGCAGGTCGCCGGTTGAAAACTAAATCCCGCTGCCGCGGCTGATTTCCAGTTTCTGCCATATTTTTTAAGCAATCCGTGCTTAGATGTAAGGGCAACATCAAAGTACGGATTTTCCCAGTGAGTTCGCAGTCCCTCGCATCGTCTGTTCCGGCAATCGCCGCGGGCGCCCACCGTCACCCCGAAAAATTGTCCGACCTGCTCGAACGGCTGGCACGCGACGCGGGCGAACGGGTAAGCATGCGCGAAATTGCCACAGCTCTGAACGACCGTTCTTTTGGTGCGTTTCTGCTGGTCTTCGCTTTACCGAATCTCATTCCACTGCCGCCGGGCGCAACCATGGTGCTCGGCTTGCCGATGGTTTTCGTCGCCTGGCAACTGGTGATCGGTTACGACAAGGTCTGGTTGCCGCGCGCGCTTGCCGATTACGCCGTTGACCGCTCCACCTTCCAGCGGATGGTGACGCGGGTCTCGCCCTGGCTGCGCCGTGCCGAAACCTGGGTGCGGCCACGCAACTGGCCGCTCGACGGCCCGGTGCGGGAACGATTGTTTGGAATTTTCACACTGCTACTCGCCATCACCTGCGTCTTGCCGATTCCTTTCGGCAACTGGCCGCCGGCCTTTGCCATCGCGGTGCTTGGCGTCGCCCACACCGAGCGTGACGGCAATTGCCTGCTGGTCGGCGTGGTTGCCGGCATTATCGCGATCGGTGTCGCCGGATTGGTGATCGCAGCCACCGGCGCCTTGCTGATGCAGCTGTTTTAGAACATCGTTCGATAGCCGGATCTTAACCGGAGATGCTGTAGTCTTGAGCGACGCCATATATGGGAGCTCACATGGCCACGGCACCGAAAATCCTCGTCATCACCGCGGGCGGCCCCTACCCCTGGGTCATCATCAACGCACTCGCTGAGCGCTTCGGCGGCACCGAAGTAGCCCTCGAACAGCCCGAATCCAAAGCTCTGTTCCTCAGGCGGCGGGCCCGCAAGATCGGCTGGTTTGAAACCGCAGGCCAGTTTCTAACCATGTCTGTGTCGCGCTTCGGCAAGCGTTTTGTCAAAGCCCGCGAAGCCGAGATCATTCAGCACCATAGCCTGAACACCGAACCATCGCCTACTGTTCCGGTCACGCCGGTATCATCGGCCAATGGCGAGGATTGCCGGGCGCTGATCACCACGAGGCAACCCGAGGTGGTTTTCCTGGCAAGCTGCCGCATGCTCAACCGCGCCACGCTTGCCGCCATCCCCTGCCCGGTGCTCAACTACCATTCCGGCATCAACCCCAAATACCGCGGGCTTGCCGGCGGCTGGTGGGCGCGCGCGTCCGGTGACCAAGCCAACTACGGCACAACGGTCCACCTGGTTGATGCCGGCGTCGACACCGGCGACATCCTCTATCAGGCTTTTCTCTCCCCCGATCCGCGCGAATCACTGCTCACCGACGCGATGGCGATGGCTGCCGGTTCGCGCGACATTGCCATCCGCGCGGTCGAGGACGCCCTCACCGGCAGGCTGACGCCGAAAGCCAGCACCCTGCCCTCTGTGCAACGGTTTCACCCGCCAATCTGGACCTATCTATGGACCGGCCTGACCAGAAAGATCTGGTAGAGGCAAATACTTGACGCCCCCCGATGGGGATCTGATAGACACCGCACCATCGCTTCGCCAGCCAGCCAAAACCGGCAGGTCGTTTTTGACGCTCCGCGCGTCGTCGTCAGCGAAGCGGCGAATTTCCACCATGCGCATTGTAACTCTCGAGGAGAACTTCATGGCCAACCGCATCATCGTCTACTGGCGCGACATTCCTGCCCAGGTGATCGTCAAGAAAGGACGCACCACCGCAAAGCGCGAACTGTCATTGCGGTTCACCGAAGCCATCGACATGTGCGCCATGCGCACCGGCGCGGCTGAAACCGATGATTACCTCGCCGATTGGCGTCGCGCTGATCCGGTAGAAGTCTCCGACGATCTTGAAGCCGAGGCGGAGAGCGCCGCGGCAGAGCTGGAAACCGCCTACGACAAGGAGCGACTGGTCGCCCTGGTCAAGGGCGGAGGCAGGGAGAGCCATGGCTGACGCGCCGACCACTACCACACAGGCAAGCCTCAACAAGAAGGCAGCCCGGAAGATTGCCTATAAACCATCTGGCGTCTCGGCGACGCGGCGCAATGCGCGCCGCTTTGCCATTCGGCTCTGGTCTGTGCGCCACGCGCGCGCGCTCGAATGGTTTTATGCGCGGTTAGCCAAAGTGTTTCTGATGCTGCATCCGATGTGGAAGGTGGTTGGCTACCAGCGCGCCGAAGCGCCGATCAAGTTCATCGAAAAACACGTCAAGGGCTTGCTGTTTGACTGCCGGATGTGCGGCCAGTGTGTGCTGTCCTCAACCGGCATGTCCTGCCCGATGAATTGCCCCAAGCAACTGCGCAACGGGCCCTGCGGCGGGGTCCGCGCCAACGGCCATTGTGAAGTCGAGCCGGACATGCCCTGCGTCTGGGTGCAAGCCTGGTCGGGGGCGCAAAAGATGCAGGAGCGCGACAACATCCTCAATGTCCAGAAACCAGTGGATCAGGCTCTGGGACAAACCTCGTCATGGTTGCGCGTCACCGCCAATGCCGCTGCCGAGCGGGAACTGTCGGCTCAACCGGAGGCGGGCCAGTGAACCAGGTCGATACCAATCCGCAGGATCCCAGCGCGCCGCTCGAGCCGTTGCCCGGCCATTCCTCCTATGGCCGACTTGAACGCATTTTGCGGCGCGGCGAATTCGCAGTCACTGCAGAACTCAACCCGCCCGACAGCGCCAACCCGCAGGATGTGTATGAGCGCGCGGCGATCTTCGACGGCTGGGTCGATGGCATCAACGCCGTCGACGCATCGGGCGCCAACGCCCACATGTCTTCGGTCGGCATCTGCGCACTGCTGACCCGCATGGGCTATGCCCCGATCCTGCAGATTTCCTGCCGTGACCGGAACCGCATCGCCATCCAGGGAGATGTGCTGGGCGCCTCGGCCATGGGGGTGCAGAACGTGCTCTGTCTGACCGGCGACGGCGTCCAGGCCGGCGACCAGCCCGGCGCCAAGCCGGTGTTCGATCTCGATTGCATGTCGTTGCTCGAAACCATCCGGATCATGCGCGACAATTCGAAATTCCTTTCAGGCCGCAAGCTCACCACCGCGCCGGCCCTGTTTCTCGGTGCGGCGGTCAATCCCTTTGCCCCGCCGCACGATTTCCGACCGCTGCGATTAGCCAAGAAGATCGCTGCCGGCGCACAATTTGTGCAGAGCCAGTATTGCTACGACGTACCGATGTTCAGACACTACATGCAGCAAGTGCGTGATCTCGGGCTTCACAAGGAATGTTTCATCATGTGCGGCGTCGGTCCGCTGGCTTCTGCACGGACAGCCAAATGGATGCGATCGAACGTGCCCGGCGTGCATATTCCCGATGCCATCATCGAGCGGCTGGAAGGCGCCCAGGACCAGAAGGCCGAAGGCAAGCGGATCTGCATCGACATAATCAACGAGGTCAAGGAAATCGAAGGCGTTTCCGGCATTCACGTCATGGCTTACCGCCAGGAAGAGTTCGTCGCCGAAATCGTGCACGAATCAGGTGTACTCAAGGACCGTCGGCCGTGGCGCAAGGAACCGAACTTGGGTGACGAAATGGTCGCCGCGCGCATGGAGGAAATCCTTGATGAACCACGCCAAAGCCCGCATGAACTGGCGGGCGCTGCCGGCGATACGGAGACCGTCGAATGAACCCGAGGCTTGCATCCTTCGCCGACCTCCTATAATCATATAAAGAAATCTTTATGTCCTGACAGCAAGGATCGCACATGACACGTACCATCGTCGCCTCAGCCACCCGTGAACTGATTATCGGCTTTGATCAGCCCTTCTGCGTGATCGGCGAGCGCATCAATCCGACCGGCCGCAAGAAGCTGGCCGCGGAGATGATCGAGGGTAATTTCGAAACCGTCATCAAGGACGCGCTGGCACAGGTCGCCGCCGGTGCCTCCATGCTCGACGTCAATGCTGGCGTTACGTCCGTCAACCCGAACGAAACCGAACCCGGACTTCTGGTTCAGACGTTGCAGATCGTTCAGGATCTGGTCGATGTGCCGCTGTCCATCGACAGTTCCGTTACCGCAGCTATCGAGGCCGCTCTGAAGGTCGCCAAGGGCAGACCACTGGTCAACTCGGTCACCGGCGAGGAGGAAAAGCTCGAAGCCATTCTGCCACTGATCAAGAAATATGATGTGCCGGTGGTGGCAATTTCCAATGACGAAACCGGCATTTCGATGGATCCTGACGTGCGTTTCGCCGTTGCCAAGAAGATCGTTGAGCGTTGCGCCGATTTCGGCATTCCGGCCCATGATGTGGTTGTCGATCCGCTGGTGATGCCGATCGGCGCCCTTGGCGACGCTGGCCGCCAGGTGTTTGCCCTGCTGCATCGGCTGCGCCATGAACTCAAGGTCAACACCACCTGCGGTCTGTCCAACATTTCCTTCGGCATCCCTCATCGGCACGGCATCAATGCCGGTTTCATTCCGATGGTGATCGGCGCCGGCATGACCTCGGCGATCATGAATCCTTGCCGTCCGCAGGAAATGGAAGCCGTTCACGCCGCCAATGTGCTCAACGGCACCGATCCCAACTGCATGAACTGGATCAAGACCTACAAGGACTACCAGTCGAATGTGGCCGGCTCCGCGCCCGCGCCGCAAGCAGCCGCGCCTTCGAATGACGGTGGATCTGGCGGCCGTCGTCGCGGCGGTCGCGCGGGCCGCTCAGGAGGCGCATGACCTGTAATGACCGACCACCTAGTCCTGTTTATGCCATCGGGAAAGCGTGGCCGCTTTCCCACTGATACACCGGTGCTCGAAGCGGCGCGCCAATTGGGCGTTCATGTGGAAAGTGTCTGCGGCGGACGCGGTATCTGCGGTCGCTGTCAGGTTGAAGTGCAGGAGGGGGTGTTTGCCAAGCACGGCATCACCTCGTCCAATGAGCACATCAGCCCCTTCGGCGGCAATGAAATCCGTTACGCTGAAAAACGCGACCTGAAGGCCGGACGCCGGCTTTCCTGCACGGCAAAGGTCCTCGGTGATCTCGTTGTCGACATCCCGCAGGATACCGTGGTCAACGCCCAGGTCGTGCGCAAGGATTCCGACGGACGGGTTATCGAGCGCAATCCGGCTGTGCATATGTGCTACGTCGAAGTCGATGAGCCTGACATGCACAAACCGCTCGGCGATCTCGACCGGATGCTGGTACAAATCAAGAACGACTGGGGCTTCAGCAATCTCCAGATCGACGCATATCTCTACGCTCAGGTGCAGAAAATTCTGCGCAAGGGCGACTGGAAGGTGACCGCCGCCATCCATGAACCCTTCGAAGGCGGACCAGCCATCCTGGTTGCACTTTATCCCGGCCTCAAGAACGAGGCCTACGGGATTGCCTGCGATATTGGCTCGACCACCATCGCCATGCATCTATCCTCTCTCCTGTCGGGACGCACGCTGGCCTCGGCAGGAACCTCCAATCCACAGATCCGCTTCGGCGAGGATCTGATGAGCCGCGTCTCCTACGTGATGATGAACCCCGAAGGTCGTGAGGGCATGACCAAGGCGGTGCGTGAGGCACTCAACGAACTGATCGGAAAGGTCTGCAAAGAAGGTGGAATCGAACGCACCGACATCCTTGACACGGTGTTTGTCGGCAACCCGATCATGCACCACCTGTTTTTGGGCATCGACCCGACCGAACTAGGCGGCGCACCGTTTGCGCTTGCGGTGTCCGGCCCGGTCAATGTCAGGGCGTGCGAGCTCGATATCGAGGTCAATCCCGGAGCACGGGTCTACATGCTGCCCTGCATCGCCGGCCATGTTGGTGCCGACGCCGCAGCGGCAACGCTGACCGAAGGCCCCCACCGCCAGGACGAGATGATGCTGCTGGTCGATGTCGGCACCAATGCCGAGATCGTGCTTGGCAATAAGGCGCGCACCGTTGCCGCATCCTCGCCCACCGGCCCGGCGTTTGAAGGGGCGGAAATTTCCTGCGGCCAGCGCGCTGCCCCCGGCGCCATCGAACGCGTTCGCATCGATCCCGTCACGCTCGAGCCGAAATACCGCGTCATCGGCATCGAACCCTGGTCCGATGAGCCCGGTTTTGATGAGCAAGCCAAGAAAGTTGGCGTCACCGGCGTCTGCGGCTCCGGCATCATCGAGATCATCGCGGAGATGTACCTCACCGGCATCGTCTCAGAGGACGGCGTCATCAATGGCGAGTTGGCGGCGACAAATCCGCGCATCGTTCTGAGCGGGCGAACATACTCCTATCTGCTCAAGGATGGCGAACCGAAGCTGATGGTGTCGCAGAACGACGTTCGCGCCATCCAGCTCGGCAAAGCTGCGCTCTACGCCGGCATCAAGCTGCTGATGGACAAGCTCAGCATTACCACTGTTGACAACATCGGCCTTGCCGGCGCCTTCGGCTCCTTCATTGATCCGAAATATGCGCTGGTGTTGGGCTTAGTGCCTGATTGCGAAATCGCCAAGGTCAAGGCCGTCGGCAACGCCGCAGGCACCGGTGCGCGCATGGCGCTCCTCAACCGCACCCATCGCCGCGAGATCGAGCACACCGTCACCCGCATCGAGAAGATCGAGACCGCTCTGGAATCAGATTTCCAGAAGCATTTCGTCAATGCCATGGCCTTCCCCAACAAGGTCGACGCCTTCCCGCGCTTGGCCCAAGAGGTGCAACTGCCGGTGCGTTCGGTGGACACAGACGCCGCTGACGGCATCGAACCGGGCGTCGCCAGGCGCCGCGGTGGCCGCCGCCGCGGCTGACCGGTGGGGCTCGCGATTCGAGCCCCCTGTACCGCTCGCGAAGATGTGAAGTGAGTATCCTCGCTGCGCGCGTTAGTCTTGCGCTCAGGAGGATCCACATGTCGGACAAAGGACTACTTCGGTTGGGCATTTTTGGCACTGTGCTGGCAGCCCTGTGCTGTTTCACGCCGGTACTCGTGATTTTATTCGGCATCCTGGGGCTGGCTTCGGTGGTGGGTTATCTCGACCTGGTTTTGTTGCCGGTGCTTGCTGGTTTCATTTTGTTGACGATCTACGCGCTCTGGAGGCGCAATGCTGCATGACCCAGCTCCAGTCCACTCTCACCTGCCCCGAATGCGGCCATGCCGAGACCGAGACCATGCCAATCGACGCCTGCCAGTGGTTTTATGACTGCAAATCCTGCGGCGCGCTCCTCAAACCCAAGCCCGGAGACTGCTGCGTATTCTGTTCCTATGGAACCGTTGCCTGCCCTCCGGTCCAGCAGGGCGACGTCTGTTGCAACACCGGTTCCACCTGACCCCGGGGCCGGACCAATCTGGGCTAGACGCACCGCGCCAGTTGTATGCGACTCAGCGCGTCCTGGTCCGGGGCTGGTAGTCTAAACGCCATCTGGCTTTACCCGAATCGACGTTGCCGCTACGGCTGAGCGATGGCCAGCCTGTTCAGATCACCGCTGTTTTTCGTGTTCGCGCTCTGGGCCGCCGGTCTGGGCGCGGCGGCCCAGTTTGCCAAGGTCGTGGTCATCTTTCCGGAGCTTCAGGCCCATTACGGCGAAACCGGCGCGGCGTCGGGCTATCTTGTCTCGCTGATATCCTTCATGGGCATGGTGCTGGGGCTGGTGACCGGCATCATCGCGATCCAGATCGGCCTCAGGCGGTTGCTGCTGATCGGATTGATCCTTGGCGTGGCGGTTTCAATTTTCCAGGCCACGCTTCCGCCTTTCGGGTGGATGCTGGCGAGCCGTCTGCTTGAAGGGCTGTCGCATCTGGCCATCATCGTTTCCGCGCCAACCCTGATCGCTCAGTTTGCCGCCGACCGGCATCAGGGCGCTGCTCTGACCCTGTGGGGTACCTTCTTCGGCGTCGCTTTTGCGATTATGGCCGTTGCTGCGCAGCCGGCGATAACCGCCTTCGGCCTGGGCGGGCTGTCTGCCGCACACGCACTCTACATGGCCGCCTGCGCGATGCTGCTGGCCTGGGCGCTGCCCTCGCATGATCACGGCATCCCCGCATCATGGCCATCGCTCACTGATGTCGCGCAGCAGCATCTGAAGGCCTATTCCTCGCCTTTTATTGCAGCACCGGCACTTGGCTGGTTGTTTTACACACTGACATTCGTGGCCCTGATGGCAATTGCGCCGACTTTGGTCGACCCCCAACACCGTGCGCTGGTGGCTGCTACCATGCCGCTTGCCAGCATCCTGTCCTCGATCACGTTTGGCTCCTGGTTGTTGCGCTACTTGCCGGCGGTCACCGTGATCATCAGCGGCTTCGCGCTCGCCATCCTGCTGATGCTGGTATTCGCCCTCTTCGGTCCGGGGCCCTGGTTGTTCATCGCCTTGTTTACGGCTCTCGGCCTGGTTCAGGGCGCTAGTTTCGCCGCCGTCCCGCAACTCAACCCGTCGCTTACCGATCGGGTTCTCGGCAATGGCGGTCTCGCCCAGACCGGCAATCTCGGCAACAGCATCGGCACCCCGATCGTTCTCGCCATCCTCGCCTCCGGCGCACCGCTGGCCCTACCGTTGTTCCTGATCGGTTGTTATGGCTGCGCCATCCTCGTCCATCTCGCTATGGGCAAGCGTCGCAGGGCGCAAGCAAAAGCCTCGAGTCCGGCGTGACCAGCCTCAGGCATTGAACGAACCGGTCTGGCTGAAACGCTCGAACCCGGCCCGGAAATGATCGCTGACGGCACAGACCGGCGCTGACGGGTTGGCGGCAACCTTCAGCAGCAATTGATAGGCACCCGGCGCCGGAATGCCGCAGCATTCATCCAGGATCTGCAGGTCGGAGCCAATGAAGCTCCGCCCCATCGGTGCGATCGCCAGGTCCGACAGGATTGCCGCCCGCTGTCCGGCGGAATGCGAGGTCATGAACGCCACCCGATAGGTCCGGCCCACCCGATCAAGCGCCGCCAGCGCCTTCTCACGCCAGATGCAGCCGTCTTCCCACATCGATACCGGCAATGGATCAAGCAGGTGCGCTTGCCCACCCTTGGCGCCAACCCAGACGATGTCGTCTGTCATCACCACCTCATCTCCCTCTTCGAGTGAATCCCGGGCACAACTGACCAACGCGATGTCGAGATGTCCCGATGCAAAGCGCTTGGTCAAATTGGCGGACTCGTCGATCACCACGTCGACGGTCACGGAGGGATGCGACTGGGCAAACAATTTGAGCACGCCCGGCAGCACCGCCTCGCCGTAATCTGATGGTGATCCGATCCGCACCACCCCGGAGACATCGGGGGAAACGAAACGCGAGATCGTTTCGCGGTTGAGCGCAATCAGCCGCCGCGCATAGCCAAGCAAAATCTCGCCATCATGGGTCAGCGAGACATTGCGCGCGTCGCGTAGGAACACGGAGACGCCCAGTTGCTCTTCCAGACGCTTGATCTGCATGGAAACCGCCGATGGCGTGCGGTAGATCCGCGCGGCTGCGGCGGTAAAGCTGCCGGTTTCGGCAATTGCAACAAAGCTGCGCAAGACATCGGGGTCCAGCATTAACAGCGGATGATTGAGAGGTGCGTTCATATCATTCAATTCTGTTGATCGTTTAGCTCAATTCATTTCGTTTGATTGAACATTGCAATAGCGTGATGATGTTGTCAATCCAGCCAGGCTGGTCAACACCGAGCAAGGAGACAAGACGATGTTTGAACTATCCAGTATTGCCCGACTGGCTCGTCAATGGCGCGCCGAACGCAACCGCAGAGCAATGGAGCGTCAGCTCTACGCGCTTCCGCTGGAACTGCAGAAGGACATTGGCTGGCGCGCATCTGCGCGGCAATATGCTCCCGACAGCAGGATCAGCAAGATCCCCGGATGCCCGCTTGTGTAAAGCTTGTGTGGCCGATGTCATAAGCCGAAATATTCGCGTTCCGGCAGTGACAAGTCACAAATTTTGTGGCCTGATTGCGACATCGGCCTTTCGTGGGCGCGCAAAGGGATTTGGGCATGCCCCCACAAACTACACACAAGCGTTCTTTCGTCTTTTTTCTGGTTCCCGATTTCTCCTTGATCGCCTTTGCGATGGCGGTCGAGCCGTTACGGCTGGCCAACAGGATGTTGGGCTATGAGTGCTATGCATGGCGCCTGACCTCCCATGACGGAGCCCCGGTCAAAGCCTCCAGTCAGGTAGAAGTTGCGGTCAACACATCGCTGGAAGACGAGCGGCGCAATCTGTCGGGCGAGAACCGGCCGACCATGGCCTTCGTTTGCTCGGGAACCAATGTCGAACGGTTCAACAACAAGTCGGTGTTGGCCTGGCTGCGCGAGGAACACAACCGCGGCGTCGCCATTGGCGGCCTGTGTACCGGCGCCCACATTTTGGCCATGGCCGGCCTGCTTTCCGGTCGGCGGTGCGCCATCCACTGGGAGAACCTGCCCGGCTTTGCCGAAGCCTTCCCCAAGGCCAATGTGTTCGCCGATCTCTATGAGATCGACGGCGCCATCCATACCTGCGCCGGCGGCACCGCAGCGCTCGACATGATGCTTCGGCTAATCGGTGAGGACCATGACGACACGCTGGTCAACCGCATCTGCGAAATGGCGCTCACCGACCGGGTCCGCAACGCCCATGACCGACAGCGGCTGCCGCTGCGCGCACGTCTCGGCGTTCAGAACGCCAAGGTGCTGTCGATCATCGAACTGATGGAAGCCAATCTCTCCGAACCGCTTTCGCTGATCGAGATCGCCGACGACGCCGGCTTGTCACGGCGCCAGATCGAGCGACTGTTTCGCCAGGAGATGGGCCGTTCACCCGCGCGCTACTATCTGGAGATCCGTCTTGACCGGGCCCGCCACCTGCTGATCCAGTCGCCAATGCCGGTGGTGGAGGTCGCCGTCGCTTGCGGCTTTGTCTCTGCATCGCATTTTTCCAAATGCTACCGCGAACTCTACGATCGCTCACCGCAGCAGGAACGCGCCGACCGCAAGCAGTATCTGTCGGCGGCGTAAGTAACACGACCTTCTGACTGCTGAATTCGAACGCTTCGCCGAGACTCATATGTCAGGCAAAGCCGGAGCCATCGCCTTGATGGCCTCCGCTCAGGCGACGGCCTTGCCGCCGATATCGGTTTCCGAGAACACGCAATTTCGGCCGGCATGTTTGGCCATGTAGAGAAACTGGTCAGCGGCATTGAGGTAGTTGTCGAACATCTCTTCCGGGGCGATCTCTGCAAGACCGATGGAAATCGTTACACTGAGCTCGCCATCGGCGGTAGTGATCGGCATCTGTTCGATTGAAGACCGGAGCCTTTCGCAGAATTCGCGCGCCTCGGCAAAATTCCGCCCGGAAATCAGGAGGCCGAATTCTTCTCCACCCAAACGGGCCAGCAACTGCTCGTTGCCACACATATCCGCCAATTGCCCGGCGACCGACTTGAGCGCCACATCGCCAATCTCATGGCCATAAGTGTCGTTTAGCCGTTTGAAATGATCGATATCGACAATCGCCAGCGACTGGGCTTGATTGTGTTTGCGCGCCAGAGCGATCCGGCGTGGCCCATAGTCAAAGAAATATCGCCGGTTGTACAAGCCGGTGAGATAGTCCCGCGCAGCCAGTTCGCGCAATTGCCGGACTTGATTGGTGGTCTGGATGTTCTGCGCCACCCGCCATCGGAACTCCTCAATGCCCAGCGGCTGGTGCAGAAAGTCGTTGGCGCCGGCACGGAGAAACCGCGCGGTCAGCGATCGGTCTTCCAGTGAAGACATGCCGATAATCCGCAATTGGTCAAAATCCCGACGCTGGCGGATCTGTTCGACCAGCGTCAATCCGTTCATCTCCGGCATCAGGTAGTTGATGACGGCAAGGTCGAAATCATCGTCCTCTTCCAGCGCCTCGAGCGCAGCTTCGCCGCTGGCAACCGCGGTCACCCGGTAAAGCTGCCGCAGCAATTGCTCGCTGAGCATTTCTCGCATGGTCATGGAATCGTCGACAACCAGGACGTGGGCGCCGCGGTTGGAGAGTATGCGGATGGCCGCCTTGACCAGGTTCTCGATCGCGTCCTTGCCGTCCTTGAGAACGTAATCGGCGACGTGTTTGGTGAGTACTTGCTTACGTTTTAGATCGGAGAATGTTGCCGTAAACACGATTGCCGGAATATTCTTCGATAGCAGCAAATCAAGTGCCTCGCCCGCCGGCGCGCCGGGAAGATTGAGATCAATCAACGCAAGTGCAAATCGTTCCGGTGCTTCCTCCAGCACCGAATGCAGGATCTCAAGCGTGCTGCAACTGGTGACCCTCATCCCGTATTCACCCGCAAGTCGCTGCTTCAGGGCGGCGATATAGGTGCGGGAATCTTCAACCAGCAGGATCTCCAGATCCTCGAAAACACCAAGAGGCGCCGAACGGCTGTTTGGTTTTCTGAAAGGCACTGTCAAAAATCCGGAAAATAAACTTGCAATGGCTCAAATATGCAACGCCGCGTTTTCTAATTCGTTAACAATTTTGGGAGCTTGGTGCCGGAGCGTCGAAATATCTGAGGCACACGGTCGCAGCCTCCACCGGGCTAACGATCGTCAAACACCCATTGCCGTTGCTCCCAAATTTTTTCGCCAATCAGGCAATCATAGGTTTCAATTGGATTATTCGACCGCTGCGGCGCAGACGCCGCTGTGGGAAGCACTGTTGGCTCCTCTCGCGGCACGTTGCCACCAATTTCGAGGATGAGCTTGCGGCGGATCGTTTCGGGAAATTGCTGCCAATCCGTGACCGGCACCAGAAAACTTCCCGGCCCCCCAATGACACATTGGGCATAATAGCGGTCCAGATCGTCAATGTTGAAGCCACGACCTGCTCCACTATCGGTCATCAGCGGCAATCCATTGATGACGACTTGCCTTTCAAGCGCAGCCGCCCGCGCCGCCAGAACCGGTCCGCCCTGATTGTTCGGCCCGTCGCCGGATACATCGATTACCTTGCGCAGGCTTTCAAACGGCGCCGCGTCAAACCGGGCTACCGCATGGGCAAGCGCTCCTGAGATCGAGGTCCGGCGCTGCCCCACCGGTCGCGACCGCGAAATTACGTCCGCCACCCTGTCGGCGTCCTGTCTACTTTTCACCAACGTCCAGTCAAAAACATCCCGGATGGAGGTGTCGCCGGCCCATTCGAACATGGTGATCGCGATCCGGCCATAAGCGCCTTGCGCGATGGCACGCACCACATCGGGATGCTTGAGCGCCGCAGCATAGCCATCGCGTTGAATCGCCAGTTCCTCCGGCGACATCGAGCGCGATACATCGATCGCCAGAACCAGCGCAACATCCACCGGTTCTTGCGCCCGCACTACCGATGTGGCTGGCAACAATCCAGCCATCACCATCAAGCACTTGAGCCATCCAGCCATGACGCATATTAGCATGACGCGAGGCAACGCTGAACCAGATTTCCAGGTGCCCCAAGGCGCTGATGGCAGACAATCCGCGCCCCGCGCGCTGTGTTGTCCGGATCGACAAAATTCTCGCCGTCCGCAGCCGCCCGCTCAGGTGGAGCGAAGCAGCCTTTCGGATGGTATGCCGGGATCAGCTCCGCGGCTTGAGGTTCTCCGGATCGTAAAGCGGCTTGTAGCCGACAGCCGCCACTTCAACCGGATAGGTCTCGCTGAAATACTCGACATTGAGTTCGCGACCTACCTGGCAGTACTCCCAGGGCAGATAGGCGAGCGCGATGTTCTTGCCGATGGTGGGACCATAGGCAACCGAAGTAGTGTAGGAAATACGGCCCAATTCATCGACAAGCGTCTTGCCCGTCTCCGGGTCGATCACCGGCATGGCGCCCACTGGATAGCGGGCGACGCCCTTGGCGTCGACATTGTCGATCATCACCAATGTGCACAACATGGCCGGCTGATGCTCACGCGCCTTGTATTCAAGGTGCTTGGCCTTGCCGCGGAAATCGGCTTCCTTGACCTTGGGACGAGCCAGATCAGCTTCGATCAGGTTATACTGGGTCAGAAGATCGGCGTTCTGCAACCGCAGGCTCTTTTCCATACGGCGCGAGTTTGCATAGGTCTCGACACCGACCGGAGTGACACCGGTTGACCGCAGCGCATCCCAGACAGCGAGCCCGTCCTCGAACTTCATGTGCAATTCCCACCCCTGCTCGCCGACATAGGAGAGCCGGAAGGCTGACACCGTCTTGCCGGCGATCTCTATCGGCTTGATCGCAGCAAAGGCAAAGTTTTCAACATCAAGACCGGCTGGGTCGGCAACGACTTTCTTCAGTGTCTCGCGAGCATTAGGGCCCCAGATGCCGATGGTCGTGTAGGCCTCGGTGACATCGGTGATGGTGACGTCATAACCCTTGTCTTCGGCCATGCGGCGCATGTAGTGGAAATCGCGCGGACCGGCGTCGGCTCCGTTGATCAGGCGACAGCGGTCAGCCATGCGGATAACCGTGAAATCGGCCCGCACCATGCCCTCGTCATCGAGGAAGTGAGTGTAGATGCCCTTGCCGATATTGTTGTCGCCACCGATCTTGGCCGCACACAACCACTCCATCAGCGCAACGTGATCCGGCCCTTCGATGTCGACCATGTGGAAGTGCGACAGGTTGAT
Source organism: Hoeflea algicola (assembly GCF_026619415.1). NCBI lineage: Bacteria > Pseudomonadati > Pseudomonadota > Alphaproteobacteria > Hyphomicrobiales > Rhizobiaceae > Hoeflea > Hoeflea algicola. The sequence continues at coordinate 1,740,660 of NZ_JAOVZR010000001.1, forward strand.
GATGCCGCAGTCTTCGGACAGTTGCAGATGCTCGGCATTTGAAACACGCCAGAAGTGACGGTTGTCCCACTCGTTTTCACGAACCGGCACCCGGTCGCCGAACTTCTCAAGCAGATGAGCGTTGGACGCATAGCCATGCGCCCGCTCCCAGCCTCCCAGTTCCATGAAATGGCCGCCGAGTTCGACCTCGCGTTCGTGAAAGGGCGAGCGCTTGACGCCACGGCTCTTGGCATAGGGCTCGCGCGGATGGATGGCCGGGAAATAGATCTTCTGCGCCGCCTCATAGCAGCGGTTTTCGATGAATTCCTCGGTCATCTGATGCGGGTAGAAACGTGCGTAATCGATCGAGTTGTGGTCGATCTCGGTGCGGCCATCGGTCATCCAGTCGGCGATCAGCTTGCCGTAGCCGGGTGCGTCCTTGACCCAGATGGCGACGCAATACCATAGCCCGCGCACCTTCTGGCTTTCGCCGCAGGAAGCGCCACCGGCGGCGGACACTTGCAGCAGGCCGTTGAAGGAGTGGCTTTCATTGTAGCCGAGTTCGCCGAGAATAGGCGTCAGCTCCATGGCGCGCTCGAGCGGATCGATGATCTGTTCCATGTCGAGGTCACGTTGCGACGGAGACAGCCGCGCCTCGTTCTTTTCCAGAATGTCGCGGGGATGGCACAGGCGCGGATTGTCGGTCTCGTAGTAACCCCACTCGATCTGCCCCCCTCGGCGGTTTTTGGGTCGCCGGTGTCGCGCATATAGGCCGAATTGCCCTGGTCGCGCATCAGCGGCCAGCCGATATCCTTTCCGGTGCCTTCAAACTCGGTGTACGGCCCGAAAAAGGTCAGTGGATGATCAACCGGCATGACCGGCAGATCCTCGCCGACCATTTCAGCGATCAGGCGTCCCCAGATGCCGGCGCAGACGACGACATGATCGGCCATGATGGTGCCGCGATGGGTGACGACGCCCTTGATGCGGCCACCTTCAACGACCAGCGACTGAGCGGGAGTGTTGGCGAACACGTTCAGCTTGCCGGTCTTCTCGGCTGCATCGACGAGCTTGCCCGCGACGGTCTGAGAGCGCGGGATGACAAGCCCGGCGTCCGGATCCCACAAGGCTCCGGCCACCATCTCTTCTTCAACCAGCGGGAATTTTTCTTTCACCTCGGCGGGACCGATAAAGCTGGCACGGGTGCCAAAGGCCTTTCCGGAGGAAATCTTGCGCTTGATTTCTTCCATCCATGCATCGTCGCCGGCGCGCACGATTTCCAGACCGCCGATGCGGGCGTAGTGGCCCATCTTCTCGAAGAAATCGATCGAGTACTGCGTCGTCCAGACAGACAGATAGTCATGGGACGTGGTGTAGCAAAAGTCGGATGCATGGGCCGTCGAACCGATATCGGTGGGCACGCCGGACTTGTCGATACCGACAATGTCGTCCCAGCCGCGCTCGATGAGATGATGCGCGATGGAGGCGCCAACAATGCCGCCCACGCCAATGATGACTACTTTCGCCTTCTCCGGAAACCCTGCCATTGTCTTCTACCCTGATTGCGCTTGAAGCAGAATTTATGATCTGTCGCCACAAAACCAGAGCCTGTCTACGACATTATCTCCATGCTGCACGACCAGTGGCGCGGGAGCCAGAGTCCGCGAGGCAGGTTTTGCAATCCCGCAACATCCGCAGGGCCTGTCAGGACGGATTGTCGAGCGCCTCGGCCAGCTGTCCGATCTGGTTTTCAGAAAACACGGTAATACCGTTTTGCGAAAGCAGCGCGGCGACCACCCCGGCGCCTTCACGCGCGACCCCGTCAAAATGTCCGCTATAGACAAACGAGGTGCCACAAGACGGACTTCCATCGGTCAGAAGGGCAAACCGGCACCCTTGCGAGAGTGCGGTCTCCAGCGCGATCTCCGCCCCCAGCCGGAACGGGCTTGTCACATCGGCACCAGTTTGGTCGAAAATCCGGGCCTTGTCGACAAGCACGTCATCAGCCATCAGGCCGGGTTCGATTTCCGCCGGCGGACGAGGTGTTGGAAAACCGGCGGCGACTTCCGGACAAAGCTGTACGATGCGGCCCTGTTCGCGCCAGAGCGCCATCAGGGGGTGGTCGACCAGCCGGTCGGATCCATTGTAACGCACCGGGCTACCCAGCAGGCACGCAGAAACGAGTATCTTTTCCATCGCAGATAAATGACTGCAGAAGTCAGGCCATGCAATTGAAAACGCAGCGGGCCGGTCAATCCCGAGGATGACCGGCCCGCAATTTTCTCGATCCAATCGATTACTTGATCACAGCGCCGCCGTTGATGATTTCAACATTTTCCGAACCCGACAGGGTTTCGCGGTCGCCTGACGGCATGGTGACAAAGCAGCCGGCCGGGCAGAAATTGACGGTCGCGCCGGCTTCAACCACCATGTCAGACTGGTTGCTGCCTTCGGTCACGGTCAAAACATGGGAATTGCTGTCCTTGTTGGTGATCGTGGCAGCTGCCGCGCCGCCAATCATCGCCAGGCTCAGGCCCACGACAAGAATTGCTGTTTTCATCGGTCTCCGGCGGTTTTGCCGCCGCTCCTGGTTAAAACGTACTGGACGACATGTGCGCCCGTGTTGAACTGAGTACTAGCATTGCGAAACTGAATGCAATCTGAACGCGGGCGGCCTACCGGTCGCCCTCGCCGGAATCCTCTTCCATCGAATCCTGCCCCGCCTTGAGCGCCGCCCGGCGTTTGCGCAGCGTGTGCGCACTTGGCTTGGACACCGAAGCCTTGTTCTTGGCCGATGGATCATCCGTTGCTGCGTCACCATCCGAAAGGTCGGCCACCAGCGTCGTCAGCGTTTCGCCGCCCTCGCCCAGTTTTATGTTGAGATCGCGTTGCGGGAACGGGATTTCAATGTTCTCCGCCTTCAGCCGTTCGAAAATGCGCAGCCGCAACTCGGTGCGGACAGACAACCCATCAAGCACATCTGCGACATGCGCCTTGAGTTCGAAATCCAGCGACGAGTCGCCAAAATTGACGAAATGCACCGATGGCTCGGGATTGTTGAGCACCAACTCGTGCCCGCGTGCAATTTCAGACAGAATCTCGATCACCCGACGCGGATCGGCGTCATAGCTCACCCCCACCGGCACATCGACGCGACCCAGCTTGTTTCGGTGGGTCCAGTTGCCCACCGGCGCATTGATCAGTTCCGAATTCGGCACGATGATCGACTGCCGGCTGAAGGTCTCGATCTCGGTGGCACGGACCGATATTTTCTTGACAAATCCTTCTGTCGATCCGGTTACCACCCAGTCTCCGACCTTGAACGGCCGCTCGGCCAGCAGGATCAGCCCGGAGACAAAATTGCTGACGATATTCTGTAACCCGAAACCAATTCCGAGCGACAGCGCACCGGCAACCAGCGCAAGGCTAGACAGATCGATCCCCGCCACCGATATGCCGATCAGCGCGGCCACCGCAACGCCGAGATAGCCGATCCCGGTCTTGATAGAGTTGCGCACCCCGGTGTCCATCCGCCCGCGCGCCATCACGCTGCCATCGAGCCAGCGTTGGAACCAGCGCGTGGCTATCAGCCCAAGCACGAACATGACGACACCGAACAGAATGCCGACCAGCGAAATCGTGATGCCGCCGATGCGGATGTCGGTCATCAGCCGGTAGAACCAGATTTCAATGTCCTGGATCTGGAACCCCCACTGCAGAAGGATCAGCGGAACCCCCATCAGCAGCACCAGCAGGTTGATCAGCAAGCCGGCGCCCAGCCCGCATTGATCCAGTGCCATCAGGCTGAGTTTATACCGCGCCTGCAGCCAGCGCCCCACCGTGGTATTGGCAAACGAACCGGCTTCTGAAACCGCCTGACCGGACAGATAGCCGATATACATGGTCGTCAGTATTCCGCCGGTCACGACGATCTGCGTCGCGGCAAAGCGCGCCAGGCCGACATAGCCCAGCAGCGCTGTCACCATCAGCCCGATGCCAGCAACCAGCAGCGTTCTCGAAATAATTCGAGGCCAGGGCTGGCCCGGCTCGGATGGATCGCCGGAGGTCTTGGGCACCATCGGCTTGACCAGCGCCATGGCAATGAGCACCAACGCCATCATGAACACGGAGATGAAGCCTTTCATCACCGTCAGCACCACTGGTGAACCCAATGAATTGCTCATCACGTCTTCGACATAATCAAGCCCATTGATGACCGCCATGGCCACAACCAGCGGGAAAAGCACCCGCGCGCCGCCATTCGATACGTTGACCAACCGCCAGGCCGGCATTTTCGGCGCCAGAATGGCCCGCGCCAGCTTGCTGATGAAATAGACCCCGAGCATCATCGCAATCAGGCTCTGGATCACCGGCGTCACGTCGGCGCGCAGAATCGCAAAACTATTCATCAGCGCAAACACCAGCGCCGCCAGCAGCGTCATCGCCATGGTGGGAATGATGATGGACCAGAACGCCACAGATAATCGGCTGGTATAGGGCGGGTCCTCGTTGTCGGCATCGCGGATGATCAGCCCGCCGAACAGCCGATAAGCGCCGGCGATCAGCACCAGCGCGGCCAGAAGCGAGAAGAATATACTTCCCAGCAGGGCCTGGCGTTTGAACTTCCAGACGAACGTCGCCCACGACCCGTAGGTGCGGGACAATTGGCTCCATTCATTGCCAGTCGCGCTGAAGGCATCGGCAATCAGGGTGGGGGTGATTTCTGTGCGCTTGAACAGGGTATTGGCAAACAGGTCACGGCGCGCACCGGCAATCTGATCGCCGATTTCGTTGGCCTGCAACGACACAGTCTCGGCCCGTCCGGTCAGCGCGTTGATTTCCGCCCGCTCTTCAGCCAGCCGCGCCCGTTCCGCGACAATCACCTCGGGTTCTGCCGGTTCGCCCTCTGCCGGCGCCGCGCCAAGTTGGTCGATGCGTGCCTTTATCTCTGTAATACGCGGCCGCAGACTTACACCGATTTCCAGCATCGACCGCGCCAAAGCTTCGGCGGTGACCTTGAGATCTACCAACTGGCTGTCGTCGGTGGCACTTTCCTCAAGCTGAGCCTTGAGCTTGGCCACTTGTTTTTCAGAGGCGGCCAGTTTCTCCTGGGCGGCCACAACTGCTGCCGAGGCCTGGACCTCAGGAGCCGCTGAGACCGGGTTCGAGATTGTCACCGGGGCGGATTCCGAACTGGACGTCTGGGCACGCACGCCACCAGCCGCCATCAGCAATGCGGCCAGCATGAACACGATCAACCGGTTAAGACGCATGAAAATCCCGTTCCGCCAAGTTCTCTCGGTTCATCCTTAGCAGGGTCCGGGTACATCTCAAACGGCTGCAGCGTGCACGCGGCCCGGGCAACTTCGCAGACCGGCGTTCCGCGTTGTTTGGCCGCTTGCTCAGAATCCGGCGCCAGGCTGGGCCAGATAGGCCTCTTCTTCAAACGTTGAGGTTCGCCCCAGGATGGCGTTGCGGTGCGGAAACCGTCCGAATTGCTCAATGACTGCCCTGTGCTTAAGGGCATAGTCGAGATAGGTTTCGTTGCCCAAGGCCTCGCACAGCGACACGCAGCGATTTTGTTCGTCGATCGATTCCGAATGCTCGAACGGCATGTAAAAGAAAATACGCTTCCGCTCGCTGACCTCGGCATCCGCGTCGACGGCCAGGGCCGCCTTCGCTTCCTTCAGCGCCAGACTATCGGTGGCAAACGACAGCGGCGATCCACGGTAGATGTTGCGTGGAAACTGGTCGAACACGATCACCAGCGCCAACCGGGCTTCCGGCGACGCCCGCCACTCGGCCGGCACATCGCGTGACAGGGCAAGATGGAGCGGTCCGAACCGTTCGGCAATCCGGCGATCCAGATCTTCATTTTTAACGAACCAGTCTTTGGGCGTGAGTTCCGAAAACCAGAAATCGAGCACAGTGTCGGGCGTTTCAGTCATGAAGAATCCTTGAGTGCATATGATTTATGGACGCTCTATGTGGAGCGCCGCCGCCTAATTTCAACTATTTGCGCTTGTGAATCCAGAGCCGGGTTCAACCGTCAGCGGATTTGTCTCACGCAGCTTCCGCTTCGACCTGAAGCGTCACCAGCCGGACCCCGTCCGCTACCTGCGCACCGACCGCGACCAGAACTTCTGCAACAACCCCGTCGCGTGGCGCGCTCAGCGTCATCTCCATTTTCATGGCTTCCATGATCACCATCGCTTCGCCGGACTTGACCGTCTGTCCGGCCTCCACCAGCACCTGCTTGACGATTCCCGGCATCGCCGAGACAACTTGGTCACCACCGCCGCCGATATCGTCATCACGCTTGCCACGCGGCTTGCCAAAACCATGGGTAAGTCCTTGGTAAAAAACAGTCACGCTGTCTTCTGCATTGGCCAGCCGGCAACGCCTTGCCACGCCTCCGGCGCTGAATGCCCAGTCATGGCCATGCACGGACACGGCTTCCAGATCGATGCGGCCCGCCGCCAGTGCATCCCCCGTCACACGCCAGTCCCGGGTCCCTGCCCGTTCGATCGCGAAACTGCGGGCTTCGCCATTGATTTCGAGCGGGACCCAGCGTTTTGGCATGCCCCATATTTCGAACGGCCCGATCGCCCCGGCCACGTCCGCAGCGTTGCCGTAACCGGGAACCATGCCGGAGGCGGCAACGGCGGCGAGCGCAACGATATAGTCCGGCGCGACAGCAACTTCAGTCAGGCTCTCGATATTCCGCTCGATCAGCCCGGTGTCGAGCCTTGCTGCGGCAAAGTCAGCATCCCGGCAAAGCTTCACCAGAAACGCCGTATTGGTGACGGTTCCGGCAATCTCGGTACGGCCCAAAGCCCCCGCCAGCTTGTCCAGCGCCTCGGCGCGGGTTTGGCCGTGAGCGATCATTTTGGCGATCATCGGATCATAGAACGGCGTAATCTCGTCGCCGGTGCGAACCCCGGCATCAACCCTGATGTCACCATCAGGAAATTGAAGGTGCATGAGCCGCCCAACCGCCGGCAAGAAGCCCTTGCCCGCGTCTTCGGCGTATATCCGCGCTTCCACCGCATGGCCGTTGATCGACAGTTGGTCCTGCGTGAGCGGCAGCGCCTCACCGGCCGCCACCCGGATCTGCCATTCGACCAGATCAAGCCCGGTGATCATCTCGGTAACCGGGTGCTCAACTTGCAGCCGCGTGTTCATTTCCATAAACCAGAAACGGTCAGCCTTGAGCCCCTCGCTGGCGTCGACAATGAACTCGACCGTACCTGCGCCCGCATAGTTGATTGCCTTGGCCGCCTGTACCGCCGCAGCCCCCATTGCCGCCCGCATGTCATCTGGCATGCCCGGCGCCGGCGCTTCCTCGATCACCTTCTGGTGACGCCGCTGCGCCGAACAATCGCGCTCGAACAGATGCACCGCGTTTCCATGGCTGTCGCCAAACACCTGGATTTCGATGTGCCGTGGCGTGGTGACATATTTTTCCACCAGCACCCGGTCGTCGCCGAACGAGGCCTTGGCCTCGCGCCGCGCTGAGGACAATGCCGCGGGAAAATCTGCCTGGTTGTCGACCTTGCGCATGCCCTTGCCGCCGCCGCCGGCCCGCGCCTTGATCAGCACCGGAAAGCCGATCTCGTTGGCCTTGCCCGCCAGCACCACCAGTTCCTGCGCCTCGCCGTGGTAGCCCGGCACCACCGGCACATTGGCCTTTTCCATCAGCGCTTTAGCCGCATCCTTGAGCCCCATGGCCCGGATTGCCTTGGCCGACGGCCCGATAAAGATCAGCCCGGCTTTCTCGACCTGATCAACAAAGCCGGGATTCTCCGACAGAAAGCCGTAGCCCGGATGGATCGCATCCGCGCCGGTGCGCTTGGCGGCATCGAGAATAGCATCACCCTTGAGATAGCTTTCGCTCGCCTGCGCCGGCCCGATCAGCACCGCCTCGTCGGCCATCTCGACATGCAGCGCGCCCGCGTCGGCTTCGGAATAGACCGCGACCGTGGCGATACCCATCTTCCGCGCCGTGCGCATGATCCGGCAAGCAATCTCGCCCCGGTTGGCAATGAGGATTTTGGTGATCATGGTCTTCCCAATTCGCTCCAGAGCTCGAATGGCATGGTGGTTGCTGTCGCCAAACGCCTGTCATTGCTGACAAACTCATCACAGTGACTGATTTTGGCGGTGGCGACATGAATGGCGTCCGGCAATTTGACCCTGGCGCCTGCTCGGACCCGTGCTGCTTCCAGAATGATATCTCTTGAAATCGGTGTCACGCGCATAAACTTGCTGTCAGTTGCCAATAGGCTCAAATAGACACGCACCAAGGATTCATCGCGATCAGCGATTGGCTTGACGAGGCATTCGGCCAAGGTCAACTCACTTGTCACAGCCTCAAGTCGGCCATCATTGATCTCTTCGACCAACACGTCCTGGGCCTTGTCCAATTCATCCGCGTTCTCGATAATACCGATCAGCGCATTGGTATCGAGATAGACACGCCGGCGTGTTGCCATGCCTAGCGATCCCACTCATCACGTAGTGCCCGGACATAGCTGTCAATCTCGTCCTGGGTACGCCGATTGGCAGCGATTCCAACAAAATCCCGAAAGCTTCCGGGTTCTTGTTTGACTTGAACGCCCGTTGTCGATGAGAGCCCGACAGCATCGGCCAAAATGGCACGCACCTCGGCCTCCGTCGACCGCTTGTTCGCCACCGCGCGCGTTTTCACCGCCTCCAACACCTCATCTTCCAATTGTCTGACCACGATCTGCGCCATCTCAATTACTCCATTTGATATCATAATGATATCACTTCAAGGCCGTGCTTTCCATCACATCCTGAACACGCCGAACTTGGTGTCCGCCACGGGTGCATTGAGCGCCGTCGACAGGCTGAGCGCCAGAACCTCGCGGCTCTTCATCGGGTTGATGATGCCGTCGTCCCACAGCCGTGCCGAAGCGTAGAGTGGGTGCGACTGGGTTTCGAACATCTCGATGGTCGGGCGCTTGAACTGGGCTTCGTCTTCCGCCGACCAGCTGCCGCCCTTGCGCTCGATGGCGTCACGCTTGACGGTGGCGAGCACGCCGGCCGCCTGTTCACCGCCCATCACCGAAATCCGGCTGTTGGGCCAGGTCCACATGAACCGGGGCGAATAGGCGCGGCCGCACATACCGTAATTTCCCGCACCGAATGAGCCGCCAACAATCATGGTAATCTTTGGCACCTGGGTTGTCGCCACGGCGGTCACCAGCTTGGCTCCGTCCTTGGCGATGCCGCCGGCCTCATATTTCTGCCCGACCATGAAGCCGGTGATGTTCTGCAGGAACACCAGCGGGATTTTGCGTTGCGAGCACAGCTCGACGAAATGCGCAGCCTTCACCGCACTTTCTGAAAATAACACGCCATTATTGGCGATGATGCCCACCGGCATGCCCATCACATGGGCAAAGCCGCAAACAATGGTGGTGCCGTAGCGCGCCTTGAATTCATCAAACCGCGAGCCGTCAACGATGCGGGCGATCACCTCGCGGATGTCATAGGGCTGGCGCGTGTCGGCGGGAATGATGCCAGCAATCTCGGCCGGATCATAAAGCGGATCTTCCGGCGGCAGACAATCCATCTGGCACAGCCCTGCCCCGCCACGGTCATTGAGATTGGCCACCGCCTGCCGCGCCAGTTCCAGCGCATGGGCGTCATTATCGGCCAGATGATCGGCCACGCCCGACAGCCGTGTATGCACATCGCCACCGCCAAGATCCTCGGCGCTGACGATCTCGCCGGTGGCAGCCTTGACCAGTGGAGGGCCGGCCAGAAAAATCGTGCCCTGATCGCGCACGATGATGGTCTCGTCGCTCATGGCCGGCACATAAGCGCCACCCGCCGTGCACGACCCCATCACCACGGCAAGCTGCGAAATCCCCTTGGCGCTCATGTTTGCCTGGTTGAAGAAGATCCGGCCGAAATGATCCCGGTCGGGAAACACCTCGTCCTGGTTGGGCAAATTGGCGCCGCCTGAATCGACCAGGTAGACGCAGGGAAGGTTGTTTTCGAGCGCTATTTCCTGCGCCCGTAAATGCTTCTTCACCGTCAGCGGATAATAAGTGCCGCCCTTCACCGTGGCGTCGTTACACACCACCATCACGTCGCGGCCCTTGACCCGGCCGACGCCGGCAATCAGCCCGGCGCTGGCAATCTCGCCGCCATAAAGCCCGTGCGCGGCAAAGCGCCCGACTTCAAGAAACGGCGAGCCGGGATCGAGCAATGTCGCCACCCGCTCGCGGGGCAGCAATTTGCCGCGACCGACATGGCGAACGCGCGAGGCTTCCGGCCCACCCTGTCCATGCCGTTCGGCAGCCGCTGCCGTCTCGTCGATCTGCGCCTGCATCCGTGCCGCATTGTCGCGAAACGCCTGCGAGCCGGTGGAAATCTCGGATTGGATGATGGACATCAGCGAATAAGCTCCACTTTGCACGGCAGGTCGAGTTCGGCCCAATTACGGTCAGCGGTCAATGCCGTCGCTTTCTCGCGAATGGCAAGCGCAAGGCAGGCGCGGTCTCCCAGCGAAAGACCGCGATGGCGCGTCACCGTGCGCAGGCGGCCCGCCAACAGCGCCAGTTCTTCGTCGAAAGGAACCACGGAGAGCCGCGTCCTGGAAAGTGTCGACACCGCGCGATCAGGCTCGTAACCCAAATCAATCAACCGCGTCACGATCTCGGCCGCATTCACGGAGGACAGATGACCGTCAGCCAAAGCGGGCAGCGCCCGCTCGGAGCCTTCTTCGTTGCGCAACACGGCCAGGACGACAGAACTGTCGACGACGACACTCATCAGATCTTGTCCTTCAGACGCATTCCTTCGGCGTGCAAGCGGTCCAGCCGTTCATCCGCGCGCTTTTGCTCTTCTCTGCGTTCCTTCAAAAAGTCACCGACCACGTCTGTTCCGGCGGACACCAGTTCGCTGAACTCGGCTTGCAGTTCCTTGATCACCGCGAGGTAGGATTTGATCTTCAGTTCCCCGTCTTCGACTTCCAGCGCCAACTCGTCGCCCGGCTTGACCCCAAGCGCCTCACGCATTGCTGCAGGGATAACCAATCGTCCACCTTCGCCGAGCTTCACCCGGTCCAGCATCGGCCTTTTTCCTTCGCCGAATACTGCGTCGTAGCCCGACTGGCCAGATTCCTCGAAGCCAGTCTTTTCGGTGCGCCCTGCCATCACGCCATCTTTCCAAAACTTGCCAACTATTTCATTCGTGGCAATATAGCATACTCATGTCACGCGGTCTCCACCATCATCTCGCGGCCGATAAGCATACGGCGGACTTCCGAGGTGCCGGCGCCAATCTCGTAGAGCTTGGCGTCACGCAGCAGCCGGCCGGTCGGGTAATCATTGATATAGCCATTGCCGCCCAGCGCCTGCAGTGCTTCGAGTGCAACCTGCGTGGCTTTTTCCGCGGCGTAGAGAATGCAGCCGGCAGAATCCTTGCGGGTGGTTTCGCCCCGGTCAGCCGCCTGCGCCACCGCGTAAACATAGGCCCGGCAGGCGTTCATCGTCGTGTACATGTCAGCCAGCTTGCCCTGCATCAGCTGAAAATTGCCGATCGGTTCGCCGAACTGCTTGCGCTCGTGGCAATAGGGGACGGTCACATCCATCGCCGCTGCCATGATGCCAAGCGGCCCGCCGGCCAGCACCAGCCGCTCGTAATCAAGTCCCGACATCAGGATCTTGACGCCCTGGCCTTCTTCACCCAGCACATTGTCAAACGGCACCTCGCAATCTTCGAACACCAGTTCGCAGGTGTTGGAGCCGCGCATGCCCAGCTTGTCGAGCTTTTGCGCGGTCGAAAAACCGGCCATGCCCTTCTCGATCAGGAACGCAGTGATGCCGCGCGATTTGGCTTCCGGATCGGTCTTGGCATAGACTACCAGCGTGTTGGCGTCGGGCCCGTTGGTGATCCACATCTTGTTGCCGTTGAGCACGTAGCGATCATTGCGCTTTTCAGCGCGCAGCTTCATCGACACCACGTCGGAGCCTGATCCCGGTTCGCTCATCGCCAGCGCGCCGACATTCTCGCCGCTGCACAGCTTCGGCAGGTATCTTTCCTTCTGCGCCTGCGTGCCCCAGCGGTTGATCTGGTTGACGCACAGGTTGGAATGAGCGCCGTAGGAAAGCCCGATCGAGGCCGACGCGCGGCTGATCTCTTCCATCGCCACCACATGCGCGAGATAGCCCATACCGGTGCCGCCAAAATCAGGATCCGCAGTCATGCCGAGCAGACCGAGCGCCCCCATTTCCTGCCACAGATGGGCGGGGAAATTGTTCTCGCGGTCGGTTGCTTCCGCTACCGGCGCCACCCGCTCGCGGGCAAACCGCACAACCGTATCCCGAAGCGCATCGATATCTTCGCCAAGGCCGAAATTCATGCTGGTCGTGAACATTTCAGTCTTCCTTTTTCTGCTGCACCAGACGCGCCACCAGGCGGACATAGATCGCTTCGATTTCGTCGAGCGACAGACGCCCGTTTTCGCGGAACCAGGTGGTCATGCCATTGAGCATGGCGATGATCGCCATGGTGGAAATTTGTGGATCGATGATATCGAACGACCCGTCCTTGGCGCCGCGCTCGAGAATGGCCCTCGGCACCTGCTCGTACTGGCGCCGCAGCCGTTCGATCATGCTGAAATTCTCGTTTTCGAGGCTGCGCAGTTCCATGTAGGAAATGAACACCTCGCGCGAGCGGTCGAGATGATAGCGGATGTGAAAGCGGACAAAATGTTCCAGCGCTTCAGCTGGCGCCAGCTCAGGCCGCTCGGCTTCCGCCCATGCCGCCAGCAGCGTTTCCATATGCACCTGCAGCAATTCGTTGAGCAGGTCCTGCTTGGTCGGGAAATGATTGTAGATTGCGCCCGCCTGGACCCCGGTCTCAGCGGCGATCGCCCGCATCGATACCGCCGCGTAGCCCGAACGCGCAAACAGCTCGAGCGCCACGTTGCGCAGTTTTTCCGCCGTTTCGGCTCCAGTTGATCCCGCTCGTCGCGCCATGCATCACACAATTAAATGAACGTTTGTTTATTTTATTATGCTCCGTCGCATTCGGCAAGCCCCTGCCTGCCCCTCAAATTCTGCGGGATGCGCCAGGCAGCTTGTCGAAATGTCTCGTGCGGCGCTTCACGCCAGCCAGCGCTTGCGGCGCTTGTAGTGTTTCACATTCTTGAACGAGCGCCGCCCCTCGCCGCCAACGCCAAGGTAAAACTCCTTGACGTCCTCGTTCTCGCGCAGGTCGCTGGCCACGCCGTCCATGACGATGCGACCGGATTCGAGAATGTAGCCATAGGTCGCGTATCTGAGCGCGATATTGGTGTTCTGTTCAGCCAGTAGGAATGAAACGCCCTCCTGCTGGTTGAGTTTCTTGACGATCTCGAAAATCTCTTCCTGCAATTGCGGCGCCAGCCCCATCGATGGCTCGTCGAGCAGGATCATTTTCGGACGGCTCATCAGCGCCCGTCCGATCGCCGTCATCTGCTGTTCGCCACCCGAGGTATAGCCGGCCTGACTGGTCCGGCGTTCCCTTAGCCGAGGGAAATAGTCATAGACCATTTCCATGTCGCGCTTGATTGCCGCCTTGCCATCACGCCGGGTAAATGCCCCGGTCAACAGATTTTCTTCAATGGTCAGGTGGCCGAAGCAATGCCGGCCTTCCATCACCTGGATGCAACCGCGGCGCACCAACTCATTGGCGGTCTGCGCTTCGATCCGCTTGCCTTCCAGCTCGATCGATCCCTTGGTCACTTCGCCGCGCTCGGAGCGCAGCAGATTGGAAATTGCCTTCAGTGTGGTGGTCTTGCCGGCGCCATTGGCGCCCAACAGCGCCACGATACCGCCCTGCGGCACCACCAGCGAAACGCCTTTGAGCACCAGAATCACATGGTCGTAGATGACTTCGATATTGTTGACCGACAGGATCGGCGTTTGCGCCGCACCGGTTTCAATCTGTGTGGAGGTCGTCATGAACCTACTCCGGGCTTGGTCGATGGCTAAGGCGGATGCCGTCCGCGCGGAAAACCTCCCCGCGCGGACAAGTGTCGGTTTTCGCCTTAGTTGGCGCAGGCTTCCGAGCGGGCCGGCCACGGTGCGTTCGAGGTCTTGTAATCCTCGGCCGCAGCGACCGCCAACGGCGTCACCTTGTCGGTCATCGGGCTGAACCAGTCCGATGCCTTCTGCCAGTTCTCGCCGTCCCACTCCTGGATGTACATCTGGTTATGACCAGAATGGTCGGCGCAGCTGACTTTCATCGGCGCCATAAAGCCTGCCAGGCCGATGGCTTCAAGACGGGCATCATCAATGTCGAGGTTCTCGAGACCGACGCGCATGTCTTCCGAAGTGATCACCGTCTTGCCAGACTTCTCCTGGGCGACACGGATGGCCTCGGCCATGATGACCGCGTTCACGACGCCGCGATTGTAGAGGTTCTCACCGAACTTGTCGGCATCGACTTCGCTCTTGCCAGTATCGACAACCAGCTTCTTGATGTCCTGCAGCGCCGGGAAATCAGGTCCCACGGCATTGAAGTTGAGCGTCTTGTAGCCCTTGGCGGCAGCACCACCGGCACGGGCGTCATCTTCACCACCGGCCCACCACACGCCAATGAACTTGTCCATCGGAAAGCGGATCTTGGTGGCTTCCTTGACCGCGGTCGGGTTCATTGCACCCCAGCCCCACATCACCATGTAGTCCGGCTTGTCACGGCGCACATTGAGCCATTGCGACGACTGGTTCTGCATTTCCTTGCCGGCAACCGGATACTGCAGCATTTCGAAGCCGTATTCCTTGGCCAGGTCCTCAATCAGCGGAATCGCCTCACGGCCGTAGCCGGCGTCGAGGAAGATGTAGCCGATCTTCTTGCCCTTGAGGTTATCAAAACCGCCTTCCTGTTCAGCGATGTACTTGATGATCCCCGAAGCGCCGTCCCAATAGGTCATCGGCGGGTTGAACACCCAGGGGAACACGTCACCCTGCGAGGCAGCCGAAAGGCCATAAGCCATCGACAGCACCGGGATCTTGTCAACAGAAGCCTTGGGGATCACCTGCAGCGTGATGCCGGTCGACCACGGGTTGAACACCAGCGTGTTCTTGGCCTTGGCCTGCTCGTAGCATTCGACGCCCTTCTGGGTGTCGTAGCCGGTTTCGCATTCGTCGACTTCGATCTTCACGCCGTTGATGCCGCCATCGCGCTCGTTGAGCATGGTCAGATAGTCATGCATGCCATTGGCAATAGGGATGCCCGAACCGGCATAGGGGCCGGTGCGGTATGTCGGAAGCTGGATATAAAAGCTGTCTTCCGCCTGCGCGGGCAGCGCCATGCCTGCAGCCAGGACGACGGCGAGTGCTGCTGTGGTTTTAAGCAATTTCATGTTTTCCTCCCATGATCGCATTAACGTCTGAGCCAATATGTGCGACCGGACCTGGCTCGATGGCCCGGCGTCTTCGTTGATGCCCGTATAGCCAGGCATTTCGTCTGCGTTCAGGCATAGGGGAACGGCCAGACACGCAGTTTTTCCTTGCCGATCGCCCACAGCCGCGCCAATCCGTGCGGCTCGGCGATCAGGAAGAAGATGATGAGTGCGCCGACCACCATCTGGGCGACTTGGAACACGATTTCGGCGCCGACATCGATGCCGATGGCGGGCAGCCCGACACGCAGCGCAATCGGCAGGATCCAGATAAAGGCCGCTCCGAAAAACGATCCGACCAGCGAACCGAGCCCGCCAAGAATGACCATGAACAGCACCTGGAATGACAGCGACACGCCGAAGGATGATGGCTCTGCCGCGCCGAGATAGAAAAATACGAACATCGCCCCAGAGACCCCGGCCAGATAGGACGACACGGCAAATGCCGACAGTTTCGCTGTCAGCGGCCGCACCCCGATCAGTTCGGCGGCAATATCCATGTCGCGGATCATCATCCATTGCCGGCCGATCCGGCCGCGAACGATGTTCTTGACCAACAGCGTCAGCACCACGACGATCGCCAGCACCACGAAATAGCGTGTCACCGGCGAGGCCGACGGGCCGGTCAGGATCAGATCGCCGAAACCGCGGCGTTCCGGGACTTCAATGGCGCCCGAGGCATTGTAATTATAGAGCCACGGAATACGGATGAAACACCATTCGAGAAAGAACTGCGCGGCCAGCGTCGTGACCGCCAGATAGAGCCCCTTGATCCGCAGTGACGGCAGCCCGAAGGCGATCCCGATCGCCGCTGAAAACACGCCTGACAGCAGGATCATGACTATGATGTTCACATCCGGGAAGATCGTTGTCAGCTTGTAGCAGGCGTAGGCCCCCACCCCCATGAAGGCGCCGTTGCCGAGCGACAATTGCCCGGCATAGCCGGTCAGCACGTTCAGCCCGATCGCCGCCAGCGCCAGGATCAGGAACGGGATGACGACCGATGTCAGCAGAAACTCGCTTGAGAACCACGGGATCACGAACACTGCGATCGCCAGGATGATGGCCACTCCGATACGATCCTCGCGGATCGGGAATATCGCCTGGTCGGCAGCGTAGCTGGTCTTGTACTGGCCAGATTCCCGGTAAAACATCAATCGCCCTCCCAGACGTTGCCGCTGGACGACAGCGCATGCGAGCTCGGCCCGGTCAGACGAAACCGATGGCCAGTCGGGGCTTCCATGATCACCGCATGGTCAGCCGCTCCGACCTTGCGGCCACCAAGTTGTTCGATCCGGCGGATTTCCGCGGCCAGATCATCGGTCTCGATATCGAAATGGATCAACGCTTCTTCGCGCACCGCTTCGATGATCAGCGATACACCGCCATCGGCCACCGGGATGATGGCGCGATGGCCGTCATCATCGGTTTGTGAGGCCTGCCCCAGAAGCTGTGACCAGAACCCTGCAGCCTGTTCGATATGGTCGGTGTGGCAATCGATGACGATGGAAGACAATCGGCTCTTGTGCATCGCTTACACCCTTTCGATAATGCGTTCGCCGAACAGGCCCTGCGGCCGGAACAGCAGGAAAATCAGGGCAATCATGTAGGCCAGCCAACTCTCGATGCCGCCGCCGACAAGAGGTCCCCAGTAAATCTCACCGATTTTCTCGCCGATGCCGATGATCAGCCCGCCGACGATCGCCCCGGGAATGGAGGTGAAGCCGCCGAGGATCAGCACCGGCAATGCCTTAAGGGCAATGATTTCCAGCGCGAACGATACATCCGAACGCGCGCCCCACATGATGCCGGTGGTCAACGCCACGATACCGGCTGCAAACCAGACGATGGCCCAGATCTGGTGCAGCGAGATGCCGACCGAAAGGGCTGCCTGGTGATCATCGGCAACCGCCCTGAGCGCCCGCCCGATCCGGGTCTTGTTGAAAAACACCGCCAACGCACCGACCATGATCAGCGCGATCACTGCCGCGGCGATATCGATGTGTTGCAAGATCAATAGCCCGCCATCACCGATCTCGAACGCCGTCGAGCCGGTCGGCAAACCCAGTTCCTCGGTGATCATCTGCTTGGGTTCGCCGCCAAAGATGAACTCGCCGAAGCCGATCAGGAAATACGTGAGCCCGATTGTCGACATCAGCAGGATGATTTCGGGCTGATTGACCAGTGGCCGCATCACGAAACGCTCAACCCCCAGCGCCAGGAGCCCCATCACACCGATGGTCAGAATCAGCGCCAGATAGGCCGGAACACCTTTCTCATGCAGGCCGACCAGCGTCAGTCCGGCAAACACGACCATGATCCCTTGCGCGAAATTGAACACCCCGGAGGCCTTGAAAATCAGCACGAAACCAAGCGCGATCAGCGCATAAAGCACGCCGGCAACAAAGCCTTCCCACAGAACCTGGAGGAAGAAATCAGGCAGTTCCACCATCTGCATGAAGGGGTCGATGAGGATTGAATAAAGAATATCCATCAGTGCGACACTCCCAGATAGGCATCGATAACATCCTGGTTGTTCTTCACTTCGTCCGGCGGCCCGTCGCCGATCTTGCGGCCGTAGTCGAGCACCACCACCCGGTCGGAAATATCCATCACCACGCCCATATCGTGCTCGATCAGCGCAATCGTCGTGCCCATCTGGTTGTTCACATCGAGAATGAAGCGGCTCATGTCCTCTTTTTCCTCGAGGTTCATGCCGGCCATCGGCTCATCCAGCAACAACAGGTCCGGCTCCATCGCCAGCGCCCGGCCGAGCTCGACGCGCTTTTGCAGCCCGTAGGGTAATTTGCCCACCGGGGTCTTGCGAATGTGCTGGATCTCGAGGAAATCGATGATCTCCTCGACCTTCAGCCGGTGCTCGATTTCCTCGTTGCGCGCAGGCCCCACATGCAGCATCTGCCAGAAGAAGTTCTTGTGCATCTTCAGCGTACGGCCCGACATGATGTTGTCGAGCGTCGACATGCCTTTGAACAGCGCCACGTTCTGGAACGTGCGGGCAATTCCCGAAGCCGCCGCCTGATGCGGCTGCATCCGCGAGCGGCCTTCGCCGCGAAAGGTGATCACCCCTTCCTGCGGATGATAGAACCCGTTAATGACGTTGAGCATCGAGGTCTTGCCAGCACCATTGGGACCGATGATCGCGCGGATCTCGCCCTTGCGGATGTCAAACGAGATATCCGAGATCGCCTTCACGCCGCCAAATGACAGCGACACGTTTTCGACCTTCAGCATCACCTCACCGGGCGCAAGACCGTCATCACCGGCACGGAGTTCGACATGCTTGATACGCGCATTCATTCGGCGGCCTCCGGCATGGCGTTGACGACAGGAAAGGTCTCGGCGTCCGCCACCTTCACGGTGGCGCTGATGGAGCCCTTGCGGCCATCTTCAAAGGTGACTTCGGTGTCAATGAAGCGCTCGCTCGATCCATCGTAGAGCGCCTCGATCAGCGGGGCATAGCGCTCGGCGATGAAGCTGCGTCGCACCTTCTGGGTCCGGGTCAGCTCGCCATCGTCGGCGTCGAGCTCCTTGTGCAGAACCAGAAACCGCTGGATCTGCGACCCGGCCATCATCGGCTCGGCGGCAAGATCGCGGTTCACCTGGTTGACGTGCGCCGTCATCATTTCATAGACCCGCGGCATCCCGGCCAGTTCCTGGTAGGAACCGTAGGAAATGTTGTTGCGCTCGGCCCAGTTGCCGACGGCTGTCAAGTCGATATTGAGGAACACCGCGACAAAATCCTTGCCGTCGCCAAACGCCACCGCTTCCTTGATGTTGGGGAAGAATTTGAGCTTGTTCTCGATGTATTTGGGCGCGTAGAGCGCGCCGGTGGTCATCTTGCCCACATCCTTGGCGCGGTCGATGATCTTGAGGTGACCCTGCGCATCGAAAATGCCGGCGTCGCCGGTCATCACCCAGCCATCCTCGGTCATGGTTTCCCGAGTTTTTTCCGCATCGCCGTAATAGCCGGCGAACATGCCCGGCGAGCGGAAATGCACCTCGCCATTCTCGGCAATGCGGATGTCCACATCGGGAGCCGCCGGCCCCACCGTGTCAGGACGCACTTCGCCGTCCTTCTGCGCAGTGACATAAAGGAACGCCTCGGTCTGGCCGTAGAGCTGCTTGAGATTGATGCCGAGCGACCGGAAGAACGAAAACAGGTCCGGCCCGATTGCCTCACCCGCGGTATAGGCGGTGCGAATCCGGGTGAAACCCAGCACATTCCTGAGCGGCCCGTAGATCAGCTTGTCGCCGATCCAGTAGGAAATCCGCCCTTTCAGCGGCACCGGCCGACCTTCGAGGATCTTCTCGCCGTAAGCCTTGGCCACCGCCAGATAATGATGAAACAGCCATTTCTTGACCCGGCTGGCGTCTTCCATGCGGATCATCACGCTGGTGAGCAGGCCTTCAAACACCCGCGGCGGCGCGAAGTAGAAGGTAGGGCCGATCTCGCGCAGGTTCTGTGCCACGGTTTCCGGGCTTTCCGGGCAGCTCATGCACAAGCCGACAACATAGCCTTGCGCAAAATTGAGATAGTGATCGCCAACCCAGGCCAGCGGCAAATAGGCCAGCACCTCGTCGTGCTCGCTCATATGATCAAAATTGGCTGTGTCTTCGGCTGCCTTGACCGAGGCCGACGCCGTCAGCATCACGCCCTTGGAACGCCCGGTAGTGCCGGACGTGTAGAGGATCGCCGAAATCTCGCTGCCATCGGAGGCGCGGATGCCGGCCTCCCAGTCAGAAACAGCCTTCGGATCAGAATCGGCCAGCGCCCGGCCCTTGTCCTGGATCGCGCCGAAATCATGCAAATGGGCGGGATCGTAATCGCGCAAACCGCGCGGCTCGTCAAAGATAACCTCGGCCAGGCCGGGAACATCCGCCGCTACCGACTGGACCTTGTCGACCTGCTCCTGGTCCTGCACGACCGCAAACCGGACCCCGGCATTATCAAGCACGAAGGCCATCTCTTCGGCCACGGAATCGGCATAAACCGGGACCGGGATGGCCTTGAGCGATTGCGCAGCACAGAACGCCCAGTAAAGCCTGGGCCGGTTGGAACCAACGATGGCGATACGCTCGCCTTCCTTCAGACCCATGGCCTTCAGACCAAGTGCGAAATCGCGGATCTCATCGCGTTGTTCGGACCAGCTCCAGCTCTGCCAGATACCGTAATCCTTGAAACGCATCGCCGGCCGGGTCGCGAAACGCTTGGCGTTGAGCAACAGATATTGCGGAAACGTCACCGGCTTGCCGCCGGCAGTCACGCCTGTGGCTTCCATATTCTCCACTCTCCTCCCTGTCCGGATGGTTTGTCACCTTGTCCGGGCGCATGGCTTCCCATGCATTTGGCCGCTCCCCAGTGGCCATATTCGCGCCGGTTGAACCGGTATTTTTTGCCCGGATCCTGGCGGCCTCCTCCCAGCCGCCGGGTTCCGTTCTGGTTCATCAATTAAATGAACGCTCGTTTACCTTATTCGTCTCGGCTCCCGTTGCAAGTACTACTTTCGGAATAGATCAGGCTTTTCCAGCCATCGTTTCCAGCCGGTCAACCAGCCCCTCGACACCGAAGCGGATCGGGTCCGTCGCCGGCACGTCATGCTTCTCGGCCAGTGTCTTGAGCAGCGCTCTGGCCTCGTCCTCGCCAAGTTTTTGCGTGTTAACGGCGATGCCGCTGCAGGTGATCTCCGGGTTGGTCAGCAGTCCGCAAGCAATGGTCATGTCGATCACGTCCTGGATCGACGGCAGCGCGTGGCTGACGCCGCGCATGGTCGTCCGGGTCGGCTCGTGGCAAACGATAAAGGCATCGGCCTGCGCACCATGTAGCAGGCCCAGCGACACGCCGGCAAAGCTTGGATGAAACAGCGATCCCTGCCCCTCGATCAGATCCCAGTGCCCGGGATCAGCCGCCGGCGCAATCCATTCCACCGCGCCGGAGATGAAATCCGCCGCCACCGCGTCAATCGCCGCCCCCCGGCCCGAGATGAAGACCCCGGTCTGCCCGGTGGCGCGGAAATCCGCATCCATGCCCCGCGCCCGCATTTCGCGTTCCAGCGCAAGCACGGTGTATTTCTTGCCCACCGAACAGTCGGTGCCGACCGTCAACACCCGCCGGCCCGGTCGCTTGTTGCCCTTGCCCGTGGCGAACCGCTCGTCGGTAAAACGCACATCATGCAGATTGCCGCCGCCACGCGCCGCTGCTTCGGCGATTTCCGGAATCGATGCCAGACGCACATGCAGGCCCGTCGCCACATTCAACCCGGCATCCAGTGCCTCAACAATTGACGTGATCCAGTGCGGTGGCAACACGCCGCCGGCATTGACCACGCCCACCACCATGGTGTTAACACCACGCGCCTTGGCGTCCGCAATCGTCATATCAGGAATGCCGGCGTCGGCCTGGCAGCCTTCCAGTCGCAATTGACCGATGCACCATTCCGGACGCCAATCGACAATTCCGACACCGGTCTTGGCGGCCAGCGCATCGGGCACATCGCCGAGAAAAATCAGGTAAGGTGGGTCAATGACCATCTCATACTCCAGACATTTGGACAGGTTTCAAACAGACAACTTCATGCGCCCAACTGTAACCGTCAAGCGGACAAATCGAGACTTTCGGCTTTTCCTTCACATCAGCTGATGATCAAGGTTTTTTCCGGCAGCACAAAAGCATCGTAACAAGGGGTCAGCGATATCCGGGTGTGGCCGGTCAGCGCAGACGCGTAATGCTCCAGCAGCAACTTCCGCGCATGCTGCACCGGACACACCGGCACCAGCACCAGGTCGGTGTTGGCCACCGCCAGGCGGGTTCGCTCCTGAAGCTCGGGCACCGCCCGGTAGGGGTCAGCGCCAATCGGCACATATTCAGCGCCACGTATGCCCAGCAGATACGGAAACGGATTGGCGAAATCCAGGTTGAGAACACTTTTGAAACGGCGCCCCGAACTTTTCTCCAGCGCCCTGATCGCCACCGTCGCCACCTGCATCTCCTGCAACAGCATATACTGGTAATCCGGGTCGGAGAACATCAGGAACGACGGCAATGCCTCGGTGTCGGCGATCGCCTGATAGGTATCGCGGTGGGTCGCATAAATCCCGCGCATCCGTTCGGCCTGTTCGACGAACACCGGCTTGGCCGAAACCTGTCCCAGCGGCCCCAGATCGGGCGCATCGAGATGGATGTATCCCGGCGCCACAGCCGCTGTTCGCGCCGCCTTGTGGATCACCGTGCTGACGGTCGGCAACGCCGCGAAACCGATCAGCACCAGGATCGCCGGACCATAGCGGCCATAGCTGGCAATTGGCCGCAGCAAGATTGCCAACAATGCCGGCCAGATCAGGATGAAGGCGTGGCTGCCAGTGTTCTGGGTCTCGTAAAACAGCCCGCATACCAGCAACAGGCCTACCCAGAACCAATCGGCATCACCCCAGCGGGCAATGCCCTTGGCCTGCGGCCTGCCGCCGGCGGCCTTGTGCCCCGCAAAGGCCGCGGCCAGCAGCACGATAGCAAGCACACCCCCGGCTCCCATCACATCGAAATGCTGCGATGTGGCGGTCAGGAACCGCGGCAGCAGCGCATCAGTGTTTTCCATCGCCAGCCGCACGATATCGCGGATATAGAGGCTGACGAGTCCGGTCGTAAGTTCGGCGACCCCAGCCACACCGACGCAGATAAGCGCTGTGGCAATAGCTGTCGAAACCCGTATCCGCCCCAGCACCAGTCCAAACAGCAGGATCGGCCCCGCCGCCAGAAACGCGGTGATCTTGCAAAACGCCAGTCCCAGCACCAGCACACTAAGCACGATGGTCTGGATCACCGGGCTGCGCACGAACAACACCGCCGCCACCGTTAAATACAACAGATGCGCGCCATGCCGGTTGTAGATCCCGAAGGCGTCCGTGCCCGGATACGGATAGAATTCGATCACCGTGAACGGCAGCGCGGTAAACAGCATCCACGGTACCAGCAGCCAGAATGCCAGCTTGCCGCTGCGTTTCACCACATCCCACAGGATCAGCGCCATCACAGGCGCGGTGATCGGCAGCCAGATCCATTGCGTCAACAGCACCGGGTTGGCTTGGGGAAACAGCCGGTCTGAAAACGCCGCCAGAAAATACTCGAGCGGTCCCACCGGTGCGAAGAAGTCCCGCGCAGGCCATTGCCCATGCGCAATCCGCCCGATCGCATCATAATAGATCAGCACGTCCCAATACATGGGCCCGATTGGCAGAACCAACGGCAGGGTTTGCAGCAGCGCCAGCACCAGCACGAAAATTGCCAGCAGCGGGTAAAGCCATGTCAGCGGCCGCCGGCCACCCGACCCATCATCAAAATCCGAGTAACCCGCGCCCATGACAACTCCAGCAACTGATTCTTGTGGCGCGGAGTGTGGGCGATAGCGACACGGCGGGTCAACAATGCTCAGGACGGACGAAGACTGCCAAACAATTGTGCCCTATCCGGCAAAGGTGCGGCGGGGTCGCAGCACGCGAAACGCGCATTTCCCCGTCAGTCGCAAAAAAGGCTTTCGGCCAGTTCACGCCGGTAATAGTCGATGTCGGCCTCATCCCCACGCGGGCCGCGGCCAAGGATACCGGCGAGCTTGAAAAAACCTCTGCCGGGCAATCGGGCCGGTCCGCGGTTGACGACGCGCGCTGCGATGAACGGACGTCCAGCCTCTGCATCCTCACACATCGTGGCCTCAAGCGCATCGGTCACCTTGCTGATTGACCGGGGAGCGGTCAGGCCAAGCTCCCGTGCCAGATGACCATAGGTGATAGGAACAGCTTCCGGCGACAAGCTCTTGAGATGGCTTCGCACCTTGTCGCGCAAACCGGCGTTCTGTGTGTTCTCCGCGACGGCTATGTCCACTTCATCTGCAACTGACATTACAATATCTCCCACATGGTCATTTCAAAATTCATTCAACATCTGCGGGCGCCGGAATCGGGGTCCGCTTCCCGTCTGGCGCGGCTGCTTCAAGCGCCGTCCGGGCGGCTGAGCACGAACGCTGCCGCGCCGGTCAGGCAGACCGCCTGCACCACGATCACCACGACTGAAACCTGCAAAGCGAGGCTCAGCAGAACCGAGCAAATCATCATCGCCACCGCCATCGCCTTATAGCGCGGCGCAATCGCCCCTTGCTCCCGCCAGTTGGCGATCATCGGACCGAAGCTTCGGCTGTCTTCCAGCCATTGCTGGAAGCGTGGTGCGCTTTTGCCAAAGGCGAAGGCGGCAAGGATGATGAACGGGGTAGTCGGCAGCAGCGGCAGCACGACGCCGAGGCCGCCAAGCGCAAGCGCCAAAATCCCGACCGTGAACCACAACGGTCGGCGCAGGCTCAAATCAATCGCCCGTTCAGGAAATATCCAGCGAAACATCCGCTCTTCTCCATTTCCGGTTCTGACCTTGCTCGTCAGCGATTTGATTCCGGCCGAGCCTCTGAGGCAGAGATATTTCAATCACCCGACCTCACCCTTACCCTTTCATCGAGCAACAGTGCCGGGTTGGCATAAGCGCCGCCCGCATGCATCTCGGCAGAAATCCAGATTGCCTCCATGACCTCGTCCCTGGTCGCCTCGTGACGCGGCCCCGTTTCCGCATCCGCCTTGGCGCAATAAGGAAAGGGAATGATGCGCACGGCGATGGTCGCCAGCAATTGCCGAGCCTTCATCGCCAGCCCACCGGAATGGGTTGAGGAATGCATATCGATCATCATGGTCGCCTCGCCGAGGCCGGCAACGGCAATTTGCCGAAATCCAGCGCCGAGCAGGTAAGCACCTTGCCCTCGGTATCGGCTGTAATGCGGACGCGGCGACTGGCGGAGAAAAAGGTCAGCCGCACCTTTCCGGCGTCGCCATCTTCGCCCCGTTCAAACAGGCTGGTAATCGCACCGCTGCGCATGTCCCGCTTCAAGGTGTCAGCATCGATGCGAAACGCCTTGGCCAGCACCCCGGCATCAACTTCGATTGTGTCATCAGCGTAGGAAATCTGGGTCATCTGCTGTTTTCACCCTGTTTTGCGGCAATTTTCTCGTGCCGTGTCCTGGTATTTAAAATGCCATCATTAACCCGCCGGACGCATCGCCCGGCCAGGCACATTCGGCCACAGTCGTCCGGTCGAGTTCGCTCAGGAAGGCTTCCCGCGCGGCGGCAAATTTCGATCTCAGGCGGCACTGGGGCTGCAACACGCACATGCCGCCATCGGCACGAAAACATTCAACCAGCGCAAACCCCTGTTCAAGATGACGCACTACCTCGCCCAGCGTGATGGTCTCAGCTGGCCGCGCCAGCACCAGTCCCCCGCTCCGCCCTCGTTGCGAGTGCACAAACCCGCCACGCCCAAGATCCTGAACCACCTTGGCCAGGTGGTGCTGCGAGATCAGGAATTCCTCAGCGATTTGCCCTGTCGAGATCGGCCGGTCGGGTGTGCCTGCCAGACGCATCAGAACCCGCATTCCGAAATCCGTGGAAGATGCCAGCCGCATCGTTGCTCCTTAATTGGTATTGACAATACCAAATATAGCGAAAGATAATACGCATTGCAAATACCAATTTCTGACGTGCGCGGACACCTCAGAACTCGGGTGAATGGAAGGGAATCGTCAAGCCGGCTTCAGGTCGGCCAGGCCTCCAGATCACGCGCCCGCCTCTCGTTTTAATACCGCCCTATCTACCTACGGAGAAAACCATGACCACAGCCGCCCTCAACGACCGGAATGTCGGGGAAATCGCAGCCCAACTTCCCGGCGCCACCAGCGTGTTCCGCCGTTTTGGCATCGACTTCTGCTGTCACGGCGACATCTCGCTAACCCAGGCAGCAGCCGAGCGCGGGCTCGATATTGCCGAGCTGGAAACAGCACTTCAGGCACTCGATCCGAAAGCCGCACCTGAGGCTCCGCAAGAAACCGATGCGCTGATCAGCCACATCCAGACCCGCTATCACGATGTCCACCGCCAGCAGATTCCCGAGCTTATCGAGCTGTCGCGCAAGGTCGAGGCGGTGCATGCCGGCCACGCAAACGCGCCGGAAGGGTTGGCTGACGTCTTGCAGCAGATCATGGCTGAACTGGAAACCCATATGCACAAGGAAGAACAGGAGATCTTCCCCGCCATGCGCCGTAAGGCCGCCGATCCGCTCGCCACCCCGATCAGCGAATTGCGCCATGACCATGACGCCCATGGCGTATTTCTCGAGCAGGTCGGCAAGATCACCGACGACTACACTTTGCCCGGCGACGCCTGCCGCTCGTGGGAAGCGCTCTATGCCGGAGCAGCACAGCTCAAGGAAGATCTGATGGAGCACATCCATCTCGAAAACAACGTACTGTTCCCGCGCTTCGAAACCGGCGCCACCGCCTGATTCCAGCGAACGTTCACCAACCGCCCGGTCTCGAAACACATCGGGACCGGGCCCTGGCGCAGTCTCGATACAGGCACACGTCAATGACCAGATCGGAAAGAATCAGCAACCCTTGCGAATTCTCGCGGCTTCAAGGGCCTGAACCTTGCCTTTGGAGACTGCGATCATCCCCTCTTTATCGCCATCTGTAAGGCTGGCGACAGGAATCCCCAACAGCAAGACACCGACAGCATCGGTATTCGCCGCGGAACTCTGCGCCGCCGAGAGAGCTGCCAGGGTGCCCTGCTCTGTAGTCAGGGAAGTGTTGATTTCCTGACATTCGAGATTGGCATAAGTTTCAACTGGAAATGCAGTTGGCGCGATCGCGTCGGGGCGTTTCGCGCAGGAGGACAGTGCGGCAATTGCGAAAAGGGTGAGGAAGGCGTTTTTCATCATCAGACCTGTAGTATTAGTTCGAACAAAATTTCAAGTTCAGGTTGCAATGTCAAGCGCACCAACTGCCGGGACGACAGGAAACATGATCGTTCATCACGCGCATTACCGCTTATCAAAGGAGCCGCAGGGTATTTTCCCACCGAAGCAGGTAGCTGGCTCAGCTGTGTTGACCGGTCTCCTTCTTCGGGCGCTGGTCAAGCACGGCAGCCGACCCTACGCACCTTGCGAGATTGCGCAAAAATCATTGTTTTCATTGAAAAATGGATGATGGAAATGGAGTTGCCCCCTGAAAGTGGTCCACCAACTGGGATAGATTATCCCTCAAATTGGAGGATCAGCGATGGCTGGAAAACGAGAGAAGCCGGAAGAGATTGTATCGAAGCTTCGGCAGGTTGAAGTTCTGCAAGGGCAAGGTGCGACGATTGCTGACGCGGTGCGCCAGATCGGCGTGACACAGCAGACGTTTTATCGATGGCGAAAGCTCTATGGCGGGATGCAGCGATCTCAACTCACTCGGCTGAAAGAGCTGGAGAAGGAGAACCAGCGGCTTCGGCGGGCGGTGTCTGACCTGACACTGGACAAACTCATCCTGACCGAGGCGGCAAAGGGAAACTTCTAAGCCCTTCGCGTCGGCGCAAGTGCATCGACCATGTGCGGCGGGAGCTCGGCGTATCAGAACGCCGCGCCTGCCGCACGCTCGGACAACACCGATCCACACAGCGCAAGGTGCCACAGGGCCGGGCAGATGAAGAACGGCTGACCGATGATATCATCGAACTGGCCGACAAGTACGGGCGCTATGGGTATCGCATGGTCACCGGTCTGCTGAACAACGCGGGCTGGCAGGTAAACCATAAGCGGGTTGAGCGCATCTGGCGGCGTGAAGGGCTGAAAGTGCCACAAAAGCAGAAGAAAAAGGGGCGGCTTTGGCTGAACGACGGATCATGTGTGCGTCTCAGACCGAAACGGCCAAACCACGTCTGGTCCTACGACTTCGTCCAGGATCGAACCGCTGACGGCCGCGTCTATCGGACGCTGAATATCATCGACGAATACACCAGGGAGGCACTCATGATCCGCGTGGACCGCAAGCTCAACTCAACGGACGTGCTGGATGCTCTGACAGACCTATTCATCCTGCGCGGCCCGCCGGAATACATTCGGTCGGACAATGGGCCGGAATTTATCGCCCAGAAAGTGCGGGATTGGATTGCAGCTGTTGGAGCCAAGACGGCCTACATAGAGCCAGGCTCACCATGGGAGAACGGATACTGCGAAAGCTTCAACGCCCGGTTCCGCGACGAGCTGCTGAACGGCGAAATCTTCTACAGCCTAAGGGAGGCGCAAATCCTGATCGAGCAATGGCGTATCCACTACAACACCGTCAGGCCGCATAGCGCTCTGGGCTACCGCCCGCCCGCGCCGGAAAGCATTGTCCCGATGGACCAGACGCCCATGATGCACTAACAATCAAACCGGACCACCTGATGGGGGCACGCCAGATGTGCTGTCAAAAAAGCTCTGAGGCCTGCCCGGAAGCGAGAACTTGTGGACAGGGTCATTGGCGATTGGAAGATATCAACACGCCGGGCTTGCGCAGCGCTGCAGATCGACCGGGGCCTCTACGTTTACAAGTCGAAGCGTGGTGAGCAGGCCGAACTGAAGCTGCAGATCAAGGACATCTGTCAGACACGTGTCCGTTATGGATATAGGTGTCTCCATATCCCGCTCAGGCGGGATATGGAGTGTCATGAACTCTGTGTATCTGGCCCGGCCCATGCGGGTTTCAGATATGGTCACGCATTGAAGCGCTCGTCGAACATGATAGCGAATTGATTGCGGGCAGCAAACTATTCGCGGACATTTCTGCCGCCTTTCTCAAAGTTGCGGATGGCCAGATAGATCAGTTTTGTGGCGGCTTCTTCGGTCGGGAATGATCCGCGCGTCTTGATTGATTTGCGGATCACGCGGTTCAGGCTTTCGATGGCATTCGTTGTATAAATGATCTTGCGGATCGCCGGGTCGAAGGCGAAGAACGGGATCACTTCGGCCCAGGCCCTCCGCCAGGCCGGGGCTATGGAAGCGTATTTTCCGGCCCATTTCCCCTCGAACGCGTCCAACTCGGCCGCCGCTTGGTCGGCGGTCGCAGCGCTGTAAATCCGGCGCAGATCAACGGCCACGATCTTGCGGTCCTTCCAACTGCAAAAGTTCAGGGAATGGCGCACCAAATGCACGATGCAGGTCTGCACCGTAGCTTCCGGAAAGGCTGCGGTAATAGCCTCAGGAAAGCCCTTGAGCCCGTCCACAACAGCGATCAGAATGTCCTGCACACCCCGGTTTTTCAGTTCGGTCATCACCGACAGCCAAAACTTGGCCCCTTCATTGTCAGCGATCCACAGGCCCAACACCTCACGCACACCGTCGCGTGAGACGCCCAGGGCTACGTAGACGGCTTTGTTCTTGACCATACGGCTATCAGCGTCACGGATTTTGAACCGCAGTGCGTCGAAGATGACGATGGGATACATCCGCTCCAGCGCCCGTAATTGCCATTCCCGAACCTCGTTCAGCACGGCGTCGGTCACGCGGCTAATCAGGTCGGGCGAGACCTGCAGGCCATAGACATCTTCGAGGTGGGCGCGGATGTCTCGCACCGTCAGCCCTGCCGCGTAGAGACCAATGATCTTCTCATCCATCCCGTCGATCCGGGTCTGGCCCTTCTTCACCAGCTCCGGCTTGAAACTGCCATCCCGGTCGCGCGGCACCGCAATCGGCACTTCGCCGTCTTGGCTCTTCAGGCGCTTGCTGGATGTGCCGTTGCGCCGGTTGGACTGGTCCGGCGGCGCGTCCTTGCCCTCTTCATAGCCCAGGTGCGCCGTCAGCTCGGCACCCAGCATCCGCTCCATGAGCTTAATCTTGAGTTCTTTTATCAGCCCGGCATCGCCAAGCAAATCTTCAGGCCGCTCGCAGCCCTTCAAAAGTTCGTCCAGCAGTTCCTTGGAAATAGTCATCGTCCTTGCTCCTCTCAGGAAGCATGGACCAAAGTAAGCGGTGTTCTGTCCCCACATTGCCCTGTCATCGCTGATCTGTGATCGGCTTTCCATGGATGAGCGAAGGGAGTTTCTCCATGGACACTACACTGGAGATACTCACGACTGGGAAGACCGGTCGTGAGCGACATCGCCGTTGGCCTGATGCGGTCAAGGCCAAGATCGTTTCGGAAAGTCTGCGCCCGGACGTGACGGTGAATCAGGTGGCAGAGCGCTACGGGTTGAAGCCCAACCATTTGTCTGCTTGGCGCGCGATGGCACGGCAGGGCAAATTGGTTTTGCCTGCGCCCGAAGATGCGATGGAATTCGCAGCGATGGTCGTCGAGACGCCATCTGCCGAACCGCCGGCCAAAGAAGTCAGCCGTCCCGAGATCATTGTCGGCCCTGTCACGATCCGCCTGGAGGAAGGTGCATCGACCGCTCGGGTCGTGGCTGTTGCACGTGCGCTTGCGACCTCGGCATGATCTTTCCATCAAACCGCGTGCGGATCATGGTGGCGACGAAGCCTGTGGACTTCCGCAAGGGCCATGACGGCTTGGCTGCGCTGGTGAAGAACGAGTTGCGCAAAGACCCGTTCACTGGAACGGTGTTCGTGTTCCGGTCACGCAAGGCGGATCGGTTGAAGCTGATCTACTGGGATGGCAGCGGTCTTGTGATGGCCTACAAGCGACTGGAAGATCACACCTTCACTTGGCCGGGTATCAGAGATGGCCTAATGACATTGGGCCATGCTCAGTTCGAAGCGCTGTTTGCGGGCCTCGACTGGCGACGCGTTCGTTCCGTGGAAACGAGAGCACCGGAGGCCATCGAATAGCTGCGGCACGATGACTCGGGTGGCAAATACCAAAGGCAATTCGAAGCGGGATTTAGTAGATTCCGGCCATGCTGAACGCCGCCGATCTTCCCGATGATGTTGCCGCCCTGAAGGCGATGCTGATTGCGGCGCAGGCACGCGAGGCAGGCAAGGACGCCCAGATTGTCCGCAAAGATGAGCGGATCGAACGGCTGGAGAAACTGGTTGCCGCCTTCAAGCAAGCGGCCTTCGGGCGCAAGTCCGAGAAGACCGATCCCGACCAATTCGATCTGGCACTTGAAGACCTGGAAACGGCAATGGCCGCGATCCATGCCGAGGATGAGGCGGACGCCCCCTTGGGCAAGCGGTTCATCAAGCCACGAGCGACCAATCGCGGCTCTCTTCCAAAGCATCTTCCTCGTGTCGAAGAGGTGATCGAGCCGGAAAGCCTGATCTGCGCCTGCGGCGGATGCCTGCATTGCATCGGCGACGATGTGTCCGAGAGGCTGGACGTGATCCCGGCCCAGTTCCGCGTCATCGTCACACGCCGCCCCAAATATGCCTGCCGCGCCTGCACCGACGGCGTCGTTCAGGCCCCAGCTCCTGCACGTCTGATCCAGGCTGGGTTGCCGACGGAAGCGACGGTCGCCCATGTGCTGGTCTCCAAATATGCCGATCACCTTCCTTTGTATCGGCAGGCTCAGATCATGAGCCGCCAAGATATTGATCTCGACAGGTCCACACTTGCCGATTGGGTCGGTCGCGCAGCCTTCGAATTGTGTCCCGTCTTTGATGCGCTGATCTCCGACCTGAAGCGTTCGAGCAAGCTCTTCATGGACGAGACCCGTGCCCCCGTGCTTGATCCCGGCTCCCGTAAAACCAAGACAGGATACTTCTGGGCCTTGGCTCGTGATGATCGTCCATGGGGCGGTGGTGCGCCACCAGGCGTCGCCTTCACCTACACTCCCGGTCGCGGGGGCATTCATGCCGAACGGATATTGCAGGGCTTCTCGGGCATTCTGCAGGTCGATGGCTATGCCGGATACAACAGGCTGATCGCGCCAGACCGGATTGGCCCGGACATTCGGCTTGCCTATTGTTGGGCCCACGCTCGTCGCAAGCTGGTGGAGATCACCCGCAACGGAGCAGCACCGATTGCCGAGGACGGCGTCAAACGGATCGGCGAACTCTACCGGATCGAAGCCGAATTGCGCGGCCTTCATCCGCAGGCTCGCCTCGCCGGGCGACAGGAACGATCAGCCTCGCTGGTAACCGAATTGGAAACATGGCTCGTTCATCACCGTGCCCGTGTTGCGGCCAAATCGCCGCTTGGCGAAGCCTTGAAATACATCGCCAAATACTGGGAGGGTCTGCTTCTCTTCCTCGCCGACGGCCGCATCGAAATCGACAACAACAGCGTGGAGCGAACCATCCGGCCGATAGCCCTCAATCGGAAGAACGCACTCTTCGCCGGCCATGACGCTGGAGCCGAAAACTGGGCCATCATCGCCTCGCTCGTTGAGACCTGCAAACTCAACGCCGTTGATCCGCAGGCCTATCTGACCAGGACACTTACCGCCATCGTCAACGGTCATAAACAGAGCCGGATCGATGAGCTGCTTCCTTGGAATTATCCTGCCAAGGTGTGAGCGGAACACCGCTTACGGACCAAAGCGCAGTTACACAGAAGACCGGACACTCTCTCACACAGTCATTGCAGGGCAAAATCTCGCGGAACTGGCAGCCTCAAGGCTTGACCATTCGTCTGGCTATTCCTGTTCAAATCCTGGCTTCAGACTGACTCGCATTTCAGTATGTTCCAATGTGGCCACGGCTTAGAGGGTCTGATCGAAAGAATCAGGCCTTCCACCTATCGACCAAAAGCCAGAGAATGTATTTCTCTTATGCCTCCCATCTAATGAAAGGTTTTCCTCACAATCATCACTTGAAAATGGCCGTTTTCCACTCGAAGTTGCCAACGTCTCATTGGGACTTTCGGCCCATTGCGGACCTCCGCGACCTCGTTGAATGCTGCACCGCAGCTATAACATTGCTGCCTTTGGTAAAGCACCCACGGTTCTTGATGGATCAATCTCGGCGCATCGGATAAATCGACCATGTCGGAATCAATACAGGATTCCACAAACTCATCTTTTGCAAAAATTACACGCTGAGTCTTTTGAGCAGGTTGTGATGGAATTTGACGACCCACTTTATTTTTCCTGAAGGTCGTCTACGATCAACATATTATAGTCGCCTTCGGTTGTTTCGCGTAGCTCTTTGCGTTCTGCATAGGAGGACTGTGGACGATGACATCTTCTCCCGACGCCTGGCAGTGCTTGCTTGATGGCGAGCACCGCCTTCGACAATTGGAATCTCAAGTGAATGAGGCAAAGGCGGGGCACGATGCGGCCGCATTTCTGGCTGCGATAGTGGAATCTTCTGATGATGCCATCATCAGCAAAAGCTTGGTCGGCACAATAACGACCTGGAACAAGGCTGCCGAGCGCCTTTTTGGGTACACTGCCAGCGAGGCAATCGGGCAGCAGGTCACGATTATCATTCCCGAAGACCGCCTCGATGAGGAGCCTGTGATCTTGGCACGTATTCATGCCGGCGATCGAGTTGATCATTTCGAAACGGTACGTCGCAGGAAGGACGGCACTCTTGGCGTGCCCCCATCAGGTGGTCCGGTTTGATTGTTAGTGCATCATGGGCGTCTGGTCCATCGGGACAATGCTTTCCGGCGCGGGCGGGCGGTAGCCCAGAGCGCTATGCGGCCTGACGGTGTTGTAGTGGATACGCCATTGCTCGATCAGGATTTGCGCCTCCCTTAGGCTGTAGAAGATTTCGCCGTTCAGCAGCTCGTCGCGGAACCGGGCGTTGAAGCTTTCGCAGTATCCGTTCTCCCATGGTGAGCCTGGCTCTATGTAGGCCGTCTTGGCTCCAACAGCTGCAATCCAATCCCGCACTTTCTGGGCGATAAATTCCGGCCCATTGTCCGACCGAATGTATTCCGGCGGGTCGCGCAGGATGAATAGGTCTGTCAGAGCATCCAGCACGTCCGTTGAGTTGAGCTTGCGGTCCACGCGGATCATGAGTGCCTCCCTGGTGTATTCGTCGATGATATTCAGCGTCCGATAGACGCGGCCGTCAGCGGTTCGATCCTGGACGAAGTCGTAGGACCAGACGTGGTTTGGCCGTTCCGGTCTGAGACGCACACATGATCCGTCGTTCAGCCAAAGCCGCCCCTTTTTCTTCTGCTTTTGTGGCACTTTCAGCCCTTCACGCCGCCAGATGCGCTCAACCCGCTTATGGTTTACCTGCCAGCCCGCGTTGTTCAGCAGACCGGTGACCATGCGATACCCATAGCGCCCGTACTTGTCGGCCAGTTCGATGATATCATCGGTCAGCCGTTCTTCATCTGCCCGGCCCTGTGGCACCTTGCGCTGTGTGGATCGGTGTTGTCCGAGCGTGCGGCAGGCGCGGCGTTCTGATACGCCGAGCTCCCGCCGCACATGGTCGATGCACTTGCGCCGACGCGAAGGGCTTAGAAGTTTCCCTTTGCCGCCTCGGTCAGGATGAGTTTGTCCAGTGTCAGGTCAGACACCGCCCGCCGAAGCCGCTGGTTCTCCTTCTCCAGCTCTTTCAGCCGAGTGAGTTGAGATCGCTGC
Organism: Hoeflea algicola; assembly: GCF_026619415.1. NCBI lineage: Bacteria > Pseudomonadati > Pseudomonadota > Alphaproteobacteria > Hyphomicrobiales > Rhizobiaceae > Hoeflea > Hoeflea algicola. The sequence goes on from NZ_JAOVZR010000001.1 coordinate 1,775,398, forward strand.
ATCCCGCCATAGAGCTTCCGCCATCGATAAAACGTCTGCTGTGTCACGCCGATCTGGCGCACCGCGTCAGCAATCGTCGCACCTTGCCCTTGCAGAACTTCAACCTGCCGAAGCTTCGATACAATCTCTTCCGGCTTCTCTCGTTTTCCAGCCATCGCTGATCCTCCAATTTGAGGGATAATCTATCCCAGTTGGTGGACCACTTTCAGGGGGCAACTCCACGTTGTCCGTCGTGTCCGACGACGACAGGACGGTTTTCACGATGGTGATGCCGCTCACTGATCCCAATTCATCTGAATAGATTCGAGGCGGCCAACCAAAATTTGAAATCTTACTCTTGGTAGCTTTTCTGCGTCCACACGCAAGCGCAGATAAACTCAACTGATTGCGACCGAACGGGATCGCGTACGCCCTAGAAAATTCATTATGAGTTTAGGGGCTTACCGCCCGTTTGACACGCTTGTTGAGTTCTGGTGCACCGACACTTTCGGCCCAAATTAAACCTGGTGATCTACGCAGCTAGTGACCGGTTCGAATTCGAAACAGATATGATACCGGCATTTACGAAAGCTGGAAAAATGGCTACAGCTTCAGCTGAAAGAGCGCACGGTCTCTCAATCACACTTCAACGATCTATGCCGCCTTCTCGCTATGAAGGGGAAATATCATGGGTGGAGCTGATCCACTTCTACTCAGCCAAATTGTCGTTAGGCTATGCCTATTCCTTGTCGCGGCCATCGCTCTGACAGGCGGTGTTCTTCAGTTTTTCGCCGGTCAACCCCACACGACCCCACGTTTGGATAACGTGCACCGCTTTATGGCAGGGATATATTTCTCGACAGGCCTCATTAACCTCTGGGCGGCCGTTACCATCAGGCATCAAGGCACGCTGGTCTATTTGCTTGCTTTTGGCATTCTTCTCGCGGGAACGGGCAGACTCTTATCTATTCGACGTGTTGGCCTGCCCGAGCCGCGCTTCGTATGGCTTGCCTATCTCATCCCCGAACTCATTCTGCCTTTCGTCATTGCAGCGGCTCACTACGCGAGCGGGTGAGTGGCTCCGCCAACTCATGTCATGCGATCAGTAGAAATTGCATCTGGCTTCCATTCCGCCCTTAGCAGAGGTCAATTTGAGTTGCATATGAGAATACATGTAGGTTGAAGAGTATCGCGACATAATTCGAAGTTCTAAGAGTCCAAAAACCGACGATCGCAAGAGGTGCGACGAAGTTCAGCTTCCCGTTTAACTAGCGCTTCATATCGATGCCGGCCAGTAAACCGCGCTAGACGAGTTTTAGAAATAGTTTATGCTTGAAACCCCAACGGCAGCCCCTTAATTACTCGTATCGCTTGTCGGGACGGCGGCCTCCAAATTGAAGTACGATGGACAGACCGTCTGATTAAAAAAAGTGGAACCAGATTATGACTGAAGTGACTAAAGGCTACGGCGCTGATCTCCTTCTCGAGTTGACGGCCGAAATTGTCGCGGCCTTTGTGAGCCACAATTCTGTAACTGCAAATGATCTGCCAAATTTGATTAGCCAGGTGCATGCAGCGATCGGCAGCACAACGGTGCCCGTTGAAGAAATTTTGGAGAAGCAAAAGCCTGCCGTTACGGTGCGTCGTTCGATCCAGAATGATCATCTGATCTGCCTGGAAGACGGTCAGAAATTCAAGTCACTCAAGCGCCACCTGATGAGCCATCATGGCCTGACTCCCGATCAATACCGTGAAAAATGGGAACTGCCTGCCGACTACCCGATGGTTGCACCAGCCTATGCCGAGGCGCGCTCGCGTCTTGCCAAGGAAATGGGCCTGGGCCAAAAGCGCAAGCGCGGCAAGTAAGTCCAGATCGTATGCTGGTTCATTGTCCATTGTTTGGGCCTCAAACATGAACCGCATAAGAGCCCCGAGCCGAAATCAACAGGGAACCTTGATCGGTTCGGTACGAAATAGGCTTCGGCGTTCAATTTCAATTCGAATCTAACGCTCCTCAAAGCCTGTGGGCTCATTATTTTGCGGGAGCTGGGAAAGTCCGGCGGGATGGGGCGAAATCGCGTCTAGTTGCGCGGTATCAACATGTTTCGCCCGTCTGCAGTGACGGGCAACCAGGGCAGCTCAGGACGCGGAGCGGACAAAAGTCGTTGGCGCTTCCGGCCCTTTGCGGACCTCCGTCACCTTGTCACATACTGAACCGCAGCTTCAGTATTGCCGCCATTCATCAATAACCCGAAATTTTAGATGGAATATCGGTGGCTGCTGATTGCCGTTACTCGCGGGACATTCCTTTAGCCTTCCTGAAATTGGGGAGGAAGAGATATTTGCAAACGGCGGCCAACGCGAGATACAGCTATGGAGTTGCCCCCTGAAAGTGGTCCACCAACTGGGATAGATTATCCCTCAAATTGGAGGATCAGCGATGGCTGGAAAACGAGAGAAGCCGGAAGAGATTGTATCGAAGCTTCGGCAGGTTGAAGTTCTGCAAGGGCAAGGTGCGACGATTGCTGACGCGGTGCGCCAGATCGGCGTGACACAGCAGACGTTTTATCGATGGCGGAGGCTCTATGGCGGGATGCAGCGATCTCAACTCACTCGGCTGAAAGAGCTGGAGAAGGAGAACCAGCGGCTTCGGCGGGCGGTGTCTGACCTGACACTGGACAAACTCATCCTGACCGAGGCGGCAAAGGGAAACTTCTAAGCCCTTCGCGTCGTCGCAAGTGCATCGACCATGTGCGGCGGGAGCTTGGCGTATCGGAACGCCGCGCCTGCCGCACGCTCGGACAACACCGATCCACACAGCGCAAGGTGCCACAGGGCCGGGCAGATGAAGCACGGCTGACCGATGATATCATCGAACTGGCCGACAAGTACGGGCGCTATGGGTATCGCATGGTCACCGGTCTGCTGAACAACGCGGGCTGGCAGGTAAACCATAAGCGGGTTGAGCGCATCTGGCGGCGTGAAGGGCTGAAAGTGCCACAAAAGCAGAAGAAAAAGGGGCGGCTTTGGCTGAACGACGGATCATGTGTGCGTCTCAGACCGGAACGGCCAAACCACGTCTGGTCCTACGACTTCGTCCAGGATCGAACCGCTGACGGCCGCGCCTATCGGACGCTGAATATCATCGACGAATACACCAAGGAGGCACTCATGATCCGCGTGGACCGCAAGCTCAACTCAACGGACGTGCTGGATGCTCTGACAGACCTATTCATCCTGCGCGGCCCGCCGGAATACATTCGGTCGGACAATGGGCCGGAATTTATCGCCCAGAAAGTGCGGGATTGGATTGCAGCTGTTGGAGCCAAGACGGCCTACATAGAGCCAGGCTCACCATGGGAGAACGGATACTGCGAAAGCTTCAACGCCCGGTTCCGCGACGAGCTGCTGAACGGCGAAATCTTCTACAGCCTAAGGGAGGCGCAAATCCTGATCGAGCAATGGCGTATCCACTACAACACCGTCAGGCCGCATAGCGCTCTGGGCTACCGCCCGCCCGCGCCGGAAAGCATTGTCCCGATGGACCAGACGCCCATGATGCACTAACAATCAAACCGGACCACCTGATGGGGGCACGCCAGCTAAGCACATTGACATAATACCGACTGGTTGGTATTATATTTGGCATGAACAGACCGACACATCAATCACCTGAACGCGGCAGTGCCCGGACACGGCTTCTTGAAGCCGCACGGGATGTCATTCGGCAAAAGGGTTTTACCGCAACCTCCGTGGACGATCTTTGCAGCGCGGCAGAGGTCACCAAGGGGGCATTCTTCCACCATTTCAAATCCAAGGAGACCCTTGGAGTGGAAGCGGCAAACTACTGGTCGGAAACAACGGGTGCCCTGTTTGCTGGTGCGCCCTATCATGAGCAGGAAAACCCGCTGGACCGTGTTTTGGCTTATATCGATTTCCGCAGAGCCATCATCGGCGGCGAGACCTGGGAATACACCTGTCTTGTTGGAACCATGACCCAGGAGCTTCACGATCTGGCTCCTGCCATTCGGGACGCTTGCGCTGACAGCATCTTCAATCACGCCGCAACGCTTGAAGCCGATATCTCAGCTGCCATGCAAGCGCATGATATCAAGGCCAATTGGACCGCCGCAAGCCTGGCCCGTCATACGCAGGCAGCAATTCAAGGTGGCTTCATTTTGGCCAAAGCCTCAGGCGATCCGGAGTTGGCGCGTGAAACCGTTGATCATCTGCGCCGCTACATAGAAATGCTGTTCGGAGTTGGAGGAGAACAAACAGAAAGAAGTCCAGAGGAAACCGACAATGACTGACCTCGTAACTTGCCTTTGGTATGACCATGGAGAGGCAAAAAAAGCCGCAGAGTTTTATACCAACACTTTTCCAGACAGTCATGTTGATCGGGTCAATACCGCACCCTCCGATTTTCCTGGTGGGAGTGATGGTAGTGAACTGACCGTCGAATTTACCGTTGTCGGGAGCAAGTTTGTCGGCCTGAACGGCGGGCCAATCTTCATTCCCAACGAAGCCGTCAGTTTCATGTTGGTGACCGAAAGCCAGGAAGAGACCGACTGCTATTGGGATGCGATTGTTGGCAATGGCGGCACGGAAAGCGAATGTGGCTGGTGCAAGGACCGGTGGGGGCATTCATGGCAGATTACACCTAGATTGCTACTTGAACTGACGATGAGCCCCGACAAGAAAAAAGCTCAACGCGCTTTCGAAGCGATGATGACGATGAAAAGGATTGATATCGCCACGCTTGAATCTGCAGCCAACAGAAACTGAAGGCGCTCTATCATGGCTAAACAGAAAATCACCATCGTGACCGAGATTGCCGCCCCTCTCGAACGGGTATGGGCAGGTTACACGGCACCTGAAGCCATCACGCAGTGGAATTTTGCGTCCACTGATTGGTGCTGCCCGCGCGCGGAAACCGATCTCAAGGTGGGCGGGAAATACTGTGCGCGAATGGAAGCCAAAGACGGAAGTTTCGGATTCGATTTTGAAGGCGTCTATGAAGAAGTTGAACTGCACAAAGCAATTACCCTTGTCATGAATGACGGACGCAAGGCACGCACGACCTTCGAGATCAATGGCAATATGACAAAGGTGAACACCGCTTTCGATGCAGAGGACCAGAATTCAATCGAGATGCAGCGGGATGGCTGGCAGGCGATCCTGGACAATTTCAAGCACTATGTTGAAGCGCAATAATCCGTGACCTTTTTGGCGGCGCTGCAAATGTGTGTATTCGGCAGAAGTGAAAACAATGAATGAATACAGGCGGCGTGCAAGCGCCCAAAATGGGAGGAGAGAGACCATGTCCAATAAGCACGGAACACCAATTTGGTATGAACTGATGACTGATGATCCCGATGCGGCGCAGAAATTCTACGGCGCGGTCATGGCATGGACGTTTGAAAAAATGTCCGGCGACCCTTCAGTGGACTACCGTATCGCTTCAGCGAGCAAGGAAACCGTTGCTGGTATCTTGAAAACACCCGAGCACGCCACTGGCATGCCGAGCGCATGGTTTATCTATGTCGGTGTTGATGATGTTGATGCGTCTGCGGCAAAGGTAAAATCGCTTGGTGGAAAAATCGATATTGAGCCGGCCGACATTCCTGGTGTCGGGCGTTTTGCTTTCTGCACTGATCCGCAGGGTGCGCATTTCTACCTGATGCGCGGCAACAGTGATGAGGATAGCACGGCTTTCACCCCCATGAGGCCCGGCCACTGTTGCTGGAACGAACTCGTCACGTCCGACCAGAAAGTGGCGCTAGATTTCTACAGCAATCTGTTTGGCTGGGAACATGGCGGCGCGATGCCGATGGGCCCCGCGGGTGATTATACCTTCATCAATCATGATGGCGGGATGATCGGTGGCGTGATGGACTCGCAACAAAAAGACGCCAAGCCGTATTGGAATTTTGCAATGCAGGTCGCCGATATCGACAAAGCCAAGACAGCCGTAGAAAATGCTGGCGGTAGTGTCCGAATGGGGCCAATGGAACTGCCGAACAACGGCGGCTGGTTGATCCAGACTGACGACCCGCAGGGCACAAAGATTATGTTCGTCGGATCACGGAAGAAAGCCGAGTAATTTCGAAGCGACGACACGTCGGCAGGGTGCGAAGCGGACTCTGGCTGCTTCGCATCAATCGCCGTCGTTTGGCCGTAGATAGCAAACTCCAATGTTGGCAAAACTGGATGAGTGAATGTTCTCTATACTGCCCCTCCAAAACATGCCGTCGCTTTCGCCTTGATCAGACAATCAGCGAAAATTATCGAGAAGGGATATCACTTCCGCCACAAGTTTGTCAGTTTCGGCGGATGCAAAAGTGGAATGTTCGAGATCAGCAACCAGCGATATTAGTGCTGTCCACACGGCATCCTTCGACCACCCAGCCGCGACAACGCGATCTACAATCTCGGTCATGAGCGGCTCAAGCTCTGCCTCTAACTCGCGCCCGTAATTGGGATGATCTGGAGGAAGGCGCGGTGACTTCATTCGGTCGATCCTTGTAAGCGGCGCTCCATGTCGCTGTTTTCGCGTATGGCCATCTCGGCGAGGTGATATGGCATTTCAAATTGACCGAAATTGGCAATGCCGACAAGCCCGACCACAAAAACTCTTATGACGTAATTCCGTGTTAGCTATTACGCTTTGTTGACGTCCGTACTGCCCCCAATTTTGGGAGAATGCTGATATTACGGTAGCAGAACCCAGCATCGCGAGCGCAGAAGAACGCCTCTGCATTCATCCAAAATTGGGTGCAATCGGCCCTTTGCTGCCGCTCGTAGTTTTGGTTTCAGCTTCTGCTTTGGTCACTAGGCGCTGAAGCACTGATCTCATCAGATCGATTCATGTCAGGACTTTTGGTCTGTATTTGGAAAACGGATTGCCAAAATACATCAATTGGAACATAAAGGGAACATATTCATTCAAAGAGGTTAAACATGGCCAGAATCGGGCTGTTCCTGCAAGTCGCACTAAACGGAGATAGCGCTCACCCTGACACTCCGCGAACGCCAGATCAGATCGCCGCAGAAGCGGTCGCAGCGGTGGCAGCAGGCGCTGAGTCGGTGCATATCCACCCCTTTGATGAACAGGGCCAAGAAACATTGAACGCGATACCCTGCGCTGCAGCGATACGATCTGTCCGGGCAGCCTGTCCCGGCGTACCCATTTCTCTAAGCACCTCGGATGCAATCGAAGCCGATGTTGATCGGCGCTTTGAGTTGATATCCAATTGGATTGAGATGCCCGACCTAGTCACTGCCAACCAAGGACAAGAAGGCATAGCGGAATTGTGCAACTTGCTCGTCAACCGAGGCGTTGGGATCGAAGCTGGGCTCTTGTCGGTAGAAGATGCAAAAGCATTCGTTACTTCAGGGCTGTCGGCTTTGTGTCGGCGTGTCATGGTAGAGCCTCTGGACGCGAAACCAGATGACGCCATTCGCCATGCTGAGATGATCGAGAATATCGTGACCGAAGCTGGTATTACTCTTGAACAGGTTCATCATGGATACGGCATAGCCTGCTGGGATGTTAACCGTCGCGCAGTCGCCAGAGGCCACGGGATCAGAACCGGTTTGGAAGATGTGACAGTCATGCCAGACGGACACCAAGCCACCGGAAACGCCGATCTGGTTGTTGAAGCTGCTGCGATCATTCGACAAGCGAACCAAGAGTAAGAACTGTCCCCCGACTTGGCCTGAGGCTGAGAAATCCGATTTTCGCTGCGTGCTGCACTAACTGGTAAGATGCGGACAAAGTGCCAATTCGCCGCGGCTGCTCCAATGTCTGTTGTCCGCCCTTTTGGACCGCCAACATTCATTCTTGCACTGGCGCTTCCGGCCCATTGCTGACCTTTGTGGTCTGCGCCGCTAAGGCCTGGCTCGCTTCCGACACAAGTAAGTCGCAGTCATTTACGATAGTCTGATGAATGGCTGCTGTTCCATCCGTTCCATTACCAAAAGGTAACCCTGACAAGGAAACTGTAACTTGATATTTTGCAGCGCAGCATATCTACGACAGTGACAAGGACCAAGGCAACCAGACCGACGGGTCACGATGTTTTCAAAGGAAATGACGCTTGATTTTGCACAAGACAGAACGGTTTTCGGTTCCAGCAAAAGCCGCCGCACTTATTCCCTTGCTGCTTGCACTCTATCCGAATTTCGCTTTCGCCCATGGCGAAGAAGATCATTGCATGGCAGTAAAAGCATCCGTTGCCGAAGCAGGGTTTTCTGATGTCGTCAAGGTGATATGCGAGAACGGCAAGGCGATCATCACGTCAGACACATACCCTTCGCATACCCTGATGACGGGCATTGTTGGTACGAATGAGCAGGTGCCTGTGCCTGCCAAGGACTATGCCGCTCCCATCGTCCTAAATCCGGTTCTGGGAAGCACGCCCCAGACGCGTGATGCCGCCCTGGGTGTGGCGGTCAATGGAGTTCCCATCTATGATTATACAGGCGGCGGCGAGATGACCCTGGACGACCTGAAGCATCATCAGGAGCAGCATGACACCCTGCAAACCGAGCAACTGGATGTCTGTGGCGGGCATGCTGGACGGGGAGACGACTATCATTACCACGTCAAGCCAACCTGCATGATTGAACAGATGAAGAATGCCGGCGATGCTGCCATTATTGGCTGGGCTTTTGACGGGTTTCCCATCTATGGCGACAACAATCCTGACGGCACGCCAATCGCGATGGGCGAGCTTGATGTCTGCAATGGAAAGACAGACGACACCTATATCTATCGGTATCACACCTCGACCCAGGCACCTTACATCATTCAATGCCTGATGGGTGAGGTTGGTGACATGGCCGATTTACCCAGAGTTTCCCCGTTGGAGGCGGCAGGTGGCTGGTTCAACTGGGGCGGAAAATCAGCAGGCGTGCCGCCAAGTGGCGGCGTCGAAAATCTAACTTTCACGCAAGACGGGAATGGCCGGCGTAGTATGGTGGCGTGCCCCCATCAGGTGGTCCGGTTTGATTGTTAGTGCATCATGGGCGTCTGGTCCATCGGGACAATGCTTTCCGGCGCGGGCGGGCGGTAGCCCAGAGCGCTATGCGGCCTGACGGTGTTGTAGTGGATACGCCATTGCTCGATCAGGATTTGCGCCTCCCTTAGGCTGTAGAAGATTTCGCCGTTCAGCAGCTCGTCGCGGAACCGGGCGTTGAAGCTTTCGCAGTATCCGTTCTCCCATGGTGAGCCTGGCTCTATGTAGGCCGTCTTGGCTCCAACAGCTGCAATCCAATCCCGCACTTTCTGGGCGATAAATTCCGGCCCATTGTCCGACCGAATGTATTCCGGCGGGCCGCGCAGGATGAATAGGTCTGTCAGAGCATCCAGCACGTCCGTTGAGTTGAGCTTGCGGTCCACGCGGATCATGAGTGCCTCCCTGGTGTATTCGTCGATGATATTCAGCGTCCGATAGACGCGGCCGTCAGCGGTTCGATCCTGGACGAAGTCGTAGGACCAGACGTGGTTTGGCCGTTCCGGTCTGAGACGCACACATGATCCGTCGTTCAGCCAAAGCCGCCCCTTTTTCTTCTGCTTTTGTGGCACTTTCAGCCCTTCACGCCGCCAGATGCGCTCAACCCGCTTATGGTTTACCTGCCAGCCCGCGTTGTTCAGCAGACCGGTGACCATGCGATACCCATAGCGCCCGTACTTGTCGGCCAGTTCGATGATATCATCGGTCAGCCGTTCTTCATCTGCCCGGCCCTGTGGCACCTTGCGCTGTGTGGATCGGTGTTGTCCGAGCGTGCGGCAGGCGCGGCGTTCTGATACGCCGAGCTCCCGCCGCACATGGTCGATGCACTTGCGCCGACGCGAAGGGCTTAGAAGTTTCCCTTTGCCGCCTCGGTCAGGATGAGTTTGTCCAGTGTCAGGTCAGACACCGCCCGCCGAAGCCGCTGGTTCTCCTTCTCCAGCTCTTTCAGCCGAGTGAGTTGAGATCGCTGCATCCCGCCATAGAGCTTCCGCCATCGATAAAACGTCTGCTGTGTCACGCCGATCTGGCGCACCGCGTCAGCAATCGTCGCACCTTGCCCTTGCAGAACTTCAACCTGCCGAAGCTTCGATACAATCTCTTCCGGCTTCTCTCGTTTTCCAGCCATCGCTGATCCTCCAATTTGAGGGATAATCTATCCCAGTTGGTGGACCACTTTCAGGGGGCAACTCCATTCTGGGCGATCTCCTTACGCCGCTCTGGCGTCATATTCTCAGCACGCTTGCGACCACCCTTCGCGCCAAGAGCCTTGGCGTTGGGGTCTTTACCATCGTCGGGCACAACGTCTTCAATCTCGCCAGTGGCGATCTGTGCGATCTGTACGGCGCGCCCGATGGCGTCTGCGGGGCGCTTCTGTCCTTTAGGTCCGGTTGGCATTCAAAACCCTCTCCAAGTGCTTGACACCAAGTTCGTCAACTACTGAAATCTCTACAGCTGATGGACCGGAATAAATGGAGATGTCCGCGTGTTTCAATGCATCTTCGAGGTTGTCGAAAACTTGTCGCTCCATCACTGTGCCCGGCAAGATCGTCTCTATCACTGTGTATTGCATTACGCCTCCTATGCTTGCCACTAAGCATATAGGAATTCGCGCCGGGATTCGATAGGGCGTCAAGACAGCCCATTTTCAAACTGAGACACTACCAGGGGACCCTATCGCTGACGACGATACCGCCCTCCCCTTCCATTCCGGCAATCCGTTTCGCTTCGGAACTGTTGAACTTGAGCCGGACACCGATGCCGCCGCCATTCTCCTCGATGAAGACGGCACCCAGATCTTCCAGCGCCTTCTCAAGCGCTGAGATCTAGTCAGGTGCAGGATCGTCGATCATGCGCTCGAAATTCTCGATAACTGCTTCATCGACGCCTGAACGTCGTGCAAGTTTAGCACGAGATACCTCGACGAGTGCTCTGCCCGCGCGGCATTGCGGTCCCGTTATCATGATTGGCCTCCTTTTAAATTGCGGACCACGCAATGGGTTACGTTGTACTGTCATCAACCACCAACTGAATGCAAATTCAAGCCTTCTTCGCTGCTGCGCCGCGCATCCAATTGAAGACAGAAAGGTCGTTGCAACACCTTGAAGTAAGGCATTTAGGGTGCGATTGGGAATCCATCTGAACGACAATCTACGTGCGACAGTCGCACCACGGCGTTAGCCCGACTTTGTGTATTGAATGGCGAAACATGGTGCCGGTGTTATGCACCTGAACCACCTTCTATGGTTCGTTTCGATCCACGACATTCCATCCACCGACCATTGAACTGATGCGGTGGATGCCCCCACCCAGCGGCATCGGGTATACCAAGACGGTTCTATATTCACCGAGCGGAGGGCGCATCAATGACATCGAAGATCAGCATTCTGGCAATCGACTTAGCAAAAGGCAGCTTTCAGGCTTGTGCGGTCGGATCTGATGGGAGGGTACTGTATAATCGGGCACTGTCTCGGAACCGGTTGGCGACGCTTCTGGGCGAGCAGCCGGCCTGTGTAGTCGCGATGGAGGCATGCGCCACGTCGCATCACTGGGGCCGGATGGCGCAGTCTCACGGTCATGAAGTGCGTCTGGTGCCTGCGGCGTATGTGAAACCGTTCGTCAAGCGCCAGAAGAATGACCGCGCGGACGCGGAGGCTATCGCAGAGGCGGCCATGCGCCCGACCATGCGTTTCGTGGCAGTGAAGAGTGCCGAAACCCAAGGCCGTGCTGTGGCGTTCCGCACCCATCAATGCTTGGTCCGGCAGCGCACGCAGCTCATCAACGCGCTCCGCGGACATCTGGCCGAATTCGGGCTGGTGGCGCCGAAGGGACCGGCGAGCCTGAAACTACTCGAGAATGCGTTGGCGGACGAGAGCAGCGACCTGCCTGACCCGGTTCGTGAGATGGGGGCGGTTTATCTCGAGCAGATCGCGCGGCTGACCGACGTGATCGAACGGCTGGCAAACGAGTTGGAAGATGCATCGAAGACAGATTGTGAGTTGCGGCGGCTTTGCACCATCCCCGGGATCGGCCCCGTGACGGCAGGCGCCGTGGCGGCGTTTGCGCCCGACCTCGACACTTTTGACAGTGGGCGGAACTTTGCGGCCTGGCTCGGCCTGGTGCCACGGCAGAGGTCCACGGGGGGCAAGGCCAGGCTGGGGTCGGTCAGCAAGATGGGGCAGACCGACATCCGCCGACTGCTAATCGTCGGAGCGATGAGCGTGATCCGCTGGGTCGTCCGAAAGGGTGGCAGTTCGAATCGCTGGCTCGCTGCTCTCGTAGCACGCAAGCCAAGGATGGTCGCGGCCGTTGCGCTGGCGAATAAGATGGCCCGAATGATCTGGGCCATGTCGACCAAGCAAGAGAATTATCGAATGGCGTGACCTGAAACCGAGAAGGGAAAAGGCACGACATGGCCGCAAGGCCGGGGTGAGCGATCGACGAGGAGTACGCGACACGGACTTCGAAGTTCAAGGCAGGGAAATTCAGACCCGGGGCTCGAGCGCTTGCAGCTCTCTGAACCGATGTGAACCCAGCTTTCCGAACAGCATACCGGCCCGTGGCGTCATCGAAGGCCACAACCTGAGGCCTGACACACGTCCGATCGAAGACCCCGCCGAAAAATCGAAGATAAAGCTTGCCAAACAGGGGGCAGCCACACACGCCCCGGGTGTGCTGGAGGCTATTTGGTTTAAGTTATGCTGCCATAGCTGCTTCGTCCAGCATGGCGTAATATCGTTCTTCAGCTTCGGCTGGCGGTATATTCCCGTTGGGCTGCAGAAGTCGTCGGTGTTTGAACCAGTCGACCCATTCCAGGGTGGCAAATTCCACCGTCTCGAAGCTTCTCCATGGTCCACGTCGATGGATGACCTCGGCCTTGTAGAGACCGTTGATCGTTTCGGCGAGGGCATTGTCGTAACTGTCGCCGACACTTCCGACAGAAGGCTCGATACCAGCTTCCGCCAACCGCTCGGAATACCGAATGGACACGTATTGGACACCTCGATCCGAGTGATGCACGAGGCCGCCACCATGAGCGGGACGCCGATCATGAAGCGCCTGCTCCAGAGCGTCGAGGACAAAGCCTGCATGTGCCGTCCTGCTCGCCCGCCAACCAACTATGCGGCGAGCGAAGACGTCGATGACAAACGCCACGTAGACAAAACCCTGCCAGGTGGCGAGTGGAGTAAGAAGCGCAGATGCGCTTCTCCTCCCCGAACCGTACTTGCACCTTTCAGCGCATACGGCTCTCCATTCAAGCTTGGCCCATGGCCATAGCAACATCATGGTAGTGCGACGTGACGGTACTGCGGTCTTCAATCCGGAAGATGTACGGATTCGTCTCCGGATTGCGCCACCGGAATTGCGCCTTGGGGCTTGAGACAAGCCGTTTCAACGCTTTTCCGACGGGGTCACCGCGTTCAGTCCGACCAAACACGAGCCAGGTTTTCGCCTTGCCCGGTTCCGGGACCCGGTACCATTTCCGCATCAAGGGTTTGATGCGAGATCGGTATTTATGGCCCAGCCAATGCGCCATTTTCCAGAACACGACATGATCGATGCGCCGGAATACGTACGCCGTGAAGTCGGTGAACTTGTAGAACGCCGCCCATCCCACCAACTGGCGGTTCAGACTGGCGATCATGCCGACCGTACTGACACTATGATTGCCGGAAAGGGTTTCGGTAAGCCTGCGGACAAACCCCTTGGCCTTTTCCTTGGGTATCGTCGTGACGATGGACATCCGTCCATGCGCCCCACGCTTGCGGATGATCCGGTGCCCCAGAAAAACGAAGCCGTCATTGACGTGTGTGACATGGGTCTTCTCCATGTTCAGCGTCAACTTCAGTTCACCTTCCAGAAACGCCCGGCACTCCTCACGGATTTCCTCTGCCTGAGCCTTGGTTCCTTTTACGATCACGACAAAGTCGTCAGCGTATCGGCAATAGGCAACGGCAGGTTTCCATTGCCGGTTCTCGCGAGCCGTGATGGGCCTGCCTTGCTGGATGCCGAAGTTCCATGCCCAGCGATCCTTACGAGCCTTTTTGTTCAGATATTTCGCCTCCAGCCACATATCAAACTCGTGGAGCATGATGTTGGACAGGAGCGGTGACAGAACGCCACCTTGCGGAACACCCTCGCTTGAGGCTGTGAACAGGCCACGGTCGATGTGGCCTGCCTTCAGGAACCGCCAGAGAAGATCAACGAGCCGTCCGTCCTGCACCCGTCGCCGCACGCATTTCAGAAGCAGCTTGTGATGGACCGTGTCGAAGTAGCTGGCGAGATCACCTTCGATGACCCAGCGGCCCCTCGTCGTGTCGGCGCCACATTATCCCGCCGCGTTCCCATTGGCCGATTGAGTTCAGATGAATTGCTATTTCTCTGGAGCCTTCAGCGATGATTTTTGCGCCGACAGGAAAGCAAATGGCCGCCAGAATTCGGATGCCACTGCGATCAAGCTAATCTGTTAATTGTGAGATCATGTTTAGATCGCACCTCGGCACACGTTGGATGACGAAAATGGCTACGACCGTTCCTGTTTCTACCACGTATTTCTCGGACGTACTCTGTATATGGGCCTATGCTTCCCAAATCCGGCTTGAAGAGATTTCCAGAGACTTCGGTGCGGACGTGCAAATTGACTACAGGTTCTGCTCCGTCTTTGGAAATACCGAAGACAAGATAGCGCAGGGATGGGCTGACAAGGGAGCCTACGGCGGCTTCAATCGACATCTGCAAGAGGTCGGCAAGAAATTCGGCCACATCGACGTCCACCCGGAAATATGGCTTTCTGCCAAGCCAGCGAGTTCGGACAGTGCGCATCTGTTCATCAAAGCTGTCCAGATTGCGGAATTGAAGTCTGAAGGTGGCGGCAGCGCCGGCAGCCCTCTTTCAACGCAATTGATCTGGCAGTTGCGACGCGCATTTTTCCATGAATGCCGCGACGTCTCCCAGCGCAAGGTTCAGCATGCGATTGCCGAAGAGATCGGAATCGATCTTTCCCCGGTGGAGGCTGAAATCAACAGTGGTGCGGCGTTCGCGTCATTGGCTGCCGACTACCAGCAACGAGATCGCCTCAAGATCGAGGGCAGTCCAACCTATGTGCTCAACCAGGGTTGCCAGAAGCTCTATGGAAATCTCGGGTATCGCGTCATCGAAGCGAACATCCGTGAGTTGTTGCGAGGACCCGGCGCAGACGAAAGGAGTTGGTGCTGAACCGCTGGTACGCAAACGATTGGCCTGGCGCCGATCTGATCGCCGACACTGGTAAACCCGGTCATTGTGCGAGGCTCAGGACACTTTCCAAAGGCGATCAGGTCTGGGACATGTGCTGGTCTGTACGCGCCCCGGATGAAACGGATAGTATATAAGGAAATCCTGGATTTGGCTCAAGCTTACAAGAAAAACAGCATCAGCCTGCCCGGCGCGGTGGCAATGGGTACCGGTGTGATGATCGGGGCGGGCATCTTCGCACTGACCGGCCAGATCGCCGAACTTGCGGGGCCGCTGTTTCCGCTCTCGTTCATCGTCGGCGCGATCGTGACCACATTCAGCGCTTACACCTACATCAAGATGTCGAATGCCTATCCGTCTGCGGGCGGAGTCGGGATGATCCTCAAAAAGGCTTACGGGCCGACGACGGTCGCGGCAGGCGCAGCACTCCTGATGGCGCTGTCGATGGTCATCGCCGAAAGTCTCGTCGCGCGCACTTTCGGAACCTACACGCTCAGGGCTTTTGGGGGCGATCCGGACAGTATCCTCGTGCCGGTTCTCGGCGTCGGGCTGATCGTCTTCGCCTATCTCGTGAACGTCTCGGGAAACCGTTCGGTCGGACTTCTGTCCATCCTCATGGCCGCGCTCAAGGTCGGCGGCATCGCGCTGTTTGGGGCCGCCGGTCTCTGGGCCAGTGGGACCACCTTAGAGGTGACCGGCGGGGATGCGGGCGCAACCGGCTTCGTGGCCTCTGTCGCGCTTTCGATCCTGGCGTTCAAGGGGTTTACGACGATCACCAACAGCGGCGCGGAGGTCACCGACCCGCATCGCAACGTGGGCCGGGCCATTGTCCTGTCCATAGCATTCTGCGTGGTCGTCTATCTGCTCGTCGCCTTCGCAGTCGGCTCCAGTCTGCCGCTCGACCGGATCGTCGCGGCGAAGGACTATGCCCTCGCCGAAGCGGCCGAGCCGGCGCTTGGGCCGACTGGCTTCTACCTGACGGTGGCGCTTGCGCTGGTGGCCACGGCCTCCGGGCTGATCGCCAGCATCTTCGCGGTCTCACGGATGCTGGCCATGCTGACCGAGATGAAGATGATCCCGCACAGCCATTTCGGCATGCCGGGCACGATCAAGGACCACACGCTGGTCTATACTGTGGTGATTGCGGGCATCTTGACGATCTTCTTCGATCTCAGCCGCATCGCCTCGCTCGGCGCTTTCTTCTACCTCGTGATGGACATCATCATTCACTGGGGAGTCTACAGACATCTCCGCCACGACATCGGTGCGCGGGGTTGGGTCCTGTTGACGGCGATTACGCTCGACGCTGTGGTTCTGAGCGCATTCGCGGCGATTAAGTGGCAGTTTGATCCGCTGATCGTCGTTCTTGCCTTCTTTGGCATGGCGGCGGTGTTCCTGTTCGAGGGCGTCTTTCTGGCCCGCAACCCCGTCAGCGAGGGCGATCATGATCGCTATTGATCAAGGCTTAGGCTTCCTCCCTGGATGGTTGTGTTCGGCTACGTAAATTCACGTTGAAGTAAATCGGACGTCAGGAGCAGCGGCAAACTCGCCGACATCGGCTGATTGACTGGCATCCGCTCTATCCTCGATGGCTGTGCCGGAACGCGCGTCCTGCCGGGCGCAGCCAAGCCCCGCTGACGCGCTGTTCTGCAGGAAACGCCTCAAAATATTCTTGCCTAGACCAACCTGCGTCAGTGTAGGCCGGCAACGCCGGTGCGATGATTTGAGCAGTTCACGGGGTGTCCGGTGAACATGTCTCGTGCTCAACCACTCTGAAAGGAAAACACCATGGATAAGGATCGGGTAATCGGTTCCGCGAAGGTCGTGAAAGGCAAGGTAAAAGTGGCCATCGGCAAGACCATCGGCGACGCGAAACTCGAGACGCAAGGCGAGGCCGATAAGGCCGAGGGCAAAGTCCAGAATGCCGTCGGCGGCATCAAGGACACGGTCCGCGACGCCTGATGCAGGTCGCTGCATTGTACGCGAAAAGCGCACCCAAGAACCAGCCTGTGGGGTACCACCCCCGGCGGCTTCTGAATTCGGGAAATCAGCGAGAAACAACGCGATGCATCGGAACTTTCTTCTCATCCTGATCGGGGTGCTCGCTGTCGTCGCGGTCGTTGCAGGCTATCGGTACTATCAGGAACGCCAGAGCGGCATCGAGATCAACGAGAACGACATTTCCATCGACGGGAAATGAAATAATCGGCGTAGGCCACAGAACTGGCCGCGCGCCGCAGGCCTAAACGTCGGGACCTCTCGCAAGACGGGTGGCGCCCAACAACAGGAGAAGCACAATGTCACTCGGCACAATCCTCGTCATTCTACTCATCATATTTCTGCTGGGCGGTTTCAGCGGACGCTTCGGCGGCTATGGCTACGGCTTCGGTCATGCCGGAGTCGGTGTGCTGGGCACAGTGCTGATCATCGTCGTCATATTGATGGTGCTCGGGCGCATCTGAGCTTGATGGTGGCGCCTGATTATCGCTATTTGAGAAGCGGTCCGACTTGATCCAGATAGGTCGGATCGAACTCGGCGAATTCGGTCAGGCGATCATAGGCATCGAACGTGACGTATCCCTCGCGAAACGTGACCATTCCCAATTCGCGCAGTTTTCTGAGCACCCGATTGACGTGGACTGCACTCAGCCCGAGCGCGTCGCCCAGAAGATATTGCGTCAGGGGACAAGCAAAACCAGCCTTGCTGCCTAAGCCTACAAGAGAAAGCCTGGCCCCGAGTTCCAGCAGGAAATGCGCCATCCGCTCGGCTGCATCGCGGCGCCCGATGTTCACCAGATGCTCGACCACCATAGCTTCGTCACGGGATGCGGCCCACAGGACTGCCGTAGCCAGCCGGGGAGTCCGCGCGAACGCGTCCAACAGATCAGTCATAAGAACCTCCGTTACCTCGATATCGGTGACCGGTTCGATGCTGTGATCCGAGATCTGCAACAACACGCTCCGCAACCCCAGAAAATCGCCGGGGATCTGGAAATCGACAATCTGTCGCTGCCCATTCCGCAGGACCTTGTAGGAGTAGGCCCAGCCGGAAATGAGGATGTAAGCCGCCTGATCCGATTGCCCCTGATGCACAAGTTCGCGCGCGGCGACAAAGGTGCGGCGGCGCTTGTGCAAGCCTTCAAGCACGGAAAGTTCTGCACCCGACAAGGCAACGAAAGCGCCGAGCTTGCGGACCAGTGCTGTGTTTTCCAAATGCTGACCAATCTTCGGGGCCAGCCAAATCCCTACGATGTAAATCTGACCGCTGACTGATGTCGATCAGCGCATTATAGCAGATATTTTGAGAGTTTGTCTCATGCGCCGCTCAGATTTCTTATGCAGGCGCGTGCACCAAGAAAGGTCACCACGGCATGTCGGATCATGACACCCATTCAGGAATCGCGGCGCTTTCGATTTGCGAGGCGCTGCTTCTGGCGTTGAACGACGCTCAAGTCCTGCCGGAAAGCGAGATCATGGGCATTCTCAAGGACGCGGCGACCTCTCATGAGAACGCAGAAGGCACGGAGGCCGACCTCGAGATGCACGTGGCCGTGGCGACACTGATCAATAGCATCATCGCCGGTGGAAACTCGGTTCGCAGACCGTGACGGGGCAATCCGCCCGCTCCAATGGTTAGGGACCTATAACGACGCGCAGCCCAAAACGGTTATTGGCAGAATTGCCCTGGCAAAAAGACCAAAGAAGGCCGCGTAACCCTCGCGCTTCGCCACAGATGCCTGCTCCTTCGGGCCGATACCAAGGTATCGAGTGGCAGCGTTTGTCGGTGGAACTCATATATTGCCATGCCCTTGGCCGAGGTGCGATTTGGCGCATAGCCGCCGTTGGTGCAATCTGCAGCGAAAGACCCCTTGCCGCCCGAAACCGCCAAATCCTCTTTGGCGCTCTCGGCCGAGGCTGTGTAAAAACAGGGTTCTGATGTAGAATCATCTCCGTATTTCGGAGGTGGCAATGGCAGGCTATATCGAAGGCATCAGCCGTGATTAGGGCACGCTGTTTCCAGATCGTCTTGAGGACTGGATCGACGAAGATCACCCCGTTCGAGTGATCGACGCATTCGTCGACGCCATGAACCTGGTGGGCGCTAGCCTCGGCCGCATGTTGCCTGCGCAAACTGGACGCCCCCTGTTATCACCCTTCGGTGTTGCTGAGGCTTTTCATCTACGGCTACCGTCGTCTTCATCGCGAACGATCAACGCTGAGCAATCACGATAGAATTTGCCAGGCTCCAAATTACCCGCATGATTTACGACCGCTCTGGTGAATTCGAGGATCACTTGTGGCCCCATTGTGATGTTGTAAAGTTTGCACATTGGCATTCCTCCCCTGTCAGCTTTCCAAATAGTGCCAGCGGCCAGCATGACTCGTCCTGACGTTATCAAATTTTCGAGATAAGGCAGATTGGAAATGGAGTTTGAGTGGCATAGGGCAAAGCAAAAAAATAGCGTTCGCGAGCGCCTGCGCTGCAAAAGTGCATCCATGCCTTCGACCGTGGCACAAAATTTGAATCAGTTGGCTATGGATTACCAATTGGGATCGGTACAGAAAGATCGAAAAATCGCTATATTCGTGGCGATCTCACATGTCTATCGAAGTCACACGCCATAAAGCCTTCAAACCCGTGTGACCCTGAGGTGACCCTATCGCGAGGATCACCGACAGTTTCAAAAACCGGGGAAGCCATTATGCCCGCGTTTTCGTTAGGCAATTTATGGTGGGCGCGCACGGGCTCGAACCGTGGACCCGCTGATTAAGAGTCAGCTGCTCTACCAACTGAGCTACGCGCCCCACCTGTTCCGACGAAGCGGAACGAAGGGGCGTATAGACCGGATAAACCGCCTTGTCCACACCGTTTTCATGGAAATCGACGCATACGCGACAGATCACCCCAATGGCGGTTCACAGCAGCAACCGCCCTCGGCAATCTTAACTGCCTGCCCGCCAATCCGGGCATGGGAAACCTCCGAATCGGCGCAATCTAGATGAAGATGAATCAGAGATGGCCGGCCCATTTCGACACCTTGCTCGATCACCAGCGCGTGGTTGCCGTCGAGCAAGCCGTCATAGAGATGGATTGCTCCCGACAACGCCGCCGCTGCCGACCCCGTTGCCGGATCCTCCACAATACCTTCGCCGGGCGCAAACATGCGGGCGTGGAACGAGGCCGTATGGTTCATGCCGCCGCGGCAATAGATGTAGGGGTGGGCCAGTTGCCCGTCGCCCATCGGCGCCACCCGCTCCCAATCGGCGGCATGGCATTCGGCCTTGGCTGCCGCCGCCTGGTCATGCACCGGCACCAGCACGAACGGTACGCCGGCGCTCCACAGTGACACCCGGTGGTTTTCGAACCCGATCTCCTGCGGGTCGAGCCCCAGCGCCATACCGATATCGGCGGGCTCGATTTCGACATTGAGACGCTGCGACAGCCGCGGCAGATCGAACTCGGCAAAACCGGCATTGCCGGCGCTGATCCGCACCGCGCAACGCACAGCGCCAATCCCCTCCTCCAGCATCTTGACCATGTCGATGCCATTGGCCGGCGCCTTGCCGGCAAGCCTGCGGTCGGCCAGCGCGACCGCCGCCCCCACCGTCGGGTGGCCGGCAAACGGCAATTCGCGGCCGGGCGTGAAAATCCGCAGCCGCGCCGTATGCGCCGGGTTCTGCGGCGTTGTCACGAACACCGTCTCTGAGAGATTGAACTCTCGCGCAATCGACTGCATCTGGGCGTCGCTGAAATGATCCGCCTCAAACACCACCGCCAGGGGATTGCCGGCGAGCGCCGTTCCGGTGAAGACGTCATAGATTGCATATTCCGTCATGCCACCGGCTACTCCTTGTATTTCGCGCAAGCCGACCTGCCTGCAACTCCGCGCATCCTATCCAATTCAGCTTCCATGCCAAGCTGTGCCGATTTGGCGCGCGTCAAAATGAAACGCGAGCAGCGCCCGCATGTAGTCCGGCGCAGTCGGTCCGGCGTCGGCGGACGACCGCACCACCACCATTTCGTCGACCTCCTGCTCAGGCGACGTACGCACATGTTCGCACGCCCGCGCTACCAATTGCGACGCCGTCTCGGCATAGCGGTAGCGCCGGAAAACCGACACCATTCGGCCGCACCGCCAGCACAACAGCCTCCCTTCCGCTTCCGCCTCCGTCAGATCGAGCCCGGTCTCTTCGCGCGCCTCGCGGCGAATGCTGCCATCGATATCAAGCCGGTCGCCAAAGATATCCGACTGGTCGAGCGATCCCGCCGGCGAACAGACCTTGCCGGCATTGGCGGTTTGCGCGGCCATCCGGATCAGCAGCATGGCACCATCGGCCGACAGGATCACCGCCGAGCCGAACAGATGCCAGGCATCGGCCTCGGGCCGGGTCTTGAGCCAGTGCAGCAGTGCCGCATAGGGAACGCGGTGGCTGACCCCGGAAACCACGCCATGCTCGAATCTGAGGCCGCGGTGCAGCATCACCGTACCATTATATAGCCACGGTCGCTCGCGCTGTTCGCGCTGCCAATGCGCGTCCACCGCCTCGCCCTCGGCAACCAGCCAGGGATGCTCGGCCGGATCGACCTGCAGATGCACCGCGTCGAGGCTGAAGATCTGGTTCTCCGGCATATCCACGATCATCAATCAGACCATGTCGAAGGTCATCGCCACCGGGCAATGATCCGAGGCTTTGGGCCGATCCCAGCCGGTGCGCGGAAAGCGGACGACCTCTTGGCCGGCGGGAAACAGCGTCCGCCACGGCTGCCCGCTGCGAATGATGTCGGGCTTGCGGTCCCGGTTGGTGCGGGTTAGCGCCGGCGAAGCCAGTAGATAATCGAGCTGGCAAAGATGCCGCTCCTCGGGCCCGCGCGTGTGGTAGAGCGTCCAGCGATCCATTTCCGGCCGCCTCATCACCACGTTCTCGGTAAAGCCGTCGGCGGTCAACACCCGCACCGCGCCATCGTCTTCCTTGGCCGGCGTGAACTGGTAGCCCGTGCGGCGGTCGCCGGTGATCACTAGTTTTTCGGTGTAATCGTTGAAATCGCCAGCGATCACATAGCGCTTGCCGCCGCCATCGACGCCAAACCGGTCGGAAATGATCTTGCGCACCGCCCCTGCTTCGGCCACCCGCACCGGCATGGTGAAACTGCGGCCATCGACCCCATCGCGCGGGCCGCCCATCGATTTGAAATGCACCACATAGATGGTCAGACGCTTGTTGCCGACCTTGATGTCGACCTCGAGACAATCGCGCTTGAGGATGCGGTCGTGCGGTTGCGCCAGTTCCTTGAGTTCGGGCACATAAAGCCCCGCCGCCTCGTAGGTCAGATGGGCGTGGCTGGTAACCTCGAGGATCTCGATCGGCGCGCCGTCGAGTGTTTTGTCGCGCGCCATCAGGGCCAGATTGATGCCGCGGCTGTCATTGCCGTCGACCAGCACCTTGTGGCGGTAGCCGTCGCCGATCATCTTGAACAGATAACCATATTCGAACCGGTGCAGCGTATCGAGACTTTCGACTTCCTGCAGGCAGAGGATATCGGCATCGGCCTCGGCGATGGCCAGCGCGGTGAGTTGCCGGGTGTCATCGGTCAGCGACACCGCGCGCGCGATCTCGGCCTGACGGTACTGTGCCTCGGAGCTGAAATCATAGAGCTGCGATACCCGGTCCTGCCTCAACTCGTTGCGGTAGCCGGAAAAATCAAACCGGCTCATCAGGTTCTCGGCGTTGAAGGTGGCGATGCGAATGCTCATGCGGCGTCCTGGCTTGGGGTCCGGAGAATGCGGCCGGGCTGATTTGCGCCGGCGCCTGTGCTTCCGAACCTATTGCGCGGCCCGGGTCGATGCAATTGCCGCCAGGAATGAAACCACTGAGCCGACGCTGTGCCGCTCAGCGATCATTGATCAGCCCCAGCACCAGCCTTTGCACGGCACCGCCCTCACCCATTTCGACCCGGTCGAAATCGCGGCCGCGCTGCCGCTGCCAGTCCGACAATTGCTTGAGCCGGGCCTGCAACTGCGCCCGCACCTTGTTGCAATCGCCGTCATTGGCGGCGCTGAGCCCGATGCTTGCGGTCTCGATCTCGCGCACCATCTCGATGATGTATTGCCCGTGCACTTTTTCATGGGCGGCGAGCCCGTCGTAGAAATCCTTCCAGCGCGAGGCCACGTCCGATGGCATCGTGCCGCGCGGCTTGGGCAGTGTGTAGGTGATGATCAGTTTCGGCCGCGCCGAGGCCAGCACGCAGCCGCCATCAGCCTGGTTCTGATAATCCCGCCGCCAGGTGAGCTTGAAGGTGGTGTGGGCAATGGTGCGCCGGTCACCGGCAATTACCGGGCCGTTGGCCCCGATCGACTGGTAGAGTTCCCGCCCCGACTGGCCGCTGATGGAATAGGTTTTGACCTGCTCGACGGCCTCCCAGGCGAACGCCGGTGCCGACAGCGTGGCAATCCCCAACAGGGCTGTGGCGCAAACAACGAGGCGGTAGACAAGGCGCATTGAGAACTCCAGCTTTTTCGCTGCGGGCCTGGCCGCACTCAACCGACCGGTACCGCCTCCAAACGGGGCCGTCAGCGTTAAAACATCAACGCCACCGGCCCGGCGGTTGTTACGGCAAACTGCGACAAAACCATGTCGGATGCAAAGCGGGTGTACGCGTATCGGTAGCCACTTTCTGAAATGGCTTCAGGCTCGGGCCAAGCGGCCGCGTGCAGGCGGTTCAGCGAGAATCGCCCAGCCGGGCCTGCGGAACAGGAACCAGCCATGGCCGCTCTTGCTGATCATCCACAACAGGATCAGCGGCGACACCGTTGCCACCGCGGTGACCAGCACCGAGATCCAGCCGGCGCCGAGTTCCGGCATCAACCGGATCAACGCCATGCGGGTGACTGCCATCGGCAGGAAAAAGGCGAGATAGACGACGATCGAGTTTTCCCCGGCATGACGCAGAAAGCGGGTTACCGGGCCGGCGCTGGTGGCGAGCAGCGACGCTGAAAAAATGATCGCCAGCGCCCCGGCAAAGCCAAGCCCGAGACCGATAAGCGGCAGATCCGACAGCCGCTCGCCCCAGGGCGCAAGCGCCACGGGCACCGGCGCAAACACCAGCACGCCGTTGAGCACCGCCCAGCCCGCCAGCACGGCGAAACCGGCCAGCCGGTGGGCCTGGACCCAGCTTGCCGCGCGAAAGATCAGCGGGGCGGCGGCGAAGCCCGCGAAGAAGAACACGTAGCGCGCGGCGAACTCGTCGATCACCAGCCAGCCGGTCATCACCGGGGCAGCGTTGAGTACGGCCGCCGCCAGAAATACGATCCATTTCGGCACAGTGACGAGCAGCCGCGTGACGACAAAAAAGATCGGCAGCAGATAGATGAACCACAGCGTGCCGAACGGTTCGACATAGGAAATCAGGTAGTGCCCAAGGGTTGGCCCTGGGCCTGCCTCGATCCACATTTCCGGCGCCTTGAAGGCAAACTGGATGGTCAGCCACAGCGCGTAGAAATAGGCAAAATGGACGACCTTGCGGTCTAGATAGAGCCGCCACGGACGGTTGATCACCAGCCCCAGGAACAACCCCGAAATCAGGAAGAAATCCGGCATCCGGAAGGGTTTGGCGAACGCCACCACCAGCCCCATGAAGCCCTCGTCGCCGAGTGCCTTTTCCACCCCCAGCGTTGAATGCATCATCACCACGAAGACGATGCAGACGCCCTTGGCGACATCGACCCAGCCGACCCGGCCGGTGGATTGGCTCTGAACTGCTGACACGGGACTTCCCTCCTTCGAGCAGGAGTTTAGCGCAGGTGTCGTGGCAATGGGTTAGCGCGGCGACAAACCGGCCAAGATCGTTAAGCACCGGTTAACATGACCGCTCGGCATCGCGAGGCAACCGGATTGCCAAGCGTTGATCGGAGAACCTCGGGCCAAAAACTCACGAAATTTTACTGATTGTCACTTTCCGTGTAGGGTGCCCCTCTGTGCGCGCAATGCTGCGCGTTCGTTTTCAGATTGGACATCCCCATGCAGATCCCCACATGGACGAAACCCGCCCTCCTCGGAGCGGCGGCAGGAGCCGTTGTGCTCGCCATCGTCGGCTTCTCAAGCTATGGCGGCTGGGTCACCGGCGGCACTGCGCAGGAAATGGCCGACAAGGCCGGCAATGATGTCGGCACGCAGATCGTTTCCGCGCTCTGCGTCAAGAAATTCGTCGCAGCCCCCGGCGCCAGCATGCAACTGGCCAAGCTCAAGGAAGCCAAATCCTGGGACCGCGACAACTTCATCGAGGACGGCGGCTGGGCGACCATCGACGGCGTCGAGGACGGCATTGATGGCGTTGCCGATGCCTGCGCCGAACAACTGGCGGCGATGGACGAACTGCCCGCCGCGGTGATGGCACCGGCAGCGGATGAAGCGCCCGCCGTCAGCGGCTGAACCAGACCACGACACGCATCAAGGGCAGTCCGGCACAGCGCCGGGCTGCCCTTTTTCGTGGCCCTGTGTCAGCGCTGTTGCGAAGCACGGCCCGCACATGGCGGGCGCCTGTATTCCCGATACGCGGCTTCAGTCGGACCGGCATCATCATCGGCATCGTCAAATGCATAGTTACTTGATTAGCATCATTGCATGCCGGCGCCGCCCTTGTAGGATGAACTCTGACGTCCATCATCTTCAGCCGATTGGAGCACGCCTTGAAACCGACCATGATGATTTTCGCCGCCGGAATGTTGACCGGCATGACCGCACTTGTGCCCGCCGCATCCGCTGCCAGTTGCTGGGACCTGTGGTATGAGCGCAACGCGATTTACGCCGACAACGGCTACTGCTTTTCCACCAGCCTCGGCAAACGCACGTTTGGCAATGCCGACTGCTGGACCAAGGACCCTGATCTGAGCGCGCGCGAAACCCGCCGGGTTGCCAAGATCAAGGCCGAGGAACGCCGCCGCGGCTGCAAGGTCAACTGAGCCGCATCGGGAATTGGTGAGCACCGGGCGCTGAAGCGCGGGGGCAATCAGCTTTCGGGTGGAGGATCATCCGGCGCGGACCTGTGTCCGGTTCCGGCGCGAAAACTGCCCGTTCCCTGCGGGCCTCTCGCCGCGCCGCCGCGTCTCCGTTTACGCTTCTATACAGGCCAGACAGCCGGAAACGCACCCGCGCGAAAAAGTTCACCGGGGTGTGGCCATGACATCAGTCCGGAGGGCCGCACACGGGCAGTGCCTCAAAACAAGTGTAGTAGGGTGGCGCTGAGCGCGCGCGGCCCGAAACTCGCCGGCTGCTGTCCGGCATCCGACAGGCGCTGGCCTGCTTCCCGCGAGGCCCGGCTTCCTCACCGGCCTCCCGCCCGGGTTGCCCCGGCCGCGATCCGGACAGACCGCGGGAGATGCTTTTGGCGCGTGTTCCGGCACGAACCCCGGTCAGGCTGTGAGTGATGCGTGTCCGCTTGGCCGAGTGAAATCACCCGCGCCTGGGCCCGCATCCAGCCCGGCCGTGTCCGCCACAGGCCCGGCCCGGTTCTCCGCTCCCCACCCGCCGTGCGGCAGGCAAAAGCGCAAATTCCGGCCCGGTGGCTGGCGCGCGCCGCGCCGTTTTCGGGCGCGGGCTGCCAGCGGAACCACGATGGCCACCGCCTCCCCTGACCCGACGCCCTACGCTGGGACGCCCTGCCAGAGGCATTCCCTCCCGCCTGGCTCGAAACGCTCGCGATCCATCCGGCAGCGGAAGTGCCGGGGAGTATGGCATGGGAGAAATGGGTGTGGAAAATGTTTGGTGGGAGGCAGATCGCAGTTGCTTGTTTGGCAATTAGAGAGCGCCGTATTTTTCAGTGGCGCAATTTTTACGTGTGCATTAAGATCGGCAAAATTATATCATTCGGATTTTGTATCCTGATCGATCCACCATTAAATACAGGTGCCATCGCATATGATTCCAGAATGGAACATGGAGGGTAATCTTCCGCCAATTTGGCCTGAAGAAGACGGAACGAGCAACAACCGTTCACCTTACCCTGCACGCATAATTGAAATTGTCGATCAATTCGCAACGTCAATCGAGCGCAGAAACATCCTCGAAGGCCTATTGCGCTTTCGTCAAGAACTATATGGGGCCGGCGTCCTACATGGTTTCCAGTGGTTGGATGGAAGCTTTATGGAGGACGTTGAGACGCATCAATCTCGTTCCCCAAATGACATTGACGTGATAACATACTTTCACCTCCCAGAGGGGGAAACTCAGGCCACGCTTTATGAAAAAATCCCACACATATTCAACAATGACGAGGTGAGGGCGAGGTTTAGAGTCGACTCATATTTTGAAATTCTAGGGGAGGCGTTAGTCGAGCGTCGGGTCAGGCAAGTTTCCTATTAGTATAGTATGTGGTCCCATAAGCGAAACCAACGTTGGAAAGGCTTCGTGCAGACAAAACTTGATCCTGCGGCCGACACAGCAGCACGATCGGCACTCGAAGATTTGATGGTCGAGGCATGAAACATGATCAGCAACGCCTCCTTTCCGAAATCAAAGAACTAAACGAAATTCTTGAACTGATCCCGGAACATAACCTGATTGAACGCTCGGGGTTCGAAGCACGACTGAAGCGCGCCTATACAGCACTCGAAACAATTCACGACTATGTAGAGCCGGAGCGCACTCGACTTACTTTCAGAGGCTCCCCGGTCATTGAAAGTCGTAGCATATCAGCAGATTTTGGCACTAAAGCTTCAGCCCACTTCGCAGAAGCCTTTGCTGCCATCATCGCTGGAATGCGCGACAAATTGCGTTATATGGGGCCTATACCAGACAAAGCGCGAAACGAACTCGCCATTACAGGAATCGCAACCGGTTCTTTTGGCTTCGAGTTCGAGCTCCCCAACCTCGACCCCAATCTATTTTCAGAATCCGGCGGTGCCGAGGAAGCATTGAAGATGCTTCTCGATATTCTTGAAAAATCGGCACTGGGGACTGACGATGAAGTCACAGACATCGTGCATGCCGTGCACCCCCGCGCAATTAAAAAGGTCGTGGAGTTCTTAGATTTCATGTGGAAAAGAGACGCTTGGTGCGGCCTTGAATTCAAAAATCACTTTTTTCGTTACGCCGGTGCCGAACAGGTTCAAGCAGCAAAAGAACGTTTAAGTGAAGGCAACATAAAACACACTACTGAACACTTTAAAGGTGCTTTCGAAGGAAGCCTCCCAAAACCGCGTACTTTTCAGTTCCAGCCGATCGATGATGATCAACCGATAATCGGGAGGTTTGATGCAAGCATTGATCCACATGCATTAAATAGGGACTGGCTTGAGCAGCCGGTCACCGTTCAGTTTGATGTAGTACAAGTTGGACAGGGACGTCCTCGCTTCACGCTACTTGATCTGACGCATATTAAAAAAATCAAGGTGATTGAAACTAAAGCTGCGTTGCGGGCCACCCACAATTCGCCCTTGATGTGAGCTTGCAGAATGGTTCCTCGGAGGCAGCGACGTCCCTTCGCTTTTCTCGACCAAGTCCGGGATGGCGGGTCGTCCGGCAGCAGGCCGCATCCGGTTGCGATTACGGCGCGCGTATTAGACATACCATCAACCCCGAGTTGATATTGGGAGCAGCATGAGCGAGTGTGCCGCGAACGCATCAGGTGTTGGGGAGAGTGCCATGAAACGATGTTTTGCGCTGCTGGCGATGGTATCGCTGTTTTCAACCAGTTGGGCCTACGCCCATGGCGGCGGTTGTCGCAAGAGTTCGCCGCCGGGACAATGCTGCCATATGGAGAAGAAAACCGGTCAGGTGCATTGCCACTGAGGGGTCGAAAGACCGCTTCCGTCGGACCGCGTTTTCCGAACAGTCTCCCGCGTCTGCCGACGCAGACGCTGCTGGACCCCGGATCAAGTCCGGGGTGACGGTGGAGGCTGCGGTGTCCACCTCTCCCCTTGTGGCAAAGGATACAAAACACGGGCTTGGACCGGCAGGGCCAAACCGTGGGTTTTGTTGGTGAGGGGATCGTGAGTCCAATCTCCTCCCTTGCGGGGGAGATGTCACCGTAGGTGACAGAGGGGGGGGGGGGGGGAACTCGAGGCTGGCGCTGGGGGAGAGATTACCCCCCTCTGCCCTGTCGGGCATCTCCCCCACAAGGGGGAGATCGGGTGCCACAGACATCCCGGTCTCCTAATTTATCATGCCAAAATATCTGAAAGCGCTTTCTATCGGCTCCCGCTTTTCTGGCGGGCAAGGCACCTGCCTCACAGCTACGTCATAACGCCGCGCCGACACTCTCGGCTTCAATCCATTCATGTCTTTGCAATGCGCAATCCAGCAGCTTTTCGGCACAAATCCGTGGTTAGCTTTCACCCAGTTCTGAATTTCTCTGTATGTCGCCATCTCACCGTCCCGGCCGGCCCGTCTTGCCCGGGCGGCGTTTCTGGCGGGCGGCTTCGGCCGGATCTTCATAAGACCCCGCCCCCACCTTGCCGCGTTTGAGGATCGGATCATCGGGTTTTTTCGCCGGAGCCTTGCCCGGCACAGGCTTTTCGGTGCGGCCGACGGTCATTTCGTCCAGGCTGTTTTTCCGGAAATAGCCGGGCGCTGCGTCGTCGCCCTTGCCGCCGGCCAGCGGTTTTTCCATGTCGGTGCCCGGGCCCATGTTGTCGAGCGTCGGTTTCCTGAAATAGTTCGATTCCGGGTTGCGCAGGATATCGGGATTGGGCGCCTTGGAGGGCCCCCGCACCGGCTTGCCGGTGGCCGCGGCCTTGCGTGAGGCCTTGGTGTTTTCGATGCCGGCGTTGCGGGCCATCGGGTCGTCCATCAGGTCGAGCTCGACGGCCTTCAGCCGCTTGATCTCGTCGCGCAGGCGGGCGGCGGTTTCGAAATCGAGATCGGCGGCGGAATCGCGCATCTGCTTTTCCAGGGCTTCCAGATGCGCCTTGAGATTGGCGCCGACCAGCGCGCCCTCGTCGCTCGCCTGGCCCTTGCCGCCCTTGCCATAGGGCGCGGAGATCGAGGCGCGGACATGGTCGCGCTCGTAGACCGAATCGAGAATGTCGGAGATATGCGCCTTGACCGATTCAGGGGTGATGCCGTGAAGGGTGTTGTATTCCTCCTGCTTGGCGCGGCGCCGCGAGGTTTCCTCCATGGCGCGCTCCATCGAGCCGGTGATCTTGTCGGCATAGAGGATCACCTTGCCGTCGACGTTGCGGGCGGCACGGCCGATGGTCTGGATCAGCGAGGTTTCGGAACGCAGGAAGCCCTCCTTGTCGGCATCGAGGATCGCCACCAGTGCGCATTCGGGGATGTCGAGCCCCTCGCGCAAGAGGTTGATGCCGACCAGCACGTCGAACGCGCCGAGCCGGAGATCGCGGATGATCTCGATCCGCTCCAGCGTGTCGATGTCGGAGTGCATGTAGCGCACGCGGACGCCCTGCTCGTGCAGATATTCGGTCAGATCCTCGGCCATGCGCTTGGTCAGCACGGTACACAGGGTGCGGTAGCCGGCCTCGGCGGTGGCGCGGATTTCGCCCAAGACATCGTCGACCTGGGCGCGGGCCGGACGGACTTCCACCGGCGGGTCGATCAGCCCGGTGGGGCGGATCACCTGTTCGGCAAACACGCCGCCGGCCTGCTCCATCTCCCAGTTGCCGGGCGTGGCCGAGACGGCAACGGTGGAGGGCCGCATCGCGTCCCATTCCTCGAACCGCAGCGGACGGTTGTCGAGGCAGGAGGGCAGCCGAAAACCGTATTCGGCCAGCGTCGCCTTGCGGCGAAAGTCGCCGCGATACATGCCGCCGATCTGCGGGATCGAGACATGGCTCTCGTCGATGAACAACAACGCGTTGTCGGGGATGTATTCGAACAGCGTCGGCGGCGGCTCGCCGGGCGCACGGCCGGTGAGATAGCGCGAATAGTTCTCGATGCCCTGGCAGACGCCGGTGGCCTCGAGCATTTCCAGATCGAACCGGGTGCGCTGCTCGAGCCGCTGCGCTTCCAAGAGACGCCCCGAGGCTTCGAGCTCGGCGAGGCGATGCTTGAGTTCCTCGCGGATGTGTTTGGCCGCCTGGTTGAGCGTCGGCCGCGGCGTCACATAGTGCGAGTTGGCGTAGATCTTGACCGATTGCAGGTCGCCGGTCTTCTGGCCGGTGAGCGGATCGAACTCGGCAATGCTCTCGATCTCGTCGCCAAACAGCGTGATCCGCCAGGCAGCATCTTCCAGGTGGGCCGGGAACAGTTCGATGGTGTCGCCGCGCACCCTAAACGAGCCGCGCTGGAAATCCATGTCGCGGCGCTTGTATTGCTGCGCCACCAGGTCGGCCAGAAGCTGGCGCTGGTCGATGCGGTCGCCGACCGCCATCTGGAAGGTCATGGCAGTGTAGGTTTCCACCGAGCCGATACCGTAGATGCAGGAGACGGAGGCGACGATGATGACGTCGTCGCGCTCCATCAGCGCCCGGGTGGCGGCGTGGCGCATCCGGTCGATCTGCTCGTTGATGGTCGATTCCTTCTCGATGAAGGTATCGGTGCGCGGCACATAGGCCTCGGGCTGGTAGTAATCGTAGTAGGAGACGAAATACTCGACCGCGTTGTCGGGGAAGAAATTCTTGAACTCGGAATAGAGTTGGGCTGCCAGCGTCTTGTTGGGTGCCAGGATCAAGGCCGGGCGCTGGGTTTCGGCGATCACCTTGGCCATGGTAAAGGTCTTGCCCGAGCCGGTGACGCCCAACAGCACCTGGTTGCGCTCGTTCTCGTTCGCGCCCGCCACCAGATCGGCAATCGCGGTCGGTTGGTCGCCGGCGGGCTCATACTCGGTGACCATCCGGATCGGCACGCCGCCCTCGGATTTTTCGGGTCGCGCCGGCCGGTGCGGGGTCCAGGCCTTGCCGTTCTTGAACAGCGGGTTGCCGCTTTCGATCAGGTCCGACAGCGCCTGCACGGTGGCGGTGTTGGCGCTGGTGGCGCCCGAGGCTTCCGCCTCCTCCATCGACATGTCGAGCCCGGCCACGGCATTGAGCCCGGCGGCGGCGCGCTCGCGCGGATTGCTGGAGCCACCGATAGAGGTGCCGCGGGCGGTCTTGCTGTCGGACTCCTTAGCCTTGCCCTTCCTGGCGGGCTTGCCCTTGGGCGGCAGCGCGGCGGCTTCCTCGGCGCTGAGCTGACCGGCCTTGCGCCTGTGCTTGCCGGCCTGGGAGCGGATCTCGCGGTTTTCCGCCTTGCGCCGGGCCTTGACCGCATCGAGTTCGGCTTCCCTGGCCAGATCGGCGGCCCAGTCGGCAATCGAGCCGGACGAGGACACCGGCGCGCCGGAGAGCGGCCGCTGCGGCGCTTCTTCAAAACCGTCGAATTCGGAACCATCCGAACCGGATGATTTTGAGGGGGATTTTGCCATGGCCACAATATGGGCAGAGTCGATGGCGAAAGAAAGAGGTGGCCGGGGCAAAACGGGAACGAAGGCGTGTGATGCTGACAGCAGGTGTCAGCAGGGGTGACGCTTCCGCCTGATCCCGCCGCGGTGAAATCCGGGCGCATCCGGCATGCAAGGTTAGGTCTAGGCATAGCCTGCGGATATGATACAGGATGACGACAAGCGACGCGACTATCTCGATCTTTTCCCTTCCCGCCGGCGGTATCGCCGGCCGAGCCGGTTAATGAGAGCCCATGGACACGACATTTTCCGCCCCGCTGATCTTTCTCAATGCTGATGGCCTGATTTCCGGCTGGAGCGAGGGCGCCGAGCGTCTGCTTGGCTGGAGTGCAGCCGAGGTGATCGGCCAACCCTATGCCAAGGTGTTCGACGATCTCGATTTCTTCATCGCCGTCGACGGCCCGATGGATCTGGAATGGCTCTCGGTTCCCGCCCCCGACGGCGGCCGGGTGATCGCCATAAGGACCATGAAGACCAAGCAGCTGCTGGAACGATTCGATCTGACCATGTCCAATTCCGAGATCATCGGAACCTGGAACTGGAACATCGCCGGCGACATGATCAGCGCCGACAGCCGTTTCGCAAAGGCGTTCGGGCTGGAAGTCGAGCGCGCCCGCGGCGGTGTTCCGCGGCAGGTACTGCTCGACATCATTCACCCGCAGGACCGCGACCGGGTTGCCGCCGATCTCGCCCGCGCCGTCGAGGTCGGTGGCAGCTACAATGGCGAATTCCGGATTGTCCGGCCTGACGGGTCGGTTTCCGATGTGGCTGCCAAGGGGCGGCTGATCGACGGCAAGGGCCGCGCCGCGCCGCGGTTTCCCGGTGTGCTGTTCGACATCACCGCGCGCAAGGCGGCGGAACGCGAGGCGTTTCACCAGCGCGAACGCTACCGTAACCTGTTCGAAATTCTCGAAACCGGCTTTTGCGTCATCCGCATGATCTGGAACGAGAGCGGCGAACCGGTCGATTACGAATTCCTCGAGGTCAACAAGGCCTTCACCAGACACACCGGCATCGAAGATCCCATCGGCAAGTGGATGCGTCGTGATATCGCCCCCGGGCATGAACAGCACTGGTTCGACATCTACGGCAAGGTTGCCAAGACCGGCGAGGCCGTCAGTTTCGAGAACCCGGCGGCGGCAATCGGCGACCGCTGGTTCCAGGTTCAGGCGTTCCCGATAGACGGTACCGGCTCCGACAATGTCGCCGTGCTGTTTTCCGACACCACCGCCAGCAAGCGCGCCGAGATCGCGCTCAAGACCAGCGAAGAGGAATTCCGGACCCTGTCGCAATCGATGCTCAACCATGTCTGGACGGCAACGCCGGACGGTCAGATCGACTGGCTCAACGACCGTGTTCTCGACTTCAGCGGCCTGAGCCAGGAAGATCTGACAGGCGACCGCTGGGGGTCAATTGTCCATCCAGAGGATTTGCCCGCGGCAGCCGCCTCCTGGGCCGACGCGCTGGAACGGCAGGAAACCTACCAGGCCGAGTTCCGGGTCAGGCGCCATGACGGCAGCTATCGCTGGCACGTGGTCCGCGCCACGCCGGTCAGGAACGACAATGGCGAAGTTCGCCGCTGGGTCGGCACCAATACCGACATTGAGCACGCCAAGATGAACGAGTCCGCGCTGGCCGAACTCAACGAAACC
This sequence comes from Hoeflea algicola, assembly GCF_026619415.1. NCBI lineage: Bacteria > Pseudomonadati > Pseudomonadota > Alphaproteobacteria > Hyphomicrobiales > Rhizobiaceae > Hoeflea > Hoeflea algicola. The sequence goes on from NZ_JAOVZR010000001.1 coordinate 1,809,669, forward strand.
CTGGAGCAGCGCATCGAGGACCGCACGCAGCAATTGCTGCAGTCGCAGAAGGCGCTGCAGCAATCGCAGAAAATGGAAACCATCGGCAAGCTGACCGGCGGCGTCGCCCATGATTTCAACAATCTGCTGCAGGTGATCGCCGGCAATCTGCAATTGCTGGGCAAGGACGTGGCCGGCAATACCGGCGCCGAAACCCGCGTCAAGAACGCGCTGGCCGGGGTGCATCGCGGCGCCAAGCTGGCCAGCCAGCTGCTGGCCTTTGCCCGCCGGCAACCGCTGGAGCCGAAGGTGATCAATATCGGCCGCTTCATCCACGGCATGGACGATCTGCTGCACCGCTCGATCGGCGAGACCATCGAGATCGAAACGGTCATTGGCAACAGCCTGTGGAACACCCTGGCGGACCCTACCCAGGTCGAAAACGCCATCCTCAACCTCGCCATCAACGCCCGCGACGCGATGAACGGCGCCGGGCAATTGACCATCGAGGTCGGCAACGCCCGCCTCGATGACACCTACGCCGCCACCCACGACGACGTCGACAGCGGCGACTACGTGCTGATCGCGGTTTCCGACACCGGCGCAGGCATGGACCGCGACACCCTGGAACAGGCGTTCGAGCCGTTCTTCTCGACCAAGGCGGAAGGCAAGGGCACCGGTCTCGGCCTTTCGATGGTCTACGGTTTCGTCAAGCAATCGGGCGGTCACGTCAAGATTTACAGCGAGATTGGCCATGGCACCACGGTCAAGCTCTATTTGCCGCGCGCGCTTGCAGAGGAAGAGCTGGAAACGCCGCACCAGACAGGCGCTGTGATCGGCGGCACCGAGACCATTCTGGTGGTCGAGGACGACGACGAGGTCCGCGCCACCGTGGTGGCGACGCTCAGCGACCTTGGCTACAAGGTATTGACCGCGCGCGACGCCGAAGCCGGCCTGGCAGTGATCGAGAGCGGCGCCGGGATCGATCTGCTGTTTACCGATGTGGTGATGCCGGGCACGCTCAAGAGCCCGGAAATGGCCAAGCTTGCTACGACCCGGCTTCCCGGTCTCGCGGTGCTGTTCACCTCCGGCTACACCGAGAACTCGATCGTTCACGGCGGCAAGCTCGATCCCGGGGTTGAACTGCTGTCCAAGCCCTACACGCGGGAAGCGCTGGATCACCGGATCCGGCGGGTGATCGACAGCCGAAAGCAGGACACTGCGCCGCAGGACGCAGCACCGCAACAGCCCCAACCGGCGAGCGTTGCCGTTGCCCCTGCCCGCAGCGAGTCTTTGGCTGAAACCGGCAAGCTGACCGTACTGCTGGTCGAGGACGAGGCTCTGATTCGCATCAATACGTGCGACGTGCTGGAAGACATGGGCCACACCGTGATCGAGGCGGGAACCGCCGCCGAAGCACTGTCAGCCACCGCCAGCCAGCAGCAGATCGACATTCTGGTGACCGATGTCGGCCTGCCCGACATGCGCGGCGGAGAGCTTGCCCGAAAGGTACGGCAGCTAAAACCCGATGTCGGCATCATCTTTGCCACCGGTGACAGCCAGTTGCCCGACGGCGCCGATTCCGACGCCGTGCTGTTGATGAAGCCCTATTCCGACGAAGCCCTGCAAAAGGCAATTGCGCAGGTGCGGCAAACCACCGAGGCTGAAACCGGCTGAGCCATCATCATTGGTATGGGCGCATGCCCCCCGCATGAAGGCCGATGAACCGGGAATTAACGCGCTGTTAACCCTGCATTCATGAGTGGTGTGCTCGACAGGGGCCCAACAAGGCGGTGATTCCTCACCGTCGACAGCAAATCCGGGGGACCAACATGCTTGTCAAAATCCTGAGCGTCACAACACTGGCACTTTTCCTTGCGGCCTGTGGCGAAGACAACAGCGCCAACACCGAAACCGACCAGGCGCCAGCCGTCACGGAAGCCGACAAGCTGAGCGAGCAGGAAGCCGTCAAGGCGGCAGCCGAAGCGGCTGAAAAAGCCAAGGCCGAAGCCGCCGCCAAGGCCGATGAAGAGCTGCGTGCCAAGGCCGAAAACGAGGCCCGCATCAAGCTCGAGGCCGAGGACAAGGTCCGCGCCGAAATGGAAGCCGAGAAAAAGGCCGCCGCCAAGGCAGCGGAAGAAAAGGCAGCCCAGGCCGCCAACGCCACCGAGGCCGCCAAGGCCAAGGCCGAGGAAGAAGCCCGGATCAAACTGGAAAATGCCGAATATGAAAAGCTGCAGGCCGAAGACGCGCTGCGCGTGAAGGCTGAAACCGAGGCCCGTATCAAGCTTGAGGCCGAGCAGAAGGTTCGCGCCGAGCTGGAAGCAGAGAAGATGGCCGACGAAGAAGCTGCGGCAAAAGCAGCGGCAGACGCAGCCGCTGCCGCAGAAGAAGCCGCCCGGCCCAAGACCGAAGCCGAACTGAAGGCCGAGAAGGTTCAGAAAACCATCGAGGGTGTCGGCAACGCCGTTAACGCCATCGGCGAACTTATGGAAAAATCCAACTGATGTGATCCCGCCCTGCCGCCGCGGATTTGCGCGGCGGCGGGGGATTGGACAGGGAGCGTTCTCACCGCCTGACCGGCGTGGGGACGCTTCTTTCATTCTGACCTGCCAGATCCTGCAGGCCCACGCAAACCGATTGTGCATTTCCGGCAGCCATCGATTGCCCTTGGCCGCCGCGAGCGATAGCGTCCCGCAAAATCTACTAAAGGATTCCCGATGACCGTTTTGCCCCAGCTTTTCCAACCGCTTACGCTTCGCGGAATCACCACCCGCAATCGGGTGGTGATCTCTCCCATGTGCCAGTATTCAGCCCATGATGGACATCTGGACGATTGGCACACGGTCCATCTCGGCCGCTTTGCCATCGGCGGCGCCGGAATTGTTTTCACCGAGGCCACGGCAGTGCAGAAGCGCGGCCGCATCACCCATGGCTGCCCCGGCCTGTGGACCGACAGCCAGATTCCCGGTCATGCAAGGGTCGCCCAGTTTGCGCTGAGGCACGGCGCCATTCCAGCCATCCAGCTCGGTCACGCCGGCCGCAAGGGCGGCATGCAGCGCCCCTGGTTCGGCAATGGCCCGCTCAACGATGCCGACATTGCCCGCGGTGACATGCCCTGGACACCGGTCGGCCCCTCGGCCGTGCCGGTGGCCGATGGCTGGCCGGTGCCGCACGCGCTGTCGCAGGCCGACATCAACGAGCTGATTGACGATTATGCCACCGCCGCCGGTCGCGCGCTGGCCGCCGGCTACAAGATTGCCGAGATTCACGGCGCCCATGGCTACCTGGTGCACAGTTTCCTCTCGCCGCTTTCCAACAAGCGCACCGACCAATATGGCGGCAACCTGGCCGGTCGCATGCGGCTAGCGCTGGAGATTGCCGAGCGGGTGCGCGCGGTGTGGCCCGACGAGCTGCCGCTGTTCTTCCGAACCTCGGCTGTGGACGGCACACCGGAAGGCTGGTCGCTCGATGACACCGTGGTGCTGGCGGGCGAGCTCAAGCGCATCGGCGTCGACGTGATGGATTGTTCATCAAGCGGCATCGCCGGCGCTGCAACCGCCAGCGGTGGCCAGAAGCGCCAGCCCGGATTTCAGGTCGGGTATGCCGAACGGGTCAGGAAGGATGTTCAGATGACCACCATGGCCGTGGGCCTGATTACCCACCCGGAGCAGGCCGAGGCGATTTTGGCCGATGGCCGCGCCGATCTGATTGCCATCGGCCGCGAGGCGCTGGTCGATCCGAACTGGGCGCAGCATGCGGCGCGCACACTGGGACACGACACCGCGTTCGAAATCTGGCCGCAACAGGCAGGCTGGTGGCTGGCAGGCCGGCAGAAAACCTCGGATTTCTACGTGCCCAAGTGCGACGCTTCGGGGGCATAGACACCCGGTTCAAGAGGCGAATGCCAATGGAACCCGACAGGCGGCGGGTTCAGGCACGCTCCCGCGTCACAGCCCGAGCAGGCCTTCGAGATAATGCTGCTCGATGCCGAACATCGATTTGATCTCGGTGATCTGCTTGAGCACCGCGTCGCGGTCACGGCCCATCCGGCCGTCCTTTTCGGCGACAATCAGGTTGTTCTTCGGCGTGTGCGCGTCGGAAACAAACTCGAACACCTTTGTCTTGTAGCCGTTGAGCTCCAAGAGCAGCGCCCTGAGCGTATCGGTAACCATCTCGGCCTGGCGTTCGACGAAGATGCCGTGCCTGAGCAGCGGCTCGAGCCGCGCGTCGGGCTGGCCTGCTTCCATCTGCCGGCGGGTCTGCTTGTGGCAGCATGGCGCCACCGCAATCAGCGAGGCGCCGGCGCTGATGCCCTTGAAGATGGCGTCATCGGTGGCCGTGTCGCAGGCATGCAACGCGATCACCGCATCGGCGCCAGAGGCGTCAAAATCCATGATCGTGCCGGCTTGAAAGCTCAGCCCCTCAAAGCCTGATGCTTTTGCCGTGGCGTTGCCGTCGCTGACCAGTTGCGCGCGCATCTCGACGCCAATGATGCGGACCGGACGCTTGGCGATGGTGGTGAGATAATCATAGAGCGCGAAATCGAGATAGCCCTTGCCCGCGCCCATATCGACGATCAGCGGTCGTTCGGGTTTGATCGCGGCAATCAAGGGCGCAAAGATCTCGACCATCTTGTTGATCTGGCGGAACTTGTCCTGCGCGTCGTGGCGCACCGCGCCGTTCTTGCCGGCAATCCCGAGCGCCTTGAGCCAGGGCTTGTCAGTTTCGGTGAGCGGCCGGTTCTTGGCCCGGTTGTGATCGGTCGACGGCGCCTCGCGACCCTGCACTTCGGTGCGCTTGAGCCGCTGCTTCTGCCCATTGCGCTCGAACAGCATGTCGAATTCGGTGGTCGCCAGTTGCGCACTGCGAAACTCATGCTTCAGACCCTCGCGCAACAGCGCCAGCGCTTCGGGTTCCACGTAATTCTTGATCGTGTCGCGGGTCTTGTATTTGTAGGTGAAGGAGTACTTCTCCCCACCCTTGACCGCGATCTTCTTGACCTCGACCGACTTCAGTTCCGGCTCCGTGCCGTGATAGCCGCCAAGCTTGAGGCGGATCAGAGACCCGCTCTGGAACGCGTCTGTGGTGGCGGTCAACAACTCTTCGATACGGTCAGGGGCGTTCAAGGGCGTTCCTTCGGGGGCTATTATCAGCTGACGGGAAACTCATGCCCCGACCGGCTTCCTTCTACCCGCCCACCGCGAAGAAACAAACCGGCATTGTGAAATTCGCGAGCCCCGGAATTCTGTACCAAACAGACAATCCGGTCTAGGCTCACCGTATTGCCCTCGCATGACCTTGCCCAGCCGCCATTTTGAAAGGACCGCCCCGATGATCCGCCCGCTAACAGCCCTCGCCTCCGCCGCCATGATCGCGCTTGCCCCTGTTGCAGCCGTTGCGCAGGAAGCGGCGATCTTTTCCAGCATGGATGCGGTGCACCCGGTCTGGGCGAAATCCGCGATGGTCTCGGTGCAGGAGGCGTTGGCCTCTGAAGTCGGGTTGCAGGTACTCAAGGATGGCGGCAATGCGGTGGATGCCGGTGTCGCCGTGGCGCTGGCGCTGGCGGTTACCCTGCCCCGCGCCGGCAATCTCGGCGGTGGTGGCTTCATGCTGGTGCATGATGCGGAGAGCGGCGAGACAAAAGCCATCGACTACCGGGAGATGGCGCCCGCCAGCGCCACCCGCGACATGTATCTCGACGCCGACGGCAATGCCGACAGCAATCTGTCGCGGTTTCACGGTCTCGCCGTCGGCGTGCCCGGCACGGTGGCCGGCATGCAACTGGCGCTCGAAACCTATGGCAGCATGACGCTGGCCGAGGCCGCAGCCCCGGCGATCAGGCTGGCGGAGGACGGCATCACCGTTACCGCCGATTTGGCCGACAGTCTCAAGGGACTGGAAAAGCGGCTCAAGGCATGGCCGACTTCTGCTGCGATTTTCTACAAGGAGGACGGCAGCTTCTATGAGCCCGGCGACGTGATCAAACAGCCGGATCTGGCGGCGACGCTGAAGACAATCGCAATGGAAGGTCCGGACGGGTTTTACAAAGGCGAAGTGGCGGAAGCGATCGCCGCGTCGGTGCAGGAAGCTGGCGGCTCGATGACCGTTGAGGATCTGGCGAATTACAAGGCAATCATCCGCGAGCCGGTCAGCGGAACCTATCGCGGCCACGAGATTGTCTCGATGCCGCCGCCAAGCTCCGGCGGCACCCACATTATCCAGATCCTCAATGTGATGGAGGGCTATCCGGTCGGCTATCTCGGGCACAATTCATCCGACACCATCCATCTGATGGCGGAAGCGATGAAGCGCGCCTATGCCGACCGTTCGGAATATCTCGGCGACCCGGATTTTGCCGATGTGCCGGTCAAGGCCCTGACCTCGAAGGACTATGCGGCAAAGATCCGCGACGGCATCAGCCTCAACCGCGCCACGCCGTCCGCTTCGATCAAGCCCGGCAAGCTGGCGCCCTATGAGAGCGACCAGACCACGCATTTCTCCATCGTCGACAAGGATGGCAACGCGGTATCCAACACCTACACGCTGAATTTTTCCTATGGCTCGGGCATGACGGCGGCGGGCACCGGCGTGCTGCTCAACAACGAGATGGATGATTTTTCCGCCAAGCCGGGCGTGCCCAACGCCTATGGCCTGATCGGCGGCGACGCCAATGCGGTGGAGCCCGGCAAACGGCCGCTGTCCTCGATGAGCCCGACGATTGTGCTCAAGGATGGCAAGCCGTTCCTGGTCACCGGCAGCCCCGGCGGCTCGCGCATCATCACCACCACGCTGCAGGTGATCTCCAACATGATCGACCACGGCATGAACGTCGCCGAAGCCACCCACGCCGCCCGCATCCACCACCAATGGCTGCCCGACGAAATCCGCGTCGAGGATGGCGGGTTGAGCCGCGACACGGTGGCAGCACTTGAAGCCAAAGGCCACAAGATAGCGGTAAAGAGCGTGATGGGCTCGACCCAGTCGATCCATGTCGATGTAGAGAAGGGCCTGCTGCTGGGGGCATCGGACCCGCGCCGAACAGGCTCGGCGACGGTGGGGTATTGAGGGCGGTCTCTGTTCGAGAAGCCGTCAGATCTGGCAATCGGGCGAAAGAAACGGCGGGCGCGGAAACACGCTATTGACGAACGGGCCAAAATATCTGCAGTGATTTTCCGCATCGCATCCTGCGGTGGAGATCACTGCCATGAGTCTCTCGCCTTTCGCTGTCAAATGGCTACCAGTCCTGTTGCTGCTGGCTTCCAATGTCTTCATGACATTCGCCTGGTACGGTCACCTCAAATTCAAATCTTCACCGCTGTTGATCGTCATCGCCGCATCCTGGGGCATTGCATTCTTCGAATACTGCCTCGCTGTGCCCGCCAACCGCATCGGCCATGCGGTCTGGTCCGCAGCCGAACTCAAGACCATGCAGGAAGTGATCACCCTGATCGTTTTCGCCGGCTTCTCCGTCGTCATTTTAAAGGAGCCGCTTGGCTGGAACCATCTGGCCGGGTTCACGCTGATCGCTATCGGCGCCGCAGTGATCTTCAAGGCTTAGGGACGCCCCTTACGGCTTGCCGTTTTCCCAGGTCACGTCCTGACCGTAGAGCGGCACGGTGGAGATGTTCATCTTGGCCGAGCCGTCCTGGACCTGCTGCGAATTGACCAGGTAAATCAGCGTATCATTGGCCTTGTCGTAGATCCGGCGCACCACCAGCGATTTCCAGATCAGCGAGCGTGATTCCTTGAACACCACGTCGCCGTCCTCGTCGAGATCAATGTCCTTGATGGTGATCGGACCGGTCTGGCGGCAGGAGATCGAGGCGTTGGACGGATCCTCGAACCAGTTGCCCTTCTGCAGCCGGTCGATGACGCCACGGTCGAAATAGGCCACATGGCAGGTGACGCCGGCAACTTCCGGGTCGGTCACCGCATCGATCAGGATGTCATTGCCGAGCCAGTCGACGCCGACCTCGCCGACCTGTTCAGCCGCAGCGGGAGCCGCCAGCGACAGCGCGGCAAATAGACCCACCGACAGGGCAGTGAGGGGGCGTTGAATGAGGGTCATGGACAGTCTCCTTGCTCGGCAAACGCGCGGAAATGCTTCTGGTTCCGGTCCCGCGCAGGATGATTTCACTGGATCTGATATGGAGCCTGTCACGGACAATTGAAAGGGTTTGCTGCTTGGCATCAAGCGGGACGCGCGCTAGACAGGCGTCATGAGCACTGCACCCGTACACCCGCACAGGAGCCTCGTGCCCCGCCGCTTGATTATCGGCGCGCTGGTGCTGTTGATTGCTGCCGTGCTGACCGGATTTGCCTTTGCCGGCTGGACTGCCAACGGGGCGGCGCTCTATCACGCGCTCAGCGCCAACGGACTGGCCTGGTGCCTCTGATCGACTGAAACTGACCGGACCTGCCGCCCGACACCGCACGGGATTGCAGCTGCCGGACCCCATAACCCAGGAATGAGAGCCGAGACATGAAGACCTTCCGCATCGTAATATGGGTTCTGGTTGCCGCTGTCGCGGTGGCGTTGGGGTGGCTCACCTATGAATGGCAGGTAAGCCAGACAGAAACCGCCGCCAAACCCTATGGCGTGCCATTCGAGCTCGTCGACCAGAACGGCGCGCCGATCACCCAAGCCGCGTTTCAAGGCCGGCCCACGGCACTGTTCTTCGGCTTTACCCATTGCCCGGAAGTCTGCCCGACGACGCTGTTCGAACTCGATGGCTGGCTCAAGCAGGTCGATCCCGATGGCGACAAGATCGGCGCCTATTTCATCACCGTCGACCCGGAACGCGACCCGCCGGAACTGCTTGGCGACTATGTGTCGAGCGTGACCGACCGGGTAATCGGCATTTCCGGCGCGCCCGAAAAGATCGCCGAGGTGATCAAGGGCTTCAACATCTATGCCAAGAAGGTGCCGGTGGATGCGGCCGATCCAGCAGGCGATTACACCATGGATCACACTGCCTCGGTGTTCCTGCTTGATGCCCAGGGCCGCTTCAAGAGCACCATTGCCTGGGGCGAAAATCCCGACAATGCTGTGGCCAAGCTCAAAAATCTTCTATAAAGGCAACCGCCGCGGCAGATTTGCCGTAACAGACAACAGCGCAGTGCATCCGACTGGGTGCGCGGCGCTGTAGCTGTTTGATTGATGCATGTCGGTTGTCGTTTTAATGAAACCATTTGATCGCAACATGCATTAGAAGCATCATAACACCGTGCGGCCGGGCAACCCGGCACGCCACGACGGGAGCCGGCATGGACGACATCGTTCTCAAACTCGCCGTGATCGGCGCCGCCGGCATCGTCGCGCAATGGTGCGCCTGGCGGCTGCAATTGCCGGCCATCGTGCTGCTGCTGGCCGCCGGATTCATCGCCGGCCCGGCCACCGGCTTTTTGGACCCGGCAGCCGATTTCGGCGACATCTACCGGCCGATGGTATCGATTGCCGTGGCCATCATCCTGTTTGAAGGCGGACTGACCCTCAATGTCAGGGAAATCCGCGAAACCTCCACCGCAGTACGGCGCATCATCATGTATGCCGGACCGTTGACCTGGGTGATGGCCGCCTATGCCGCTCATCATATCGGCGGATTGAGCTGGCCAACGGCGATCGTGCTCGGCGCCATTCTGGTGGTCACTGGACCTACGGTGATCATGCCGCTGTTGCGCCAGGCCCAGCTCGACGCCCGCCCTGCCTCGTTGTTGCGCTGGGAGGCGATCGTCAACGATCCGATCGGCGCACTGTTTGCCGTAGTTGCCTTTGAAGGCATCCTGGTTTTCATCGGGCTGCACGAAGCCGACAACCTGGTGATGCTGGTGGTGTTCGGCTTTTCGCTGTCGATTGGCGTCGGCTGGTTTGCGGCCAAGGCGGTGGTCTGGTCCTTCATCCGCGGCCATGTGCCCGAATATCTCAAGGCGCCAGTGCTGCTGGCCGTCATCATCCTGTCCTATGCGCTGACCAACATGGTGCTCGAGGAAGCCGGGCTTCTGACCGTCACCATCATGGGCGTGGTGATGGCCAACAGCCGCATCGCCTCGCTCACCGATATGCGCCGCTTCAAGGAAACCATCACTACCTTGCTGGTGTCGGGCGTGTTCATCATCCTCACCGCTTCGCTGAGCATGGCCGACATCAAGTCGCTCGACTGGAGCGCGGCGCTGTTTGTGGCGACATTGCTGTTCATCATACGCCCGGTGGCGATCATGATCGCCACGATCCGCTCCGGCGCCACCATCCAGGAACGCATCCTGACCTCGTGGATTGCCCCGCGCGGTGTCGTCGCCGTGGCCGTGTCCGGCCTGTTCGGCACATTGCTGGCCGATGTCGGCGTCGAGGATGCCGGCCGGATGGTGGCCTTCACCTTTGCTGTTGTCGTCACCACCATCGTGCTGCACGGCTTCACCCTGGCGCCGCTGGCGGCCTTCCTCAAGCTCAAGAAGACATCCCAGCCCGGCGTCCTGATCGTCGGCGGCTCACGCTGGTCGACGGCCCTTGCCGCCAAGCTCAACGAGGCGGAAGTGCCGGTGATGCTGGCGGACCAGAACTGGAACCATTTGGCCGAAGCTCGGCTTGCCAACATTCCAGTTTATTTTGGCGAAGTACTGTCGGAAACGGCCCACCACGCGATCGACCCGAAACGCTTTTCCACACTGATCGCGGCGGGCGACAACGATGCCTACAATGCACTGGTCTGCACCGATTTCGGCCCGGAACTCGGCCGCGACCGGGTGTTTCAGATCGGCCGTATCGACGACAAGGCACGCCAGGCGCTGAGCTTCACCCTGGGTGGCCGCTCGTTGACCAAGGAAACCGTGAGCTTCCTCGATCTACGCGAAAAGCTGCTCAAGGGCTGGACCTTTCAGCTAACCCGCCTGACCGACGAGTTCGGCTGGGAAGCCTATCAGGCGGCCCGCACCGAAGGCGCCATGGTGCTGTTGTGGATCAAGCCCTCGGGCGCGCTGGTGTTTGCGTCAACGACGACGAACTCACCCGGCGCCAATGACCGGATCTTGAGTTTTGCCCTGCCGCGTGACGGCTCCAAGGCCGAGGCGGCAAGCAAGACCGCGCGCAAGGCAGAAATGACCGCCGCGGCCAAGACCTCCAGCGACGAAGGAAACAACCGTTCGTGAGCGACCATCGTTTTTACATCGTCACCGACGAGGCCGGCGCCGCCCGCGCGCTTGATCTTCTGAGCGACCTGTTCGAGGACGGATTTGTGCCGATCGCCACCATGGAGGTCGACGAGGCAAACGGGATCTGGGAGGCTTCGGCCTACCAGACCGGCGACCCTGACGAAGCGCTCAAGGCGCAGATCGCCGCCTGTCTACAAGCAGATTTCCCCGGCGTTGAGATTCAGACCGAACTGTTTGGCGATGTCGACTGGATCGCCAAATCGCTTGAGGGGCTCAAGCCGGTGCGTGCCGGACGGTTCCTGGTTCATGGCGGCCATGACCGCGACATGGTCCGCCCGCACGATCTGGCGATCGAGCTGGAAGCAGGCCAGGCCTTCGGCACCGGCCACCACGGCACCACCGCGGGCTGCCTGGAAATGATTGAAAAGGTGATGCGCGCAGGCCCCGGTGGCCCCGCCTGGTTCAATCCGGTGCTGGATCTGGGCACCGGCTCCGGCGTGCTGGCCATTGCCGCTGCCCAGCTCGGTCCGGTGCGGGTGCTGGCCACCGATATCGACCCGGTGGCAACACGCGTGGCCCGCGCCAATGTGCGCCACAACCACCGCACCGCGCAGATCGATTGCCTCACCGCGCCGGGCTTTCACGCCACCGCCTTTGCCGATGCCAGTCCGTTCCGGCTGATCATCGCCAACATCCTGGCCCGGCCGCTGATGCGCATGGCACCCGAGATCAAGCGGCACTTAGCGCCCGGCGGTTCGGTGATCCTGTCGGGGATTCTGGCCAGCCAGCGCTGGCAGGTGCTCGCCGCCTATAACGGCCAGGGCCTGCACCATGTCGAGACCCTGTGGCGCAATGGCTGGGTGACGATCCATCTGAAATAAGCGTCGGTCACTGCCAACGCAGTGGACACACCAGTGCGCAAATACGAGCAACAAAAAACGCCCCCCGAAGGAGCCGTTGCTGTCTATTGCGACTGTACTGGTTCAGTCTGCATGAAGCCTAGAACAGGTAGGCCTGCGAGCCTTCGCGACGAATTTCGTCGCGGGTGCGACCGAGCGCTGCAAGCTGATCGTCATCCATCGTCAACAGCGAACCATTGACGTAGCGGCGAACCTGAAGTTCGCGGGCGGCGACAAGGCGGTTGAAGGCATTCTGGAAGAATTTGCTGGACATTTGCATGTTCCTTTTGGTCGAGTGAAACTTCACTCCTCCTGTGTTTTGAAGATAAGGATTCCTGCGCGAATGTGCAGACCAGAGTTTGCACGGGAGCTATGCGGTGGTCGCATGAGTTGCGCGCGACCAATGCAACATGCGCATGAATTAGGCATTTTTGCTTGCCGCCCGAATATTTGGCTGGACGGTCGGGAGAAATTGCATTCGGGGATCTGCCAAATTCCCCGCGCCTTGCTATAACGGCGTCATCAACAGACCCTCGGGACCTCCATGATGTTTCAAAATTTCGACGTGCTCTCCTCGCCCGATCAGGCGGCAAGCCGCATAGCCAGCCTGCGTGCCAACCTGAAGGCTTCCGGCATCGACGCCGTGGCGGTGCCGCGCTCGGACGAGTATCTGGGTGAATATGTGCCGGCTTGCGCCGAACGGCTGGCCTGGCTGACCGGCTTTACCGGTTCCGCCGGGCTGGTGCTGGTGCTCAAGGAGCAGGCGCACATCTTTGTCGATGGCCGTTACGCCGCCCAGGTACGGGCCCAGACCGACGCCGCGACTTTTACCTATCAGGACCTGATCGCCACGCCGCTGGCGCACCACCTCACCCACTCGGGCCTCAAGGGACTCAGGCTCGGCATCGATCCCTGGACTTGGCCCACCGCCGATGTCGAGAAGCTCGAGGCAGCGCTCGACAGTCTCGGTGGCAAGCTGGTGCTGCTTGAGCGCAACCCGGTGGACGCGATCTGGCAGGACCGGCCGCAGCCGCCGCTGGGCACGGTGACGATCCAGCCGCTCGATTATGCCGGCAGGCCCGCGCGCGACAAGCTGGCAATGATCGCCGAGGCCGCAAGCGACGGCGGCGCTGACGCGGTGATCCTGGCCGACCCGTCCTCGGTTGCCTGGAGCTTCAACATTCGCGGCGAAGACCTGCCCTCGACACCGCACCCGCTGTCGCGCGCCATCATCCCTGCCAATGGCCGGCCGCAATTGTTTATCGACAAGCGCAAGACCGGGATTGAGGCCGAAGCCTATCTGACGCAGCTCGCCGATCTCAATCCACCGTCACGCTTTGACGAGGCGTTGACGGCGCTGGGCCGTAGCGGTGGCAAGATCATGGTTGACCCGGCCGTGGCCTCGCATGCCATCCCGATGCTGATCAAGGCTGCGGGCGGAACCGTGCTGACGGCGACCGACCCCGCCCGCCTGCCGCGCGCCACCAAGAATGCCGCCGAAATTGCCGGCAGCGCTGCCGTACACCGTCAGGACGGCGCCGCGATGGTCCGGTTTCTGGCCTGGCTCGACGATCAACAACCAGGCAGTCTCGATGAGATCGGCGCGGCTCGTCAGCTCGAACAGTTTCGCCGCGACACCGGCGAAGCCATGCAGATGCCGCTCAAGGCGCTGTCCTTCGACACCATTTCCGGCGCCGGGCCAAATGCGGCGATCATGCATTACCGGGTCAACACCCAGACCAACCGCCGGGTTGAATCCGGAGAAATGCTGCTGATTGATTCGGGCGGGCAATATGTCGGCGGCACCACCGACATCACCCGCACCATTGCCGTGGGCGACGTGCCCGAGGAGCAGAAGCGGTTCTTCACGCTGGTGCTCAAGGGCATGATCGCCATCAGCCTGCTGCGCTTCCCGCAAGGCACCCGCGGCCTGGACATCGACGCCTTTGCCCGGATTGCGCTGTGGAAGGCCGGCGCCGATTTCGCCCATGGCACCGGCCATGGCGTCGGCAGCTATCTTTCGGTTCACGAAGGCCCGCAGACGATTTCACGGCGCGGCGTGCAGGAACTGCTGCCCGGCATGATCGTTTCCAACGAACCGGGCTACTATCGTGACGGCGGGTTCGGCATTCGCATCGAGAACCTGGTCACCGTGCATCCGCCGCGCGACATTCCCGGCGGCGACAAGCCAATGCTCGGGTTTGACACGCTGACGCTGTGCCCGATCGACCAGCGGCTGATCCTCAAGGACTTGCTGGATCAGGTCGAGCGGGAGTGGCTCGATGCCTATCACGCCCGGGTGCGCGAAGAACTCTCGCCGCTGTTGTCGGGTGACACGGCATTGACGTGGTTGGGGGCAGCGACGGAGCCGCTGTAAACTACGGGGGATCGCGGATACAAAGGGGACTGGGAAAAAACAGCCGGTCGCCTTTGGCCTTTACAGCCCCGCAGCCCTGAGCGCCACGATCAGCGCCCAGCCGATGCCGAACATGGCCATCATCGGGATACGCAGGCCGATCACCAGGCAGATCCCCAGTGTCAGTGCTTCGGCCGGGCCGTTGAACACGGCTGCCGGCGCCACCAGGGTGGTCAGCACTGCGGCGGGAACGGCGTTGAGCGCGGCCTCGACCCGCGGCGGAATCCGTTTGACCCGCGACAGTACCAGATGCCCGCCCACCCGCGTCGCATAGGTGACCAGCGCACCGGCGATGATGATCCAGATATTGACCGATACGCCGAGAAAATCATTGCTCATAATGGCGCCTCCGCCGCGTCAGCCACCGGATCGTCGGGCTTGAGCGGCAGCAGCACGGCAACGCAGACGCCGACCAGCGCACCGAGGCTGACATGCCAAGGCGAGCCGACCAGCCAGTAAGCCAGTATCGACCCGAGACCCGAGGCAATGACCACCGGCAGCCAGTTGGCGCGCTTGCGAAATCCCAGCACCAGGCCGAGGAAATAGATCGACAGCACGAAATCCAGGCCAATGGCTTCGGGATGAGCGATCAGATTGCCAAACAGTGCGCCGGCCCACGCCTCCAGCACCCAGAAGATGTAGATCGGCACAGCCAACCCCATATACCAGGCGAAGGTCAGCGGCTTGCCGACCTCATAACGGGTCTCGGCGGCTGCAAACTGCGGATCAACCAGAAAGAAGAACGCGACAGCCTTGCGCCATCCCGGGATCAGATCCATCTTGCGCCCCAGCGCTGCCGAATAGAGTACATGGCGGAAATTGACAGCAAACACCGAAAAAACGACCAGCCAGGGGGCCACATGGGCGCCGAACAGCTCGATGCCGACCATCTGGCTGGCGCCAGCATAGAGCATGGCGCTCATCAGCACCGCTTCGCCAATGCTCAGGCCGTTATCCACGGCGAGCGCGCCAAACAGCAGGCCGAAGGGCGCTGCGGAAGCAACGATCGGCAGGCTGTCACGCGCACCGTGCCAGAAATGTCGTCGGGAAGTGGTCATCAGGGCTCCAAATGCAGGCCCGATCGGTAGGTCAGCATTACTGACCTGTCAATTCAATAGCATTGATGTTGAGATGAAGCGCACTGATACGCCGGATTACGCATCAAGTGTGCACGCGCTCAGACAACCTCCGCCTTGCGCGCCAGATATACGGTCTGGGTGAACGGCTTGTCCTGCAGCGGATTGTGAAACGTCACCGGTTCGGCCCAGGCTTCGGCAAACACCTGCGCCAGCCGGTTGGTAAAACTGTCGTCGGTGCCTTCATCCGACCAGAGCCCGAACACCCCGCCCGGCTTGAGGTGGGCTGCCAGCGCCGCAAGGCCTTCCGGCTGGTAGAAACTCTCGCTGCGCGGATCGAGCAGCGCGTCAGGCGAATGGTCGATGTCGAGCAGGATCGCATCGAACAAGCGCCCCGGCGCGTCCGGATCGAAACCGCCCTCGCCGCGGGCCATGGCGAAAAAATCGCCCTCCACCAATTGGCAGCGGGGGTCGCCGGTCAGTTCCGGGCCCAGCGGCAACAGGCCGGTGCCGTGCCAGTCGATGACTGCTTCGAGATACTCAACGACGATCAGCGAACCGGTACGTGGCTCATCAAGCGCGGCCTTTGCGGTAAATCCGAGCCCGAGCCCGCCGACCACCACGTCAAGCCCCTCGCCCGGCCTGGCCGCCAGCCCCAACGTGGCAAGGGCGATTTCCGATGCCGTGAACAGATCCGACATCAGGTGCTCTTCACCGAGCTTGATCTCGAGAATATCCACCCCGAGCCGGGCCTCGCGCCGTCGTCTGAGCACCAGCGCACCGATCGGCGTCGGCCGGTAATCGAGTTCTTCGAACAATCTGCTCATGGCGTATTTTGCTCCAGTCCGGTGCTCTGCCCTGACTGATCCGGCGGCAGGGCTGTCGTCTTTATCGACGCTTTGGTCTTTACTGACAAGCGGCGCCGGTAGCCGGGGATTGGGCTTGACCTGCGCCTTTGACGTCACATTTACTTCAAAACCGCCTGGAACCGGGAAAATACGTTGATACAGCCGGGCTTCGGCTTGACGGAACCGCGGCAGGCGTTCATCGACACCACATCGGCGGCCTCAAGGCTGCCGGATCGGGCTTCAGCCGGTACGAACCGGCAAGCCGGACTGGACCGGAACACGGGAAACACAACCTCCAATGCCCGATACCTACCGCAAGCCAACGCTCGACAAGGATCTCGACAAGATTGCTGTGATGGAGGAGGCCACCGGCCTGCTCAACCGCAGCTTTGTCACGCCCGGCCTGGCGCTGGTGTTCATCTTCCTGTGCGCCGTCATCTCCGCCGTTTTCGTGACCGGCCATCCCGGCGCGGTGGTGATCGTCGCCGCGGCCACGATCGGGGCCTATATGGCGCTCAATATCGGCGCCAATGATGTTGCCAATAATGTCGGCCCGGCGGTCGGCTCGCAGGCGATGACGCTGGGCGTGGCGCTGGCGATTGCCGCCGT
The DNA here is from genome assembly GCF_026619415.1 of Hoeflea algicola. Classification (NCBI taxonomy): domain Bacteria; kingdom Pseudomonadati; phylum Pseudomonadota; class Alphaproteobacteria; order Hyphomicrobiales; family Rhizobiaceae; genus Hoeflea; species Hoeflea algicola. Next base: position 1,826,644 of record NZ_JAOVZR010000001.1, read on the forward strand.
GTTTGAAAGCGCCGGCGCACTGATTGCCGGCGGCGACGTGGTCTCCACCATTTCCAAGGGCATCATCGATCCGGTTGCCGTTTCCGATCCCAATGTCTTCATTGCGCTGATGATGGCGGCGCTGGTCTCAGCGGCTATGTGGATCCATCTCGCCACCTGGCTCGGCGCACCGGTATCAACCACCCATTCGATCGTCGGTGGCGTGATGGGCGCGGGCATAGCTGCTGCCGGCGTCGACGCGGTCAACTGGCCGACCATGGGCTCGATTGCCGCAAGCTGGGTGATTTCGCCATTTCTCGGCGGGATTATCGCCGCAGCGTTTCTGGCCTTCATCAAGACCGCGATCATCTACCAGGATGACAAGATCGCCGCTGCCCGGCGCTGGGTGCCGGTGCTGATCGCCATCATGACCGGCACCTTCGCCACCTATCTGGCGCTCAAGGGCTTCAAGGCCATCATCAAGGTTCCCCTCGGCACGGCGCTGCTGATCGGCTTCGGCGTGGCCATCCTGAGCTGGATCGTCGCCCGGCCGGTGATCGCCCGACAATCGCGCGGGCTTGAAAACCGCAACCAGTCGCTGAGAAAACTGTTCGGCCTGCCGCTGATCTTCTCCGCGGCACTGCTGTCATTTGCCCATGGCGCCAATGACGTGGCCAACGCGGTTGGCCCGCTTGCGGCCATCGTTCATACCGCCGAAGTCGGCGAAGTTGCCTCAAAGGTGGTAATTCCGCTGTGGGTGATGGCAGTCGGCGCGGCGGGTATTTCGCTCGGCCTGCTGTTGTTCGGCCCGAAACTGATCCGCATGGTCGGCAACCAGATCACCAAGCTCAACCCGATGCGCGCCTATTGCGTGGCGTTGTCGGCGGCGATCACCGTGATTCTCGCCTCCTGGCTGGGGCTGCCGGTGAGTTCCACCCATATTGCCGTGGGCGCTGTCTTCGGGGTCGGGTTCTTCCGTGAATGGTACACCGAGAATTCCACCCGCCGGGCCGAATATGTCGCCCGCCACAGCATCAACAAGGCAGATGACGAGACCACAGCCAGCAACACTGGCCGGCCCGACGAGCAGCGCCGCCGCAAGCTGGTTCGGCGCTCGCATTTCCTGTCGATCATCGCGGCCTGGGTGGTCACCGTCCCCGCCGCCGCGGTGCTGTCGGGTGTGCTGTTCGTGATCCTGCGCTTCGCGCTGGTGTAAGCGGAACGGCTCAGAGAAGATTGGCCCGCCAAACCATCAGGCGGTCGTTCCTCTGGCCAGGGGCCAACCAGTCAAAAGGCTCATATCTAGCCGCCGCGCCGCCACATGGTGACCGGGGTTCCATCTGCCAGGTTGCCGGAGAAATAGTTGATGCCGTCGCGCTTCAATTCGGCCACCGGCTGACCATTGCGGCTTTCAATCGCCAGAGTGGCATCGTAGCCGGTGAAACTGTAGCCAAGCGCAAATCGTCCGACATTGGCGAGGTGCGGGTTCGCGCAGGACAGATTGTTCATGTTGCCGCCCTTGGCATCCTTCAGCTTGTAGCCGCTGCGGCTGCCGAACCCTTGGGCGATGACACCTGCGCCGGTGCGGATCTGAATCTCGCAGCCGCAACCGGAGGATCCGTCGGTGGCCATCCACTTGCCACCCAGGTCCTGCTCGGTGCGGACAACCTGGCTTGCCACGGTGGCGCCGATGATGCCGCCGCCGATCATGTTGCCGAGCACATTGCGCCCGACATTGCGCGCCAGGTTCTTGCCAACCGCATTTTTCGCAAAATCAGCCCCCTTTGCAGGCTTTGGCGGTGGCCCGCTTTGCAGGGCGATCGCACACATCGCCGGATTGGCAGGCGTCGCGGCAAAGGCGTTGGCAGTCGAGGCCGCCGTATCGAAGGTTTCCGGCTTGGCAGCTTCCGACTTGGCCGCGGGGGAAGGCGTTTGGCAGGCCGAAAGCAGAACGGCAAGGCCGATCAGGCCGGTGGTTTGAATTTTCATGTGCATTCCCCAATGTCTATTGCCATCCAGGGAGATGCATCGCTTCGCCGGATCTTGCCCGAGCCGAAAATTGCGCCCCATCCCTGGAAATCATCCAATGTCTGATGATGGTCCCGGCATGAGTAAGCAGCCCGACACCGCCGCATTCAATCACCTGAACGGGTGATTTGCGGCGCTGTTTCTCGGTTGGATCTCGCAAGGCGAAACAATACCGCCAGGTGCACGCACGCGGACCGGCCAAAGCGTGTGTACGCTGGCAGTTGCTGCTGATCATCGCCACCTGGTCCTCGCCATCCCCGTCGCCGCGGCGTTTTATTGCTGCGGCAAAGCGCCATCGGCAAGAAAGCCATTCTTTACAACCGGATGCTACGTTCCGCGACAATGAAGAACACTAGGCAAACAGATCACCGGGCACTCAGCCAGCGCATCTATAATGATGCGCTTAAAACAGCGATGACTGATCGCGTCATGCTTCCTGACCGGGTGCTGACGCAGGATAGCTCCTTGCCCGATGCATCGCCTGCGCTCAGCGCTCTCTACGACAGTTATTCCTGGGCGGCGCATTCGCTCAAGGCGCGCGCCTGGCTGCAGGCGGCTTTCGTCTTCAACTTTCTCCTGATGTCTTTCGACTACCTTGTCAGCCCCTCACTGTTGATGGCGACGCTGGCCATCCGCGGATTCATTGTCTCCACCATTCTGCTAGGTCTCTACTTGCTCTGGGGACGGCAGCGGGCAAGTTGGGTCCAGGGTGCGACATTGGTCGTGGTCTCGGCGACCATCATGATTGGGTCCGGTGCGCTGGGGGCGTTGGGCGGGGTCTCGCTGTTTGAACGCTATCTCACGGGGGCGCTGTTTACGGTGGCCACCGCAATCCTGTTCTTTCCTATCGAGTTTCGCTGGACGGTCGCCGGGGTTGTCGCGGCAATCATTCTCCATGCCGGCATGCTCATGACCGGTCCGGTCCCCGATCCTTGGCTGGCGCTGAGCACCAGTCTTTTTTACAGCGGTGTGATCGTTGCTTTCGCCTCGACCCGAAAGGCAACACTGAGAAGCCAGTGGAAAAGCTTCAAATCGAAAATCCGGGAACTGCGCGACCAAGAGGCACTGGCGAGCCTCAATGCCGAATTGCAGGTGATCGCCAATCTCGACCCATTAACCGGAATTCAGAACCGGCGTTCAACCCAGGAAGATATCGATCGGATCTGGAGCGACCCCTCCTATGCCAAACGGGCTATCGCCTTCCTAATGCTCGACATCGATAATTTCAAACAGCTCAATGATACTCTCGGCCACGCCGCCGGTGACGACTGCATTAAGGGGGTGGCCAACAAGATCAGCGTCGCCCTGCGCGACGGCGACATAGTCTCGCGCTACGGCGGCGAGGAATTCCTCGTGGTGCTGCCCCGCACCTCCGCAAGCGATGCTTTCGCGGTAGCCGAGCGGATTCGCAAATCCGTTGAATCGTTCCGGTTAAAGACCTCGGGAGACACCCCGGCAAGCCGGGTGACCATCAGCATCGGTTTGGCCCTGTGGGAGGGTGACCAGACACCCGAAATGCTGATCAATCGTGCCGACGAGGCGCTCTACGATGCCAAGCGCAACGGCAGGAACCAAACGGTGATCGCTCAGCATCCGCAGGATATCAGTGCCCACTCCACACAGATTCAGAGCCTCAAGACGCAGGATGTTGCCTAGGCTGAATGTCGATTATGCCTAAGGCAGGTCGCGTCACCCCGATCAGGTTTGATGTAACCTGTGTCAGCCGACCAGCTCGAACCATTCGTCCTCGGTCATGGTGCGCACACCCAGGCCTTGCGCCTTGGTGAGTTTTGAGCCGGCGCCGGGGCCGGCAACCAGGATGTCTGTCTTCTTCGACACCGAGCCTGCCACCTTGGCGCCCAGCCGTTCGGCCATCGCCTTGGCTTCATCGCGGGTCATCTTTTCGAGGCTGCCGGTGAACACCACCGTGAGGCCTGCGACGGGGGAATCCTGCGCCGGCTTTTCGGCTTCGAGAATGGTGAGTTGCTCTAGCAGTCTTTCGACCATGTCGATATTGTGCGGCTCGCCGAAGAAGCGGCCGATGGCCTCAACCACTGCGGGACCGATATCGTCGAGCGCATCCATCTCCTCGATCGCCGCTTTGTCACCCCCGGCAATGGCCAATGCCGCCTCGTGCAACGCCTCCCAGGTCCCGTAGGCGCGCGCCAGGGTCTTGGCGGTCTGCTCGCCGACATGGCGGATGCCGAGCCCGAAAATCAGCCGATCGAGCGCAATGGTCCGGCGCGCCTCGATGGCGTCGAACAGCTTTTGCGCCGATGTGTCGCCATAGCCGTCGCGGTTCTTCAGCCGTTGCAAGCCGTTGGCCTCGTCACGCGTCTTCAGCGTGAAGATGTCGGCAGGCTGGCGGATCGGCAGTGTCTTGTCGTCGTAGAAGAACTCGATCTGCTTCTCGCCCAGGCCATCAATGTCAAAGGCCTTGCGCGAGACAAAATGCTTGAGATGTTCCTTGCGCTGGAACGGGCAGGCAAACTCACCCGAACAGCGGCGAATAACGCCTTCTACACCGCCCGCGGTTTCCTCGCGAATCACCGGCGTCTTGAGATGGCAGGGACAGATGTTCGGGAATTCGAACGCCTCTGCGTCATCGGGTGAATCGACCACCCGCAAGATCTGCGGAATGACATCGCCGGCGCGCTGGATCTCGACCGTGTCATGGATTCGAACGCCGAGCCGCTCGATCTCCTCGGCATTGTGCAGCGTCGCATTGGTGACCACCACGCCGCCGACGGTGATCGGCTCAAGCCGCGCCACCGGGGTCAGCGCGCCGGTGCGGCCGACCTGGATGTCGATGGCGGTGAGTTTGGTCACGGCCTTTTCGGCCGGGAATTTATGCGCAATCGCCCAGCGCGGGCTGCGCGAGCGGAAGCCAAGCCGAGCCTGCAGGTCCAGCCGGTCGACCTTGTAGACCACCCCGTCAATATCATAGGGCAGATCGGCGCGGGCCAGCCCGATTTCGTTGTAATGGTCGATCAACCCCTTGATGCTGCCCAGCCGTTTGGTCAGCGGATTGACAGGAAAGCCCCAGGCCGCAAAGGTCTCGATCATGCCGTGCTGGGTGTCAGAAGGCATCGCCGACATGTCGCCCCAGGCATAGGCAAAAAACCTGAGCTTGCGGCTGGCCGTGATCTTGGCGTCGAGCTGACGCAATGAACCCGCCGCCGTGTTGCGCGGATTGACATAGGTCGGCTTGCCCTCGGCTTCCATGCGCTGGTTGAGCGCCAGAAAGTCCTGCTTGGCCATGTAGACCTCACCGCGCACCTCGACCACTTCCGGCGCGCCATCGGGCAATTGGTTGGGGATTTCCGAGATTGTCTTGACGTTGGCGGTGACATTTTCGCCGGTGGTGCCATCGCCACGGGTGGCGGCGGTGACCAGCTTGCCATCCTCGTAGCGGATCGACATCGACAATCCGTCAATCTTCGGCTCGGCGGTGAACGCAATCGAATTGTCCGGCAACTGCCCCAGGAAGCGGTAGACGGAATGGACAAAATCGCGCACGTCCTCGTCGGAAAACGCATTGTCGAGCGACAGCATCGGCACCTTGTGGGTGATCTTGCCAAAGCCTTCGGCTATCGCGCCGCCGACTTTCTCGGACGGGGAATCGGCGAGCTTGAGATGCGGGAATCGCGCCTCGATGGCAAGGTTGCGCTGCTTCAGCGCGTCATACTCGGCATCAGAGACCAGCGGCGCGTCATGGCCGTGATAGGCCTCGTCATGACGGGCAATTTCAGCGGCCAGCCGTTCCAGTTCGGTCTTCGCTTCCGCTTCCGACAACTCGGCTACCGGTTTTGGCTGATGGGTCATGTTGGGGCTCCGGCGATCAGCACCGTTTTAGAGAAATCCGGGCAAATGAAAAGGCCTCTATCGGGCGCGTGAACATCAATCAGCAATTAGGATTTGCAGTGTAGGCTGATGCGGCATGCGGGTCTTGGCGCCGCGATGAAGGAATGACGGACAGATGATCGTCGGCACACAATTTTTCACCGCTCCCAGGGTGACCACGGAGCGGGCGATCCTCACCAACGCATCGGCAGCGGTGACGCCCGAATCCGTTGAAGCCGGTGATGAGGCTTTAGACTCGCTGGCGCTGCTCGACAATTTCGTCGAATCGGCAGCGCTCGGCCGCAAGGCTTTTGCAGAGGACCGGCTCAAGCACCTCAAGGAGCAGATGAACACGCTGTCGCTGTTCAATCTCGCCCCGGGTTTTCTTGCCGGCCACACAGCGCGGATGGCCAAGGAGCTTGAATCCGCGGCCTCCGATTTTGCCTCCGCGTTCAAGACGCTGGCCGGGCTGGAGCAACCCGCCAATCCGGGCACAGCCACGGACGGTTCCGTGCCCACGGCCTATCTCGAGGTGATGGACGATGACGCTCCCCTCACCGCCAGAATGAGCCCCGAAGACGCGGAAACAGCCGCAAGCTTCATGAACACCGCCTATCAACTCCGGGGCGTGGTTGAATTGATCTCGGATGATGCCCGGGACAGCGCCAATATGCGGCGGAGCGCGGACAGCGCCCGCAATACCACCGACCACGTCATGACCATCATGGCGCGGCTCGAAGGGCCATCGGTTTTCAACAAGACTTTCTGGTAGGCAAATCAACAGCCACGCATGCCGGATCCCTGCCCCGTACCGGGCCAGACCTCCTCAGTCCGCCACATCCAGTAGCCGTGCGGCTGCGGCACGCGCTTCGGCGGTAACGTGCTCGCCGGCCAGCATCCGGGCGATTTCCTCGCACCGGTCATCGAGCCCCATGCTGCGCACCCGGGTGGTCACGGTTGTCGAACCTTCCTCGGATGGCCCCTTGGCAATCAGCAAATGCGTCGCAGCCCGCGCCGCTACCTGCGGTGCATGGGTGACCGAAAGCACCTGAACGCCATCAGCCAGCCGCTTGAGCCGCTTGCCGATGGCATCGGCCACCGCTCCGCCCACGCCGGTGTCGATCTCGTCAAAAACCAACGTCGGTGCCGAACCGCGATCGGCCAGCGCCACTTTCAGCGCCAGCAGGAACCGCGAAAGTTCGCCGCCTGAGGCCACCTTCATGATCGGGCCGGGCCGCGAGCCGGGGTTGGTGCGCACATGGAAAGCCACGGAATCGATTCCCGTCGGTCCGGCATTGGCAGCATCACTGCTGATCTCGACAATGAATTCGGCCCGCTCCAGCTTCAGCGCCGGCAACTCGGCCATCACCGCAGCAGTCAGCGCAGCACCCGCCGTGTGGCGGCGTTCCGACAAGACTTTGGCCGACTGCAGGAACGCGGCCTCGGTCTGCCCCACCCGGGCTTCAAGCGCCGACAGCCGTTCTTCACCGGCATCGAGATCAGCCAGATCGGCCATCATCCGCGCCGCCAATTCGGCCAGCGAATCCACGGGCACATTGTATTTGCGCGCAGCCGCCCTCAATGCAAACAGCCGCTCCTCGGTCTCTTCCAACTCGCGCGGGTTGAAATCCGCCGCCCGCTGCGCCGCCTCGACGGCGGTCTGGGCTTCAGCCAGCGCATTGAGCGCGACATCCAGCGCCGCCACCGTGTCGTTGAGAAGTTCCGGCGCCTGTTCGGCCTTGCGCTCAAGCCGCCGGAGCAAGCCACTGATCACCGGGATCGGCGACGCCTGGCCGCTGAGCACCTCATCAGCCTCGTTGATGTCACTGGCCATCTTCTCGGCCTTCATCATCCGCGAACGGCTTTCGGCGAGTTGTTCCTCTTCGCCTTCCACCGGCACCAGCTTTTCCAGCTCGTCGACCGATGAGCGCAGCCAGTCGGCCTCGCGCCGCGCCGCCTCGACCCGCGCCCGGTGGGCTTTAAGCGCCCGTTCCGCTTCGCGCCAGCTCTCATGCAGCGCACCGACTTCGGCCGCGCGCTCACTCAGGCCGCCAAAGGCATCAAGCAGCGCCCGGTGGGCATCCATGTCGATCAGGGCGCGGTCGTCATGCTGGCCGTGAATTTCCACCAGCCGTTGCCCGGCTTCGCGCATCAGCGCCACGCTGGCTGGCTGATCGTTGATGAACACCCGCGTGCGGCCATCGCCCGATTGCACCCGGCGAAACACCAGATCACCGTCATCATCAATGCCGTTGTCGCGCAAAAGCAGCCGCGCCGGATGATCCGCGCCAACATCGAACACGGCGGTAACCTGGCCCTTGTCGGCGCCATGGCGCACAAGCGAACCATCGCCGCGGCCACCGAGCGCCAGTGACAGGCTGTCAAGCAATATGGATTTGCCGGCCCCGGTCTCACCGGTGAGGACCGAGAGCCCGGCGTCAAACTCGAGATCAAGCTTCTCGATCAGGACTATATCGCGGATCGACAGCTGTACCAGCATCGCGCCCTGCTTCAGGCGCCGACGAGGCGGGACCCGGCGCGCGAAATCCAGGAGCCCTTGTTCTCGCGCGGCTCAAGACCGCCCGTGCGCAGGAGCTTGTAGGAATCGGCATACCACTGGCTGTCGGGATAGTTGTGGCCAAGCACGGCCGCAGCTGTCTGCGCCTCGCTTTCGAGCCCCATCGCGTAATAGGTCTCGACCAGCCGCGCCAGCGCCTCCTCGATCTGTCTGGTGTTGGGATACTGCTCGACCACCAGCCGGAACCGGTTGGCGGCGGCAACATATTCCTTGCGCTCGAGATAGTAGCGACCGACCTGCATTTCCTTGCCGGCGAGCTGATCTCGCGCATAGCGCAGCTTGGCCTGGCTGTCCTCGACATATTCGGACTCTGGATAGCGCTCGATTACCTCGGTAAAGGCTGCGATGGCGCGCGCCGAGGTGCGCTGGTCGCGTGTCACCTCAGGGATCTGCCGATAGTAAGCCAACCCGACGATGTACTGCGCGTAAGCCGCATCCTCGTCATTGGGGTACAAGCTGAGATAACGCGAGGCGGTATTGATCGCTTCGGAATATTGCCCCTGGCGGTAATTGGTGAAAGCGCTCATCACCATCGCCTTGCGCGCATACTCGGAATAGGGATGCTGCTTGTCGACCGCCTCGAACTTGCGGCTCGCTTCGGTCAGCTCGCCGGCTTCCAGATTAGCAAGTCCCTGATTGTAGAGCACGTCGGCCGGTTCGATAGATTGTGCATAGGCGGTAATGTCGATGTCCGGATCGGACTGACACGCGCTGACAAACGACGAAACGCCGGCCAATCCGGCGACCATGAGCGCAACTCGAATTGCGCGCCCGCGCCTACCCTTGCCCGAAGTATCCATTCTGCAAAACCTCTCAACAGCCGCGGATGCAATCCATCCGCAGAACCAGACCCGCGTTTCTATCCGGAAATGACCGAACTTCGCAACGTCATGAAGACGCTTTGCCGCATTTTTGTGGCAAAGCGTCCCTTCAAAAACAGCAGTATAGGCAAGAAAGCAGTGATATGCAGCAGCAATCGGCTGGTCAGAGCGCCCACGGCGCGAACGCCGCAGCGTTGACAGCCACCAGTTCGCCGTGACGAACGGTATCGCGACGTGCCGGCGCTTCGACGACTTCATAGGCCGTCTGGTCGGCCAGAAGTGCCCGCAGCGCCATCGCATTGAGCTTGTGACCACCGCGGTAGCTGCGATAGCAGCCGATGAATTGCGCACCGGCCAGAGCCAGGTCGCCCACGGCATCCAGCGTCTTGTGGCGGGCGAATTCATCACGGAACCGAAGCCCCTCGACATTGATCACCTTGTCGTCGTCGCCGATCACCACCGAGTTTTCCAGCGACGACCCCAGCGCGTGGCCCGAAGCCCACAGCCGCTCGACATCGCGCATGAAGCCGAAAGTACGGGCACGGGCCAGCTCGCGGCGGAACGTGTCGGCGGTAACTTCGCCCTTCCAGGACTGGCGGCCGATCAGCGGCGATTCAAAATCTATGTCGATTTCGAACCGGGTGCCGTTGTGCTGCGAGAACTCGGCCCAGGAACCGCCCATCTCGATGCGAACCGGCTTGATGACACGGATGTAGCGGCGCTTGACCGGATGGTTGATCAGGCCTGCATTGTCGAATGCCTCGATGAACACCGCGGCACTGCCATCCATGATCGGCACTTCGCTGCCGTCAATGTCGATGCTGATATTGTCGACGCTGAGCGCATAGAGAGCTGCCATCAGATGCTCGACTGTCGCAACCGAACGGTCGGGCGCCTTGCCGAGCAGGGTGCACAGATCGGTCGAGCCAACCTGCGAGGACACAGCGCGAACGCTGATCACATCACCACATGGCAAATGTCGATTGAAAACAATTCCGGTGTCAGGATCGGCCGGGTGGAAGGTGATAGAGACATTCTCACCCGAGTGCACGCCAATGCCCGACAGGGAGATAGACCGCGAAATCGTGGTCTGAAAGCCTACTACATCGCTACCCATAAGGTCCGCCGTTTCCCGCTTGATTGGTCATGGCCTCCCAAAGGCCATGCCGTCCCCAGTCTGTTGAAGCGATTCCACACATCCCCCCGCGTGGTCGATCGCTCCATTCCCTAATTCATGGGCTGCAAGATAAGGCCGCGACTCCGAGTTTCCAAATCACGCTTTTTATCGTTCTGTTACGATACAGTAACATAACGCGGCTTGAAAAACCCATTCGTTAACAATGAGTTAACAAATGCGCATGGCAGCCTCACGACTGCCATGCGATTTATCTTACAGTTTGTTACAATCCCGTCACTTGGCCTGGCGGCGCAAGAAGGCGGGAATCTCCAGCTGCTCGTCATCGTGAGTCGCGCGCGCCTGCGGCGTCATGCGGCCCTGATCGTCGAGCTGGCCGCGGCGCGGCGCGTAAACACTAGCCTCCGGTGACAGCGGACGACGCGCCTGCGGTGCCGGGCTCGGAGCAGCGGCATGCGCTTCCTCGTCCTCACGACGGCCCAGCGAGCTTGACAGCCGCTTGAGCAGGCCCATCGGGCCGCGCTCGTCGATCTGGCCTTGCGGCGCGTTGCGATGCTCCATCTCGGCCTTGACCACTGGCGGGAAATCCTCAACCCGCGGCATCCGTGACGGTTCGGCTTCCATTCGAACCGGAGCGGGAGCCTGCTGAACCGGCGCCTGTGCTACCGGCGGCGCGGTCATGACCGGCCGTTGCGGTGCGGCCGGAGCCGTTGCTTCGGGCTGGCTGGCAAACAGCCGGTTGTGCGGCTGCGAACCGGACTGCACGGCCTCCGGTGCGGGCTTTGCCTGTGTCGGCAGGCCCATCATCTGGCTGGCAATGTCGAGTTCGCGCTCCAGTTCGGCCTCTGCCGACAGGATGGTGTCAGCCACCGGATCCTTGCTGGCCTGCGCCGGCTGCGGCGCCGGCGTGGCTGTGGCGGGACGGCTGGCCTGCGGAGCCGGGCGCGGAGCAGGACGCGGTGCCGACAGCGTCGGACGCTGCTCGACCGCGCCTTCGACACGGTCGATGCCGGTGGCAACAACCGAAACGCGGATCAGGCCTTCAAGCGCTTCGTCAAATGTGGCGCCAAGGATGATGTTGGCGTCGGCATCGACTTCCTCGCGGATGCGGGTGGCGGCTTCGTCAACTTCGAACAAGGTCATGTCGCGACCGCCGGTGATCGAGATCAGCAGGCCTTGCGCGCCCTTCATCGTGGTCTCGTCGAGCAACGGATTTGCGATCGCGGCTTCGGCAGCTGCCATTGCGCGGTTTTCGCCCGATGCTTCACCGGTCCCCATCATGGCGCGACCCATCTCGCGCATCACCGAACGGACGTCGGCGAAGTCGAGGTTGATCAGGCCTTCCTTGACCATCAGGTCGGTGATGCAGGCAACGCCCGAGTAGAGCACCTGGTCGGCCATGCCGAAGGCATCGGCGAAGGTAGTCTTGTCATTGGCGATGCGGAACAGGTTCTGGTTGGGGATGACGATCAGGGTATCGACGCATTTCTGCAATTCCTCGATGCCCGCCTCGGCCAGACGCATGCGGCGCTGCCCCTCGAAATGGAACGGTTTGGTGACCACGCCAACGGTCAGGATGCCCTTGTCGCGAGCGGCCTGGGCAACAACGGGTGCTGCGCCGGTGCCGGTGCCGCCGCCCATGCCTGCGGTGACAAAGCACATATGAGTGCTGTTGAGATGATCGATGATCTCGTCGATGCATTCCTCGGCGGCCGCGCGGCCGACTTCCGGCTGCGAGCCGGCGCCAAGACCTTCGGTGACGGCCACGCCGAGCTGGATCAGCCGGTCGGCCTTGGACATCGTCAGCGCCTGGGCGTCAGTGTTGGCGACCACAAAGTCGACCCCCTGCAGCCCTGCGGTGATCATGTTGTTGACTGCGTTGCCGCCGCCACCGCCGACACCGAATACGGTGATGCGGGGCTTCAGCTCGGTGATATCCGGCTTCTGCAAGTTAATGGTCATGACACCCGTTCCTTCCTTTGGCATGGCCGCACCGCCGCGTGGGCCAATTCGATAAAATCAAAAACTCTCTTTGAGCCATTGTCCCATGCGGGACAGACGGCCACCCGCGCCGGAGATGGCTGCAAAGCCGCCCTCGCCTGCGCCGTGGGATTCGAAATGCGCGACCTGAGGATAGATCATCAGGCCAACCGCAGTAGAAAAAGCCGGGCCCTTGGCCGCCGCCGGCAGGCCGGAAATGCCCAACGGGCGACCGATCCGCACATTCCGCGCCAGAATCCGCCGTGCCGCTTCGGTCAGGCCGGTCATCTGGCTCGCGCCACCGGTGAGCACGATGCGCTTGCCGACGAGCGAGCCATATCCGGATTGCTGGATCCGGTCGCGAAGCATCTCGAGGGTTTCCTCGACCCGGGCGCGAACGATCCGCGAGACCAGTCCGCGCGGCACATGGGTGGGCTGGTCGCGCTCGTCCTCGCCAATCGGCGGAACCGAAATCACGTCGCGGTCTTCGCCCGCCTGCGGCAGCGCCGAACCGTGCACCACCTTGATGCGTTCGGCATCGTCAAGCCGGGTCGAAAGCCCGCGCGCCAGATCCATGGTGACGTGCTGGCCGCCGAGCGCGATCGCATCCGCATGCACCAGCTTGCCATCGGCAAAAACCGAAATCGTCGTCGTGCCGCCGCCCATATCGATGGCCGCGCAGCCCATTTCAGCCTCGTCGGAGACCAGCGCCGCGAGTCCGGAAGCATAAGGTGTGGCCACCATCGCCTCGACGGTGAGATGGGCGCGGTTAACCGCCAGTTCGAGATTTTTCAGCGGCGCCCGGTCAGCTGTAAGTACATGCATGTCGACGCCCAGCACATCACCATACATGCCAGCCGGATCGCGGATGCCGCGCTCGCCATCAAGCGTGTAGCTCGACGGCAGCGAATGCAGGATGGCGCGTTCGTTGAGCTGGCTCTGGCGGGTGGCGGCGTTGACCACCTTGGCAAGATCGCCATTGGCAATCTCGTGGCCACCCAGATTGACCGAGGCCGAGTGGGTTTCGCTGCCCAGCCGCCCGGCGGTAACATTGATGATCAGGCTTTCGGCGGTGACGCCGGCCATCCGTTCGGCGGCGTCAACTGCGAGCCGCACCGAACTTTCAACCGCGTCCATGTCGGAAATCACGCCAGCCTTGAGGCCGCGCGACTTCTGATGGCCGATCCCGAGAATCTCTATCTTGTGAGTACGTCCCGCCAGCACTTCCGACGCTTCGACCGGGGTCAGCCGGCCGATCATGCAGACAACCTTGGAGGAACCGATATCGAGCACCGTGACGATACTGACGCGCTTGCCCGACAGCGGCGAAAGCCGCGGCAGCATGGAGGAAGGACGGAAAAGGCTCATGTGTTCTTCTCCGCCGCCTTGATCGCCTTGGCGCGGGCCGCCAGGGCTTTCTTGCGGCGTTCGAACGAAGCTTCGCTCAACCGCAGCGTGACCCGGTCGGGAAGCCGCAGATCCACCACTGTGATATCGCGCGACAGCACGTCGCGACCGCCATCGAAATCGGCAAAACGCCTCAGCGCAGCGTCGACATCCTGTTCGGGAAGGCTCAGCGTCACACCATTGTCGAGCCGCAGATCCCAGCGCCGGTCGGCGATACGGATCGCGGCCTTGACCCGGGCGCGCAGCTGCGGATGCATCAACAGCCGGGCTTCCAGCTCGTCGGCATGTTCGTCGGCGCCAAGACCGACATAAAGGGGCAGATCAGCATGGCGAGCGCCGGTAAGCGGAGCGATCACATCGCCGCGCGCATCAACCAGTGCCAACCGGTCGCCATGCTGCCAGATACCTACAGGCTGCCGCTCGGTAACATTCACCGACAGGCCGCGCGGGTAGATTTTCTGCACCTGCGCGTCGGTAACCCAAGGCAGCTGCATCAGCCGGGTGCGGGCCAGATGCGCGTCGATCGCCACCACCGAGGTGGAGCCATCGAGCCCAAGCTGGCCGAGAATATCAATGTCGGAGGTTTCGGCATTGCCGCTGATCTGCACGTCTTCCAGTGCAAATCCGGCGCTGGTGGTCACAGCCTGGGTCACCGCTTCGGTGTGACCACCAAGCTGCATCCCGTAGAGGCCGGTGGCAGAAAGAAAGGCAAGGGCGGCAACCGACCCGACATGCGGACGGATATCCACACGGCCGGTGGCCAGCGCCCTGTAGAAGCGCACGTGACGGCGCAGAAAACGCGGCAGCACAAGAGCGCTGGCAAACGCATGGCGTCCGCCCGTCCTGTTGGCCTTAGCGGCCCTGCCTTTGTTTCCCGTCATCGACGACACGAAGCGTCCTCCACCATCCAGCTGACAAATTCTTCAAACGAATGCCCCGCCTGCAGGGCCATTTCCGGCGCCAGTGATGTCGGTGTCATGCCGGGCTGGGTATTGACTTCGAGCCAGATGACCTCCCCGTTTTCGGAGAAACGATCATCATATCGAAAGTCAGACCTGCTCACGCCGCGACAACCGATCGCCTGATGCGCCTTCAAACTCAACCTACGTATTTTTTGGTAAACAATTGGTGAAATTTCTGCCGGACAAACGTGTTTGGAGCCGCCGGCAACGTATTTTGAATCATAATCATAGAAGGTGTGTCCCTGTGGCACGATCTCGGTGACCGCCAGCGCCACATTGCCCATCACCGTGCAGGTCAGTTCGCGGCCGCCGATGTAGCGCTCGACCATTACCTCGTCGCCATATTTCCATTCTTGCGAGGTAATCACCTGCGGCGGGTGCGATTGCCCCTCGCCGACGATGACGACGCCAAAGCTCGACCCCTCGTTGACAGGCTTGACCACATAGGGCGGTGTCATCGGGTGCGCCGAGGTAAACTCGAAGCGGTTCATCACCTTCGATTCCGCCACCGGAATACCGACCGCCTTGGCGACGATCTTCGACAGCCGCTTGTCCATCGCCAGCGCCGAAGCGGTGACACCGGAATGGGTGTAGGGGATGGAAAGGTATTCCAGCACACCCTGAATGGTGCCGTCTTCTCCGTAGGGTCCATGCAGAGCATTGAAACAGACATCAGGTTTCAGCTCTGTCAGCACAGAGGCAATATCAGGCCCGACATCGACGCGGGTGACCCGGTAACCGGCACGCTCCAGCGCATCGGCACAGGGCGCGCCCGAAGCCAGACTGACCGGACGCTCGGAGGAAAATCCGCCCATCAGAACGGCGACATGCTTGGTTTTTTTCAATGCCTCGGCGTTCATCCATTTCCCTCGTTCTGTTGCGCATCCCCTCCAGGCGGGGATCCACCCAATCCGCATCATGATGCCCATCAAGGCAGAATTCAGCCGATCAGGCAGACGCGTTGCTGCACAATCTAGCGGCTGAACATTGCGCCAACCCGTTCCAGCCACACGGTACCTGGCTCAAAACCGGCGTGGTCAGCAGCGCCCGACTCATGCGCATCTGATGGAAACCCTTAGGAATCAGAGCTTTCGGGCAAGCGCAAGAGGCGGCACAGGCATCTCGTGGCTTTGCCTGCGGGTACGCCGCTGCGCGCGCAGTTCCACTATGGCGTCCGAAGGCAATCGCATGTCGCCACGGCATGCAGTCGCCTCGGCCGCCGCCGGCACCATTTCCCGCAACGATGAGTATTGGTCTAACGGGTAACAGGCGCGGAACACCGCGTTAATGAATTTCGTTTATTAGCCAAGGTGGAAACAAGTGAGAAACAGCAATACGGGCTCGATTGATGCAAAAGCGGACAGATAAAGCATTCAACTATCGATCGACCGCCCGTTTTCAAGGAAATATTTACTTGCTCTTTCAATTCCAGCTCACGCAGCGCGCGTCCGCGTCGGCCATTGCGCAGCATTGAGTTGAAAGGGTCTCTCAGGAAAATGGCAAATCCGATCGCCACTTACAATTACTGGATCAACCCTGCGCGACGGCAGGCGATGGCGACTGCCTATTCTCCGATCGTACGCGGGTTCCTGTTTCCCGGTATGGTCTATTATGCCTACATCACCCTGACCCACTTTAGGGACGAGACCGGGCTGGAGTTGGCCATGCTCGCCTCGATCAGCTTCACGACGGTTGTAAGCTATTATGTGATGAGACAGCATGTGCTGGCCGGCGACAAACTGTCGTTGCCGCGGCTCGAACTGATCGGTCTGATCGCCAACCTGCTGATCTACCTGAATGTCGTCTGCTACCTGACCATTCATTTTGAGCAGAACAAGCTGATCTATTTCGCCCTGATGGCGGTGGTTTTCTCTACGACCGGCATCACCTTCCGGGGAACCCTGCTCAGCGTTGGCCTGTCGCTGGTGACGCTCTACCTTTTCGCAGCCAAACTCCCCCAGGAAATCCTGACCCAGTACGTCTCGATCAGCATCGCCACCACTTTCGCCTCATTCGGCATGGCCATGCTGCTGCGCAAAGCCATATTCAGGCAGATTGATGCACGCTTGCTTGCCGACGAACTGGCGGCCAAGGCCCGGCGTCTTGCCGATACCGACATGCTCACGGGCATTCCCAACCGGCGCGCGGTGTTTGAGAAGATCGATTATCTGATCGACCAGCGCAGGCCTTTCTGGGTAGGAATTTTCGATCTCGACGGTTTCAAGGCGATCAACGATATCTATGGCCATATCGTCGGCGACAAGCTGCTATGCGCAATCGTCGAACGGGCCAGCAAACTCGAGATTCCCGGCGTTACATTCGGCCGGGTCGGTGGTGACGAATTCGTCGCCCTGTTTCCGGGAAACTTGCCGGAGGAAGCTGCTGCGGAGCTGGGAAACAAGGTGATCGAGGCGATCAGCCGTCCCTACCCGTTCGCGCTCCTGAACCTTGTCGTCGGCGCTTCGGCGGGTTTTTCGCATTTCCCGAGCATGGGCGCGTCCAGCGCCAAACTTTACGAGAAAGCCGATTTCGCGCTCTATAAAGCCAAGGCCAAGCACCGCGGCCGATGCCTGATGTTCGACGCCACCGAAGACAAGGAAATGCAGCAGGCGACCGCCATTGAGCGCGAATTGCGCGAAGGCGACCTCGAAAGCGAGATCTACCTGCTGTTTCAGCCGCAATATTCGCCGCAGCTGCAGCGAACCGTCGGCTTTGAAGCACTTGCCCGCTGGCAGAACCCGAAACTTGGTCTCGTTCGGCCCGACCAGTTCATTCGCGCCGCAGAACGTTCGGGCCACATCAGCAAGCTTACGGAAATCATCTTCAGGAAAGGACTCGAGACCCTTGCCGAATGGCCTGAAGACATCTCCCTATCCTTCAACCTTTCGGGCCAGGATCTGTCAGACCAGGCCTTTATCATGTCGCTGCTCGGCCAGATCATGAAGTCGGGTATCTCGCCCCGCCGCATCGAGTTCGAAATCACCGAAACCGCTGTCATGACCACGCTCGATCTTTCCCGGTCGCTGCTGACAGAGCTGCGGGCGAGCGGATGCAAGATTGCCCTTGATGATTTCGGATCGGGCTATTCAAGCTACGAATATCTCGACCAGTTGCCGCTCGACAAGGTCAAGCTCGACAGGAGTTTTGTCTCCAAGGTCAGCCAGAGCGTGACCTCGCGGGAAATCGTCACCAGCGTCATGCGACTGTGCGCGAGACTCGAGCTGCGCTGCGTGCTGGAGGGCGTCGAAACCCCGGATGAAATGGCAGCCCTGAGCGAGCTGAGCCCCGACCTGATCCAGGGATACCTGTTCGGCCGGCCGATGACGGCGGCGGCAGCGATGCAACTGATCAACGCCCAGGACAACCCTGTTTCCGTGCGTGAGCCCTTCGAAACAATTCGCCAAGGCAGCATGAAATCATGCACGCCAGACGATGCATCTCGTGATCTGCCGGCAAGTTCCCGGCACTCAGCAAGCCGTCTATAGCGACGGTGAAATGATGTATTGTCGCCTCGCGACCAGCCGACGGCTCGTTGCACTTACGGAACAGTCCTAGCGGGTCCCTTTTCGGATACCGCCGGCGTATTGCCGGACAGGATCGGCGGTCCACGATAGAGCCGCTGCAATGTCGACACCATTTCCTCGAATTTCATATCAAGATCAACACACGCGCGGCTTGTCGGCTCGAGACGCAGCGAACGACCGCATTTCCTGCTTTCCACCAAACCTGCAGCCTCCAGCTCCCTGACCTTTCTGTGCGTGGTTGAGATTGGCAGTCCCAGCGTCATCGACAAGGAGGACAGGTCGTAATAACGGCCCTGAACCTTTCCGGTAATGATGGTTCGCACCATCAATGCATCAAGTGGCCCGCCCCACATCCCGGTTTCGATTGCATAGAAGCGGTTCAGGCACTCGATGATCTGGGCCTGGACGATTTGGCGGATTTCAGCTTCTTGCATCTCGGGTTTCCTTTTGTCGCCAACCAACCTTTCCAATCCGGAAACATCCGCAGGCAATGGGTTTGACCGCCCATGCTAAGGCTCCGGAGTGAAGGATCAAGACTCCGCTCAGGCGGCAATTGAGGAGGCCAACATTGACTAAACACATCCTTATCGTGGGCGGCGGCATCGGCGGAACGATGACTGCCAACAGCATCGTCACCAAAATGTATCCCGAAATTGCACGCGGGAAGGTCAAGGTGACACTGCTTTCCGATTCGCCATGGCATTATTACAAACCGGCGTTCATGTATGTGGCCTTTGACATGTTTTTTGAAGGCGAACTGCGACGCAAGCAGAGCAGTCTGCTGCGCCCCGAGATCGATTTCCAGGTGGACAAGGTCGTCAACTTCGATTTCGCCGGCTCAAAGGTCAAGACCGCGTCCGGCAAATCCATCGGCTATGATTATATCGTCGTGTCAACAGGCTGCATTCCCGCCCCGGAACGAATTCCCGGGCTCAAGGAAGGCGGCGACTATTTCTATCAATATGCTCCCGCGCGCCAGCTCGCAGAGAAGCTGCGCAATTTTGAGAAGGGGCGGATCTTCATAACCGTCAACTTCCCCAAGACGCCAAACGTGCCCCATCAATGTGGCATCGCTCCGATGGAAACCACGCTGATGGTCGACGAATACCTTCGTCGCAAGGGTGTCCGCGACCAGTGCGAGATCGTCTATACTTATCCGACCATCTCGCAACTGCTGCGCAATTGCCTGTTTTTGCAGCAGGAAGTCTGCGAAGTGCTTCCGCCGGTGTTCGAATCCAAGGGCATCCTGCATCAGCGTGGCTTCACACTGGAATCTGTAGACGCGGAGAAGAAGATCGCCCGCTCCGAGGAAGGTAAAGAGGAAGAGTTCGATCTTCTGATGTGTACGCCTCCGATCCGGGCGGTGGACGCAGTTCTCGATAGCGGCATTTCTCAGGCACCAAACAATGAAGGCTGGCTGCCGACCGATCGCAAGACACTCCAGCTCGAGGGCCACCCCAACGCCTATATCATGGGCGACACCGTCGATCTGCCGATCTCGAAAGCCGGTGGCTCATGTCACAACCAAAGCCCGGTTATTGCCAACAACATCGCCGGCGATATCCGTCTCGGCCACACCGTCGCCGAGTATGACGGCAAGGTTCAGGCAGTGGCACAGATGGGTCTCGATGCAGGAATGCCGCTTTGGTACGACTATGATGAAGACGTCCATCCAACGCCTCCGACAAAAGTCGGCGGGCTGCTCCGCAAGGCCTTCAATCGCGGGATCTACTGGTCCGTCGCGCGCGGCATCATCTGACATCGGCACCGGGAGAAAAACGATATGAGCGAATCCGTCACGGACATGACCGAAAAAACCACCATCAAGGCCGCCAAGCCTCTTGCCGCCATGGATGAAGCCACCCAACGCGGCTTGATGGAACTGCTGGAAAAGGCGGCACCACTGTTGCAGGGTCGACGCTTCCACAATCTGGTCGATCTGGCCTCGCTGGCATCGGACGGCGTCGACATGTTCGACGACGCCATGGTCCAGAAGCTGATGAAGGCCTATGAGGAAGGAGTCGGCGCGGCCTGGTCGATGAGCAATGCGGCACGGTTTGCCGCCAACCAGACCGCGACCGCACAGGTGCCGTCGCTTCTCGGCCTACTGCGCGTGGCCCGCAACGAAGACGTCCGCCGCGGTCTGTATTTTGGCTTGACCTTCCTGTCGGTGCTGGGCCGGCAGATGAAGGATGACGGCGTCGAATGACCACAGACCCGGACCTTGCCGCACTTTACCAGCGCGGTTTGCGGGATCTCGCCGCAAAGGTTCGAAGCGACAAGCGGCTCGTCCCGGCGGATATTTCCGTCACCCGGACGAGCCGCACTTGCGGCAGCCTCGTCACGCTGGACATACGCAGAAAGGCGGACGTGATCACTGCGCTCGGTTGGAGGACGCGCGCTTGCACGCTGGGCATGGCCGCGACCGCGGTCGTGGTACAACAGGCGATCGGTCGAAAATTCTCCGAATTAGTTGAAATCGGACACTTGATCCGTCGCCTTCTGAGCGGCGAGGATATCATCTTTCCCGAGCCCTGGCGCGAACTTGAGATGTTTGCTGCGGCACGCGGTTTTCCGACGCGTCACAGTTCGATCCTGCTGCCATTCGAAATTATTGCCGAGGCGGGCAATGAGGCGTCTGCTCAAGGAACTTCACCGTCGCGCGACCCAATCGCATAACATGCCCGGCCGGCGCTCTCGTCAAGCCGCGGCGGCATTATTGGCCCGGTTGGCGCTGACCGGTTCCGTGCTGTAGGACAACACGATCCGGTTTCGACCGCCACTCTTGGCCGCATACAGCGCCTTGTCGGCACGTGAAAAGGTTTCATCAAAGGTCTGATGCGGAAGCGACCTGGCAGCCCCGCCCGACATGGTGACGGAGATTTCTCGTTCCCCCACATTCATCTGCATCTCGGCCACATTTCTGCGAGCGGTCTCCCCCAACACTACAAACTCGGCAAAGGGCATGCTGCCAGTGAAAACGGCAAATTCCTCGCCGCCGATCCGGGCGCAGGCACAATCCTCTCCGAAAGCCGCCTTCAGCATCCGCGCCACCTCAACAATGACCGCATCGCCCATCTGGTGACCATAGGTGTCGTTGATCTTCTTGAACCGGTCGACATCGAAAACCAACATCGACTTTTCCCGGTCGCACTGATCGAACATTTCCACAAATGCGCGGCGGTTCGCCAAGCCAGAAAGCGTGTCGGTGCGGCTCAACCGCTCGAACTCCGCCCGCGACACACCCAGATCATGAATCGAAAAGCCGACCGCCACATAAGCTGTGGTCGCCAGAATGAAGGTTATCGGTGGCGTCAGCACCGAGGCAACGATCAGCGCCGAAGACAGCGCATAGGGCAGCAGGTCGAACCAGGAGAGCAGGAGATGGGCGCAAATATTGAGGCCACAGGCCAACAGAGAGACTTTGATTCCGACCCAGACAGCCTTGCGGACAACGTCGTTGTATGACCGGAATTCCTCAAACAAAAGTTGCTTGATAACCCAGTCACGGGTCAGTCGAAACATGGATACACCCCCGATTAGCGGATGACCTTAATCTTGACCCGTTAAATTTGTGCTTCCGGCACGCCCGCTGCGCGCTGCCCGAAATCGCCAGAATGTCATATTTCGACACAACCTACGCAAATTATCACAAAGATAATGCAACCACTTTTACACCATCACACCCAGAAACTCCTGAACCAGTTGGTCAGGTTCAAAAAGGCCCAACCGCTTGATTTCCCATTCCAGCCGGATGCCGGAGGTTTCGAGCACGCGGGCGCGGATGGTTTCGCCGAGATTTTCCAGCTCATAGGCCGAAGCCGAGCCAATGTTGATCATGAAATTGCAATGCATCGGCGACATTTGCGCACCGCCCACGGTCAGGCCGCGGCCACCGGCCTTGTCGATTTCCTTCCAGGCGGATGTGCCTTCGGGATTCTTGAAGGTCGAGCCGCCAGTCTTCTCACGGATCGGCTGAACCGTCTCGCGGTGGTGCTGGACCGCATCCATGGCTTCGCGAATTTCGCCGCGCTCGCCAGGCGTTCCCTCAAACACTGCGCGGGTAAAAATCAGATCCTTCGGCGCCGAGGAATGTCGGTAGGCATAACCCATTTCCGCGTTTGCAAACACGTGACGTTGGCCCGCTCGGTCGACGGCATGCACCTCGACGACCCGGTCGCGGGTCTCCACGCCATTGGCGCCGGCATTCATTCGCAGCGCGCCACCGATCGCGCCGGGAATGCCGTGATAGAAATGAAACCCTGCGAGCCCTGTCTCAAGCGCCTTGGCGGCCAGATGCTTGTCCGGACAGGCAGCACCCGCCTCCAGCCGGGTCTCGGAGACCTGTTCGGCCTGGCCAAATCCCTTGGCCGACAGCCGGATCACCACGCCGGGAATACCGCCGTCACGCACCAGCAGATTGGAGCCGATGCCCACCGGCAACACCGGGATCTCTACAGGCAGCGCCGCCAGAAACGTCGAAAGATCGTCCTCATCGGCGGGCTGGAACATGAGCTCCGCCGGACCGCCGGTGCGGAACCAGGTGATTTTCGACATCTCGGCATTTGGCGTCAGCCGTCCGCGAACAGCGCCCAGCTTGTCACCCAGCGACGTCAGAAGTTTTTCGCCATCGACTTGCTGTTGCTTCATGCGCTCCCCGGCCGCCGCATCCGGCGCCAGTGCCGCCAATTCGGCGGGCAACTTGTTGGCCCAGTAGGTGATGGTGCCTGCGCCGAGGCAGACGACATAATCACCCGGCCTGGCGATCTCGGCGATCAGCGGCGCCAGCGCCTCGGGCCCATCGATCAGCCGCGCATCGCGGTGGCCGCCGGCCTTCATGCTGGAAACGAGGCTTGCCGAATTGATGTCCTCGATCGGATCTTCGCCAGCGGCATAGACCGGCGCCAGGATCGCCGTATCAGCCTGGTTGAAACAGGCGGCAAAATCATCAAACAGGCTTTCAAGCCGTGTGTAACGGTGCGGCTGTGCAACCGCGATCACACGCCCCGCACAGGCATCGCGTGCAGCGGCAAGCACCGCCTTGATTTCCACCGGATGGTGGCCGTAATCGTCAAAGATCTCGACCCCGTTCCAGCTGCCGGTATGGGTGAAGCGGCGCTTGACCCCGCCAAACTGCCCGAGCCCCTTGGCGATCTGTTCGGGCGTCATTCCCAGTTCGAACACCACAGCGATTGCCGCCACCGCATTGGCGACATTGTGCCTGCCCGGCATCGGCAGCCGCAGATCGGAAAGCAGAACCGTCTCGCCAGTCTTGCGGCGCCGGATTTCCACGTCGAACACCGAGGTGGCGCCGTCCATGCGGTGATTGAAATGCCGCACGTCAGACTGAGGGTTCTCGCCATAGGTAATCACCCGACGGTCCTCGATCCTCGAAACCAGCGACTGCACTTCTGGGTGGTCGAGACACATCACGCCGAAACCGTAAAACGGCACATTCTCGACAAACTGCTTGAATGCCGCGCGTACCGCGTCGAAACTGCCGTAATGGTCTAGATGCTCGGGGTCGATATTGGTGACGACAGCAATATCGGCGGGCAGCTTGAGGAAGGTGCCGTCGCTCTCGTCGGCTTCCACCACCATCCATTCGCCTTCGCCCATCCGCGCATTGGTGCCATAGGCATTGATGATGCCGCCATTGATCACTGTGGGGTCAAGCCCACCTGCTTCCAGGAGCGTCGCCACCATCGATGTGGTGGTGGTCTTGCCATGGGTACCGCCAATCGCAATCGCATTGCGGAAGCGCATCAGTTCGGCCAGCATCTCGGCGCGGCGCACCACCGGCAGCAGCTTTTCGCGTGCGGCCATCAATTCCGGATTGGATTTCTTGATCGCGGTAGACACCACCACGACTTCCGCCTCACCGAGATTTTCCGCCGCATGGCCGATGAACACCTCGATGCCCTTGTCGCGCAGCCGCTGCACATTGGCGCTTTCGCTCTGGTCGGAGCCCTGAACCTTGTAGCCCAGATTGTGCAGCACCTCGGCGATGCCGCTCATGCCGATGCCGCCGATGCCGATGAAATGAACGAGGCCGATGGTTTGCGGCATTTTCATGCGGGTGTGCTCCTGAATTGCTCTGCTGTAATCCCCTCCGCAATAGCCTCCGCCAGATTGGCAAGCAAGCGCGCGGCGTCGGGTTTTCCGGTCGCCTGTGCCGCAGCCGCAGTGGCCGCGAGGCCGGCGGGGTCCTGCATGCGGTCGCCGATCATGTCGGAAAGTAGCTGCGGCGAAAGCTCGGATTGCTTGATCACGCTGGCCCCACCCTTGGCCATCAGCGCCGCGGCGTTAGCGGCCTGGTCATGGTCGAGTGCGAACGGATAGGGCACCAGGATCGCCGAGCGGCCGATCACGGCAATTTCCGACACCGTCGATGCCCCGGACCGCGAAATCACCAGATGCGCAGCCCCCAGACGCGCCGCCATGTCGTTGAAAAACGGCGATACCTCCGCCTTGATGCCGAGTTCTGCAAGCCGAGCACGGACATGCTCCTCGTCCTCGGGCCTCGCCTGCTGGGTCAACTCCAACCGTGCCCGCAGCGGGTCGGGAAGCAGCGCGATTGCAGCCGGCACCGCGTCGGAAAAGAACTGCGCGCCCTGGCTTCCGCCAAACGCCACCAGGCGGAAGGTTTCACCCTCCATCGACGGCACATACGGAATTGCCGCTGCAGCCAGCACTTCCGGACGTACCGGATTGCCTGTGATTACCGTCTTGTCGGCATATTTGCCCTTGCCCTGCGGCAGAAACCCGCCAGCGATTGCCTTGACCCTGCCAGCCAGCGCCTTGTTGGCTCGCCCCATCACCGCGTTCTGCTCATGAATCATCGTCGGCAGACCGGCGTTCGAGGCTGCGATCAGCGGCGGTATCGTCGGGTAACCGCCAAAGCCGATCACCGCATCTGGTCGAATCCGCCGGATCAGTACACCCGCCTCGCGCACGCCCTGAAACAACGTCCACAACGCCCGGGCCACCTTGATCGGGTTTTTTGAACCGATGGTGGCGGAGCGAACGATATGGATTTCCGAGGCCGGAAACTTGCCGGCAAACCGCTGCGCCCGGCTGTCAGTGACCAGATGAACTGTGTGGCCGCGGGCTGTCAGCTCATGCGCCAGCGCCTCGGCAGGAAACAGATGCCCGCCGGTGCCACCCGCCGACAGCAGGAACAGTTTGCCATTTGCCATGCCGTTACTCCGCCGCCACGGCGGTGGTGGGGCGGTAGATGGCGCGCGGTTGCGCCCGGCTCTCGGGCCGGCGACGGGTCAGCGCCAGCAGGAAGCCGGCGGTAATGGCAACCGCAATCATCGACGAGCCGCCATAGGAAATGAACGGCAACGTCATTCCCTTGGCCGGAAGCAATTCGAGATTGACGCCGATATTGATGAACGACTGGAAGCCGATCAGCAGCGCCAGTCCAGCCACGGCGAGCCGGGTGAAGTCATCCTGCTCGCGGCCGGCGCGGATCAGGCCACGAATGACCACGAAACCAAATAGCGCCACCAGCACCATGCAGAACACGATACCGAATTCCTCGGCCGCGACGGAAAACACGAAATCGGTGTGGCTGTCGGGCAAGATCTCGCTTGATTGTCCCCTCACCCGGCCCCTGGCCGAGCCAGTCGCCGCGGATGATTGCCTCGCGCGCGGTATCGACCTGAAAGCTGTCGCCCTCACCAAACAGGAAGCCGTTGATCCGGTCGGCGACATGCGGAAATACCAGATAGGCAGCAACGAAGCCCGAAACAGCCATGCCGCCCAACAGCATGATCCAGAACCACGACATGCCGGCCATGAAGAACATGCCGCCCCAGACCGCTGCCGTCAGCATGGTCTGGCCCAGATCCGGTTGCGCCACCAGCAACGCCGCAACAATGCCAAACAGGATGATGGCAAACAGGTTGCCGGGAATTTCAGGATGACGCGAGCGTTCGGAAAACAGCCAGGCACAGATCACCACGAAGGCCGGCTTCATGAATTCCGACGGCTGCACCGAAAGGCCAAACACCGACACCCAGCGCCGCGATCCCTTGACCTCGACGCCGAAGAACAGCGCCAGCACCATCATCGCGATCGACATGGCCAAGAGCGCCAGCGCAGCGCGGCGCACCTGGCGCGGGCTCAGGAAGGAAACACCGATCATCACCACCAGCGCCGGGACCAGGAACACGCCGTGACGCTCGACAAAATGAAAACTGTCGAGCCCGAGCCGCTCGGCCACCGCCGGGCTCGCCGCAAACGACAGCATCAGGCCTACGCCCATCAGCGCCACGAAGGCCGCCAGGAAAAGGCGGTCAATGGTCCAGAACCAATCGGCGACCGGTCCGCGTTCAACACGGCTAACCATCAGTTTCTCCTTTGCGCCCGGCATCGACGAGCATCTCGATATCATCCAGAGCCGCCACCAGGCTTACGTAGGCATCTCCGCGCACCTCGAAATTGCGATACTGGTCAAAACTGGCGCAGGCAGGCGACAACAGCACAGCGGGCATTTCCGCCCCGTCCGCCGCCGCATCCCGTGCTGCTGCCGCGACCGCATTGTCGAGCGTGCCGGAAATTTCAAACGGCGCCTGGGCGCCAATCGTCGCGGCAAAGCCCGCTGCTGCCTCGCCAATCAGATAGGCCTTGGCGATACGCGGGAAATATGGCTCGAGGGCGGCAATGCCGCCTTCCTTGGCCAATCCACCGGCAATCCAGTAGATCGGCTCGAAACTCTTGAGCGCCGGTGCCGCGGCTTCCGCATTGGTGGCCTTGGAATCGTTGACAAACACCACCCGCCCCCGCCGCGCCACCGGCTGCATCCGGTGCTTGAGCCCCGGGAAAGTGGCAAGGCCGGCGCGGATCTCGTCATCGCTGAGCCCGGCCGAGCGGCAGGCGGCAATGGCAGCCGCGGCGTTCTGGGCATTGTGCGCGCCGCGCAGGGTGGGAATGCCGGCCAGATCGACATAGAGGCTGACCGTTCCGCGGTCGGCGAGATGGATCCTGGTTCCATCGGCATAGAGGCCCCGCATCAGCGGCAGCGTCTTGGAGATCCGTTCCACCGCGCGGCCTTCCGCCTCAAGACGGGCGGCGATGTCGCGGCACCAGTCGTCATCCACACCGATGATCGCCAGATCGCTCTGCGCCACCAGCCGCGCCTTGATTTCGGCATAGTGCTGCATCGAGCCGTGGCGGTCGAGATGGTCTGGCGTCAGATTAAGCAACAGCCCGGCGCTGGGATCGAGCGATGGCGCCAGATCGATCTGGTAGGAGGAGCATTCAACCACATGAACCCGTCCGGCCGCCGGCGGATCCAGTGTTAGCACCGCTGTACCGATATTGCCGCCAAGCTGGGCGTCGCGACCGCTGTGGGAAATCAGATGCGCAATCAGCGCAGTGGTGGTGGATTTGCCGTTGGTGCCGGTAATCGCAATGAACGGACTCCCAGGCGCATGAGCACGGCGCTCGCGCACGAAGATCTCGATGTCGCCGATGATCTCGACCGCATGCATATTGGCCAGATCCACCGTCCAGTGCGGCTTCGGATGGGTCAGCGGCACCCCCGGGGAGAGCACCAGCGTATGTTGTTGCGACCAATTGATGTCGCGCAAGTCGCCGACCGGAATGCCGGCCGCGCGCGCCGCCTCGACCTGGGCCGGGTTATCGTCCCAGGCGGTCAGTTCGGCGCCGCCGGCAACCAGCGATTTTGCGGTTGCCAGGCCCGATCCGCCGAGGCCGAACAATGCGACCTTGCGACCGGAAAATGTGGACGCCGCAATCATCGTCTATCTCAGCTTGAGGGTGGCGAGCCCGATCATCGCAAGGGCCACCGAGATGATCCAGAACCGCACCACAACCTGGCTTTCGGTCCATCCGAGCTTTTCGAAATGGTGATGGATCGGCGCCATCAGGAACACCCGTTTTCCGGTGAGCTTGAAGGACGCAACCTGGATGATCACCGACAGCGCTTCGATCACGAATAGGCCGCCGATGATCGCCATGACGATTTCGTGCTTGGTGGCTACGGCTACCGTGCCGATCAGTCCGCCCAGCGCCAGCGATCCGGTGTCACCCATGAAGATTGCCGCCGGCGGCGCATTGAACCATAAGAACCCGAGGCCGGCACCTATCACAGCCCCGAGGATCACCGCCAGTTCGCCGGTACCCGGCACGAAATTGATCTGCAGATAATTGGCAAACACCGCATTGCCTGCGAGATAGGCAATCGCCCCGAAGGACGCGGCTGCGATCATCACCGGCACGATGGCGAGCCCATCGAGGCCATCGGTCAGATTGACCGCGTTGCCCGCCGAGACGATGACGAAGGCGCCGAAGGCGATGAAGAACCAGCCAAGGTCAAGCAGCAAATCCTTGAAGAACGGAAATGCGATGGAGGAGCTGAATGTAGCGCCCTTGACCGTCGATGCGGCCATCGAGGCCTGCATGATGAAATACACCGCCAGGCCGGCAATCAGGAACTCAAGCGCCAGCCGCGCCTTGCCGGAAAAGCCCTTGTCTGTCTGCTTGGTGACCTTGAGATAATCATCGTAAAAACCGATGGCGCCGAAACCAAGCGTTACCAGCAATGTAGTCACCACATAGACGCTCGACAGGTCGGCCCACAGAACTGAAGAGCCGATGATCCCCGCCAGGATCATCAATCCGCCCATGGTCGGCGTCCCGGCCTTGAGGAAATGGGTTTGCGGCCCATCTGCCCGGATCGGTTGTCCACGTCCCTGGCGCACCCGCAGGGAAGCAATGATTCGGGGTCCAAACAGAAACACGATCAACGCCGAGGTGAACATCGCTGCCCCGGTTCTGAATGTGATATATCTGAAAAGATTGAAGAACTGGACTTGGTCCGCCAGATCCACCAGCCAGATGAGCATAAGTTCCCGTCCCCCGAGTTGCTTTAGGTGTTGCCGCTGCTGTCTGTCAGCGGTGGATATTTGTCAAGCAACGCCTTGACAATACGTCCAAAGCCGATGCCGAGCGATGATTTGATCATCACCACGTCACCGTCCCGGAGAACAGATTTCAGATGGGTGGTGAGCCCGTCCGCGTCGTCGCGATAGACGGTCTCGATGTCAGTTCCAAGTTCATCGCGCAAGGCCTTCATTTCCGGCCCGGCAAGACAGGCCATGTCGACGCTGGCTTCACGCATCGGGGTTGCCAGATCGCGGTGCACACGCTCGGAAAAACGGCCCATTTCCAGCATGTCGCCGAGCACCGCAATACGGCGGCCACGCAACCGTACCGGCGTGTCGCGCAGCAGATCAATTGCAGCGCGCATCGAGGCCGGATTGGCGTTGTAACTTTCATCGATCAGCAGAAAAGATCCGCCATCGATGGCGAGTTCGTGGCGCGCGCCGCGGCCCTTCTCGGCCGAGAACCCGGCCAGTGCATGCACTGCCCTCGCCAGATCTGCGCCAGCCAGTTGAACCATGCCCAGCACCGCAAGCGCATTTTGCACCAGATGCCGGCCGGGCGCGCCGATCTTGGCGGCAACCTCGTCTGTGCCAATTTGGGCAGTGATGGTGGAACAATCAGGCAGCAGCTTGATCTTGAGTAACCGGTAATCGGCCTTGGCGTTTTCGCCGAAGGAGTGGGTGTGCGCCACGCCCAACGTAACTGCCCGCTTTTTTAGCCAGCCATATTTCTCGTTGTCGTGGTTGAGCAGGAGATGGCCATCCTCGGACAACCCCTCCATGATCTCTGCCTTGGCGGCGGCGATTTCGCTCAGATTCTTGAAATTGCCCATATGCGCAGCAGCGACGGTGGTGATCACCGCCACATCCGGCTTGACCATATCGACCAGCGGTCGGATTTCGCCAGGATGGTTCATACCGATTTCGAAAATGCCGAAAGCAGCACTTTCGGGCATCCGCGCCAGCGTCAGCGGCACGCCCCAGTGATTGTTGTAGGAAGCCGCAGACGCGTGAACCTCGCCCGATGGCTCCAGCGCATGGCGCAGCATTTCCTTGCTCGACGTCTTGCCCACCGAACCGGTGATGGCGATGATTTTCGCCTGCGAACGTGCCCGCGACGCCCGACCGAGAGCTTCGAGCGCCGGCAGAACCTCGTTGACCACGATCATTGGCGCTGTGACCCGGCCCAGCGCAGGCAATTTGTCTTCCGACACCACCAGCAGGCTGGCGCCGTTAGCAATCGCCACGCTGGCAAAGTCGTGCCCGTCGAAGCGGTCGCCCTTGATGGCGAAGAAGGCGTCGCCTTGACACGTCGTTCGGCTGTCGATCGAGATTCCGGTGACCCCTTCAGGCAGGGCGCCAACAGGACGCCCCTCCATGGCCTCGATCATCGCTGGTGCGGTCCACAACAGGCTCATGCTGACAGCGCCTCCAGGACTTTGCGAATTTCTGCGTGATCGGAAAACGGCAACACCTTGTCGCCGACAGTCTGGCCCTGCTCATGACCCTTGCCGGCAACGATAAGCGTGTCGCCTGCATTCAGCATGGCAATAGCGCTGCGAATTGCTTCGGCGCGATCGCCGATTTCGGTGGCGCCTGGAGCCGCGATCATGATTTCGGCGCGCACTTCTGCCGGATCTTCCGAGCGCGGATTGTCGTCTGTAACAATCACCACGTCTGCCAGCTTGGTGGCAATTCCACCCATGATCGGCCGCTTGCCGCGATCCCGGTCGCCGCCGCAGCCAAACACCACCACAACCCTTCCGGTGGTAAACGGACGCACCGCGCCAAGCACGTTTTCCAGCGCTTCGGGCTTGTGGGCGTAATCGACATACACCGGCGCCCCGTCGGCGGTCGAGCCGACCAGTTCGAGCCTCCCGGCGGCCCCGGTAAGGTGCTCGAGCGCTGCCATTGCCAGATCGGCGGACGTTCCGGTGGCGATCGCCATTCCGGCCGCAACCAGCGCGTTGGAGAACTGGAAATCGCCAGCCAGCGGCAGGTCGACTTCGAAGATACGGCCTTCGAGGTGAATTTCGCCCACCTGCTTGTGCCGCAGATGTTCCACCCGTTTGAGGCTCAGGAACCCACCCTTGCGGCCTACCGTGAGCACCCGTGCCCCGGCCCGCTCGGCAACCTCGACAGCCCGCTCCGACCAGGGATCGTCGGCAAAGATCACCGCCGGCGCCCCCTTGGGCAGAAGACAATCGAACAGCCGCATCTTGGCTGCCATGTAATTTTCCATGGTCGGATGATAATCCATGTGATCACGGCCCAGATTGGTAAAGCCCGCCACGCTCAGTGACACGCCGTCAAGCCGGCGCTGGTCAAGCCCATGGCTTGAGGCCTCCATCGCAGCATGGGTCACGCCGTCACTGGCAAGCTCGGCCAGCAGCCGGTGCAATGCCACCGGATCGGGGGTGGTCAGCGAGCCGTATTCGGTACGGCCCGGGGCGGTCACGCCGGTAGTGCCGAGCATCGCCGCCTTCTCGCCCGCATGGGCCCAGATCTGGCGCAGAAACGAGGCGACCGAAGTCTTGCCGGCGGTGCCGGTGACGGCTGCCATCACCCGCGGCTGCGGGCCGAAATAGGCCGCAGCCATCCGCGCCAGCGCCAGCCTGGGATCGGCGCTTCTGAGCACCAGCCCGACATCGGCGGGCAAATCGGCATCATCAGCCGCCACAATCGCCACGGCGCCTTTCGAGGCAGCCTGGGCGGCAAAGCGGGCGCCGTCGGTTTTCACTCCCGCCATGGCAAAGAACAGGTTGCCCGGCTCAACCGTCCGGCTGTCAACGGTCAGACCGGTGACCGGCACGTCGAGTTCCGCCGCTTGCGAGACGGTGATGGATACTGACGGCAAGGCTGAAATCAAGGCAGACAGTTTCATATAGGGCTCGGATCTTTCGTTATGCATCTGGCGGACCATGCCCTGCCCGCCACTTATGGTATCAATATGACAGCGACAGCATCTGACCGCCGTCACCGAATTTTGGTTCTACGCCAAGAAACGCCGCCGACCGGCGAATGATGGCGCTGACCATCGGCGCTGCGTTAAGACCTGCCGTCGCCGATCTCTTGCCTTCTTCGGGTTTCGGTTCATCGACAATCACCAGCACCACATAATCGGGATTATCAATCGGAAAGGCCGACAGGAAGGCATTGAATCGGACATCCGAATTGTAACGGCCGTTGATCACCTTTTCCGCCGTGCCGGTCTTGCCGCCAACCCGGAAACCTTCGACTTCGGCGCGCCGGCCCGAGCCCTTGGCGACATTGAGCGCCATCAGGTAGCGCATCTCGTCGCTGGTCGTCGAATTGACCACCTGGACTGCGACCTTGTCGGCCTCTTCACGGGTTCGCGGCAGGAAGGTCGGCTCGATCAGCTTGCCTCCATTCATCAGCGCCGCTGCCGCCACTGCCGTTTGCAGTGGCGTTGTGGCCACACCATGACCGAACGAAATGGTCACCGAATTGATTTTCTTCCAGACCGAGGGCTGGGTCGGAGTTGCCACTTCCGGCAATTCCGTCTGCATCCGCGACAGCAGTCCGAGCCGGGTGAGAAACTCCTGATGTCCTTCGATGCCGATCATGTCGGCAATCCGCGCCGAGCCGATATTGGAGGAGTAGATGAACACCTCCGGCACCGTCAGCATCCGGTTCTTGCCATGGAAATCCCGGATGGTGAAACCGCCGATACGGATCGAGCCGCGGGCATCAATCTGGTCGGTCAGTTTGACCTTGCCCGAATCCAGTCCCATCGCGGTGGTAAACACCTTGAAGGTCGAGCCCATCTCGAATGTGCCAGCCGACATCCGGTTGAGACGGTCTTTCTTCTGCGCATCGACCGGGTCGTTCGGGTCGTAATCAGGCAACGAAGCCATGCCGATAACTTCACCGGTGTGAATGTTGAGCACGACACCGCCGGCGGCAACCGCCTGGTAGCGTTCCATGGCGGCGGCGAGTTCATCGCGCAGCACATGCTGGACCCGGAGATCAAGCGACAGGCGGACCGGCTTGAGATCCTCATCGACGGTCATGCCGGCGTCGGCAAGCGCGCCCAGCCCCTGTCCGTCGACATATTTCTCCATGCCGGAGATGCCCTTGTTGTCGATATTGGTAAGCCCGATCACATGCGAGGCGGTCGGCCCGCCAGGATAGAAGCGGCGCGTTTCCGGGCGAAAGCCGATGCCGGGAATGCCCAGCGACAGGATCTGGCTCTGCTGTTTCGGCGTTAGCTGCCGCCGGAGCCACTGAAATCGCGAATTCGATGACAGTTTCCGGTAGATACCACGCTGGTCGAGATCGGGCAGCACAGTGGCCAGAAGTTCCACCGCCTCGTCCGGATCGACAATCTTGTTAGGTTCGGCAAACAACGACACGGTGCGGATGTCGGTGGCCAGAACCTCGCCGTTGCGATCCAGCAGGTCCGGTCGCGACGTCAGCAACTCGTTGGTACGGTTGATCGACGACACAGTTTCCGGCGACCGCAAGCCATATTGAACCAGCCGCCCGCCGATCACCGCGTAGATGACGCCGAAACAGGCGATGGCAATGATGATGCGGTTCCGGGCCTGCGCCCCTTGCGCCTTGCGCACCCCTTCAAATTCCAGCATCGAGCGTCCCAATCCGCTGACCGGGTTGGCGCGTTTTACGGGTCTGGCAAACAGTGTTCTCAAGGATCTCATTGCTGCACCGACCCTGTCGTCAGCGCCGCGTCGGCACCGTTTTCGGCCAGTTTCGGTTCAAAATCGCTGGCCCGGCCGGGCAATTCGTCGGGTTGAGCCATTTGCTCGGCTTCGATCGGCCGAAGCCCCAGCTCAGCCTCGAACGCCGTTGACAACCGCTGCAGCCGCGAAGGCTGGTTGAGCAGGCTCCAGTCGGCCTCCAACAGGTCGATGGTTTCCTTCTGCAGCTTGATTTCGGCCTGCAACCCACGCACCTCTTCGAGCTTCACCTCGGCGTCGTGCTTGATCTGATAGGTAATGGTTGCAGCCGCGATCATCGCGCCAACCAGCACCAGGTCGAGAGTTCGCAACATGGCTCAGCCTCCGAGTGCCGCGAGCGCGGCGAGGTTGGGAACGGGAAGGATGTCAGTGTCGGTGTTTTCCGCCGGTGCACTGGTGCGCAATCCGGATCGCAATTTGGCCGAGCGGGCGCGCGGATTTTCCGCGCATTCGGCCTCGTTGGCAGTGACCGGCTGCTTGCCGATCGGCGTGAATGTCGCCTGGCGCACGGCTACCAGCGGCATGTGCCGCGAGCCTGACGCCTTGCCGGACCGGTCCTGGAAGAAACGCTTGACGATCCGGTCCTCGAGCGAGTGAAAGCTCACCACCACCAGCCGGCCGCCGGGCTTAAGCGCCTTTTCGGCGGCAAACAGTGTCTGCGCCAGCTCGCCAAGCTCGTCGTTGACATAGGTTCTGAGCGCCTGGAACACCCGGGTCGCTGGATGAATCTTGTCCTGCGGACGGCGTGGTGAAACCCGCTCGATCAATCCGGCCAGTTGCCGTGTCGTTGCAAAGGGCTGCTTGGCGCGTTCGGTTTCAATCGCCCGGGCGATACGGCCGGCATGGCGTTCTTCGCCGAGAATGCCGAAAATACGGGTCAGGTCGGAAACCTTGGCGCGGTTGACCACATCGGCGGCGCTGACACCGGCCTGGCCCATGCGCATGTCGAGCGGTCCGTCGCGCATGAACGAAAACCCGCGCTCGGCCTCGTCGATCTGCATCGAGGAAACGCCGATATCGAGAACCAGCCCGTCGAGACTGGCCTCTTCAACATGGTCAAGAAGATCGGAAAACTGGGCTCGAATGAGCTTGAGCTTGTCATCGGCAGCCTCAACCATTTTGGCCCCCGCGGCAATCGCATCCGGGTCGCGGTCAAAGGCAATGACATCGGCGCCTGCCTGCAGGATCGCGGCACTATAGCCACCGGCGCCGAAGGTTCCATCGACAATCAGTTCGCCCGGTGCAGGTGCCAATGCATCCAGAACCCCGCGGAGAAGAACCGGAATGTGACGGACAGGTCCGCCTTGGGCGTCAGCATCACCATCGCCCATATCCGCCGCCATTCCGTTTCTCCATCCGTTGCGGACGGTCAGGATCTGGCCGTCCGTTCTTTCCGGGCTTGCGACTGCATTTCCTCGAATGCCGCCGGTTCCCAGAGCTGAAAGTGGTCCCCGCGCCCCGCAAACGTCACCTTGTCGGTGATGCTCGTGAAATCGCGAATGAAATCCGTCACCAGAAGCCGTCCCTCGCCGTCGAGCTTCATGAACACCCCGCCGCCGTGGATCAGCAGCGACATCTTGTTGGCCTCGGCCGAGAACGGGTCTTGCGACCCGATCATCCGCTCGAAGCGCTCCAGTACTTCCGGTCCGGCCATCGAGACCGCCGGAAACACGAAATCCTGCCAGACGTAGAGTTCCTCGACAGCGGACCTGGCCAAAACGGCACGAAACATCGAGGGCACCGAAACCCGGCCCTTCGCGTCGATCCTGTTTGTCGCATGCGACAGGAACCGGTTCATGACTCTGTACCGCCGCTTCCGCCTTCTGGCCCCACGCCATCGACCCCCCGCCTTGTCCCGGATCTTCCACCCATGCGCACCCACCGGCGGCGCAAGCCGCCCGAACGGTTCCTGTGCGGAACCGCGGTCCGAAGGGGGAAAAATCGGCGGATAACCGCCAGCTGATCTTGGGTATTTGGGATACCATGGGCCACCATGGGCGTCAATGGGAACGACTCCCCTTGAAGCCCTCAAGTTTCACCCGTTAATACCTCGTCAAGATTAACGAACCGTTAGGCATGATCGAAGGAACTGGGAAGAACACCCCATGAGGCGATTTGCCCCGCCGCAGCCACACCGTGATCAATCGCAACTTGTTGGCATGCATGTCATGCTGCATGTGTTGCAGCAGGCATGCCCGTGGATTGTTGGCTGGCGAGAATATCCACACAGCTTGCGGTCGAGCTCCTCCACTCTGGATAGCTCCGGCGAATTTGGGACAACACCTGGCGCGGGCGACAGGGGCTCATGCGCACAAGCACCGGTCGACTGGGTAGAGGCAAGGGAGATCGAAAATGACGTCGGAAAAACAGAACAATAGCGCGCTTTATATCGTGGCCGGTTTTGCGATCCTGTTCGGCGTTCTAACCATCGTGTCCGGTGGACGGGTGCTGTTCGGGGGCGAGGCAACAAAGGCGGCCGCAGGAAATGTCGTTCCCTTCGTGCTGTGGTTCAATTTCCTGTCAGGCTTTGTCTATGTCGCTGCCGGCGCGGGGATCGCG
Source organism: Hoeflea algicola (assembly GCF_026619415.1). Lineage (NCBI taxonomy): Bacteria > Pseudomonadati > Pseudomonadota > Alphaproteobacteria > Hyphomicrobiales > Rhizobiaceae > Hoeflea > Hoeflea algicola. The sequence continues at coordinate 1,863,100 of NZ_JAOVZR010000001.1, forward strand.
CTGCACAAGGATTGGGGCTCCAAACTCGCAATGGGTCTGGCCATTGCCATCGTCGCCGTTTTTGCCGTTTTCGGCTGGCACGTCTTCACCGGAGGCGCCTATGAGGCCCGCACCGTGGGCGCCATGCTCCTGCGCTCGGTTGTCTGGATCGGCATCGCCATCTATGTGCAACGCCGCGCCGCAACAGCACCCTTCAAACCCTGACCATTTTCGCGCTTAGCAAACCGGCATGACCGACCAAAATGACTCCAGCTGATCCGCCGGCACACCTAACTTGAGTTAATGCGGCGGCGCCATTAAACTGTATAAGATGGCAATGACCCATCCTGCCCAGCTGACCTTGCGCACCCGTCTCCGATCTGAAACTGCTGAAGTTCATGCCCGGCTCGACAGCACCATGTCCCGGCTGGATATGGCGGACGCCGCCGACTACGGCTCGTTCCTGGAAATTCATCTGAGCGCACTTCAATCAATCATGCCCCGTCTTGTTGAAAGTGGCTATGAGTTCAGTCATTTGCCTGCCTTGATCGAGCGTGACCTTGAGATTCTGGGCCGCCCATCCAGCCCTGCCAGTATGGCAAGTTTTGGCCCCCTTTCGGGGGATCCGCTGGGCTATGCCTACGTGCTCGCCGGCTCTCAGATGGGCGCGAAAATTCTCAACCGGCGTCGTCTTCTCACCAGCAACGAGAAAGTTGTGCGCGCCGACGCTTTTTTGCATGACACCATAGCCAGCGGCATATGGAACATGGTGAAAATCAGGCTTGAAGGCTTCAGCGCTGCCGGTCCACAGCAGGACGACATCATCGACGGCGCGCTGGCCTGTTTTCGGTGTTATGGTGCAGCGGCAAAAACGGGGCTACTGATTAATGACTGACCGGACCGCGAACCCGCGCCAGCAAGACCAAGCCGCAGATCTGACCAATTGCGATCGCGAACCGATCCACATACTCGGCAAGGTACAATCGTTCGGCGCGCTGATTTCGGTATCCTCCGACTGGTTCGTCAACCACGTTTCCACCAACATCGGCGTATTTCTCGACGGCGTCAGCGCTCAGGACCTGATTGGTCGACCACTGGTCGATTTTATCGATGGCGAAGCCATTCATGATATCCGCACGCAGTTGCAACTGCTCGGCAGCCCCGACGCGGTCCAGCGCCTGTTTGCATTCCGCTTGACCAAGAGCGGCAAACTGTTTGACCTGGCGCTGCACATCTCGGGCCGCTCGGTCATCATCGAAATCGAACACCATGTGCAGCAGGACAGGAACGATTACGCTTCCTATGTCCGCACGATGATCGACCGTATCGGCAAGTCTGAATCAGTTGAACAGCTATGTCATGTCGCCGCGAGGCAGGTCAGGGCGCTGACCGGTTTTGACCGGGTAATGGTCTACCAGTTCCAGCCCGATGACAGTGGCCTGGTAATTGCCGAAGCGCTCAAACCGGGAATGGATTCCTTCAAGGGGCTGCACTATCCGGCTTCCGATATCCCCAAACAGGCCCGCACACTCTACAAGCGCAACCTGCTGCGCATTATCAGCGCGGTCGATGATGAGGGATGGGAAATCCACCCGGCAGTCAGCCCGTCAGGAGAACCGCTCGACCTTTCGCTCAGCACCACACGCGCCGTCTCGCCGATCCATCTCGAATATTTGCGCAACATGGGCGTTGCCGCGTCGATGTCCATCTCGATTCTCAAACGCGGCGAATTGTGGGGCTTGTTCGCCTGCCATCACACCACACCGCACACCCTGCCCTATGACAAACGCACCGCCGCGGAATTGTTTGGCCAGATGTTCTCCTTTGTGCTCGACCAGATGCAGGGCGACATCGAACGCGCGGAAAGGCAAAAGGGCCGGGCGCTACACGACCGACTGATGATGCGATTGGCGGACGGCGCCAGCATCGAGAACAATTTTGACATGATCGCCTCGTCGATCAAGGACGTCATTGCGTTCGATGGGGCGGCAGGATGGATCGGCGGCAAGTATTACAGCCAGGGATCGACGCCGACGGCCGACGAGTTTCCCGGACTGGCGCGTTTTCTCAACACCACCGCTGCGGGAGCTGTCTTCAGCACCGAAAATCTGTCCAAGACCTATGAGCCGGCTGCGGATTTCATACACCAATCTGCCGGGATGCTGGTTTTGCCGATGTCGCGCGCGCCACGTGATTATATCGTGTTGTTTCGTGGTGAAGTCGCCAAAAGCGTGTCGTGGGCAGGCAATCCTGAAAAGCCGGTAACCCTGGCATCCCCAGGCGGCAGGCTTACGCCCCGCAAAAGCTTTGAAACCTGGCGTGAAATCGTTCGTGGCTACAGCGCTCCCTGGACATTGTCGGAAATCTACGCAGCCGGTATTCTGCGCGAGACACTTTTGGAAGTGGTGCTACGGATAAGCGACGCCAGCCTCAAGGAGCGCGCGCAGGCACAGGAACGTCAGGAACTGCTGATTTCCGAGCTCAACCACCGCGTTCGCAACATTCTCAATCTGATCCGCGGCCTGATCAATCAGAGCAAGTCCCACGCATCAAGCATTACCGATTTCACCGAGGTGATCGGCGGCCGAATTCACGCTCTGGCGCGCGCCCATGACCAGATCACCCGCAAGAACTGGAACCCGGCGTCGGTGCATGACTTGATCGCGCTTGAGGTCGAAGCCTATCTCGGAGAAAAGATCGACCGGGTGCGGATCGAGGGCGCCGATGTGCTGCTCGATCCGGGCGCATTTACTACCTTTGCGCTGGTTACCCATGAACTGATCACCAATTCCGTAAAATACGGCGCCCTCAGCGATCAACGCGGCGTGCTGACGATCACGACGGCACTGGAAACCGACGGAAGCTTTCGCCTGCATTGGAGCGAAACCGACGGCCCGCCGATCAGTAACCCGCCATCGCGTCGCGGCTTCGGCACCACGCTCATCCAAAAATCAATCCCGTTCGAGCTCAAAGGGACGGCTGACGTGCGTTTCGACCCCGCCGGTCTGAACGCCGATTTCATGATCCCGGCGGTCTATGTTTCCCGCATCGAGCCCCGTACCAAAGAGCCTGCCCTAGCCGCCCCGAAACAGAGCCCGGATGCGAAATTGCATCTCGACGGTGATGTCCTGATCGTCGAGGACAACATGATTATCGCGCTCGATGCAGAGGAGTTCGTCAAGGAACTCGGCGCCCGGGCGGTCCACGTGGTGGCCCGGATCGAGGATGCGTTGGCAATCGCTGCCAATGCGATGCTGAGTTTCGCGCTGCTGGATGTCAATCTGGGCCTGGAGACCAGCGAACCGATCGCCGCAGACCTGAAAAACCGGTCGATCCCGTTCGCTTTTGCCACAGGCTACGGTGACCAGGCCAGCCTGACTGCGAAATTTCCGGATGCACCGGTAGTCCAGAAGCCCTACTCGAAAGCGGACATCGCCATCGCCCTCATCGAGCTTGCAAGGCGATAACAGCGATAGCAGCCACGTGGCGCGATCTAACGAACCGGATAATGCCACCGCCATGGCGGATAACACCCGCCTTGCCGCATTGGACTAATAGGACAAAGCGCCAAGCAACACCGGCCCGAACAGCACCAGCAGGCCCGAAAGGCCGAGCCCCAGTCGCAGCAAATGGCTGTAGGCTCCGATCAGGGCGTACGAGATCAGCGCCAGCCCGAGCCCGATCTGTATCAGTGCCAGCAACGCATAGACCGGATCGGTGGCGATCGCCATGATTGATGGGTTGGCGATCATCGTCAGCGGGATGATGTAGAGCCCGACGCCAAGGCTCATCGCCGTCAGCGCTACCTTCAGCCAGTTCTCGCCAATCATGCCGGCAGCAATGAACACGGCGCCGCAGACCGGCGGGGTGATGGTTGATAGCAGCGCAAACCAGAACACGAACAGATGTGCCTGCAGCGGCTCCAGCCCGAGTTTCGACAGCGCCGACCCGGCCACCGATACGCAGATCACGTAAGCTGCAGTGGTCGGCACTTCCATGCCCAGCACCAGGCAGGCGAGTGCGGTGAGAAACAGCGACGGCCACAGCAATCCGCCCGAGGCCGACAGGATCAGCGACGTGATCTTGACCCCCAGCCCGGTGATCGACAGCACGCCAATGATGATCGAGGCGCAGATGATGATGGCGGCAATCATCGACACCTGCCGCGCGGCGTTGACCACTGCATTCTCCAGCCGCACCACCGTGCGTGAAAAATCGAATCGACCATCGGCATGGAAGAACAGCATCACGAAGCCGACCAGGATCGCCAGGCTGGCAGCATATTGCGGCGTCAGATTGGCGACGAACATGCCCCAGATCAGCGCTGCAAACGGAATCGCGAAAAACGCCGAGGTGATCAGCACCAGCCGCAGGTTTGGCCGATCCTCGACAGCCAGCCCTGCCAATTCGTAGCGCCCGGCATAGGCATTGATGCCGATCCAGACGGCGAAGAAATACAACAGTGCCGGCAACAGCGCCGCCGCCATGATCGCCGTATAGGGCACACCGGTGAGTTCAACCATGACGAAGGCGCCGGCGCCCATCAGCGGCGGCATGATCTGCCCCCCGAGGACGCCACCGCCTCGATTGCCGCGGCCAACCGCTTGGGGTAGCCGAGTCTGGTCATTGCCGGCAGCGTGATCGCTCCGGTGGAGGCGACATTGGCCGAGGCCGAGCCCGAGATCGAGCCGAACAGCGCCGAGGAAATCACCGAGACTTTGCCGGCCCCGCCCTTCAGACGGCCAGCGGCGGCGGAGGCAATGTTCATGAAGCCTTGACCCGCCTCGCCGGCATTGAGCACTGCGCCAAAGATTACGAAGATCGCCACGACGCTCACCGACACCCCGGTCAGACTGTCCCAGATGCCACCCTCGGCAATCGTCAGCGTGCCGAGATAGCTCGCCAGCGGCGTGCCGGAATGGCCAAATTCGCCCGGAATATACTGACCGAACAGGCCGTAGAGCAGCGCCAACAGTGCCACCATCGGCAACGGCCAGCCGATCGAGCGGCGCGCCGCTTCCAGCACCACGATCAGCAGCACTGCGGCGATGACAACCTGAAAATCACCCTCAAGGATACCGTACTGATCACCCAGCGCGCTGTGCTGCCAGGCGACCCAGAGGCTTGCCACCACCCCGGCCACGCACAACACCACGCCACTCGCGCGGGCGCGGCTGTCTTCTTTTGTGAACAGGAAGATCCATGGCAGCGCCAGCGCCAGGTGCAGCGGCCGGCTGACCAGGTTGGGAACCAGCCCCCAGAAGATCAGCGCCAGGTGAAACGCCACCAGACAGACCGCACAGACGATCATGGCCATCCGCATCATTGTCGGGGTCCTGTCGTTTTGTAAGGGAAGCCGGAAGAAAACCGCCCTGCCCGAGCACAAGGCCAGGCAGGGCGATAGCTGTTACTGCTGGTCTGCGGTCAGTTCGAAGCCGGCTTCCTGATAATAGCGGATCGCGCCGGGATGCAGCTTGGTGGTGATGTTGGCCATCAGCGCCTTGTCGACGCCGTTCCACCAGGGCGCGCCCTGGCTCATCGTCGCCTTGCCTTCCCAGAAGGTCTTGGTCAGCTGGTAGGCGGCTTCCTCGTCCATCGCTGTGGTGGCAAAGGCTGCAACCGGCAGCGACGTGGTGGTGATATCGCTGTCCTGGCCATTATAGGTGCCCGCCGGGATCACCAGTTTCGAGCGCTTAGACTGGGCAATCTGATCGTCGCTGAGCGACAGCACCACGACATCGGTCGACGCGGCAGCTTCAATCACGTTGGGCGCGGGCCATGAGCCGGCGGTGACGAATCCGTCGATCTGGCCGTTCTTGAGTGCTGGAACCGCATTCGACAATTCCACCTCGGCCAGGTTGACCTTGCCTTCAAGCCCGAACAGCTTGAGGTATTTCTCGCCTTCGCTGGCGCCAAACGAGCCCTTGCCGAGCAGGATGGTCTTGCCTTCCATACCGGCAAAATCAGTCACACCGCTATCAGCGGACATGACAAAATGCATGGTCAGCGACGGGATCGGAAACAGCGCCCGGATCTCGTCGAATTTCGGATCACCCTTGCCTTCAAACATCGCCTTGCCGGCCTGCGCCAGTCCGACCAGCGCCGGCGGCGTGGTGAACACGTAATCGCCGCCGCGGGATTTGGCCTCCATCACGTTCTGCACCGAGCCCTGGCTTTCCTCCACTGTGACGATGATGTCGCCGTTGGTGCCGGCTTTCATCGCCTCGGCAATTTGCACTCCCATTTGGTAGTATGACGAGGATGATTTGGCCGATTTGTAGGTGATGCGCGTTTCAGCCAGTGCGGCTGAGGAAACCAGTGCGGCACACAGGCCCAGCGCGATAATCGCGGTCTTGTTTTTCACGTGTCTTCTCCCGTTGATCTGCAGATGCTCGGGGGCCGTTATAGAACCGCCCTGTTGGGGCATGTTTTGCACGATTGCGCCGCGACCGCAATTCATGCCGGGGCATGGCGGACTGCCGATTTTTCATCCTTGGAAACCTGACGGCGAAACCTACCGCCCGCAACAACCGCTGGTCCGCAACCGCAGTGGTCGGCCAGCCTTACGACCGCGCAGTCACGCTGCCGTCGCCAAGCACCACCTTGGTCATGGGAACATCCCAGGGCATCGGGAAGATCGTCTTCATCCGGGCAAAATCCTGACCGACGCCAATGATCAGCGTGTCGTCGGAAAGCCGCGCCAGCGTCCGGTCGTAATAACCACCGCCATTGCCGAGCCGGTAGCCTTCCTCGTCGACGCCGAGCAAAGGCACGATCACTATTTCTGGAACAAGCGGCACCGGGTCGGCGGGTACCGGAATATTCCAGACTCCTCGGGTCATCCTGCTTTCCGGGGTCCAGTGGTGGAACTCCACCGGCTGGTTTTTCTCGACCACCACCGGCAGGCAGATTCGCGCGCCGCGCTCGGAAGCGGCAATCATCCAGTCGCGCAAATTGAGTTCGCCGCGGATCGGCCAATAGGCAGCTATCGTCCGCCCCGACACATCGCCAAGCATCTCATCAAGTTGCGCGCCTATCCGCTCAGCCATGGCTTTGCGCACATCAAGCGGCAACTCCTTACGAAGCTGGTACAATTGCTGGCGTCGGGATTTGCGGAAGACCGAAACGTCTTTCCATGTCTGCGGATCAACCACATGACCGTCCACCAGCATATGCGCAAAACAGGGCTCCGAACCGCTGTCGTCGAAATCATCATCTCTCATGGACGCAATCTAACACCCTGACCAGACGGGTCCACTTGCCTGATTGCGTCATGTTCCGTCTCACGCATAAGTTGGCACCAAAGATTGATCTCCGCTTCTCTCCATATCAAATCCATGGAGTTGATGGTAAAATCTGCGGATGCCCATCGGTGGCAAACAGCGTGAGAAACGGGTGAAAAAATGCACACATCAGGCTCAGCAAACAGTAACGTTCCATTGCTGGAAGGCGCCCTTCGAAACCCGGCCAACCCCAATCACCTCATGGTCATCAGGCCAATCAAGCGAACGGTTCGGGTGTATGTTGGAAACACCCTGGTCGCAGAGACAAAAAACGCGCTGCGGGTGATGGAGATGGGCAAATCGCTTTATGATCCGGCGATCTACATTCCCGCAACCGACATCGTCGTCAAACTGAAGCCGCTCGACAAGACGAGCCATTGCCCCCTGAAAGGCGATGCCAGCTACGTCGCCCTCAATGACGATGAAATCGCCTGGAGCTACGACAGGCCTTTGGACGTTTCAAAGCAATTGGCCGGGCATTTCGCGTTCTGGCCGGACAAGGTCAGGATCACCGAAGGCGATTGATCTGCAGCGCAGTCGCACTGCGAAGATGCTAAAGCCGGTAAATCTGGTCCGCACGGAAAGGGTCGATACCCGCGTCAGCACGACGTGCACAAACAGGAAGGGCGGCCATAAACCGCCCCTCCCGCGCAATGCATGTGTTGGCTGTGACGTTGTGGTCGCGCCCTATTCCTCGTTGACTGAGGAAACCGCCAGATTGGTCAACTTGCTGTTGGCTGCTTTTTCCTGATCGAGAATGTCCGACAGCAAGTCATGGGCTTCCTTGTGTCCCAACACCTTGGCCCATTCGCGCAGGGTGCCGTAGCGGGCGATTTCATAGTGCTCGACTGCCTGGGCTGCGGCAATAAGTGCAGCGTTCTTGGCAACGCCGCTGGCTTCCTTGATGATGCCGTCAGTTTCCTTGATTAGCCCTTCGATGGCGTCGCATTTTTCGCCGGAGGCCTTCTTGCCGATGGATTTGAAGACTTTCTCGAGGATCTTGATCTGGCCCTTGGTTTCCTCAAGATGCTCGCCAATAGCATCCTTGAGCTTTTTGCCATTGGCCGCTTCCTGGACTTTCGGAAGCGCCCGGGTCAGGGCATTTTCGGCATAATAGATATCTTGCAGGGTGTGTTCAAAGGCATCGGACAGGGTCTTCATGGCGAATTTCCTTTCAAATGAAGGGTTTACATGAGCTTTGCGGGCATGGCTAAAGGCGTCGGGATTGACCTGATCCTGGCGGAAACAGGACTGCCGCATCCCGTCTGGCGCTTAACGGCGCAAATGATGTTTGGTTCCGCGGAATGAGCGCAATTCAGCGCGGTGCGACCGACAATGACGGGCCGCAACTGCCGGCGCGCTGAGGCGCCGCATCTGCTCAAAAAGTGAAAGTGCCAGTCGGCCTGTAAGCCGGGTTTTGTATGGCCTCCGCCCGAGGACGAAAACGTGGCAGCCATTCCTCTGGGATACGCATTACTGCGCACCTCAAGCAACCTACCCGGATGATCAACCCCGGAAAAAGGGCCGGACTTGCGCCCTGCGTCATCCCTATTCGGTCTTGCTCCCGGTGGGGTTTACCGTGCCGCTTCCGTTGCCGGTCGCGCGGTGGGCTCTTACCCCACCCTTTCACCCTTACCCCGCCATCTCATTGTCGGCCTGACCTCAAATCAACGACCGGCAATCAGAAGGCGGGGCGGTATACTTTCTGTGGCACTTTCCCTAGGGTCGCCCCCGCCGGATGTTATCCGGCACCGTTTATCCGTGGAGCCCGGACTTTCCTCACCCTGCTGTCTTTCGACGTTGCAAGACGCGGCTGCCCGGCCGACTGGCGCGCCCTCCTTAGACTACCACAACGCCGATGACCAGAGCAATAGCGGCAGCGCGCAACCACGGCATCAAACCACGATTACCAGCACAATGCCGACAAGCCGGAATGACGCGTGCCAGAACGATCAAACCCGGGCTTCCCCACACCGTCACAGTCGAGAAAATCCCGCTTGACGTTCCGGCTGCGCGGCATCGCCATACTGGCCGCGCCGCGCCGGATCATTTGGGAAAAAATCGGGAACCTTTTGCGGCCCGCCACGTTGTTAGGTGACGGTCGCGATGAAACAGGCCCGCCCCAAGCTTATTTCATCAACAACTGGACCTTGCCGCAATAGCGCTTGGAAACCGGGTTCATCCGCTTTGCGGCATGGCCGGCATTGTATTTGAGAATGGTGCCGCAGGTGGTGCCGCCGCCAAGCTGATGCGCCTTGGCAAGATATTTCATACCGTATTTGATGTTGTTTTCCGGCTTGTAGAGTCCCTTGGCCGAGCCGCTGTAGCCCATCATCCGCGCCGTCGCCGGCTTGATTTGCATCAGCCCGATTTCACCAGCCGCGCCGCGTGCCTTTGGCCGATAGTTGCTCTCCACCGAAATCACTGCATGAGCCAGCGAAAGCGGCACGCCGTAGCTCTTGGCATAACTCGAGATCAGCGCGTTGTAAGGCCTACCCGAATATCCGAAACTCAGGCTGCTTTCCTTGATCTCGCTTTTCGATTCCGCAGAACTGGTCGTGCATCCAGCGAGCACAAGTGTAAGCAGGGCCGCCGAAGCAGCCGTCAAAATTGAACGCATTGTTGGTATTACTCCGAGTGCGCCTAGCCCCCCATCAGTGGACGGGAACGGACATGCCCCAGGCGCGTTGCTTGTCAGCGCGAAAGCACATACGGCCAGTTGCCGTTGCATCATTCGTGCGTTGAAGCCATCTCAATCAAGGCCCAGCGCGGCTTATTTATGGCCGGGCAACCCCAAAAATGCTGCACCGCAATAAACTTGCATTGCAGGCTGTAACATTCCGGTCGGAAGGCCTTACGATGAGAGGGAGATTGCTCAGGCGACGGTGGGCAATTCGCTCAGCAGCTTGTGCAGGGTGCCGATGGTCGAGGCGTCGGCGATGCCATCGACCCGCTCCGGACGGAAATGCCGCTGGAAAGCGCACACCGCAGCCGCAGTCTCCTCATTGAAGCGGCCATCAACCTGCAAACCATAGCCATACAGCGCCAACATGGTCTGCAGCGCTTCCACCGGCTGGCCGGCGTCGCCCAGTTGAAAGAACCTGCCCCCGCCAACCGGCAGTGGTTCCACCCAGTGGCCAATTCCGGCGCGGTGCAATTGCTGCCAGGGAAATTTCTCACCCGGATCCTGTTTGCGCAGCGGCGCAATGTCGGAATGGGCCACCACCCGTTCGGCAGCGATCCCGTGGCGATCGATGATATTTGCGCACAGCTCGATCACTGCAGCGATCTGCGCCTCGGGAAAATCGGGCGACCCGGCTTCATGACCGGGATTGGCAATCTCGATGCCGATCGAGGCCGAATTGATATCGGTCTCGCCTTTCCAGATGCCCTGCCCGGCGTGCCAGGCGCGTGCGGCTTCAGGCACCAGCTGGGTAACCAGCCCCGCCTCATCGACGAAATAATGACACGAGACCTGGCTTTCCTCGGTACACAACCAGTCTAGCGCCGCCTGTGCGGTGGCCATGCCCGTGTAATGCAGCACCAGCATATCGGGATTTCGCCCATTGCGGCGCTCACCGTGATTGGGCGACGCCCGCGTTGCGGTGCCGTCGATATCGGGTTGAAAATCACTCATGCTGCGGCACGTGCCTTCTCAATGATGGCGAAGGCGTCGTTGAGCGCCGCCATCCGGTCATTGGCAATGCCCAAAAACTCTTCAGGCACACCACGACCGCGCAATCGGTCGGGGTGGCTTTCAGCGGCCAGCGCCCTGTAGCGTTTCTTGACTTCGGCAAACGATGCCGTGTCCGGCAGCCCCAGCACCGCATAGGGATCGATGCCGTTCGGATGCACATGCCGCGCCATGATCCGGTCGAAATGCGGCTCGTCAATATGAAAGATGTCGGCAACGTCGGCGATGAACTCGAGTTCCTTCTCGTGGATCAGCCCATCCGCCTTGGCGATGTGAAACAACCCGTCGAGCACGTCTTCCAGCATCGCGCAATTGGTTTCACCCGAGCCACACATGCTCGCCACCCGCGCCGCATAGGCCTGATAGCCGGCAACATCCTGCTTGGCCAGATTGTAGAGCCGTGCCACATTTTTGGCCTCGGACTGCGGCACCGCAAAAATTTCCTGAAAAGCCCGTACTTCTTCGGGCGCAACAATGCCGTCAGCCTTGGCCATTTTTGCCGACAGCGCGATCACCGCCACCGAAAACGCCACCTTGCGGCGCGTTTCCGGATCACCGGCAAACACGGTTAGCACAGCCTCGACAACGCCGGAAAAGGCGGTGGAAGCGGTTTCGCCGATGGCATCGAACAGGCGTTGAAACAAAGACATGCAATGTCTTTAGGCGATTTGGTTAGAAAAATCGAGTATAATGCACTGCACAATATATCAACAATTCATCACTTTTGACGATTGCATTCATTCCCGGAATTCGCTGGACCCGAACCCGGTTGTGCCGTTAAGGCCTAACTATGTCCGATAGTATCCCCGATCCAGCAGACGTCTCACCCGAACTACCACTAACACCCGCCCACGGTGCCCGTCCGCTGGCAGGTATGGCGCTCGGGCTCGTTGGCGTTGTCATTTTTGGCGCAACCCTGCCTGTCACCCATATTGCGCTTGAAGGCTTCTCGCCCGCCTTCATTACCTGCGCCCGCGCTCTGATTGCCGCAGTGGTCGCCGCCATCACGCTGCTTGTTCTGAAAAAACCCTTCCCCCGCCAGCATGCGCTTTCGCTGTTCATTGCCGGGGTAATGGTGGTCTACGGCTTCCCCGGCTTTTCAAATGTCGCCATGCTGACCGTGCCGGCGACCCATGGCGGTATCGTGCTCAGCGTGTTGCCCTTGCTGATCACCGCTTTCGCGGCGCTGATCGGCGGCGAGCGTCCGGGCCGGGCGTTCTGGGGGTGGAGCATCGCCGGCGCTACGTTGGTGGTCATCTTCTCGCTTTCCGGCGCCGACATCGAGCCAGGCATCGGCGATGTCTGGCTGGGATGCGCAGCTCTGACAGTGGCTTATGGCTACGTCATTTCCGGAAAACTCGCACGCACGCTCCCGGGCTGGGAGGTTATCAGCTGGGCGCTGGTGATCACCGCACCGATTTCCCTGGCTGGCACCATCCTCACCTGGAAAAGCGGCATCACCCAGCCCGACAACCATGCGCTGATGGCGCTCGCCTATCTGGCGCTGGGCTCAATGTTCGCCGGTTTCATATTCTGGAACTGGGGCATGGCGATTGGCGGCATCGCCCGCGTCGGCCAGGTGCAGCTGATGCAGAGCTTCGTCACGCTCGGGCTGTCCGCCCTGTTGCTGGGCGAAACCATCACTCCGGTGATGTTCGGCTTCGCCATCGCCGTGGCGCTGGTCGTCTGGATCGGTCGAAACGCCAAGGTGGGATAGGCAGCCCTGGTTCCCGCCCGCTGTCAGCTATGCCCGGCCACAACGCGCGGCTTGTAGGCGGCTTCCAGCAAGCGCACAGAGGCTGCGTCGAGCTTGACATCAAGCGCGCCGATTGCCTCTTCGAGCTGACCGAGCTTGGTGGCGCCGACAATCGGTGCGGTCACGAAAGGCTTGGAAAGCACCCAGGCATAGGCAACCTGCGCCGGCTTGACGCCAAGCTTTGCGGCAACCTTCTCGATCTGTGACAGGATTGCGTAATCCTGCGGTGAGCCGAACATGTCCTTCGCCAGCCGGTCGGTGGCCGCACGGTTGGAGGCCTGCCCCTGCTTGGGTCGATTACCGGCAAGAAACCCGCGGGCGATTGGCGACCACGGCACCACCCCGACACCTTCGGCCTGGCAATAAGGCATCATCTCGCGCTCTTCTTCGCGGTAAGCCAGATTGTAGAAATTCTGCATGGCGATGAACGGCTGATAGCCGCGCGCCTTCTGCATCTCGCGCAATTTCGCAAACTGCCACGCCCACATCGACGAGCCGGCGACATAGCGCACCTTGCCTGCCTGAATGACCGCTTCGAGCGCATCCAGCGTCTCTTCGAATTCTGTGTCCGGATCAAGCCTGTGGACATAGAGAATATCTACATAGTCCATACCCAGGCGTCCGAGTGACTGGTCGATCTGATCGAAGATGTGTTTGCGTGACAGGCCGCGGTCATTGGCCCGGCCGTCACTCATCCGCAAGCCGACCTTGGTCGCCACCACCACCTCGTCGCGGCGCGCGAAGGTTTTCAGGGCCTTGCCAGTGATCAGTTCGGAATCACCGTAATTGTAGTGGTTGGCGGTGTCGAAGAAATTGATCCCACTCTCAACAGCCTTGCGGAAGAACGGCTGCGCCGCGTCCTCGTCAATGACCCAGGGATGGGTCGGTCCACCGGGTGTGCCGAAACTCATGCACCCCAGACATAGCTGTGACACCTTGAGTCCTGTTTTTCCCAGCCGGACATAATCCATGCAATTGCTCCCACCGTGCCGTTAAAAGGTCGCAGACGATAGGCAAGGGCCGGCTTGATGGTCAAGGGCGGCAGCGGTCTTCATTTCCGAACGCAGCCTTGCATCGCAAGAACTTACAAATACTCACGCATTTATGGTGTCGCAAAAAGAGTCATTTTCGCTTATATTTTGTCTATGAAATTCCGACGAGATGAAAAGGAAGCAGTCATGACGGAACAGAAACCCTCCCAGGACTCTTCGGCAATGCCTGGTGGCATGATTGTCTCCTCCCATCATCTGGCAACCGAGGAAGGCTGGCGCTCGTCCGAATTCGAATACGGCCTGATCCTCGCCTATAACGGCTTTGCCCGCTGGATCGGGCGCTGCACCGTCGCCGCCGGCTACAGCGGGTTGACCACGCTGGAGATCCTGGTGCTGCATCATATCCAGCATCGCAGCCGCAAGAAGCGGCTCTCCGACATCTGCTTTCAGCTCAACATCGAGGACACGCACACGGTCAATTACGCGCTGAAGAAGCTGCAGAAAGCAAAACTCATAAGCGGCGAAAAGGTCGGCAAGGAACTGTTTTACAACGTCACCAAGGAAGGCGAAGCACTGTGCAGCAAGTACCGCGAAGTGCGCGAACAGTGCCTGGTGGAAAACCTCAAGCACATCGAAAACCTGCCCAAGGACTTAAGCGAGACAGCTACCGTGCTGCGTACCCTGTCTGGCCTTTACGATCAGGCCTCCCGCGCCGCAAGTTCGCTGTAGGTGCTCGACGCTCACGCACGTCAGTTACCCATCAGTGACGGCAGATAGGTGGCGATGCCCGGAAATATTGTGATCAGCGCAACTGCCAGCAGCAGCAGCAGGAAAAACGGCAGCGCCGCCTTGGCGATGCGCAGGATATCAAAGCCGGTCAGCCCCTGAATGACAAACAGGTTGAAGCCCACCGGCGGCGTGATCTGCGACATCTCGACAACGATCACCAGATAGATCCCGAACCATAGCGGGTCGATGCCCGCTTCGAGAATCATCGGCATGATGATCGACGTGGTCAGCACCACCACGGAAATGCCGTCAAGGAAACAGCCCAGGATGACGAACATCACGGTCAGTGCCGCCAGCAGCGCGTAGGGTGAGAGCCCCATCCCGGCAATCCACTCTGCGAGATGCCGCGGGATACCGGTAAACCCCATCGAGACCGACAGGAAAGCCGCGCCGACCAGAATGAAGGCAATCATGCAGGAAGTGACGGTGGCTCCCATCAAGCTTTCCCGCAGCATGCTCCACGACAGCGACCCGTTGGCCCAGGCCAGCACGACCGCCAGCACCACGCCAACCGCCGCCGCATCGGTGGGAGAAGCGACGCCAAGATAGATCGAGCCGATCACCCCGATGATCAGCAACAGAACCGGCACCAGCCGGCCCGATGCCCGGATCTTGTCGATCAGCGGCATCTCGTCATCGTCGCCGGGAATGCGGGACGGAAAGATCAAGGCGTAGGCAATCACATAGGCCGAAAACAGCGCTACGAGCAGCAGCCCCGGCAGCACACCCGCCACGAACAACCGTGCGATTGATTGCTCGGTCGCAACCCCGTAGACAATGAGAATGATGCTGGGCGGGATCAACAACCCCAGCGTTGCCGAGCCGGCCAGGGTGCCCAGCACCATGTCGGTCGGATAGCCCCGCTCCCTCAACTCTGGAACCGACATCTTGCCGATCGTCGCCGCCGTCGCCGCCGACGATCCGGACACGGCGGCAAAGATCGCACAGCCGAAAACATTGACATGCAGCAGCCTGCCCGGCAGCCGTCGGAGCCAGGGTGACAGGCCGGCGAACATGTCCTGTGACAGCCGCGAGCGCAGCAGAATTTCGCCCATCAGGATGAACATCGGCAGCGCCGCTAGCGCCCAGGATGTGCTGTGCCCCCACAGCGTGGTGGCGATGATCGGGCCGATCGGCGCATTGGACATCAGCAACATGCCGAATGCGCCGGTCAGCATCAGCGCGAACGCCACCCAGACACCGACTCCCAGCAACAACAGCAGCGTCACGAAAAGTATGATGATTGCGGTGATGTCGCTCATCAACAGAGCCTCATTCCGTGTTCATCTGCACGATGACCGGCCGCCCGAGACGGATGGTCTGAATCGTCAGATCGATGAGGGCGATGGTCAGGATCACAAGTCCGGCCAGAACCGTGGATTGGGGGATATAAAGCGGGATTGCGACAATGCCGGACGACATGTCACCGAATTCGTAGGATTCGTGGACCAGCCTGTACATGTAGAAGCTCGAGTACCCGGCAACTACGGCACATAGCGCCAGGGCAAACACTTCGGCCGCCAGACGAAACCCCGACGGAACCAGATTGAGGACCATTGTCACCCGGATGTGCCCGCCGCGCATCAACGTGTAGGCCAGCGCCAGAAACGTCGATGCCGCCAGCATGTAGCCGGCAAAATCCGCATAGGATGGAATTGTCAGGTTGATGTCGAAGGGGCCGTATTTGGTAATCAGGTTCAACAACACCTGGGCGGTAACCAGCAGGCATATCGCAGCAATCAGCCCTGCCGAGAGCAGCCCGCTTCCGGTGTAGACACCATCAAGTAGTTTACGCACATTCCCCTCCCGCTGGTGCGCCCGTGACGCCACCCCTACATGGGCACAGCGACCGCTGGCGGGCAACCCGCCAGCGGTCGACAGTCGATCAGTTCGCGTAATCGGCGACGATTGCCTTGGCCTGTTCGGAGGCGGTTTCCTGCCATTCAGACTGCATCTGCTCACCGATTTTCATCAGCCCTTCCAGCAGCTCAGTGCTCGGCTCGACCACAACCATGCCATTCTCCTTGAGAACAGCGGTTTGCGCGTCGGTTTCCTTCATGCTCATTTCCAGACCGCGCTTTTCCGCGGCGGCCGCAGCTTCGAGCACGGCAGCACGCGTCGCATCATCAAGCGCATCAAAGGCCGCCTTGTTGACCACGACGATGTTCTTGGGAACCCAGGCGTTGATCGGGGTGTAATGGCTGACATAGTCCCAGGCCTTGCCATTGGCACCAGTCGATGGCGAAGTGATCATCGCTTCGACCTGGCCGGTGGAAAACGCCTGCGGGATATCGGGCACTTCAACCTGGGTAGGTGCAGCACCGGCGAGAGTGGCAAACTTTTCAAGCGCGGCGTTGTAGGACCGGAACTTCAGACCCTTGAGACCATCAACTGTCTTGATTTCCTTGTTGGTGTAAAGCCCCTGCGGCGGCCACGGAACCGCATACAACGGCACCAGTTTCTGCTTGGCCAGAAGTTCAGTGATCACCGGCTTCTGTGCTTCCCACAGCTTCGCAGCCTCCGCATAGCTGGTGGCCAGGAATGGCTGTGAATCGAGCCCGTAGGCGGCATCTTCATTGGCGAGCAGCGAGAGGAAAAACTCGCCGATCTGCACCTGGCCACCGCGCACGGCGTTCTTGATCTCGCCATGCTTGATCAGCGAACCGGCGGAATGAACGGTAATATTGAGCCCACCATCGGTTGCCTTTTTGATATCATCGGCAAATTCATTGATGTTGACAGTATGGAAGGTCCCATCCGGATAGGGCGTGGGCATATCCCAGTCCGCCGACAGCGCTGGGATCGAAAATGTCGCGGCAAGCATGCCTGCGGCTAGGGTCAAGGCGAGTGTGTGTTTCATATGCTTCCTCCTCCGGATTTGGCGCAGATCGCGCCCTTGTGAACGGACACTATAGACTGCAAGCCAACTTGGGTTAAATGTTACGTTGACAATTTGTCAGCGTTTTGTGAGAAGATCAACCTAATAATTCGAACCGCAAGCTTTGCGCGCAGGGAGACACCGATGACGCACTCTGAGTTTTGGGATTTCTGGATCGACCGCGGCGGCACCTTCACCGATATCGTCGGTCGTGCGCCCGATGGCACACTGCATCAACGCAAGCTTCTCTCGGAAAACCCCGAAGCCTATCCCGACGCCGCCATCCAGGGCATCCGCGACCTGCTGGGCGTCGATGCTGATGCGCCGATCCCATCGAACCGCGTCGGCCACGTCAAGATGGGCACCACCGTGGCCACCAACGCGCTGCTCGAACGCAAGGGCGACCGCACGCTGCTGGTCATCACCAAGGGTTTTCGCGATGCACTCAGGATTGCCTATCAGGCCCGCCCTGACATTTTCGCCAAGGAAATCATTCTCCCCGAACAGCTCTATGAACGGGTTATCGAGGTCGAGGAACGCATGACATCGGTCGGACGCGTGCGCCGCACCCCCGACATTGATCCGTTGGAGATTGAACTGGCCAAGGCCCGCGTCGATGGCATCGATTCGGTAGCCGTGGTGCTGATGCATGCCTGGCAAAACCCGATCCACGAGACCCTGGTCGAGGCCGCCTGCCAGCGCGTAGGCTTCTCGCAGATCTCGGTCAGCCACCAGGTCTCGCCGCTGGCCAAGCTGGTCGGCCGTGGCGACACCACCGTTGTTGACGCCTATCTATCGCCAATCCTGAGGCGTTATGTCGATCGCGTCGCAGGCGTGCTCGGCGCCACCCCCTCGGGCGAACCCGGCCCGACACTGCAGTTCATGATGTCCTCGGGCGGGTTGACGGCAGCGGACATGTTCCGCGGCAAGGACGCCATTCTTTCCGGCCCCGCCGGCGGCGTTGTCGGCATGGTCGAAACCGCCGCCCTTGCCGGCTATTCCAAGGTCATCGGCTTTGACATGGGCGGCACCTCCACCGATGTCGCCCATTATGATGGCGATTACGAACGTGCCTTCGACACAGAAGTCGCCGGCGTTCGCATCCGTGCACCGATGATGCGGATCCACACCGTTGCCGCCGGTGGCGGCTCGGTGCTGCACGCCGACGAAGGCCGGTTTCGCGCCGGTCCAGATTCCGCAGGCGCCAATCCCGGCCCTGCCTGCTACCGCCGCGGCGGGCCGCTGACCGTCACCGACGCCAACGTCATGCTGGGCAAGCTGCCACCCGAATTTTTCCCCGCCATTTTCGGCCCCAACCAGGACCAGCCGCTCGACGCCGACACGGTGCGGGCCGCCTTTGCCGATCTCGCCAAGGAGCAACCGGGTAAGACCGCCGAGGAAATCGCCGAAGGTTTCATCACCATCGCCGTCGAAAACATGGCCAACGCCATCAAGAAGATCTCGGTGCAGCGCGGTTACGACGTGACCCGCTACCTGCTCAATTGCTTCGGCGGCGCCGGCGGCCAGCATGCCTGTCTGGTGGCTGACGCGCTGGGCATGGAATCGATCCTGATCCACCCCTTCTCCGGCTTGCTGTCAGCCTATGGCATCGGCTTGGCAAGCGTCTTTGCCTCGCGTCAGCAGGCGCTGATCAAGCCGCTTGAAGAAGACAGCCGCATCAGGGTCAAAGGTCTCATCGACGATCTCTGCAAGGCGGTGTTTGAGGAATTGGCAAGCCAGGGCGTGCCCGATGGCGCCATCAGCTGGCGCCCGCTATTGCAGTTGCGCTATGACGGCACCGACACCACCATTCCCGTGGCGTTTTCGGATTTCGATTTCGACGCCGCCCGCACCGAGTTTGAAGCAGCGCACAAAGCCCAGTTCGGCTTTGTCTATGACGACAAGCCGGTGATCATCGAAGCGATCTCGGTGGAAGGCGTCGACGACCGCGAAGACAACCGTGTCGAGCCCGAACACCCGCTGACCGACGGCGATGTAGATCAGCACGAAACCCGACCGATCTATTGTCAGGGCGAGTGGCGTGACGCCCGCGTCATCCGTCGCCAGGGCCTCAAGCCCGGCAACCGTGTCGCCGGCCCGGCGCTGATCATCGAGCCCAACCAGACCATAGTCATCGAGCCAGGCTGGGAAGCGCGCATCAATGCCCGCGACCACGTCGTGCTGACGCGCTATGAAAAGCTCGAGCGGGCGCTGGCAATCGGCGCCGATCAGGCCGACCCGATAATGCTCGAAGTGTTCAACAACCTGTTCATGTCTATTGCCGAACAGATGGGCGTGACGCTGCAGAACACCGCCTATTCGGTCAACATCAAGGAGCGGCTGGATTTCTCCTGTGCGGTGTTCGACCGCACCGGCGCCCTTGTCGCCAATGCACCGCACATGCCGGTGCATCTGGGCTCGATGGACCGCTCGGTGGAAACCATCATCCGCCTCAATGAAGGCGACATCCATCCCGGCGACGTGTTTGCGCTCAACGCCCCCTATAATGGCGGCACCCATCTGCCCGACATCACCGTGGTTACCCCGGTATTTTCCGATGACGGCAGCGAAATCCTGTTCTGGTCAGCCTCGCGCGGGCACCACGCCGATGTCGGCGGCACGGCACCCGGCTCAATGACGCCGCTCGCCACCACCGTCGACGAGGAAGGCGTTCTGATCGACAATTTCCGCATCGTCGAGCGCGGCCGTTTCCGGGAAAAGGAGCTGATCGAACTCCTCACCAATCACCCCTACCCGGTCCGCAATGTCACCCAGAACGTCGCTGACCTGAAGGCCCAGATTGCCGCCAATGAGAAAGGCGTGGCTGATCTGCGCAAGATGGTGGCCGATTTCGGGCTTGATGTGGTCGAAGCCTATATGGGCCATGTCCAGGACAATGCCGCAGAAAGCGTTGCCCGAGTGATCTCCACCCTGTCGGATTGCGAATATGAATACCCCACCGACACTGGCCAGGTGATCAGGGTGAAGATTTCGGTCGACCGCGAAAAGCGTGAAGCGACAGTGGATTTCACCGGCACATCGGACGCGATGGAAAACAACTTCAACGCGCCCGAGCCGGTGGCCCGCGCCGCCGTGCTCTATTGCTTCCGGGTGATGGTGGAAAAACCAATTCCGATGAATGCCGGCTGCCTGCGACCGATCCGCATCATCATCCCCGAAGGCTCGATGCTCAAGCCGGCCTATCCGCGCGCCGTCGTGGCAGGCAACGTCGAAACCTCGCAGCATGTCACCAACGCGATTTTCGGCGCACTCAGCGCGCTCGCCAACAGCCAGGGCACGATGAACAATCTCACCTTCGGCAATGACAAGCACCAATACTATGAGACCATCTGCTCGGGCTCACCGGCGGGTTACGAGAATTCCGGTCGGGGCTTCAACGGCACCTCGGGCGTTCATACCCACATGACCAACTCACGGCTTACCGACCCGGAAATCCTGGAAATGCGCTTCCCCGTGGAACTAGAGGATTTCCATATCCGCGAAGGGTCTGGCGGCAAGGGTCGCCATTCAGCCGGCAATGGCACCCGGCGTACCATGCGTTTTCTCGAACGCATGGACATGGCCATCCTCTCCTCGCACCGCAACCGCCCGCCCTTGGGCATAAATGGCGGTGGCGAAGGCCAGGTCGGCCTGACCCAGATACGCCGGCTTGATGGAACCGTCGAAACCCTCAAGGCCTGCGACCAGACGGTGCTGGAAGCCGGTGAGGCGGTGATCCTGACGACGCCCACCGCTGGTGGCGCCGGCGAGGCCTGAGCGTAGGATACTCTAGCTTGCGAGCTGCATCCGGTCATCGCCGGATGCAGCCGCACCAACCGACGTCAGTTCGCGCACCTCGGCCGCCGACAGCGCCGGACCGGCGAAGCATCCCTCGACCTCGACAGCGCCGGCGGAAATGGCACACTCCAGATCATTGCGGCTGTCGACCCCGGTCAGCGTAACCGGAGTATCGACAGTGGAGGCCAGTTGCAGAAACAGACTCAACATTTGTGAAAAACGCGCCTCTCCGGCAATCGACTTGATATGATCGATATCCAGACGAACGCGGTCGATCGGGTGCGCCCTGGTCATCGCCAGACCGGCAACACCGGCAGAGAAATCACTCACGGCAATTCGCACGCCGGACCGGCGCAGCGTCTCAATCTCGGCCAGCGCAATCCGGTTGTCGGCCGAAATCGCATTGCAAAGCACATCACACACCAGCCGCGAGGGAGCGATGCCGGCGGCCGCCAGCGCCTCGGCAACATCGGCGGCGAACCCCGGCGTGTTCAGTTGCACGGGAGAAACCGAAACTGTGACTTCCACGCCGGATGGCCAACTGGCGGCATCACCCAGCATCCGGCCGAGCATCCAGTTACCGAGTGTCACGGCCAGCCCGCTTTGCTCGGCCATCGCCATGAACAGGGTCGGCGCCACATCGCCAAACACCGGATGGGTCCATTTCAGATGTGCGCTGAAACCCACCGGCCGTGGCGACCCTGCACCGTAAACCGGCAGATAATCCACATCGAATGCACCATCCGACAGGCCGTTGCGCATATCCATCTCGAGGTCACGGCGCAGCCGATAATCGCTGTCCATGGAGTCGGTGTAAAAGCAATGGCTCGGACCTGAAACCTCCTTGGCGCGGTAAAGCGCCAGGTCCGCGCGCTTGAGCAGGTCCGACAAGGTCACCGTGTCGCCTTCCATCACCGCCACGCCTATGCTGCCGGCAGTATCGATATGGGAATTGCCGTAATCCACCGGTGTAAACACGGCATCTGCAAGCCGCGCGCAGAACTGACCGATGGCGGCATCGTTCGGTGCATCCTTCCAGAGTACGACGAATTCATCGCCGCCGAGGCGATAGACCTGCTGCGCCGCGCCGCACTGGCGTTCAATGCGGCGGGTCAGCACTCTGAGCACCTGGTCGCCGGCGCCATGGCCGAGCGTATCATTGATGGATTTGAAGCGATCAAGATCAAACAACATCACCGCCACGTGTTCGTCCTGAACATCGGCGGCCAAAAATGCAGCGACATCCTCGCTTAGCGCATAACGGTTGCGCAAGCCCGTGAGACTGTCGTGGTAAGCTGCCTGGCGAAGTGAATGGACGCTGGCCCGCTCGTGCGCCAGTTGTTTGGAAAGCCGTGAATTGCGAATGCCGATGGCAACCAGAAAAAGTGCCAATGCCGCGGGGCCCGCACCAAGGGCGAGCGCCAACGGACCATCGGCAGCACCGATGGTCGCCTGAGCGTTAGCAACGCCCGCAAAACTTTCTCCAACCCAAAACGCCAGAGCCGTCATTAATCCGATTGCCAAACCGGCGATTGCATATCGCCGATGAATGTTTGGCAGATAAGATTTCAGCATCATGCTAAAAACTCCTGTTCCCCGACACACCATTACGGATCAGGATTTAACAAATTGTGACCAGTGATTTCTAATGGTAAACAGTTGATTTACAGTGTTTTTCAAAATTTAAGCTTTTGTTGCTAAACAGGGCACGAACTTCGTTACGCCGATGCCGCCGAGCCCCGTTCACCACTCCAGACCGAACCGTGTAGTGCCTTGACGACACACAATAATTCATCTTTCGGATTCTCCACGCCCCGCACCCGCCAGGCAGCGCCAACACCGTTGCTGGAAGTTGCAGTCGGCGGCCTGAGGCGTTTCCGCGGCCATCTGGCCTTCGCCATTCTCGCCGTCATCGTGCTGGGATTGTCAGGCTGCACATCCGGCAGTCTCGAATCGAGCCTGCAGCCAATCGGTAAACAGTCGCGCACGGCCAACGCACCTCCCCCGGTGGTCAAATTGCCGCCGCCCGGAAAAGGGCGCTATGGCGACCACAAACCGGTTGATTTCGGACGCCGGCACCCGGATCTCTACCCGGTCCACGGCATCGACATTTCCAAATGGCAAGGAGATATCGACTGGGATCAGGTCCGCAAGGCTGGCATCGCCTTCGCCTTCATGAAGGCCACCGAAGGCGGCGACCATACCGATAGCCGTTTCGAGGAATACCTGCGCGGCGCACGCTCCGCCGGCATCGCCTCGGCGCCCTATCATTTTTACTATTTCTGCACACCCGCGCGGGATCAGGCTGCCTGGTTCATCGCCAATGTGCCGCGCTCTGCGGTACAGATGCCGCCGGTGCTCGATGTCGAATGGAATCATGCCTCGCGCACCTGCACGACGCGGCCCGACCCCGAGACGGTTCGGTCGGAAATCAAGATCTGGTCGGACATCGTCGGCCGCCATTATGGCAAGACGCCGATCATCTACACCACGGTCGATTTCCACCGCGAAAACATCAATGGCCACCTCATGAACCACCAGTTCTGGCTGCGTTCGGTGGCGAGACACCCGCAGGACATCTATCCCGACCATCCCTGGAGCTTCTGGCAATATACCGGCACCGGTATGGTTCCCGGCATCAAGGGCAATACCGACATCAATGCCTTTGCCGGCAGCAAGAGCCAGTGGCGCGCATGGCTACAGAAATACGCGCGCTGAAGCAGATATGGTCATCCCCGCCAGACATCAGTGCCCGCTGCACACCGACACCCGCAACGCCAATGCCGGCGTTGGGCCTGCCATGAGCCGGGTCACCTCAACATAGCCACAAATTTCGGGTGCGTTGCCAGCCCCATCAGGAGTTCAAGCCACCATGAGACGCAAATTCCACCTCACCCTTCTTCTTTCCAGCCTGATCGTTACCCCGGCCATGGCGCAAGCACCCAGCTGCGGCGGCAATTTCGCCCAGTTCCTTCAGGGTGTGAAAGCCGAAGCGATGAGCCGCGGAATCAGCGAAGAAGTGGCCAACAACGCACTGGCTCGCGTCAAGGTCGATAACAAGGTGCTCTCGCGCGATCGCGCCCAGGGCGTGTTCCGGCAGACCTTCCTGGAGTTTTCCCAGCGCTCGGTCAGCGCCAACCGGATGCAGGTCGGCAAGAAGAAGATGGCGCAGTTTGCCGAGGTTTTCGCCCGCGCCGAGGCCGATTATGGCGTGCCGGCGCCTGTGATCACCGCGTTTTGGGGACTGGAAACCGATTTCGGCGCGGTCCAGGGTGATTTCAACACCATCAATGCGCTGGCGACGCTCGCCCATGACTGTCGCCGGCCTGAACTGTTTCGTCCGCAATTGTTGGCGGCCATCGAAATGGTTGCCCACGGCGATCTCGACCCGACCGGCACCACCGGCGCCTGGGCAGGCGAAATCGGCCAGGTACAGATGCTGCCCCGCGATATCATCAAATATGGCGTCGACGGCGACGGCGACGGCCATGAAGATCTCAAGAAGTCTTCCCCCGATGCCATCCTGACGGCGGCGAATTTCATCCGGGCGCTGGGCTGGCGCGCCGGCGAACCGTGGCTTGCGGAAGTATCGCTGCCTGACGGCGATTTCCCCTATGAAAAATCCGGCCTTGGCCAGGGCATGACACTCAATGATTGGGCAGCACTCGGCGTGACATTCCGCAACGGCGCACCAAGCGCCCAGAACCTTCCCGCCGATCTGTTGTTTCCCCAGGGCCGTAACGGGCCCGCCTTCCTCGTCTTCCCGAATTTCTCGATCTATCTCGAGTGGAACCAGAGTTTCATCTACACCACGTCGGCTGCCTATTTCGCCACCCGGCTTGGCGGCGCCAAGCCCTATGATGCTGGCAATCCTGGATCCGGCCTGAGCGACGTGGCGATGAAACAGCTGCAGCAGAAACTTGCCGCCCGAGGCCACGATGTCGGCAAGATCGACGGAATTCTCGGTGGCGGCACCCGCGCTGCGGTACGCACCGAACAGCTCCGCCTCGGTCTGCCCGCAGACGGCTGGCCCACCGAGGAATTGTTGGGCGCGCTGTAAGCATCGCTCAACCGCAAACGCCCAAGCGATCGAGGGTAAAACAGCAGCAGTCGGGCCTCATCGTCCGGCTGTTTCAGCATCGTCAGGGCCCGCGTCGTCGAGCGGGCCGCTCGCTGCCTGATTGATCGACGGCGGCGGGTTTAGGGCGGCATCACTGCCGGTCCGGGAAGGCGTATCAACCACATCACTGACCGGCTCTTTAGTGCCGCTATTCCCGTCTTCCGGTACAACTTCAACCTCCGCCTTGGCCCCGGCACGGCGGGCACGGCGCTGATAAAGCGCAAACCGCGCGGCACGGTAGCGGGCACGCACCGCCCACACCACATTCTCCACGCCATCGAGTTCATCCTCATAGGCCTCTGCCAGCGCCTGCCTGTAGGAGCCGATGCCCTCGCTGGCGATGTCCTCGACGCGCTTCATCAGGTTGAACCAGATCGGCGACATCAACAGCGAAATTGCCGTCACCGCGATCGCCAGTCGATAGATATCCGCGCCGAAGGCGCCCGAAGCAAAGCCGGCCGCTGCCAGCACAAAGGAGAATTCCCCCACCTGCGCCATCGACAGGCCTGCCAGGAGCGCTGTCTTCGGGTCGGACCCGGTGCTGCGCAGCAGGAAGATATTGACCACCGTCTTCAGCGCCACCACCAGAAACGCGGCCGCCAGCACCAGCCAGATATTGGCGAGGATGAAATCGAGATCGATCAGCAGCCCGATCGACAGGAAGAACACCACCAGCAATATGCTTTGAATCGGTTCAATAACCGGAATGACCCGGCTTCGAAGCGTCGAGTTGCCGGCGATGATGCCGGCCAGAAACGCGCCGTAGACCGGCGACAAGCCCGCCAGGCCCGATAGCGCGGCGGCGGAAAAGCACAACGCCAGCGAGCCGATCGCCAAAAGGTCGACATTGTCTTCAATTGCTTCGGCAAACGGCAGCTTGAGTTTCGGATGACGGCCAAACCACCACAACAAACCGGCCAGCAGCGCCACCGCAACCACAACCTTGAAGATCACCGCGCCAAGGTCAAAACTTTCACCGCCAAGGCTGGAGACCAGGATCAGCATCGGCACCACCGCCAGATCCTGGGCGATCAGCACGCCGACAGCGATCCGGCCCGAGGAGCTGCGCAATTCGCCCATCTCGTCGAGCATCTTCATCGCCACCACGGTGCTCGACAAGGCGATGATGAAGCCCAGAATGATGGTTTCCGACAGGCTCGCACCCAATGCCAGTGACAGCACTGCCGCCAGCACCATCGAGGCAATCAATTGCCCGCCTGCCACCAGCACTGCCTGTTTGAGGCTCAGCACAAACGCCTTGATCGACAATTCCATGCCGATGAAGAACAGCAGCACGACGACGCCCATTTCCGCAAGCAGGGTGACGTTTTCCGATGTCGAGATTACCCCGAGCCCGGTGGGGCCGAGCGCCAGTCCGGCGAGGATGAAGCCTACCAGTGGCGGTTGCCTGAGCCGCATGAAACCAAGCCCCAGCAGCGCGGCGATGGCGATCGCAATGGCGATCGACACCATGTGGTCGCCGTGATGAACGGCTTCGCCGACAACTTGTTCCACCGCCTGCCCGACGGCCTGAACCGTGTCGACAATTTCATCGTCCATCCAAGTCTCCCTGTTGCCCAAGCCTAATGTGATTTGCAGCAAAACAAAATCGTCTTGAAAAAATTCGGTTTACTTGCGCGATCAGCACGGGGCGCCGGCCCGTCGCGAAAACACTCGACGTGTTGCTGATCTCGTTCCTGGAAAATGTCGCGGAAGTATTGTTCAACCATCTGTAAAAACAGACAATCGGGACTTGATCTCTACAGCTTGTCGAACTCGTCCTTGTCGACCGGCATCAGCATTACCGCGGTGGCCATCACCGCAAAGCCGAAGGTGGAGCCGAACGACACCAGGAGGATGAACAGCGCCGTGATCCGGCTCGAGGAATACCAGATCAGATCGCCAAAGCCATTGATGTTGAAATAGACCACCGCAGCCGCCACGGCCCAGCCGATCAGCACTCCGAGGGCGGAGTTGAGAAGGACGAAGCGGATTAGTTTCGGCATGGGCGGTCTCCAGACCAGCCTGAAGACTGGATTTGAAACGCCACTCTACCGCAAAAGTATCGCAAAAACCGCGTGACAGATGCGCGCGGTGCAATATGTGGCAAAAGCCGACTCACGCGGCCGTAAATACGTTCAGCGAGCCATCGGTCTCGAGCACCACGCAACAGCGTTCCGACGTTTCCGCGTTACCATTGGCGTGCAGTGCGGCCGCAATCTCCTGTTTCGACACCCGCTCGGTGCGCATCGCTTTCTCCTGATAGACACCGCGATGAACCAGCAGCGTCGGATTGCTCTTGATCAGACTCTGAAATGCCGGTGAGCGCACCGACAACCAGGTGATGGCAAACTGCAGCACGATCAGCAACGCCAGTGCCACCACGCCCTCGACCAGCGGCACCGACTTGGTGATGATGATCGACGACAGCATCGACCCCAGGCAGATGGTGACGATGAAATCAAACGCGTTGAACTTGCTCAGCGTCCGCTTCCCGGAAATTCTCAGCATCAGGATCAGTGCCGGATAGGCCAAAAGCCCGGTGATCACAATGCGGCCAATCCCGGCCCAGTCGTCAAAAAAGATCGGGTTCTCCATCGGCGCCTCCGGCTGGATTAAAGCTTTGCAATGCCGCCATAATCATAACCGGGCGACCTGCCCCAATCCACCAATGCCGGCACGGGTCAACCCGCAACCCGCCGCATGGTTCCCCCGCGCCCGGTCCCGTCCCTCAGTCCGCCATCGTCTCCAGGCTGGCAAAGCTCTCCGCCTCGCCATCTTCACCGAACGGCGTCGTCACCTCGACGAAGTCATTGGGGTAAAATCCGTTGAAGCGGGTCCTCAGCGACAGCGAATAGGCGCCGATATGGCCGATCTCGATCCAGTCTCCGGTGTCCACCGTTTCCGGTAGCCAGAACGGCCGCGACAGGATGTCGACCGAATCGCAGGTCGCCCCGCAAACCCGGAACGGCACGATGTTTGCTGGATTGCCCTTGCGGATGCGCCGCGCCGGTTCCGGGATGAAGCGGGCCGGCAGCGTGATCTTGCCAGTCCAGCTGTCCGACAGCGAGGCCCAGATGCCATCATTGATGTAGAGCCTGCGGCCCTTGCGCAAGAGCACCCGCACCACCAGCGAAAACGCCCGTGCCACCACCACCCGGCCCGGCTCTGCCACCAGCGGCATGTCGTCAAAGGCCCATTCGGTGATATTCTCACGCAGCTTGCCCATCAGCTCTTCGAGCGGTGGCATCGGCTTGGCCTTGCGGTTGGGATCATGGCCATAGACCGCCGGAAAGCCGCCGCCGACATCAAGGCCGACCAATTCGACACCGGCACGGTTGCGCACCCAGTCGGCGGATTTGAGCGCCAGCTCGTAGGATTCGGCCTCCTCGACCTGGCTGCCGACGTGAAAGCACAGACCTACCTTGAAGCCGATCCGGCCGAGCCGCTGCACCAGTTCCACCGCATGGCCGGGGGCTGCGCCAAATTTCTTCGACAGCTCGTACATCGCATGACCCTTGGTCTGCAGCCGCACGAAAATGGTGATCGAGGCCGGATCCAGATCGAGCGCCCTGACGATCCTGAGCACCTTTGCAATCTCGTCCTCATGGTCGAGCGACATCACCCGGATGCCATATTTTTCCAGCGCCAGCCTTATATCGGATTGCGCCTTGACCGGGTGCATGTAGAGCATCTCGGCGGTCTTCGAGGCAGCCCGCACGGCGGCAAACTCGCCCGGCGAGGCGACGTCGAAGATTTTCACCCCGGCGTCGACCAACGCCTTGAGCACCATTGGTTCCCCATTGGTCTTGACCGCATAGGCGGTCTCGCCGGGAAACAGCTTCATGAATTGCCGGGCATCCTGCTTCAGCACATCCGGTCGGAAGCAATACAACGGCTGGTCCGGCCTTAGCTCGAGTGCGGCGTCCGTACCAGTGGCGAATCGTTGCATATGACGTCTCCCGGTTAGCTTGCGACACTACCAACGTGGTTTCCCACCGGCAAATGACAAGCGGCTGATTTCGGGTGGTGCAAACCCTGCGGCTGTGACAAGCACCACCAATCGGGTCCACACCTGCCCACATAATTGGAAATACGCAATGACAGCCACCGTCCACCGCTCCATGAATGCCCAGGTCTGGGGGCTGCTGGTCCTGCTCGGAATCATCTGGGGCGGATCGTTCTTTTTCGGACGGATCGCGGTTCAATTCATCCCGCCGATGACGCTGGTTCTGGCGCGGGTCGGATTGGCCGCGATCGCCCTGCACATCGTCTTTGGCTGGCTGCCCGGTTTCTACGCTTCGATGGCAAGCCGCTGGCGCGAGCTGTTGCTGCTGGGGCTGCTCAACAATGCCATCCCCTTCACGCTGATTTTTGCGGGGCAAATCGAGGTCGGCGCCGGGCTTGCGTCCATTTTCAACGCCACCACGCCGCTGTGGACCGTGATGATCGCGCAGCTTCTCACAATCGACGAGAAGATCACACCTGCCAAGCTGGTCGGCTGCGCACTAGGGCTTGCCGGCATGGTGTTGCTGATTGGGCCCGATGCCCTTGGCCTCGGCGACAGCCCGCTCTGGGCCAAGCTCGCCATCATCGGCGCCGCCATTTCCTATGGTTTCGCCGCAACCTACAGCAAACGCTTCAAGGGGCTTTCACCGCGCATCATCGCCACCGGACAACTGACCGCCTCGAGCCTG
Source organism: Hoeflea algicola (assembly GCF_026619415.1). Lineage (NCBI taxonomy): Bacteria > Pseudomonadati > Pseudomonadota > Alphaproteobacteria > Hyphomicrobiales > Rhizobiaceae > Hoeflea > Hoeflea algicola. The sequence continues at coordinate 1,893,086 of NZ_JAOVZR010000001.1, forward strand.
ATCATGCTGCCGCTGGCGCTCGTCGTCGACCAGCCCTGGACGCTGCCGATGCCACCGCTTGACGTGATCGCCGCAGTGCTGGCGCTGGCGCTGGTCTCAACTGCTTTTGCCTATATCCTGTTTTTCCGCATCCTGAGCGCCGCCGGCGCCACCTCCACCTCGCTGGTCACGCTGCTGGTGCCGCCGGCAGCGATCCTGCTCGGCATTGTCTTTCTCGGCGAATCCCTGTCACTCACCGAGACGCTTGGTCTTGGCCTGATCGCGCTCGGGCTCTTGTCACTGGACAATCGCCTCGCCATAAAGTGGTGAGCAGGGCCGGACCGCCCTGATTTGCCGGGAGGAGACGAAAACCATGGGCCACAACCGCATGATGAGCCTTGAGGCGCTGATTTCGGCGCGCGACGCCGGCAAGGCCGATCCGGACGTGATGATCACCCTGAGCCGCGACGCCATCGCCCGCAAGGATGCAGCCATCAAGGCCTTCGCCCATGTCGCGGAAAACCCCGTAGTTGCCGCCACCGGCCCGCTTGCCGGCGTTGCCCTTGGCGTCAAGGACATCTTCGACACTTTTGACCAGCCCACGGGCTATGGTTCGGCTGCCTATGACGGCCACCAGCCGAAGGTCGATGCCGCCATTGTTGATCTGGCGCGCCGCCGTGGCGCAACCATCATCGGCAAGACCGTCACCACCGAATTTGCCTATCTGCACCCCGCCGCCACCGTCAATCCGCACAATCCGGCGCACACGCCCGGCGGCTCGTCATCAGGCTCGGCAGCGGCCGTCGCCGCCGGCATGATTCCGGCAGCCATCGGCACCCAGACCGGCGGTTCGGTAATTCGTCCCGCGGCGTTCTGCGGAATCGCTGGCTACAAGCCCAGCTACCGGCTGCTGCCCACGGGCGGCCTGAAACATTTTGCGCCCTCGCTCGACACCGCCGGGCTGTTTGCTGCCAGCGTCGTCGATGTGGCTTTGCTGGCCCAACTGCTGACCGGGCGGACGCTGGCCGCCGCACCGGTGGACCCCGCCAGCATTCGTGTCGCCGTCTACCGCTGCGCGCAGCTTGAGGGTGCCGATCCGGCGATGCAGGAGGCGCTGTCAAAAGCCGCCGACATGGCCGCCGATGCCGGCTTTGATGTCGGTGACATCGCAGAGCCCGAGGCCATGGCCGCGGCCCGCGACGCCCATGCAGCGCTTCAGGAGCACGAGGCGGGTCTCGCCTGCGGCCCCGACCTTGCCCGTCACCGGGAATTCCTGAGCCAGCGTCTGGTGGACGCCATCGAGCGCGGTCAGGCGATAGAGCCCGCCGCCTATGATGCCACCCGCAAGCTGGCCAAACGTGGCCGCACTGCCGCCCGCGGACTGTTCGGCGAGGTCGACATCCTGCTCACGCCTTCCGCGCCGGGAGCAGCGCCCGAAGGGCTCGGTTCAACCGGTGACGCGCGTTTCAACAAGCTCTGGACCCTGATGGGAACGCCGGCGGTCAACATTCCCGGCTTTTTCGACGCGAGCGGCCTGCCGCTCGGCATTCAGGTCGTCGCCCGATTCGGGCAAGACCAGGTGCTATTGGCCGTAGCCGCAGCGCTGGAACGCGCGTTCAGGGCCTGAATCGCCGACCGGAGGGGCTTCGATGGCCACTGTGGCTCTCAGGCAACCGATATCCCCGCGTAAAGTGCTGGCGAATGAGTGACTCCGGCTGTATCAGGCTGCGCAATTCTGGCCTCAATGGGGCGGGAATGCGGCATCAAATCTCCACCGGCGACACAGCCAGACCCTTTGCAACCCCAATGTGACGCTTTCTTAACAGAAAATGAATGAGCAATTATTCTTTCAATTTCAATACGATAAAGGGCGAGATAGGAACACTATGCCCTGTTTTGGGTGCAATGCAGCAACGAATTTGCTTTTCACAAAGCCGAAGCCACGCGTATCATTCGACTGTATAACGCGAAGGAGGACCACCATGGGATTTACGCAATCGCTCAATACCCTTGTGATCTGTGCAGCGTTCATATTTGTCGGTGCGATGCTCTTTATCTGACCTCGGAGCACACCGTCAAAAAGGGAAAAGTTCAAGGACGGGAGCGTTTCGGCGCTCCCGTTTTGACGTTCTAAGGCTGGAAAACGACGGCGCCCTGCGAAGGGCAACCGTCAAGGCATCGCGGGACCGATGGGATGCTTTAGCGGCGGATCAGGCCGCTGCACCAACTGCCGCATCGGCGTCCACGCCGCGCAAGCCGAGCAGATGGCAGATCGCATAGACCAGTTGCGCCCGGTTCATCGTGTAGAAGTGGAAATCATCAATGCCGCGCTCGACCAGATCATTGACCTGCTCAGCGGCAATGGCAGCAGCAATCAGTGCCCGAGTCTCCGGGTCTTTTTCCAGCCCGTCAAAGCGTCGTGCCAACCAGTTGGGAATCGAGGCGCCGCACAGTTTGGAAAACCGAGCCACCTGCGTGAAATTGTGGATCGGCAGGATACCCGGCACGATCGGCACATAAATTCCAGCCCGCCGCACCCGCTCGACATAACGCTCATAAACGTCGTTATCGAAAAAGAACTGGGTAATCGCCCGGGTAGCACCAGCATCGACCTTGCGCTTGAGCATGTCGATATCGGTGGCGAAATCCGGGCTTTCGGGATGGCGCTCGGGATAGGCCGAGACCGAGACCTCGAAATCGGAGATGGCGCGCAGGCCGGCCACCAGTTCGGCGCCGTTGGCATAGCCGCCCGGGTGGGGCTGATAGGCTGCGCCCACGCCTTCCGGCGGGTCGCCCCTCAGCGCCACGAAATGATTGACCCCGAGCGCCTGGAATTCGCGCGCCACTGCGTCGACGGCTGCCTTGTCCGAGCCAACACAGGTCAGGTGCGCGGCCGGCGCGAGAGCCGTCTCTGAGGCGATCCGGCCCACGGTGTTGAGCGTCGGCTGCTTGGTCGAGCCGCCGGCGCCATAGGTCACCGAGACGAAATCCGGTTGAAACGGCGCAAGCCGGGTGATGCTGTCCCACAACTGGCTTTCCATGTCGCCATTCTTGGGCGGAAAGAACTCGAAGGAGACCTTGATCCTTTCAGGCAGGGCCTGTGCGCTGGCGCGGGGGAGCTGGACATATCAGGTGGTTCCTGTGTTGGAAAAAGTCAGGCCAGAATTGGTATCGTCGGAGGCGATCAGCAGGCGCGGATCGCGCGCCAGCCAGAGGGTAACTGTCAAAGTCCGGTTTTCGCTGCTGTCGGCCGGCAAGTCGACCATGTGTTCGACCGTCAGTCCGCACTGCTCAAGCCAGTCGGCCACCTGGGCCTGACTGAAGCCAAGCCGCGCATGGGCGTGTTCGATCCGCAAATCCTCATGATCATGCGGTGCGAAATCGACAATGATCGCCCGCCCGCCGGGCCGCAGCATGCGGGCGGCCTCGCGGATTGCCGGCAGCGGGTCGTGCAGGAAATGCAGCACCTGGTGGATGGTGACCACATCGAAACTCTCGCGGTCGAGCGGCAGGTTGAAAATGTCGCCCTGGCGAACCGATGCATGAGTGATGCCGGCATCATCAAGTTGCGCCCGGGCGATCGCCAGCATGTCGCGGCTCGAATCGATGCCGATGGCGCGGCGGTAGCTTCCCGCCAGCAGTTCCAGCATGCGGCCGGTGCCAGTGCCAAGATCAAGCAGGCCGTCAAACGGCGTCCGACCGATCAGCTTGAGAATTTCTGCTTCCACCCGTTCATCCGAAACATGCATCTGCCGCAAATCGTTCCAGCGCGCCGCATTGGCGGAAAAATAGGATTCCGCACGGCTTGCTCGGGCCTGTTTGACGGTCCTGAGACGCTCGGCATCGCGCGCCAGATGCGGATCGAGCGGCGAGGCCGCGTCCAGCGCCTGTTGCACCAGCCGGGCCCGCAGGCCTTCCTGCGTCCGGCGAAAATAGGCCCATGCGCCTTCCTGGTAGCGCTCAACCAGCCCGGCTTCACCCAGAAGCTTGAGATGGCGCGAAATCCGCGGCTGGGATTGCCCCAGCACCTCGGTCATTTCGCTGACGGTCAGATCCCCCTGCCGCAGCAGCGCGATCAGCCGCAGCCGCGTCGGTTCACCGGCGGCCTTGAGGACTTCAACGCATTGCTCAAGCAAAAGTGGGGTCGGTGACAGCATGCAAACCTCGAAAATGATATAAAGATATGTTTATGTCATTTTCGACATCAAGGCAAGCCCAATGTCGTTGCTGAAAAACTTAGTGTCGCATGGAAATCGCCGCCCGGCCACACCTGCGGCACGCGCGCATACCCCCGGCAGCCATAGCGACGAAGCCAATCAGCCTGCCGGATAGATCCATTGTTCCCAGATCCGCACGCTGAGCGCCTCTCCGGCGGAAATTCTGCCGGGCTTTTCCACCCAGGCAACAACGCCGCGGCGACGGCGGGCGGCGGGCACAAAGGCAAGCGCCAGCGCCGTCTCATCCATCTCTGGATAATTCTTGGCAATCGCCGCCCCGGCGATGCGGCACGGCGCGTTGTCGCCATCAATCCGCAGCGTCACCCCACCCTCGAAAAACAATTGCGTGCGCGGCGGCAGCATCGACAGAAGCGGAATGCCCTCAATCACCAGATTGGCGCCGATCCAGCCGGGCTCGATCCGGTCGATGCCCATTTTTGCCGCCGCCAGCGCCAGCTCGTCCGCCGCAACAATCGAGATCTGTCGCTCATTGCGAATTTCAGTACCGCGCGGATACCAGGGTTCGCGCCCGCCCGACGAGCGTGTCGGCCCGGCGTGGAAATCTCCCGGGATGCCGTCAAACCCCAGCTCCAGCTCGGCCACAGGTTCGCTCAGAAAGTCACCACCCCGGGCGTCCAGCGTCGCAGCAACCCGCGCCCTGAGCTTTTGCGATGGATGGATTTTCGGCAGCATGGTGGCGTCGTCGGCAAACATCGGCAGGGTCATCGGCGGCTCCTGGGAGGTTGATGCGGAACAGAGCCAATAACCCAAGCTGCGCTGATCATCCAATCAAAATACATGAACTGCCATCTTTGCCGTGCCGCCATTGCAAATCCTCAAACCCGAAACGGCGAGACAAGCGGGTTGACTTCCACCCCAGCCCCTTGCCTCGCCACCATTGGCCGGGCGCCAAAACCGCAGCCAGTTCAGCCGCGCGCCAAAATGTGCTAATCTGGCAAGTGCGGGGTGCTAACGACATTGGATCAAGGAGATTGTCCAGATGTTTGCCAAACGACCTTGCCTTACCCCTGCCCTGGTTCTCGCCGCCCTTCTCGCGCAGCCGACGGCGGGGCTCGCCGCCGATCTTTCCTGCAACGGCTTGCTGCAACCCGGCCAGAGAATGATTTGTTCCGGTTTCGAGCCCAACTGGGCGCTGCAACTGAGTTGCGACGGCACCATGTCATCGACTTTCATCGACGCCTTTTCCGGCGATACGATCCAGTCGACGCCGGGCAGTGTCAGTTTCGCCTCCGAAAATCCCTGGCAGCTTGAAACCAGCCATCCGGTCAAAGGCGCCATCGCCTACACGCCGGGCGGATGCACCGACGAGAGCGACGCGGTGCGCGATTTCACCTTCACGCCGACCGGTGCACCGGGCTTGCCCGGTCCGTTCTTCTCGTTCTGCTGCCGAATGGAGTGAGGCAAAAAGATCGGGGATAGTTCATTTTTGACTTCCGGATTTTTTTCGCGCACTGATGATCAGAAAAAAGCAAGTTTCCCCCTTTATCAGCGCCTCACCATTCCAGCCGCGCACCGTCCCAATTGTAAAAACGACCGGTGCCTTCAAGCGTCAGACCTTCGGCGATCTTGAGGATTCCGGCGGCGCTGGTGCTCACATCGATGTCGGCCCCCTGCCCACCCATATCTGTTCGCACCCAACCGGGATGCAGCTGCGCCACCGCCACCCCCATCGGCTGGAGATCGCTCGCCAGCCCTTGCATCACCTTGTTGACCGCAGCCTTTGAAGCTCGGTAGGCGATCCGGTCAGACTTGGCATGCGACAGGCTGCCCATCCGCGACGAGACAGTGAGAATGCGCGGATTTGAACTCCGCTTGAGATGCGGCAGGAAGGCTTGAGCCACCGCCAACGGCGCCAGCGTGTTGATCGCCAGCGTTTTGGCAAAGCCGTCAAAATCCATATCCAGCACCGATTGCCGCTTCGGCCCGATGGTGCCGGCATTGTTGATGAGGATATCAATCGGCTCGCTGACACTGGCCGCCGCCGCCCGCACCGCCACATGGTCGGTGACATCAAATACCAAATCATGATACTTCGGATGATCACAGATATGCGCTTCCGGATCGGTCACCACACCTCGCGCCGAGCCATAAACCGTCCAGCCCTTGGCCAAGGCCTGTTTGGCCAGTTCCAGCCCGATGCCGCGATTGGTGCCGGTGATCAGGATTGTGGTCATGGATAAATCTCCCTGCGGTGTCCGATCTCGATGACCAGAGCCGTCATCAAACCCTGTGAAATTCGCTCGATAAGCCGCAAGTCACCGACCCGGAACCTCCAGAGCTCTTCATTCTTTCCGTGTAATCGCTTGGCAAGTTCGCGAGGGTCGGGGTGTTTCACAACTCGCTCTTTGAGAAAAGTCAGGACTCGGCTCCGATCCGCCGGGCTGAGTTTAGACAATTGCTTCCGCGTTGATTTGGTGAAAGAGACTACCCAGGTCATTCTGCTGCGTGCAGCGAATTTCCATTCTCGTCTGTTCCGTCACCAAACTCCGCGAGGATGTCGGCCAAGGGAATGTGTTCCCCGTCATCATTGGCAATCGCCGCTTCACCAGCCGCCAGATCCTCCATCCGGTCCTTGATCGCACGTAACGCCAAATCTTCCTTGCTCATGCCCATCTCATCGGCATAGCGGGCCAGCAATTGCTCAAGTTCATCCGGCAGATTGATAGTGATCATCACAATATTCCTTTGAGTTGAATTGTACTGCGCACAGCAATTCAATTCAACACCGCCACAATCAGGCCACTCAAGGCCTGATTGGTTGTCGGCGCGTCAGGAACTAACAGATGCCCTACCGCTTCAGCGGCTTGTACGTCACCCGCTTCGGATTGACCGAGTCCGCGCCGAGACGACGGATCTTGTCCTGCTCGTAATCCTCGAAGTTGCCTTCGAACCATTCCACGTGGCTATCGCCTTCAAACGCAAGAATATGGGTGGCCAACCGATCGAGGAACATGCGGTCATGCGAGATGATAACGGCGCAACCGGCGAAGTTTTCGAGCGCCTCTTCGAGCGCGCCCAGCGTTTCGGTGTCGAGATCGTTGGTCGGCTCATCGAGCAGCAACACGTTGCCACCGGATTTCAAGAGCTTGGCCAGATGCACCCGGTTGCGCTGACCGCCCGAAAGCGTGCCGACCTTTTGCTGCTGGTCGCCACCCTTGAAGTTGAAGGTCGAGCAATAGGCGCGCGAATTCATCTCGTGCCGGCCCAATTTGATGATGTCGTTGCCGCCGGAAATCTCTTCCCAGACGCTCTTGTTGCCATCCAGTGAATCGCGGCTCTGGTCGACATAGGAGAGCTGCACGGTCTCACCGATGGTGATGGTGCCGGAATCGGGCTTTTCCTGCCCGGTGATCATCCGGAACAGCGTGGTCTTGCCCGCACCGTTGGGGCCGATGACGCCGACAATGCCGCCGGGTGGCAGCTTGAAGGTCAGATCATCAATCAGCAGCCGGTCGCCATAGGCCTTGGATATACCTTCCGCGTCGATCACCTGGTTACCGAGCCGTTCGCCGGTAGGAATGATGATCTGGGCTTCGCCGGGACGTCGGTCAGCGGCGGCCTTGACCAATTCGTCATAGGCGCGGATACGGGCTTTCGACTTGGCCTGACGGGCTTTCGGCGACGAGGCAATCCAGTCCTGCTCGCTGCTGAGCGCCTTCTGCCGGGCTGCGTCTTCGCGGCCTTCCTGCTTCATGCGCTTGCGCTTGGCTTCCAGGTAGGCGGTGTAGTTGCCCTCGTAGGGAATGCCCTTGCCACGGTCGAGCTCGAGAATCCAGCCGGTGACGTTGTCAAGAAAGTAGCGGTCATGGGTAATCATGATCACGGCGCCGGGATATTCCCTGAGATGCTTCTCGAGCCAGGCAATGCTTTCGGCATCGAGATGGTTGGTCGGCTCATCAAGCAGCAGCAGATCAGGCTGACGCAAAAGCAGCGCGCACAGCGCCACGCGGCGCATTTCACCGCCCGACAGGCTTTCCACGCCGGCTTCCGGCGGCGGGCAGCGCAGCGCTTCCATGGCCATTTCAACCTGGCTGTCGAGATCCCACAGGTTCTGCGCGTCGATGACATCCTGGAGAGCCGCGCCCTCGTCGGCGGTCTCGTCGGAATAGTTCATCATCAGTTCGTTGTAGCGGTCGAGCACAGCCTGCTTCTCGGCCACGCCTTCCATGACGTTTTCAAGCACCGTCTTGGCCGGATCGAGCTGCGGCTCCTGCGGCAGATAACCGAGTGTTGCGCCCTCGGCCAGCCAGGCCTCGCCGGTGAACTCGGTGTCGAGCCCGGCCATGACCTTGAGAACCGTCGATTTGCCGGCGCCGTTGGGACCAAGAATACCGATCTTGGCATCCGGGTAGAATGACAGATGGACGTTTTCGAGAACCTTTTTGGCGCCAAAAGACTTGTTGAGCCCTGCCATGTGATAGATGAACTGCCGTGCCACGATGCGCTCCAGACATGATTTGGATTGTTGCCCGCTGTCTATTGCAAAGTGCAGCCAAGGGCAATGAGGCCGACCAACGCTCCCCATATGAGAGTTGCCAGTAGCAATACATTTCCACCCATCGACAGGCCTGGACCTGTGTGATCGGATTGATCGGCATAGTGTTTCGGGCTTGCTCAAACCGTCAGGGAGGATACGGGAATGCGCGCACTCACGCTCATCTTAGGCTGCCTTCTTGGCACAACGGCGCAGGCCGGGACCACGGTCAAATCCATCAATCAGACGATTGACTATTCGCTCACGGAATCAATCTCGGAGCAGATCCTAGAATTTCACGGAAAATTTGCCGACACAGATCACGTGGTTTACCTCAACCTCACCATTCTGCCTGCCGATCACGAAAGCGCTGATTACCGGGTAACCGGCATTGATAAGACAGGTAAAGCCAGCAAGATTGCTTGTGACGGTTTTGAACGGATCAAGCCCGAATACGGGTCCTACAACTTTGTTTTCAATCCGGACTACAACCACTTGTTGTTGTCAATTATCGGCGAGCCGAGCGCCAAATTTCCGTTCATGACGGTGGCGTGCGAGTACAATGGGGCGCAGCCGTCGATCTGGCAAATGCGTTTCAGCGGCTACTTTGCAGTCAGCACAATCGGCATTCCTGCGGCTGAAGATGTCGAGCTGCGGCCGGTCACGCCCATAATTGGTGGCTGAAACTGATACAACACCGCCGAGATCGGTTCAGGCCGAAAAACTGACGGTCACGCCCTTCTTCTTGAAATAGGACTGCATGATCTTGCGGCCCTGGCGATTGGATTGCGCCAGCTTGGAGGGCTCGAACACGGCTTCCTTGACGCCCTCGCGCGCCATCGCGGCCTTGAGCGCGGCAATGTGGATGTCCAGCTCTTCATTATCGTTCTTGATCGACGCATAGATATTGTCGATGGCTTGGTTCAGGGTCAGGTCGCTCACGTGTCGGCACTCCATGGCTTGTTGCCCCTCAACTAGCGATTTTTCCATGAAGGGCAACCCGCCGAATGCAATGCGTTGCCGCTCGCCAGACACAGACCAGGCTTTTCCGGCCACCAGCCGCCTCTCTACATCGACGCGACCCCGCCCTCCTGTCAGAATTTCCGTTCGAATTCAAAGGCGCCCACGGCGCGGATTGATCCAGCAGTTGATCGATCATCAACCCCTCTTGATTTTAACACCCCGGCCATGACCAATGGCGCATGAGCGATTTTTCTCCCTTCACCGCTTCAAGCCCCACCGGGGACAAGCTTTCCGTCCGTCACCTGCCGGCTCAAGCACCCGCGCGCGGCGTGGTCCAGATCAATCACGGACTGGCCGAACATGCCGGCCGCTACCGGCGTTTTGCCGGCGCGCTCGTGGCCAGCGGCTACCATGTCTATGCCCATGACCACCGCGGTCACGGCGCCACCCGCGCCCCCGGTTCAATCCCCGGCGCCTTTGCCGCCAAGGATGGCGTGGAAAAAGTGATCGCCGATGTCGCGGCCATCCATGCGTTGATTGGCGAACGCCATCCCGGCCTGCCGGTGATCACCTTCGGGCATTCGATGGGGGGGCAGATCGCCCTCAATTTCGCCGAGGCTCATCCGCAAGCCAGCGCCGCGCTAGCTGTCTGGAATTCGAATTTCAACGCTGGCGCTCTGGGACGGGTTGGTCAGGGGCTGCTGGCGATCGAGGCATTCTTCAAGGGCTCCGACACCCCCAGCGCCATTCTGCCCAAGCTCACCTTTCAGGCCTGGGCCAAGGCGATGCCCGACCGTCGCACCGAGTTCGACTGGCTGTCGCACGACACCGCCGAGGTCGATCTCTATGTCGCCGATCCGCTGTGTGGCTGGGACGCCACCGTGAGCATGTGGCGCGATGTGTTCGAGATGATCTATGCCGGTGGCAGCCCGGCACGGCTCGCGCGCCTGCCAAAGACGTTGCCGGTGCATCTGATCGGCGGCGCCGAGGATCCGGCGACGGATCAAGGCAAGGCAGTTGAATGGCTCGCAGCCCAGATGCGCAAGACAGGGCTTGCCGATATCACCGCCGCCGTGCTGCCCGAAACCCGGCACGAGACCCTCAACGATGTCGGCCGTGAGCAAGCGACGGCTGATTTCATAGCCTGGCTCGACAGCCGGATCGGTGCACCGCAAGCCACCTGAAAACCGGGGTCGGTTAAACCGCAATATCCGCCAATCTGCGTCAGCGGAAAGCCGTGTGATCGATGCGGAACAGCTGGAACGCGTCGTCCGCACCACTCAGCCGCTCAAGCCCCGGCCAGCCGCCACCGCGGGAGAGAACCGCAAACAGCGTGTCGTCGGCAATGGCCGCCGGAATCGGCAGACGACAGACCGCGATGTAATCGAAATCTTCCGCCGCCTTTCGCCGGCTCTCGCTGTCGGGCGAAATAAACACCTGCAACACCCGGCGCATGCCCGGCGCCGAGCGGTGAAATGAAACCGCCGCTACCGACATGCGTGGAGGCAATTGAACCATCATGTGCAGCGCCTGCGTTGGCGGCATCAATATCCGCCCCGGCTGCACGCGGGAAAGAACCGAAAAATCCGGGTACAGGCACGCCGCGTCGGTCAGGTAATCGGCCACGTCAATGTCGCGGCTATGGGCCGGGTCCAAGGCCTCCAGCCCGAAGCCAATAACCACCACCATGACTACAACTGCCAGCAGCCACCGTCCGGCACTCTTGCCACGCGCCACCATGATCAATGCATAGGGCACGAACAGCGGCACAAACCCGGCCGCAAACCGGAGATACCTGATCTGGACAAGAGCCAGGACCGACGCAGCAATCGCGCTGAGATAGATGATGCTCGTGCCCGAGCGTCCCATTTTCAGCGTCTTCAGCACTATCGGCGCGGCAACCGCGAGGATCACCACAAACGCCCCCAGACCGATGAGTCCGGCAATCAGACCATGTTCGTAATAGACCAGGAACGATTTTTCCTGCTCGATACGTTCAAACCACAACGACCGTGTCAGCGGATCAATGATCTGATAGGGGCCCTCCAGGCACAACGGAAATCGCCAGGCCAGCCAGCCCATCAGCGCCGCGCCGGACGCAGCCAGCAGCACACCGCGGCCGATCACGCGGATCCGGATCGGTGCTATCGCCAGGCCAACAGTAATGGCGCCATAACCGGCCAGTGCGATCGCATAGGGGGCAGAAAAGGCATCACACTGCGTTGACGCCAAGCCCGCCGGTCCGAGCAGTGCCAATCCCAGCAGCGGTGTGGAAGCCAGTATCGACAGACCAAGTGAAATCGCGAATGCCCGGCTTCCCGGCCTGTCAAGCATCCAGCACAGGCTGACGGCGGCCAGCAAGAGGGCGCTGAGCGGCAGCAATTCCAGCCCAACCGCCACCGATGCCACAGTACTGATTCCTGTCAGCACAGCGCCGAACGGCGTCCACAGACCAAGGCCCAGGAAAGCCAGCATGAACAGCAGCAATTGCACATTGTGATGATCAATCCGGCCAGGCACAAACTCGTGCAACGCCGGCATCATCAAGAGTACACAGCAAACAAGCGTGATCGGCCGAAGCGGCGCAATCCCGTCCAGCATGAGCAACTGGGTCCTTACCAGCAGCGCCCACAACATCACCAGCATTGCCGGCGGCCAGATCCAGAACGCTGCCTGCGGCGCCATGTCGATGCCGAGCGCCGGCGTCAAGATCCAGGCGATGGCCGCATAGGGCATATCGACCAGGCGTGACCATGGCGAAACATAGGCTTCGGGCATCTGGATCATCGGGATGGTCCGGTCAAACCAGGATTGGCCCTCCACCAACAGCCGGATCTGGATCGCTCTCAAATCATCATCAATGTCACTCATGACGTTGAAGCCATCGACGATGTCGTAGAGCATCAACAGCAAGGCCACACACAGTGCGAACAGCAATAATGCCCTGAAACGCACCGCGGGCTTTTCGCTCTTGGTATTTCCGTTGTGAATTGCGGTCATGTTGACGGGTCCTGCCGTGTCAGCCGGCGTCGCGGTAATCTTCAACTCCCTTGCCGATAGCCTTGATTTGCTAAGAGGGAATGACGGATTTTTGCAACATTTCGCAACCAGAAGGAAATGTAGTTATTTTCCAATACAACCTTATGGTCAGAGATCGCCTCATCAGAGAAATTCATGTGTCACATCGGCTCTACGGGGCTATACAGGCATTACTCATTCCCGCTACGGACGGGCTCAGATGCCTTGCGGAACAGTGACAACGGGGAAACGCATGAGCCAAGCCAAGACCAACAATCCGCCGCTCGCTGGTGTCCGGGTGATTGAACTGGCGCGCATTCTGGCGGGGCCCTGGGCCGGGCAGCTGCTGGCCGATCTCGGCGCCGACGTGATCAAGATCGAGCATCCCGAGGGCGGCGACGACACCCGCCGCTGGGGCCCGCCCTTTGTCACCGGCGCCGATGGCGAAAACCTCTCTGCTGCCTATTACCACTCGGCCAACCGTGGCAAGCGCTCAATCACGCTGGATATCGCCAGCGAAGACGGCGCCCGCACCGCCCGCGAACTGATCGCCACCGCCGATGTGGTTATCGAGAACTTCAAGGTCGGCGGGTTGAAGAAATACGGTCTCGACTATGAAAGCCTGAAGGCCGCCAATCCGGCGCTGGTTTACTGCTCGATCACCGGCTTCGGCCAGACCGGACCTTATGCGCCGCGCGCCGGCTATGATTTCATCATCCAGGCGATGGCCGGGATGATGTCGATCACCGGTGAAAAAGGCCGCGAGCCGCAAAAAGCCGGCGTAGCCATTTCCGACATCTTCACCGGGCTCTACTCGGTGATCGCCATCCAGGCAGCCCTGCGCCATGCCGAAAAATCCGGCCAGGGCCAGATGATCGACATGGCGCTATTTGATACCCAGGCCGGGATCCTGGGCAATCAGAACCTCAATTATCTTGTGTCCGGCAAGGCCCCCGAACAAATGGGCAATGCCCACATGAACATCGCCCCCTATGAGGTGTTCCCAGTCGAAGACGGCCACGTCATCATCGCGGTCGGCAATGACGGCCAGTTCCAACGCTTCTGCAAGTTGCTCGGCGCCACCGCGATGGCCCAGGACCCGGATTTCCAGACCAACCCGTCGCGTGTTGCCCACCGCGAGCGGTTGCGCACCGAGATCGTCGCCCAGATGAGCACATGGTCCAAGGCCGACATGCTCGCCGCCTGTGAAGCCAACGCCGTGCCAGCCGGGCCGATCAACACTATCGCCGAGATGTTTGACGATCCGCAGGCAATTGCCCGCGGCCTTCGCATGGACCTTGCCGATCAGGCTGGCAGCGCCATACCCTCGGTGCGCGCGCCGATCCTGCTGCCCGCATCGCCACTGCATTACGACCGGCCAAGCCCGCGACTGGGCGAGCACACCGATGAGGTGCTGGCCGAACTCGAGACCCTCAAATCCAAAGGACCACACACATGAAAACCGGCGGCCAGCTCATCGTCGATTCCCTGAAAGCCAATGGCGTCCGCCAGCTCTATTGCGTTCCCGGCGAAAGCTATCTCGCCGTGCTCGACGCACTGGTTGATTCAGATATCGGCGTCACCGTCTGCCGTCAGGAGGGGGCGCCGCGATGATGGCCGACGCCTGGGGCAAGCTCACCGGTGAACCCGGCATCTGCTTCGTCACCCGCGGTCCGGGCGCCACCAATGCTTCTGCCGGCCTGCATGTGGCGCGGCAGGATTCGACCCCGATGATCCTGTTCATCGGCCAGGTGCAGCGTGATGCCCGCGAGCGCGAGGCCTTCCAGGAGGTCGAATACCGCCGCGCATTCACCGAGTTCGCCAAATGGGTCGGCGAGATCGACGACCCCGCCCGGATCCCGGAATTTGTCTCCCGCGCCTTTGCCATCGCCACCTCCGGCCGGCCCGGCCCGGTGGTGCTGTCGCTGCCCGAGGACGTGCTGCGCGAGGTGGTTGAAAACCCGGTGGTGCCGCAGCGCTACACCCGGGTCGCCACCCGCCCCGGTGCCGTTGAGCTGGGCGAGTTCGAGGACCGATTGGCAACCGCCGAGCGCCCGGTGATGATCCTCGGTGGTTCCGGCTGGACGGAAACGGCTGTACAACAGGTTCAGGAGTTTGCCACGCGCGCCAGCGTGCCGGTCGGCGTCTCGTTCCGCCGCCAGATGCTGTTCGATCATCTGCACCCGGCCTATGCCGGCGATGTCGGTATCGGCATCAACCCGGCCCTGGCCGAGGAGATCAAGACATCCGATCTGGTCATCCTGGTCGGTGGCCGGTTTTCCGAAATGCCCTCATCGGGCTACACGCTGATGGACATTCCCTATCCCAAGCAGCCGCTGGTTCATGTCCACCCCGATTCCGCCGAGCTCGGCCGTGTCTACAAGCCGACGATTGCCATCAATGCCGATCCGGCCTCTTTTGCCGCCAGTCTCAAGACCATCGGCAATACGGTGCCGGCAAGCCGTGCGGCCCGCGTCAAGACCATGCACGAATCCTATCTCGCCTGGTCGACCCCGCCCGAAATCGGCCCCGGTCCGGTGCAGATGGGGCCGATCATCAACTGGCTGGAGAAAAACCTGCCCGAAGATGCGATCATGACCAACGGTGCCGGCAATTACGCCACCTGGATCCACCGCTTCCACCGGTTCCGCGGCTTTGCCACCCAGGCAGCGCCAACCTCCGGAACCATGGGCTATGGCGTGCCCGGCGCGGTTGGCTCCCAGCAGGCGTTCCCCGACCGGCTGGTGGTCTGTTTTGCCGGCGACGGCTGCTTTCTGATGCACGGCCAGGAGTTTGCCACCATGGTCCGCCACCAATTGCCGATCATCACGGTGGTGGTCAACAACGGCATCTACGGCACCATCCGTATGCATCAGGAGCGCGATTATCCCGGCCGGGTCAGTGCTACGGCGCTGACCAACCCGGATTTCGCCGCCTACGCCCGCGCCTTCGGCGGCCATGGCGAAACGGTCGAAACCACCGTGGATTTCGCCCCCGCCTTCGAACGCGCCAGAGCCAGCGGCATGCCGTCGATTATCGAGGTCAAGCTCGACCCCGAGGCGATCACCCCGACACGAACACTGTCGCAGATCAGTGGATCAGGGGTCAAAAAGCCTGACTGACGAAGGTGGCCCTGCTTGGGAGCGCACCAGAGCGCCGCCGGCAGTTGGCCAAACTCGCCTATCTCGGGTTTCTCAAATGGCAACGCCACACCGAGTGCGGCGCCATCATCAAAACGGCGTTATTGCCTCCTACCCGGAAACCGGGTCCTGAGCGGCCGGGATTCACCTGCGCTGCGACGGACGCCGATTGACGGCACGGAGCGACAGCCATGGACCATGATGTAACCAAACTCGCCGAGCGGCTATTGCAATCCGGTTATGACGACTTGCCGCAACGCGAGCAGCGGGTGCTCCGCCGCATCGCCAAGCGCGCGGCGATATCGCAGAACATCAACGAGACCTATCGTGACTCGATGACCTTCGGCCAACGGGTTGCCGACCGGGTCGCGAGCTTTGGCGGCTCTTGGACCTTCATCATTTCATTTCTGGTGCTGCTGGTTGGTTGGGTTTGCCTGAATGCGCTGCTTCTGAGCCGCACCGAGGTATTTGACCCTTACCCGTTCGTCTTCCTCAACCTGATCCTGTCGATGCTGGCAGCACTTCAGGCTCCGGTGATCATGATGTCGCAGAACCGCCAGTCGATCAAGGACAGGCTGGCCGCCACCCATGACTACGAGGTCAATCTCAAAGCCGAACTCGAGATCATGGATCTGCACGAAAAACTCGATCAGGTCCGCAATTTCCAGCTCACCCAGATCATGCAGGGACAGGACGAACAACTCACCGAGATCCGCCGCATCCTGTCCAAACTGCCTGCCACCTGATCCGCTCAGGGGGCCGGGCGCAGCACCCCGATCCAGAGATCGCCATCGGTGGACCATGGATCCCCACCGCCATTGACCCCGGTGCGCACCTGATGAAAGCCCACCACAGTGTCGCTGTCCTGCAGATGCCCGGATCCGGTCAGATCCGCTTTCAGATTGTCGCGTTCGAGATCCACATCAGGCGCGATATGATGCGTCAGTTGCCCGGTTTCGTGGCTGACGCCAATGCCGCGGTCAAACGAGGCCGCACCGAGATAAAGCGGCACCCCTTCCTCGGCATCGGGCGTGAACAGCCACAGCCGTACATGATGCCGCTGGTCCGGACTGGCGCCTGACGGTTTTTCAAACGCCAGATCCTCGCTGCGCCCAAACAGAAACAACCGGCTGACGGGAGCCGTGACATAGGCGCGGCGCAAAACGATATCGGCGGCGATCTGCAAACTGCTCTCAACACCGAGGCGATCAGCCGGAAACCAGCCGGCCGCCGCCATCGCGGATTTCACCGCGGCCTCGCTTCCAACCAACGCCAGATTGACCGGATCGCCGGCGTGATGGTCTGCCGTCTCGGTCAGGCGCGGTGCGCTGTCGGGTGGCAAGAACGCTGGTTTGGAGAACACCTCCCAGGCCAGCGGGACAATAACATAGGCAAGTACCGTATAGACGATCGCCAGCGTGGCCGCGGCGCCAAGCATGCGCCGCCCACGGCTGGCTCTGGATCGTCGGACTGACACGGCTTGCTCATCCTTGCGGAACTGGAGATCCCTCACCGCAAGTCATGCGCGAAGACCCGGCGCATGTCCACAGATGGACGCCGCCGGCCGAACGCCCTTCAGCCGCGCAAATGCGCAGTGTGCTGGTAGACTGCCGTCGAGCGTGCACCGGAGCGGCAATAGCCGAGCATCGGCGCCGGCAGTTCCTCGATCGCGTCGACCATCTCGCGCACCGCATCGGCGGTCACGCCCATCGGCCCTATCGGGATGTGTCGCATTTCGATGCCAAGCCCATCGGCCGCCTTGCGGATGCTCTCGAAGGTCGGTTGCCCTTCGACTTCCCCATCCGGACGATGACAAACGATGGACTTGAAACCCGCCGCCTTGATCGCCGCGAGGTCATCGACCTCGATCTGCCCGGAAACGGAATAGGTTTCGCTGATGGGTTTGAGCTCCATGAACTTGCCTGCCTTTTGATGATTCGTCACGGCGGATCGAAAAATTGTGCCGTGTTTTGAAGTTACCGGAATGATGTACGAGCACGCCGCGGCGGCGTCAATCCAGCCCGGTCAATCAGCCGCGCCCTGCCCGGTCCTTGCCTGTGCCTCATCTTCCGGCCGCAGCCGCGCGGTCACCTCGGCAATGATTTCCACCACATCGGGAAAACAGCCGCAGCAACGTCCACGCACCCGCATTGCATGGTAGACGGTCGACGGCACGATCAACCGCCACGGTTCCTCGGCAAGCAACGCTTCCACTGCCGCTTCGATTTCGGCCTTTGACAGAATGTTGCACTGACAGACAATCATCGACGTTTCCGGCTGCTCATCACCGACCGATACATGCGTCGCCGGTTGACGCTAAAACCTGTATGAATTACTCAACTATCCTCAAGCGAGGCGTTTGACGCTGCCCCTGTAACCCGGGAGCGGCCGCTACGACAAGAGCAGGCGCGCGCCGAAACCGTCAGCGGTCTCAGGCTGAAACTCACACCCGGCTGTGAACCGGTTCGGTGCGTCAGATCAACAGGGGTGAGCGGCCCGCGCGTCGGCAATGATACGCGTCGCTCCAAGCAAAGGACGAGCCAACCCGTGGGCGAACGCGCACTCAAGACCGCAGCCTGGATCGTCTCCCTGCTATGCCTCGCACCGATCATCGCTGTCGGCTTTGCCGCGGCGTCGGGAACGCTTGACACCTGGAACAGCCTGATGGCGACGGTGCTGCCGGGCTACGCCTGGACCACGCTGAAACTGGTGGTGATGGTCGGCATCGGTACCGGCATTGTCGGCACCGCCACTGCCTGGCTGGTGACCGTGTGCGACTTTCCCTTCCGCCGCACCTTCGAGATCGTGCTGGCACTGCCGCTGGCGTTTCCGGCCTATGTGCTGGCCTATGCCTATACCGATCTGCTCGACCATCCAGGTGCGGTGCAAACTTCGCTGCGGCTGGTCACCGGCTGGGGGCCCCATGATTACTGGTTCCCCGAGGTACGCTCGCTCGGTGGCGCCGCGGCGATGCTGATTTTCGTGCTCTATCCTTACGTCTATCTGCTCGCCCGCGCCGCCTTCCTGAAACAGTCGCCGACGGCCTATTTCGCCGCCCGCACGCTCGGGCATTCACCCTGGTCGGCGTTCTGGAAGGTCAGTCTGCCAATGGCCCGGCCGGCTATTGCCGGCGGCGTGCTGCTGGCACTGATGGAAACTATCGCCGATTTTGGTACGGTAGCGCATTTCGGTGTGCAGACCTTCGCCACCGGCATCTACAGCGCCTGGTTCTCGATGGGCGACCGCATGGCCGCCTCACAACTGGCACTCTGCCTGCTGGTGGTGGCGCTGGCCTTCGCGCTGCTTGAACGTGCCGAGCGCGGCGCCGCCAAACGCTTTCCCGCCGGCTCGCGCCAGGAGGTGATGGAGCCACACCGCTTGCGTGGCGGCCGCGCGGCGATCGCCTTCCTGGCCTGCGCGCTCCCTGTTGCAATCGGCTTCGCGATTCCCTTAGCGGTGCTGGCCGACATGGCGATCGGCGTCGGCAAGTCGCCGTTTTCGCCACGCTATCTCGCCTTTGTCGAAAATTCGCTGACACTTGCCTCCATCACCGCCTTTGTCACCGTCACCGCCGCCGTGATCATCGGCTTTTGCGCCCGCATCGCCCCCAGCCTCGCGTCCCGCTTTTCCGCCGCCGCCGCCGGCATCGGTTATGCGGTGCCCGGCGGCGTCATCGCCGTGGGACTGCTGGTGCCCTTCGCAGCACTTGATAATTTCGTCGACGCCTGGTCCCGCGATACCTTCGGCGTTTCCACCGGGCTGTTTTTCACCGGCTCCATCGGCTTGTTGGTCGTGGCCTATATGGTGCGCTTCATTGCCGCCGCACTCGGCGCCTTCGACACCGGCATCTCGGCAATCAAGCCCAATATCGACGCTGCCGCCCGCACCCTTGGCCGCAGCTCGGGACGGATGCTGATCGAGGTTCACCTGCCGCTGTTGCGTCCGAGCCTGCTGACCGCGCTGCTGATCGTCTTCGTCGACGTGATGAAAGAGCTGCCGGCGACGCTGATCATGCGGCCGTTCAATTTCGACACGCTGGCGGTGCAGGCCTATCGGCTGGCGTCAGACGAGCGGCTCAACCAGGCCGCCCTGCCCTCGCTGATGATCGTCGGCTTCGGGCTGCTGCCGGTGATCCTGCTGTGCCACACGATCGGCAAATCGGGCCGCCCGAAGAAAGCGCCAATGCGCCCACCCGAAACCGCCCTGTTGCCGTCAGCCTGATCCGTGGTCCGGTAACTCTCCTGGCCAAGCCGTCCAACAACACACTGGTTGGCCCCAGCCTCAGCCCGCAAGGTCACGCGGCCCATTCGAGCACATGCCCAGCTGCCAGCGAGCCCACAACGGTGCCGCGTCAAGGGCATGTTGAGTCGCAAATACCAGAATCAGGCAATTCAGGTTCAACCTGGTGACTGCCCCTGTTTGCGCGGCCAGGGCTTGTCTTCCGACCGGGGGTTTCTAATCCCTGGGCTACATTCTGGAAATCGGCAGAAAGACCAAACATTCGCCGCACCGCAACAAGGGCGCGATCTGGACGATGAGCGATCCCCCATACAAAAAGGCCCGGACGCCAAATGTCCGGGCCTTTTCATAGGCCGGGGAGAGGTCATTGATCCCCAGGCGGTATGCGCTGGGTGCGGCTTACTTGAAGCCGACCTCATTGTAGATTTCCTGGGCGCGGGTCTGGTTTTCACCAAGCTTGCTCAGATTGAGCGTGTCGGCCTTGAAGCTGCCCAATCCCTCGACCACCGAGGATGCAGCGACGCTTGGCACCACCGGATACTCATTGTTGCCATTGGCGAAATAGGCTTGGGCCTGGTCCGAGGTGAAATATTCCAGCAGCTTGACCGCATTCTCGCGGTGCGGCGCATGCACGGCAACCCCGGCGCCCGAGACATTGACATGGGCGCCATTGCCGTCCTGATCAGGAAAGACGATGCCGATCTTGTCGATGCCTTCGGTCAGACCGTCAACCTGGCCGGCAACACCGCGAGCGAAATAGTAGGTATTGGCGATCGCAATGCCGCATTCGCCGGACACCAGACCCTTGAGCTGGTCGGTATCACCGCCCTGCGGATCGCGGGCCAGATTGTCCTTCAATCCCTGCGCCCAGACCTTGGCGGCCTCATCGCCATTATGGGCGATATAGGCGCCCAGCAGCGACAGCATGTAGATGTTGGAGCCGGAGCGGGCGCACAGCAGGCCCTTGTATTTCGGATCGGCCAGCGCCGCATAGGTCTGTGGCGGCTCTTTCACCTCGTCCTTGTTGTAAAAGATTACCCGGGCGCGCTTGGAGATGCCGAACCAGTGGCCATCGGGATGACGCAGGCTTTCCGGGATCCGCTCGCTCAGCACTTTAGAATCGACCGGCGAGAGCAGGCCTGCCTGATCGGCGCGCCACAAACGGCCGGCATCGGCGGTGATGAACACGTCGGCCGGGCTGTTGGCGCCCTCGGCCTTCATGCGCTCGATCAGTTCGTCTTCCTTACCTTCAATCAGGTTGATGGTGATGCCGGTGGCCTCGGTGAAATCACTGTAGAGCCGCTCGTCAGTGTCGTAATGGCGCGACGAGTAGATGTTGACCTCACCCTCGGCATGGGCCGGCACGACGACGGCAGCGACGGCCGAAACGGAGGCGAGAAGCGCAAATATGCGAGCGGATAGATTTGCCATTGGATACTCCATGGAGACCGGGTTGGTAAAACTTGACTACGAAAATCATGTTTATTTACTGCCTGATTTTCTGTCAACCGGAAGCGCGGCGATTAACATGAGTTTTTAGAGAAGGATTTATGCCCGCCTCGCCGACATCCCGGTTAATGACCGCGTTGACAGCTCACAAAGCTGTGACTAGACGACCGGTCTATTTTTATCTAAGTCGACACCATGAAATCATCGACCAAAACAGATCAAAGCAAATCGGAACAGACCCGGGCCCGGATTCTCGCCGAAGGCCGCGCGCTGGTGCTGGCCCACGGATTTGGCGGCCTCGGACTGACCGAACTGTTGGCCGCTTCGGCGGTGCCGAAAGGGTCGTTCTACTATTACTTCGCCTCGAAAGAGGCATTTGGCTGCGCCATGCTTGAACAATATGTGGCCGATTACCTGGCCGCGCTGGACGCAATCATTGCCTCGCCGGAGCCCGCAGCCGCCCGCATGGACCGTTTCTTTGCCACAGCCCTTGCGAGTGACGCCGGCTCGATGGCCGACCGTTGCCTGGTGGTCAAGCTCGCCGCCGAAATCGCCGACCTCTCCGAAGCCATGCGCACCATCCTCAACGACGGCGTCTGCGCGGTCTGCCAGCGTCTCGCCCGGCTTTTGCGCGAAGGCGCTGAAGACGGTTCGATCATCCCCCGACCCGATCCCGACATGGCGGCCGGACTGCTTTACAGCCAGTGGCTGGGCGCTGCGATCATCGCAAAGCTGTCCCGCGATCCGGGCCCGCTGCAACAGGCGCTCGACGACACAAGGCACCGTTTCTTCGTCTGACCAGCCGACATCCATTCAACCACATCTCATCCCACCACACGGTCCGACCTCCCACCGGACCTCAACAAAGGATATTCCCATGAAAGCTGTCACCTACACCACCTTTGGCGACCCCGCCGCTGTGCTTCAAACCACCGACATTGCCAAGCCCGAGCCGAAACCCGGTGAAGCGCTGATCCGCATGGTACTGTCGCCGATCCACAACCACGACCTCTGGACCGTTCGCGGCAATTACGGCTACAAGCCCGAATTGCCGGCGATTGGCGGTACCGAAGCGCTCGGCGTGGTCGAGGCTGTGGGCGATGGCATTGATGCCACGTTTGATCGGCAAGCGCGTCGTCAATGTCGGCAAATCCGGCGCCTGGGCCAAGTATTTCACCGCCCCCGCCGCCGGCCTGTTACCGCTGCCCGATTCCATCCCCGATACAGCCGGTGCGCAACTGGTGGCCATGCCGTTCAGCGCGCTGGCGCTGTTGGAATTCCTCGAAGTCTCCAAGGGCGACTGGGTGATCCAGACCGCCGCCAACGGCGCTGTTGGCAAGATCTTTGCCGATCTGGCCCGCGCCCGCGGCATCAACACCATCAATCTGGTGCGCCGCAATGAAGCCGTTGCCGAGCTCGAAGCGTTGGGCATGCAAAACGTGTTGTCGACATCCGAAGACGACTGGCAGAAACGTGCCCGCGCGATCCTCGGCGACAACGGCGCCCAGGCGGCAATCGATTCCGTCGGCGGCCCGATTGTCGCCGACATCGCCAATCTGCTCGGCGTCAACGGTCTGCTGGTGGTGTTCGGCACCGCCACCGGCGTTCCGTTGCAACTCCATGCCAGCGCCATGATCACCAATCATCTGGTGGTCAAGGGGTTCTGGGGCTCGCGCATCATTGCCGAGATGCCGCAGGACGAAAAGACCCGGCTGATCACCGAACTGGTGGGCCTTGCAGCCCAGGGGAAACTTCACCTGCCCGCCGGCGGCGAATTCAAGCTCGATCAGGTCGTCGACGCGGTCAAGGCCTCGCTGACCCCGGGCCGCACCGGCAAGATCCTGCTGCGCGCCTGATCCGGGCAAACGACATCGCCGATCCGCGCCGGAACCAGTTCGGCGCGGGTTAGGCTGTCCGATTTACGGGCGGACGACCGTATAGCCCTGCTCGTCAAGCTCGATGATCGACACGACGCCGGCAGGAACGATTTCCGCAAATTCGAAGATTGGCACATCCTTGCCGGATTTCTTCGCCATCGCCTCGCGGGTGTTGTTGCAGGCCTCGAACGCCACATTCGGCATGCTGGCGGCAAAGTTGGTGATCCGCTTGGCCACCGGCGAGGTGTCAGGCCTGAGCATGTGCAGCCCGGCATTGAAGGCGACGATCTTGATGTCGACTTCCTCGCCCCGCTCCGAATAGAGCTTGGAGACGTTGACGGCCACATTCAGCACCGTGTTCATCTTCTGCGGATCATTGTCGCTGATCTGCAGCACCAGCTTGTGCATGCCTTCCTCGGCCAGCGCCGGCATCGCCGGCAGTACTGCGCCGGCCAGCAACATCAGCCCGGCAAAAATCCTCAAAAACAGCTTCATCTCCATCCTCCTCCTCAAATATAGAAAATTCAGAATATCTGATGTACCGGCGTCGGCAAAGGCAATTGTCGGTAACCCAAAATGGCGAGCCGGAAAAAACACCGCTTAAAGAAAAGACAAGCAGCATAAAAATCCAAAAGGATGCTTGTTCGTCCTTGCCATCGATTGATTGCCCGAACCGGCGGCAGACCAAGGAACCGGGTCTGAATTTTCCTGACCCTTTTGCTGATTGCCGTTTCAGCTCTCTTCAACGGCACATCGGTGAGAATACCGGCACATTCGGGGATGGGGATAAAACTTCTGCGGCAAACGAGGCGAACCCGATGGTCATGGCTCCAGACGTCAACACCGAAAGCCACGGCGAGGGTTCGCTGCTCGGGCTGCAACAGTCTGGGGTCGTGGCAGGTTCACACCAATTGCAGCCTGTAAGCCGGCTGGGGAAAATAGTCACCGGGGCGAAGCATCCCTCTACCTGTCCGCGCTGCGATGGTGGCCGGCAAATCCTGCAGAACCGGAAATGCACCTCATGCTCCGGCACAGGGGATCGAAACGGCTGAATGCCGTAAGTTCACGGCATATCGCAACCAGCCATCAGGCCTGCCTGCGCCCCGGGAGGCTTGGCCAAAACGCCCGCGTTTGCCCGCTGTGATGACAATCAAGAGCATGATCACACCAGATCCATCCGGGCATCAAGATTCCAGCATGCTGCCCCTTGACCTTCCCCCTGATGGAAGCCCCACATTGGATAGACAGCATTGAGCTGGAACGCGACGACCGGTGTGTCTGATGTCCCGGAGCTGACCTGCGGCCATTTCCACAGCAGCTTCGAAAAGCGATTAGATCAGCCTGTCCGGCCGCTTCGCATGGAGACTAGAAATGACCAGAAACCTGTTTTCACACCTTATCATCAGCACCGCCTGGGTACCGCTTTCGGCGACGACTGCCCTTGCACAGACCGGTGAAATACCCGGCGGCAATGTTCCGTACCAGTATGGCCACGGAATGATGTGGGGAGCCGGTCAATGGGGAGGATTTGGCATGGTTCTCGGACCTATTTTCATGATCCTGGTGCTCGTCGGTATCGTCGCTGCCGTTATTTATGTCATGCGTCACATGGGCTCGGGCTTTGTAACCAGTGCTGGGCAACCGTCGAGCCGCGCCCATGACATCCTCAAGGAGAGGTATGCACGCGGAGAGATCGATTCCAAGGAATTCGATGAACGTCGGAAAATGCTCTCTGACTAGGCTGGCCGCGCCGGGTTTTCGATCGTGTTCTTTCCGTCTTTCTCGGCCGGGCAGGTTCATGACGCTTCAAATCACCTTCTTGCCGAGAAAACGAAAGATCACAGGTACGACATGAAACGACGGGATTTCCTGACTTCCGCCGCCGCAGCCCTGGTTGTTTCAGGTGGCGGTTCGACTTGGCCGCGTGCTGCCTTGGCCGCGGAAACACCGCGGCGACTGCAAATGCCGCCGCTCATTGATACCCGCGCCAGCGGCAAGCTTGCCTTGGTCGCGCAGGCCGGAAACAGCAACTTCCTGGGCGGCAAATCCGTGCAGACCGCCGGCTACAGCCAGGGCTATCTCGGCCCCACCGTGATCATGCAGAACGGCGAGCTGGCCACAGGCGTCGGCAACACCCTGGGCGAGCCAGTCAGTGTCCATTGGCATGGAATGAAGATTTCCGGCGACAACGACGGGGGGCCGCATCAGCCGGTGCTTCCGGGGGAAGTCTGGAAACCGGATATGCTGATCAACCAGGCCCCTGCGACCATCTGGTATCATTCCCATATTCACGAACGCACAGCCCAACAGGTCTACAACGGTCTGGCCGGCGTCATTCACGTCACCGATGGCAGGGACGATGATCGTGGGCTGCCATCGGCCTATGGCATCGACGATCTGACGCTGGTGCTGCAGGACCGCAGTTTCGACAGCAACGGCCGCATGGTCTATGAGCCTTCGATGATGGACCGGATGCACGGGTTTCATGGCAACCGCATGCTCGTCAACGGCCAATCAGGGACAGTCGCAGCGGTTCCCAGCGGGGTCGTCCGGCTTCGCCTGCTCAATGGGTCGAACGCGCGCATCTACAGTCTGTTTTTCAACGACGAACGCCCCATGCATCTGGTGGCGACCGATGGCGGTTTCCTGCCGCAGCCGATCGCGCTTGATATGCTTCAGCTGGCTCCGGGTGAGCGCGCCGAAATCCTCGTGGATTTCGCGGGCGCAGGGACGCCGGTGCTGATGAGTGATCCCGGCCAGGCCTATGGTATTCTTGATTTTGCCATCGATGAAACTCTGCCGGCACGAATAACGAGCCTCCCCGACAAAATTGGCGATCCACTCGAAGAGCTGACCGGACTGGACACAAAGACCCGCACGATTTCGCTGGACATGGGAATGGGCATGATGATGGGCAGTGGCGGGTTTGCCATCAATGGCCAGCCCTTCGATATGGACCGCATTGATTTCAATGTCGCGCTCGGTTCGGTGGAGCGCTGGATTATCCGCAGTTCGATGGTCGCACACCCTTTCCACGTTCATGGGGTGCAGTTCCGTGTTCTCAGCGAGAACGGTGCGCCGCCACGTCCGGAAAATTCGGGATGGAAGGATACAGTACTCGTTCCCGGCGAAACCGAAATTCTGGCTCGGTTCGAACACCCGGCCAGCAAGAAAAACCCGTTCATGCTCCATTGCCACATCCTCGAGCACGAGGACGCAGGAATGATGGCCCAATTCACTGTCAGCTGAGCGTCTCATGCCGGACTGCGAAAAGTGTGTCGGCCGCCACAAAAGTCTGAACTGGAGCCGACCAGAAATCAATAGGTTAGCGCCGAGCGCGCCATAAACAGTTGGATGAGACGACACATACAGCTGAACTGATGAGGGTCTAGCGCCACATACCTCTGAACAGCTCTCCAAGGTGCTGTTTTTATTGCCAAACCGCGAACGGAAAATTGAACGGCTAACCTGCCTTCCAAAGTGGAGTTGCCCCCTGAAAGTGGTCCACCAACTGGGATAGATTATCCCTCAAATTGGAGGATCAGCGATGGCTGGAAAACGAGAGAAGCCGGAAGAGATTGTATCGAAGCTTCGGCAGGTTGAAGTTCTGCAAGGGCAAGGTGCGACGATTGCTGACGCGGTGCGCCAGATCGGCGTGACACAGCAGACGTTTTATCGATGGCGAAAGCTCTATGGCGGGATGCAGCGATCTCAACTCACTCGGCTGAAAGAGCTGGAGAAGGAGAACCAGCGGCTTCGGCGGGCGGTGTCTGACCTGACACTGGACAAACTCATCCTGACCGAGGCGGCAAAGGGAAACTTCTAAGCCCTTCGCGTCGTCGCAAGTGCATCGACCATGTGCGGCGGGAGCTTGGCGTATCGGAACGCCGCGCCTGCCGCACGCTCGGACAACACCGATCCACACAGCGCAAGGTGCCACAGGGCCGGGCAGATGAAGAACGGCTGACCGATGATATCATCGAACTGGCCGACAAGTACGGGCGCTATGGGTATCGCATGGTCACCGGTCTGCTGAACAACGCGGGCTGGCAGGTAAACCATAAGCGGGTTGAGCGCATCTGGCGGCGTGAAGGGCTGAAAGTGCCACAAAAGCAGAAGAAAAAGGGGCGGCTTTGGCTGAACGACGGATCATGTGTGCGTCTCAGACCGGAACGGCCAAACCACGTCTGGTCCTACGACTTCGTCCAGGATCGAACCGCTGACGGCCGCGCCTATCGGACGCTGAATATCATCGACGAATACACCAAGGAGGCACTCATGATCCGCGTGGACCGCAAGCTCAACTCAACGGACGTGCTGGATGCTCTGACAGACCTATTCATCCTGCGCGGCCCGCCGGAATACATTCGGTCGGACAATGGGCCGGAATTTATCGCCCAGAAAGTGCGGGATTGGATTGCAGCTGTTGGAGCCAAGACGGCCTACATAGAGCCAGGCTCACCATGGGAGAACGGATACTGCGAAAGCTTCAACGCCCGGTTCCGCGACGAGCTGCTGAACGGCGAAATCTTCTACAGCCTAAGGGAGGCGCAAATCCTGATCGAGCAATGGCGTATCCACTACAACACCGTCAGGCCGCATAGCGCTCTGGGCTACCGCCCGCCCGCGCCTGAAAGCATTGTCCCGATGGACCAGACGCCCATGATGCACTAACAATCAAACCGGACCACCTGATGGGGGCACGCCACATTTGCGATTTTTTGGTAACCGACATCGATGGTGTTCAAACGTTGATGGACGCGCATGACCGGCACGACGGTCCAGATCAAAAAGAGCTGACTGCCGCCGCTGCTAGCATCAACCTTCGATATAGTCGTTGGGATCATACGGCGGTCCATTCGGGGTTTCGCCTGCGGAACTCCAAAGACCTCATTCGATATGCAAATTATGAAACAACACTGGGCGACAGGGTCAGACTTCTCGCTGCGCTCGACGAACACGGGACATTGACAGTCTCCGAATGCCTCTCGGCATTTCAGGAAACCAAACCGATCGCCGCCCTGGCTTCAATGATCCTGCGCGGCTTTATTGAAATCGATTTGGACGAGGCATTGATCGGGCCAGAGAGCATGGTCAGGCGAATAGCGTGCTGAATTCGGCCACCTCGCTCTTCCGATTACATAAGGTCTCCAAATAATGAGAACTAAACCATCGCTTTATGCGCCTGTGTCACTCGATTTACCGCTCACCACACAGGTTGCCTTGGTGACTTTGTCCAGAAGCCTCAGACCTTTTCTGCGAAAAGGAAAGGCCTTTGTGGCCGCTCTCCTGGTTCCAAAAAACTCCGACATCAATCACTACTCCGAGGCGGCACGGTGGCTTCTGGACGCGCCGCGCCGAGAGCGCATGATTGGCGGGCACGATTATGAAGTCATTGTGCTCGATGAAGGAAGGTCGCGGGATTCCACAACTGATCGCCTTGAGGGACTCCATAAAAAAATGCGCGTGGTTGTTTTAGTTTCGTCGCTCGACCAACTGAGCAACGAACTCAAAATCATGGCCGACTTTGTTGGCACCCTTCCACCGCCCACTTCGACAGACATTCAGGTAGCAGCGAAACGAATGGGGTTCGGTAGCATTCGAAATGAGGACGCCAGTTTTCTTGCTTCACAAGACATGTCCAGGCTATCACTCGCCATGCGCCTTGGCCGGCCAATTGAAGCGGTTGTTGATCGGTTGCAACAGAATCCTCCCATTAAAAAGCAGACCTCTGCGATCCATGGCCAGACAGAGGGACCAAAACTCGAAGACCTTTCCGGGTACGGAGATGCGAAGTCTTGGGGGCTTGAACTTGCCAAAGACCTCGCGGACCTCCGAGATAGAAAGGTAAGCTGGGAAGATATCGACCGTGGCATCCTTTTGTCCGGCCCGCCTGGCTCTGGCAAAACCTCATTCGCCTCTGCTCTCGCAAGGTCATGCAATGCTTCCTTGGTGGTCGGCTCTGCTGCCAGCTGGCAGGCAGCCGGTCATCTCGGCGATATGCTCAAGGAGATGAGGAGAGCTTTTTCAGAAGCCGAGAAACACGCGCCAGCAATCTTGTTCATTGATGAATTCGACAGTTTCGGAGACCGCTCTACCGTCGTTGGCGATAATTCTTCATACTCCCGCCAAGTCATCAATGCACTGCTGGAATCGTTGGATGGCATGAAAAAACGTGAAGGTGTCGTGGTGGTGGGAGCGACGAATTTTCCCGAACTCATTGATGCTGCACTTTTGCGTCCGGGAAGACTTGAACGCCATTTTGTCATCGCCATGCCAGACGACCAAACGCGAGATGATATCTTCAAATTTTTTTGGGGAACGAACTCCAGGGTCAGGATTTGAGACTGGCAGTGGGCAGGTCGCTGGGATGGTCGGGGGCCGCAATTGAGAACTGTGTACGAGATGCAAGACGCGTCGCCCGACGAGCGCAACGGGAAATGAAGATCACGGACATCCTGGCCGCAATGCCCAATCGAATTGCTATTCCTCCTGAAATGCTCAAGTCCACTGCAGTCCACGAGATGGGCCATGCCATTATGGGCGTCTTGGCTGAGGCCGATCGCCTCTTGTACGTCTCTATCCAAGAGAGCTACGCCGATATCAATGGAGCACAAATGCTCGGTAGCGCCGTTTACGAAGTAGGACCGATTGCCCGCAAGACCTCGACGTATTTCGAGAACAGGATCGCCATTTTGTTGGCTGGGGTGGCTGCCGAACGTATCGTATACGGTGATCATTCTGATGGGGCCGGTGGTCATCAGTCAGCCGACCTCAATTTGGCAACGGACCTCGCGACGATGATGGAAGTCAAATGGGGGTTTGGGCAGAGCCTTATCTCGGTAGCCGCGGATCATCCTGATCATCTCGAAGTCATGCGATCCCGACAGCCACTATTGACGAAGCATGTTGAGACCACGTTGCGCACCCAAATGGATCGAGCGTCCAGAATGCTCGAGCAGAACCGCGATGTCTTGGAATTCCTGGCGGAGCAATTGATCTTGCGCGGACGGCTGGAAGCGAGGGAAATCGAGGAAGCAGTATTGTCAAATCGGCAGACCAACATGACGTCAAAGGCGAAGGCTGGATAACGTATCCAGTCGAATGAAGTCTGAGCGCGGATACCAGTACGCCAAGACCCCAAGTCTTGTATTGTTCGGCTTCGAAATTTGGGCGCGACTATCGGTGGACTTCCAGAGAATTCGACTATCGGCCTTCTCCACAGGACGGATAGCGATCACAAAATCACAAAATTAAGTCGGACGGTTTCCGGCGAAATACAAACAATACAGCCTCTGGTAGGCGAAAAAATAATTCAAAAATATGCAAAAAAGTGGGCCGATCACGTAACCGTGGTCGGCCCACTGCCGTTTTGGCATGATTTTTCGTCATCATGAACCATATCCGCCCAACGAAAAATCGACTTCCCAGATCGACACCCAGTTCAGACGTAGATGGCGTAGAGTTCACACGTTCGTGGCGCGCTACAAAGTGTTTGAGCGTCGTCACAACAGGGCGGATTCAGATTCGTTGATTTCATTGAATAATTGAGGCGTTGCCTTATTTAGTTCCCGGACTCGTCGTCACATAAGTCCGGACTCAAGGCCCTCATTCTCAGACAAGTCCGGACTCTTGAATTTCGACGCTTTTTCTCGGTAGCGGACCTTCGTAACGGTCTTTTGGTTAAACTGCGATAGGAAGCTCCATCGTTATCGAGGAGCTTCCATGAAGTCTATATTACTACTAAAGCCACTCCCATTGAATGAACCGCCAACTCAAGCCTCATCTCCAGAATTGGAAGACGCTAGCGATAGCGCGAAGGCAAAGTCAGTTATGTCTCACCTAGAGAGAAATATCGACGGCATCACAGTTTCTGTTGGGAGCGAAAGGGGTAGGCATCAGCTTGCCGTTCGAGGATCAATAGATGCAAACGTCGACCTCATTTTTCAAGAGAACACAGCCGACATTGGACGCGCGCATGTTGATCCAGCTTTCCGAGGACAAGGAAGATGTCGGTGTTTTACACAACAGCTTCATCACGCAGTACGGAAAATTGGTTTTGAAAAAATGACCCTCAAAGCGGTGAGCGAGGGTCGCGTTGCATGGGCAACACTCGGCTTCAGGCCGACCCCTTTCGCATGGCACTTGAGAAAAGCAAGATTTGACGAGGGCTTTTCCGAATTTAGAAATCGGTATTCTACCGACACCGCGGAGCTTATCGATGGAATGATCTCGGAAAATGATGTAAACGTATTTCCTGTTCTAGCAAATGTAAATCGCAATAGAGAAAGCAGTTTGCAATACAAGGAGATTTCTGCAACTATATTATGTAGTTTACAAGATTGGGGTAATTACCCACCCCCGAATTCGTGATTTCCGGTTCTTCTACCGGCCTATGCCAGGACGGATGCGATGACCTGGAAGGGGTTTGCGCCTTTGAGGCGGGCGGTGTCGATGGTCGTGCGTACATCCGCCTCGGCTTGGGCGGCCCACATGGCGCGATATCCGTTTGTCACCTTTCGCTGAATGACCCATGGACGGAGCTTTCGCTCAGATGTGTTGTTGGTGACATCGACTTCTCCGGGATAGTCGCAAAACGTCAGCAGCTGATCGCGGGCCCGCCCGATCTTGGCCTGGAGCTTTTGGGCCAGGTCGCACGAAGTCGGGGCGCATAGAAGCCCGGCAAGCTGTTTATCGAATTTGCGCTTCTTGCTTGCGACGGTAGACGCAGCGAATGTGCTTATGGCTCTGGCGAAATCAAACACACGGCCAAACCAAAGCTGGAAGCGAAGAGGGAGATCATCCTCGCCATGTTCCAGCGCAAAGGCTGTATCACGCGCCAAATGTGCAAGGCAGGTTTGATGTCGATGGCCGTGAGATTGCTGGGCTGAATACCGATCAGATATCCATACCTCGGGGACATGGCCGCCCATGGTCTCGTGAACGACCCGTGCTGCACGGGAGTAATCGGGCTGGTGGACAACAGCATCCTTGCAATGAAAAACCCAGTGTTGGGCATTTGTGCCCTCGATACGCACACCGGTTTCGTCGCTGGCGACAACGCGGGCGGCTCGAAGGCTGGCCTTGGCGGCCTGTGCTGTGGCCTGGAAGCTCGGACGGGAGCGGGAAAACATGTTCATGATCGCGCCCTCGCTCACATTAAGGCCGAAGATATCCATGAACACACCGCTCAGGCGTTCGTAAGACAATGCATGGAAACTCTTGAGGTAGATCGCCAGCGCGTGAATGCCTGGCCCGAACGGCGTTGCGGTTGCCACGGCAGGTGCGGTGGCTTTTGTTGTCGTGCCGCATTGCGGGCAATGACAGGAAAAACGCCGATGCCGGGTGACATGAGGACGGATCGCAGGAATATCGATCTCGTCATAGGCCCCGGCCAGCACCATCGTATCATCACCGGAAAACGCATGGCCGCATCTCTTGCAGGCGGTCGGTTCATGATCGCGAAACATGTCGGCAAAATCCGCCAGCACCCTATTGTGGGGTTCATGCCCGGGCTTGGCTCCACCCGGTCGTGAGTTGACGCGTTTCTCTTTCTTGTCCGTCGAGGGCGGCTTGGAAGACGTCCGAGAATCCTTGGAAGGCCGTTGGAGCCGAAGCACCATCTCGATCAATTCGTCCTTGCTCAGCTGCTGCAAATCAGTCCGATCCATATCATCATGGATTCAGACATTGTGGTGCATGGCAAGGGGGTGGGTAATTACAGATTGGGATGGGGAGTTTAAAGTCGGAGATGAAAGATACATTCAGTATTTGGACAGAAAAAGTACCTGATGGTTATATCGATGGTGCGGTAGACATTTTGGAAGAACTGGAAGCCAACCCAGGAAAGTTCGACTACGATATTATGAGGGCTGGCTATCTGGCAGATGGATATCCACCAGAAAAGGTCGAGCAAATTCTTAGAGCAATTGGCTATGAAGGTGATGAACAGAGCCAAGGCGCGTGCTGTGCAGAGGACGCTGTTCTCTGAGGCTACGACTAATTTCCTTCCCACATGGGAGTGTCATGAACTCTGTGTATCTGGCCCGGCCCATGCGGGTTTCAGATATGGTCACGCATTGAAGCGCTCGTCGAACATGATAGCGAATTGATTGCGGGCAGCAAACCATTCGCGGACATTTCTGCCGCCTTTCTCAAAGTTGCGGATGGCCAGATAGATCAGTTTTGTGGCGGCTTCTTCGGTCGGGAATGATCCGCGCGTCTTGATTGATTTGCGGATCACGCGGTTCAGGCTTTCGATGGCATTCGTTGTATAAATGATCTTGCGGATCGCCGGATCGAAGGCGAAGAACGGGATCACTTCGGCCCAGGCCCTCCGCCAGGCCGGGGCTATGGAAGCGTATTTTCCGGCCCATTTCCCCTCGAACGCGTCCAACTCGGCCGCCGCTTGGTCGGCGGTCGCAGCGCTGTAAATCCGGCGCAGATCAACGGCCACGATCTTGCGGTCCTTCCAACTGCAAAAGTTCAGGGAATGGCGCACCAAATGCACGATGCAGGTCTGCACCGTAGCTTCCGGAAAGGCTGCGGTAATAGCCTCAGGAAAGCCCTTGAGCCCGTCCACAACAGCGATCAGAATGTCCTGCACACCCCGGTTTTTCAGTTCGGTCATCACCGACAGCCAAAACTTGGCCCCTTCATTGTCAGCGATCCACAGGCCCAACACCTCACGCACACCGTCGCGTGAGACGCCCAGGGCTACGTAGACGGCTTTGTTCTTGACCATACGGCTATCAGCGTCACGGATTTTGACCCGCAGTGCGTCGAAGATGACGATGGGATACATCCGCTCCAGCGCCCGTAATTGCCATTCCCGAACCTCGTTCAGCACGGCGTCGGTCACGCGGCTAATCAGGTCGGGCGAGACCTGCAGGCCATAGACATCTTCGAGATGGGCGCGGATGTCTCGCACCGTCAGCCCCGCCGCGTAGAGACCAATGATCTTCTCATCCATCCCGTCGATCCGGGTCTGGCCCTTCTTCACCAGCTCCGGCTTGAAACTGCCATCCCGGTCGCGCGGCACCGCAATTGGCACTTCGCCGTCTTGGCTCATCAGGCGCTTGCTGGATGTGCCGTTGCGCCGGTTGGACTGGTCCGGCGGCGCGTCCTTGCCCTCTTCATAGCCCAGATGCGCCGTCAGCTCGGCACCCAGCATCCGCTCCATGAGCTTAATCTTGAGCTCTTTCATCAGCCCGGCATCGCCAAGCAAATCTTCAGGCCGCTCGCAGCCCTTCAAAAGTTCGTCCTGCAGTTCCTTGGAAATAGTCATCGTCCTTGCTCCTCTCAGGAAGCATGGACCAAAGCGCAGTTACACAGAAGACCGGACACTCTCTCCCACATCCGACGGCGGCACCTGTTACCTAAAGAAACGATAGATTTCCACTAGGGCATCAATTGTCCCGCGAAGCCCTTCAGCTTCCATTGCTACAATGGACAACCTCCACCCATCCCCATCGGCCGACCGCTTCCAGTCCATGAACCCGAGCGCCTCTCTGATTTCCATTTCACTCCGCTGAAACACCTCCCATCGCCGCGTCGTCTTCGCTGGATGAAGGTCGAATCCGAGCGAAATCATTTGGGCCGCTTTGTCTACGACGACATCGACTGCGACCTTAGCAATGGCTGTTTTGATCTTTAGCGCGACCTCAGGGGCTTTCTCGGGGATCGCAAACAGCAGACAACGCATGTTGGCCAGGGATGGCGGCACTTCGCGAGCCAGAACTCGACATGCCAACGCCTCGGCCTAGCTTCCGACGCTCTTAAAATTGAATGTCTTCTTCGCCGAATCCACACTTATGTGACGATGAATCCAGACTTATGCCATCAGAATCCGCCCTGTTGTGACGATGAACAGTGTTGGTAGGCCCGGAGGGACTCGAACCCCCAACCAATCCGTTATGAGCGGACGGCTCTAACCAGTTGAGCTACAGGCCCGGATCGCGAAGGTGACGCGCCAGATTAATCGCCCCGACCAGTCGAGCATGACGCCTGATGGCCGGGCCGGACACGCCGTCCGGACAGCAGCCATTTAGCCCAATTCGTCCGCCTTCACAAGCCGTTGGCTGCGCGCAACCCACAGCTAGGTGGCGGAAACGTCCGTGCCCGCAGGATCAGGCATCTGGCAGCATCCGGCAGATACGCGACCAAGGCCAGCCCCGCACCGGGCTGTGGCCATCAGGGCTGCCTCAGGCTATTAAGCGTGCGGTGCTGTTTGGCGCGCTTGTCGGTGCCGGCACTGCCGCATTGCCTCCACAATCGCGCCAGATAAGGTGCTGTCGGGACGTTTGACACAACATCGGAGATATTCATGACCCCGTTTTTCCTCGCTCGCGGCTCGGTGCTGCTTGCCGGCGCGCTTGCCGCCTCCCTGCTCGCCACACAATTGCCGGCGCGCGCCGATGACGCCAAACGCGTCGACCCCGGGGTGATCACGGTTTCCGCCGAAGGGGTTGCCGCCGTTGCGCCCGATATGGCTGTGATTTCGCTGACCGTGCTGCGAGAGGCTGAAACCGCACGCGCAGCGCTTGACGCCAACAACGCGGCGATGACCCAGGTGCTCGAAGCCATGAAGGCCGAGGGTATTGCCGAGCGCGACCTGCAGACCGGTACGTTTTCTGTCCAGCCGCGCTGGGTCTACCCCGACAATGGGGAAGGCCGTAATGATCAACCGAAAATCGTCGGCTACACCGTCAACAATACGCTGACCGTACGGGTTCGCGATCTTGACCGGCTGGGCGCCATCCTCGACATCTCCGTCAGTCTCGGCGTCAACCAGGGCGGCGACGTGGTGTTTACCAATGACGACCAGGACAGCGCCCGCGACGACGCCCGCAAGGACGCCATCGCCAAGGCCAAAGCCAAGGCCATCGACATGACCGAGGCGCTTGGCGTCGGGCTCGGCCGCATCACCCAGATTACCGAGAGTTCCTACAGTTCGCCGCCGATGCCGATGATGCGCGCGGAAATGGCGATGGCCGCCAAGGCCGACAGTTCGGTTCCGGTGGCTGCCGGCGAGAACGAATACCGCGTGACCGTCAGCGTCACCTGGGAAATTGCCCAGTAACGGCAACAGCAACGAGCCGCAGTGGCATTTGCGCGGCCGATATCAGCAACAATGCAAAACCCCGGGAGATCCGCTCTCCCGGGGTTTTGTTCATTCAAAGTTCTTGCGAGTGGTTTAGCGGCGAACGCTGATCACCGGGCAGTGGCGCTGATTGGCGAAGGCAACCCGCATCCAGCGGCCGTGACGGGCCCCTTCAACAACAACCCGGCGGTGGTTGTCGCGGACAATGTGGGTCCGGTTCAGACCCATGTTGCGGGCCTTGCGCAGCGCCTTGCGGGGCTTGCATTCGCTGCGGGCTTGATGACGCGGACGCTCGAACCGGTCCCAGCCACGGTCGCCGCGACGGCCATCACTGCGAACCATGATGGCGCTGTTGGCGCTGCCGATGGAGAAGCTGAAACCGACGTCGCCGGCAGTGGCGGCGGGAGCGGATGCGGCGACGCCGGCAGAAGCGACGACAAGGGCGGCGAGTGTATTGCGCAGGAAGGTTTTCATGGCTTTTCTCCTCGTGGGGCGCCTCTGGCGCCAAATGGTTGATCTCATGCACCGATCGTTTGTGCCGATCGATTGACCCACATTATCCCCGCCTGCCTGAACCCAATCGGAACTGCCTGTTCATCTGTCGTTCAGAAAAATTGCCCGCCCTAATCGGGCTTAAAAGCCCCGCTCACAATTCCCGCCCCCAGACCTGCAACGGCTTGGTGGTTTCCTCCATCTCGCCAAGGTCGGGCCATCTGAATTGCGCCACCAGACCTTCGAGCGGCCGGTAGCCGCGCCGCCGCCAGAAGCCATCAAGCGGGACATGATCGGCCGGCCGCGCCGGGTGATCATCCGGCCGAACCACGGCGGCGAACACGGCGCGCCCAAAGCCCTGCGCCCGGCCCGCAGCTTCGCGCATTTGGAAAATCGTTTGCCTGCGCCCTGCCCGCGCCAAGCCGGCTCCAGCACCGATTCGGCGAGGTAGAAATAATCCGCGGGATCAAGTCCCGCGCGGGCGAACGGGATGGCAAATTCGCTGGCGTGATCAGCCAGCGGCGCTGCCGTGGCAGCGCCGACCATGCGGCCCGCCGGATCTCGCGCGGCAATCACCACCGCGCCCTCGGAGGCGGCGAACTGCGCGAGATACCGCGCCTCATAGGCAGCGTCGCCGGCATAGAGATAGGGCCAGGCGGCAAACACCGAGATCCTGAGCCGCGCCAGATCATCAAGCGCGGCTGCGACCTCGCCCGCCGACAGCAGCGAAAACGTCAGTTGCCCGTTCGATTGCACCGGTCTTGTCGCCTCAGCCAGCCTTAACCTGTTTGGTCCAGTCGTTGAGGTTGTAGCTGGTCGACACCCGGCTGATCAGCTTGTCGTCGATTTCGAAAAAGATCCCAGCCGGCAGCGAATAGCGCTGGCCATTGGCTTCGGGCAATCCTTCGGCGGTGGCGAGATAGCTGCCACGCACGGTAAATTCAGCTGCAGCTCGGTTGCCGCTCTCATCCACCATGATGGCAATGTCGCCGAGTTCCTCGTCATAATGGCGGGCCATGGAGGCATTGAACCAGCGGAATTTCTCCTTGCCAATCTCGCGGCCGCCCTGGTTGATGTCGTGGATCACATCGTCGCTGAGGCATGCCAGCATGGCGTCGAAATCCTTGGCGTTGAAGGCGTCGAGGTAGCGGCTGATCAGGGCTGTGGTTTCAACTCGGCTCATGGCGGGCTCCCGGTGGCAAAAGATTGGCAGACAGGGTGGAAAACAGATCACCAGAGGTGCCACAGGCCGCAAGCCCGACGCAAGCGGCAATTACCGGCCTGCGCGCAAGGCTGCACCGGATCCCGTGGGCAAAGGTGTCAGGACGGATCGAGACTGGCGATTTCGGCCCGCAACCGGGCTATAGCGTCCGCTGCGTGTCCAGCGCCGAGATCGTAGAGCCGGCTGGCAAGATCTCCCAGAACTGCAGCCTCGCGCGTTCCGATTTCGGCAAAGACTTCTTCTCCCTTTGGCGTCAACGCCACAAATGGCGAGCGCTTGTGGCGGGGATTGGCAACGAATTCAAGCAGCCCCAGTTTTACCAGCGCATTGGAGATCTGCTGGATGTGCTGGCGGGTGACATTCTTGGCCCGCGCCACGTCCGGCACCGTGCCCTGGCCATTGATCGACAGATGCTCCATCAGCGCGCGCATCGCACTGGTGACCTTGAGATCGGCGTGCAGCCGATCGCCCAGTGCCGCGAGCGCATTGGAGCCGCGGCGGATTTCGAAAAACAACCGCGAGAGCTCCGCCGTCTTGTCTGTCATTCCCACTCCCCGGGGGCGCGTCCCCCGCATTGCTGTCACCATCGG
Source organism: Hoeflea algicola (assembly GCF_026619415.1). Lineage (NCBI taxonomy): Bacteria > Pseudomonadati > Pseudomonadota > Alphaproteobacteria > Hyphomicrobiales > Rhizobiaceae > Hoeflea > Hoeflea algicola. The sequence goes on from NZ_JAOVZR010000001.1 coordinate 1,931,869, forward strand.
GTCCGAGACACGGGCTGCGACCGAGCCACCTGCACGAACGGAGGCCAAGATGCCCTTTTTGACCCCACCACTTCAAGGCCCGGTGACGGCATCGTCCTATTGATCCCGGCTTTTGCGCCACGGAGCAGCAGTAGCGGCCCCGTTGATGCGTGGACGTCGGATGGTTCAACGATGATAGGGTGTAGCGCTGACCGGAGCCGGACGGCACGCCAATTCCCCCGCCGGCATATAATGCTGGCGGGTTGAACAGAAACTCCGGGCTCCGGAGGGCCGCGCGCGGGCGTCGCCTCAGAAGGAATGGGTAGTATGGGTGGCGCACCTCACGCGCGGGCCCGATCATCGCCGGATGATGTCCACATCCGACAGACGGCAACAGGCTTTGCGTTGTCCGCTTGAGGGTTTTCACCCGACGCGGAGATCCTCGGAACTGACCGAACCGCTGCCCTGGACAGGGGCCGCGGAGCAAGCTTCTGGCGCGGGGGTCCGGCACGGTTTGCATCCCCGCCACAAGGCTGCATGGACGTGATCGTTCAGGCAAAACACCTGAACGCGCCACGCACGACGGGGGCGAAAACCGCCACAGGCCCGGTCCGCTGTCAGATCCCAGCGCCCGGCATGCGGGCACGAGAATCCGAGGTCGGTCCGGTGGCTGGCTGAACCCGCTCACCCGCAAGGATGATCAGATCTGCCAGCGGAGCCACGCTGGTCACCGCCTCCCCCGTTTCCCGCCACACGTTACGGCGAGATCCGAGAGGCCTTCCTCCCACTTGGCTCGAAGCGTTCGCGATCCATCCGGCAGCGGGAGCGCCAGCAGTGTGGCATGGGCGCGGAGGGTGTGGAAAAAATCGGCGAGATTTTTTGTGAGGCTGGATCGGCGCCGCGGATGGAGAGAAGGGCAAATGGCACAACTATTCGAGATCGCGGGCGGGCGGGCAGCGTGATAGAATCGGTGTTGAGGGCCACACAGCAGCGTGGACAGGTGCGGCGCGCGACGGGGAGCGAAGATCATGAGCCAAAGCGCCGAAAACGCTTTTACCGGCATACAGAATGCCCATGTCGCTGACTTGCGGTTCATGGCGCTGGCAGACGGGCGCACGCATCCCAATGGCTGGCCGTGCCGGCTGCTGGTGACCAGCCAATCCGAGGCGCGCCGATTTCACACCACGTTGGGCGCGACCCATGTGCTGAGCATCAAGGGCACCAAGACCAAATATCTGGGGCCCAAAGATCTGCCGGACAGGCATCACCTGTTGATGGTCTTCAATGATGTTCCCGATGCGGCGCACAGCGTGCCGCCGACACGAGCGCACATTGAGGAGATGCAGCGCTGGATGCTGGCTCTGCCCGAAGATACAGCCTTGATCGTCCATTGCCTGCAAGGCGTGCACCGGTCGGCAGCAACCGCCTTGGGATTTCTGGCTCAACAGGTCCCGCCACACGAGGCGATGAAACTGCTCAGACAGATCAAGCCCGAAGCCATGCCCAATCCGCTGGTCGTGTCGCTTTGGGACGATTTCCTGAATTTCGAGGGCGCGCTGGTTGCTGCGGCCCGGGACCGCGCGTGAAAGATCGGCTGATCCCGGCGGTGACGGCGCCACAGAAGTGGAGCGTGTTTTGGCGTTGCCGCAAATTCCCAGTCTGACGGTGGCTTCACCCCCTCCCCACTCCCCACAGGCGGGAGGGGCTTATCCGGCCTCACCTCTTCGCAATCATTTCCCGCGGAGCCAGGGATTCATTCCGTGATGGATCAACACGGCTGAACGTCTTTAGGAACGCGCGATGGATTCCGGCAGGCAACCCGCCGCAGCGGTGGCCTTGGTCGCTGCCCAGGAATGGCAAAACGACGGGACCAAGCCTCCCGGATTGCCCGCCAATAGGCGGTACCTCAGTTGACCAGCCGCAAGCCTGATACCGATTGGCCGATCGCCGAAAACGCCTGTTTCAGCGAAGCCACGTCGCTGGCCATGAAGAAATTCTCCTTGCGCGTGGCGCAATTGGAAAACAGGCTCACCACTGACGACGACGAGGTTTTGTAGAGCACGGTATAGACCTCGACCCCAAGCTTCTTGATCGCCACACACATGTTGGCTGTCGACTGATTAAGGTAAGATTCGGCCGCAGACTGGGTGGTCGTCGAATTGATGCGCTTGTCGGCCAGGAACCCGTAGGAGCCATAATCGGATTTGTTGATGGTGCTGCTGGCGCCGTAGGAAACATTGGTGCCATCGGTCATGATCACCAGAATTTTGGATGCATTTTCAGTGCCAAATGGCGCAGCCTGTGTATAGGGCGCATTGGGTGACAATACACGCCAGCCCCACGCCAGACCCTCGGCAATATTGGTGCCCGAACCATTCCAGAACTGCATCGCATCAATGCCAGATCTGACCTTTGTGAGGTCTGTTGTCAGCGGCACGATCGGTGTCGGGCAGGCGCGGTTCGGCCCCAGCGTCAGCGGCCCCACATTATCCCGGAAATCCCCGGGGACCGCGGTCTGGGTCTTGTACTTGGTTGTCGAGCGCTGCACCGTGGCATGGTCGCCGGAGACGCCATCATCAAGCCAGGAATTGTTGAACGCCGTGGAACTGTTTCCACCCGTGCTGATCCGGTTGCCGGGCTCATCGGGGGCAAAATAGGGCACAAACAGCGTATTGGGATTGCTGGCATCGGGCGGGGTGAGATCGGTATTGTAGGGTACAGGCCGGGCCTCGACGCAGCCCTTCCAGCTTGTCCCCGACCAGCTAAACAGATTGAAATGGTGCGGGTAGTTTGAAGAATTGAAATCGGCGCTGTTGTTGCCTTTGGATTTTCGGGTCGCTCGCTGCGCATCGGTGAGAAACGTCCAGCCATTATAGACCGAATTTCCGGCGGTATCGATCCAGCTGCTGTTGTAGCCCTCACCCTTGACATTGACGCTGGTGACGAACGGAATGAGCCCGACCTTGAGGCTTTGTTGCGAGGTATCAACATCATCCAGGGCATCAAGCAGGGCGTGAGAAGCGTCCTTCAGCGCGCTGATGCCGCCTGATCCCATGGACCCGGTATTATCAAGCGCGATCGCGATTTCGATATCGCGGGTTGAAACATAGGTGGAGGCCGACGCCGCAATCGTGTTGGGCATGAACCGGCCAAGAAAGACCAGGGGTATGGTCACCTGCGCGTAGGCATCGGAGCGGATGTAGTTCATTCCCATGGTCAGATCGATGTTCTCATTGACCAGGGTCATGTCATCGTTTTGCGACACTTGCGCCTGGAGGATCTGACGATAAATGGTTTCGCGATCGACCGGCTCCGAGGATTTCTTGGAAACCGCCAGAACCGCGCTATCGACCATGTTCTGCAATTCGACCTTGGCGCGGGACATGTTGGTGTAATCCACTGCAAAGCCTGCCGAGACAAACAGCAACGGCACAAGGGCCGCGGCGAAGATGCCGAAATTGCCACGGTTACATTGCCAGATCTTTCTGGGCTCCACACACTTCGAACGCATGCGATCACTCCAACAGTTTGAGGTGGTATCGTGAAACGAAATCTGATCCCGCAGACGATTGGACTACTACTGTAAAGGGAGACTTAAAGAAAATGCCCGCGCAACACGGCGGCAAAGTCTTCTCCTGATCATGATGAACAATTCCTCACTGCCGTCGGGATAATTGTTTGTTTTTGCATGGCTTTACGCCGCAAACGGTGCCGTGCCGTGTGACACTCAGCGGCGCAAAGGCACACTGGCGCGCGCTTAAAAATCCGGAAAGCCGCGGGCTTTCCATTCGGCGCGCGGGATCGCGGTGCCGATGCTCAGCGCAAAGCTTGCAACCTTGAAGGCGTCATCATCGACCGTGCAGCGGAACGACAGCGCATACCAGGCGCCGCCGGCGCGGAAGGCGGCATCGGGGACGGCCAGCACATTGCCGCTGTCGAGCCGGTAGGCCGGCAGCAGTTCGGGCTGGTAGGCCGGTGTGGCGTTGCGCAACTGCTCGCGCAACTCCGAGGTGCAGAGCTGGCTGGCGCGGATTTCGCGCGGCAGGCTGCCCATCGCCACCATCGCCGCACGGTCCTCGGTCAGAACCGGCGAGAACAACCGCTCAACCTCGGTCAGTTCGCCCGGGGCTGTGGTGTCGGTGTCGGTGTCGGCTGGGCTACCGGCAGTGTTGTCGGCAGGCGGCTGGCTGGCATCGGCTTCGCTGGCATCCGGCTCGGCGGGGTCGACCGGGGCGGTGGCCGGCGGCAATGTGCCGGGCTCGGGCTCGCTCAACGTGTCTTGCGGCAGGCCGGACGCGGGCAAGGTAATTTCCGGCAGCGAAAGCCCCGCGATCTCTGGCTCTTGCGGTTCGGGCTCTGGTTGAGCTTCCTCCGGTTCCGGTGGGGTTTGTTCCGATACGTCGGGCGTCACGGCGGCGGCATCGGTTGGGGCCGGGTCAGGCTCGGTGGATTCCGGCACAGGCGGTTGAGTGGCGGGTTCGGTCTCGGACTCTATATCCGACGGCTCCGCCTCGGCAGGTTCGGTTGAACTGTTGCCATCGAGCGCCACCCGCGGCCCGGCGTCGCGTTCGCCAAACTGGAACACCGGCCGAAATACCGGGATCGGCACCGCCTCGCCTGCTGCCGGCTCTCCGGAGGGAGGCGGAGCTGCAGCTTGTTCCAACTCCGGTTTGGGCGGACTTTCAGCCTGCTCAGGCGCTTCGGGCGCGGGCGGCTCCTCGGTCGCCGGTTCGGGCGTTTCCGGCTCAGGCTCGGCTTCTTGTGCCGGCTCCGGCTTCGGATTTGGTTCCGGCTCCGGCGGGGCGACCAGCGTCACCTCCACCACCTGCTCGTCCGGTTCCGGCTCGGCCACAGGCACGGGCAGCCGCATCAGCAACGCCGCAAACACCACGCCATGCAGCGCCAGCGACACCAGCAAGGCGCGGCTCAGTCCGTCTGACCAGATCCTGTGCAAAATCCTCATGGGCGATCCATAGCAGCAAATACGGCCCGGCAAGGGCAGGAGCCGAGATTGTTTTCATCACTTTGGTGTTAACCGCCCAAGGCCGGGCCAGGCGAGGGTGTAACGCCGCACCAGCTTGCCCCGCGCAGCACTTGCTGGCATGACAGGTGCACAGTTTCACGGGGATGCCAGATGAGCGGATACACACTTTACTGGAAGCCGGGATCGGGCTCGATGGTTGTCGAAGCAGCACTGCTGCTGATCGGGCTGCCCTTTGACAACGTCCGGATCGAAAATACCGCCGGACTGGCCAGACCTGACTTCCTGGCGCTCAACCCGGCAGGCAAGGTGCCGGTGCTCAAGCTTGCCTGTGGCGAGGTGATGGCCGAGAGCGTGGCCATTCTGCTGGCGCTCGATGACCTGTTTCCCGAGGCGCGGCTGCTGCCGCCGCACGGCACGCCGGCGCGGCACAAGGCGGTGCAATGGCTGGTCTTCATGACCGCCAACATCTATCCCGATGCGCTGCGCTATTACTATCCCGAGCGCCATACGGTCGATCACGGCAACCAAGCCCTGGACGCGATCAAACATCAGGCGGCGCGCGACATGGATCACGATTTCGCCCAGCTGGCGGGCGCCATCGAGGGACCGTTCCTGCTCGGCCAGAGAATGACGATTGCCGATGTCTACGCGGCGATGCTGGCCGACTGGCATGCGCCGGCGATGGACCTGCCGGAGATCAGCGAACTCTCCAAACATGTGCTGGAAAATCCCACCGTCGCCGAGGCCTGGCGCCATCACGGGTTTGGCACATAGGCGGGCGACCAACGCTGGTCCGGTCTATTTCGGCGCGAACACCATCGCCGCCAGTTTGACAGCCGCCAACAGGAACGGGGCGGCGTGCATCAGCAAATCGAAAATGTCGATCGGCTTGATCAATGAGCCAGCCATCAGCATTTTCAGCTTCTCCCAGATATGCGGCTCCGGAAAGAACGGCGCCAGCCCCAGCGTCAGACAGGCGATGATGACGATCGGCCAGGATATCTGGTCGAGAAACTGGGCAAGGAATTCCATCAGCAAAGGTCTCCGGCAGGGTGCGGCCTCGGACAGGACGCAGCAGTGGTAAGGCGCATATCGTGCGGATGGGCGGGGAGTTCCAGTTCAAAACATGCAATTGGGTGAATATGTCGCGGTGGTCGGCTGGGGGCAGACCATCGAAATCACCGACCTGTAGCCTATACCCTAAGGAATCCTGACCGACTTCACAAAAAGGCCGTCCTTTGTTCCCCAGCCTTGAAACTCGATCTCCATTCCCGGTGTGAGCTGATCGAGAACCGACTGTGCAACATCACATAGATGATCGTGAAAAGGGGGCATGTTTTTCAGCATAACCCGGCCTGAACATCTACCGTCTCTTTGCACATTCACATGATCAACAACGTAGCTATCGGAGGTCGTTTTGCCGACAACAACCGCCCGGAGCATCGGATAGGGTGTCAATGGCAAGTGATAGAACAACCCGGCTATGATAACCGGTGCAAGAAATTTGGATATAACTATCCAGACACTCCGTTGACGGCTTTCCTTCCCTTGCCTCTCCATCAGGCCAACGACCCAGAAGATATAAACACCCAGAACAAGCCCGCCGAGCGCAAATCCTCGCGCGAGATACAGGTTCGAATTGTAATATGAGAGGGATGGGAAAAACCGGGCGCCCAATACTACACTGAGAACAAGCAAGACCACGACTGACGAACACCCGAACACGCAAAAACGCACCCAAAACCTCTCAGCGGAAGTCAGCCGATCAGATCTGTTCCTGGTCTCGTTTCTATCACTCATTTCTGCCGTCAATATTCCTGAAGGTTCAGGACGCCATTCCTGCCTGATGGAAACCGCCTGCGCAAGAACACGCCAAAGCTGCGGCAGGCGCAACAAAAAACCCGGCACGATGGCCGGGTTTTGAAGTCTGGGGCTTCCCCTCACTTGCGAAAACTAAGGACTTGGCTTTGCCAAGACCAAGTTTTCGCTTTCTCTCCACGAGGGGAGAGAGAAAACATCCATCAGCTATCCAAAAAGCTCCTGAGCTTGCGTGAGCGGCTCGGGTGCTTGAGCTTGCGCAGCGCCTTGGCTTCGATCTGGCGGATACGTTCGCGGGTGACCGAGAACTGCTGGCCGACTTCCTCGAGCGTGTGGTCGGTGTTCATGCCGATGCCGAAGCGCATCCTGAGCACGCGTTCTTCACGCGGGGTGAGCGAAGCCAGCACGCGGGTGGTGGTTTCGCGCAGGTTCGCCTGAATGGCCGCATCGATCGGCAGGATCGCGTTCTTGTCCTCGATGAAATCGCCCAGATGCGAATCCTCCTCGTCGCCCACAGGGGTTTCGAGCGAGATCGGCTCCTTGGCGATTTTCAGCACCTTGCGCACTTTTTCGAGCGGCATGGCGAGCTTTTCGGCCAGTTCTTCCGGCGTCGGCTCGCGGCCGATCTCGTGCAGCATCTGCCGCGAGGTACGGACGATCTTGTTGATGGTCTCGATCATGTGCACCGGGATACGGATGGTGCGCGCCTGGTCGGCGATCGAGCGGGTGATTGCCTGCCGGATCCACCATGTGGCGTAGGTCGAGAACTTGTAACCACGACGGTATTCGAACTTGTCGACCGCCTTCATCAGGCCGATATTGCCTTCCTGAATGAGATCGAGGAACTGCAGACCGCGGTTGGTGTATTTCTTGGCGATCGAGATCACCAGACGCAAATTGGCCTCGACCATTTCCTTCTTGGCAATGCGCGCCTCGCGCTCGCCCTTCTGGACCATCTGCACGATGCGGCGGAATTCGCCGATGGCAATGCCGGTTCCCTGCGCCAGGTTCTGGATCTCGGTGCGCAGGTCGCGAATGTTGTTGGATTCGGACTTGGCAAATTCCTTCCAGCCCTTGGCCGACAGGTTGGCAATCGACTTGGTCCAGTTCGGATCAAGCTCGGCGCCGGAATATTGAGTCAGGAAGTCTTCGCGCTTGACGCCGTAGCTCTCGGCCAGACGCAGCAGACGGCCTTCGCTTTGGACCAGCCGCTTGTTGATGTCGTAAAGCTGCTCGACCAGGTTGTCGATGCGGTTCTGGTTGAGCGACAGCGACTTGACCGAAGTGATCAACGCGTCCTTGAGTTCCTTGTAACGGCGCTCCTGGGCGGGAGACAGCGTGCCGGTGGCGGCAAGCCGGGCCTCGACCTGCTGGTCCTGAAGCTTTCTGAGCTTCTTGTAGGTTTCGGCGATGGTGTCGAGCGTTTCCATCACCTGCGGGCGCAACTCGGCTTCCATGGCGGCGAGCGAGAGATTGTTCTCGTCGTCGTCGTCATCCTCGTCCTCGCCATAGCGCTGGCCATCGCCCCCGACATCGGTGACGTCGTCGGACTTGGCCTTTTCGGCGCGGACCTTTTCCTTTTCCTCGGCCACCTTGCGGTCGGCCTCGATCTTTTCCGGGCTCTGGAACTGCGGCGCAGCCTTGGCCTCGGGACCGGAATAGGTTGTTTCCAGATCGATGATCTCGCGCAGAAGCGTCGCGCCCTCGTTGAGCTCCTCACGCCAGATGATGATCGCCTGGAACGTCAGCGGGCTTTCGCACAGGCCGGCGATCATGGTTTCGCGACCGGCCTCGATGCGCTTGGCAATGGCGATTTCGCCCTCGCGGGAGAGCAGCTCCACCGAGCCCATCTCGCGCAGATACATCCTCACCGGGTCGTCGGTGCGGTCGGTCGGTTCTTTTTTCTTGGTGGTGGTGACGGCCGAACTCGACGCGGTGGCGACTTCGCCGCCTTCGCTTTGCTCTTCGCCATCGCTGTCGTCTTCGGCTTCCTTGTCTTCGCTGGCCTCGTCTTCCTCGACCACATTGATGCCCATATCGGAGAGCATCGACAGGATGTCCTCGATCTGTTCGGAGGTCACCTCTTCGGAGGGAAGCACAGCGTTGAGCTCGTCCATGGTGACATAACCTCGTTTTTTCGAGGTTTTAATCATCTTCTTGACGGCGTCATCCGACAGGTCGAGCAACGGCCCGTCGGCCGCAGCGCCTTCGCGCTCGTTCTCGGTGTCGTCTGCTGCTTCTTTTACCTTGCTTGCCATGGACAGTCACTTTCCCCGGATCTTATTCGGTTGATGTCGGCCCAGCGCCTGCCAATTGGCGCATGACCCCCGCGGGTAGAGCGGGCGACTTTCGCGAATCATCCGGAATGTTGTGGCGTACGGATGCTTAATTCCCTATTAACCAAGCCGTTCGTGTTGGCCCACCATCCACTGGATGGCCATTTGGCGCGCGGCAATTGACCGCCCCACTGAGCCAATTGATCACGCGCATGTTGCGTCAGGTAGCTGATTCCCACAAAAAACCTTTCCGTCAAGGCTTAAAGGGCAAAAAGCGCGCTGTTGTGAAAATAATGGCACGATTGCCCGGTTTCACGGTCGAATTCGTTTGATCACCCTATGTAGGCGCGCATTTGAACTTCACAAGAGCAACGCCCGAGAATCGGTGCTGATTGGCGGTTCTCAGCCCGCCGCCCCGCCGCTGCCCTTGCCGCGCCCCGACAGTACCCCGAAACCATCGATGATGGCTTCCTGGTTTTCCAGCCGCGCCACTTCGAGCTGAACCTCGCGCAAGGCCAGCATCAGCCGCGGGATGGCATTTTCATCGCCCTGCTCGGTGGCCTCGGCGATATCGCGTTCCAGTTCAGCCTTCTGCCATTTGAGCGCCCGGGTGCGCTTGTGCAGCGCCAGCGCCTGGTGGTAGCCCTCGCGCGCATCTTCTGCGGCCGCATCGACGGTTGCGGTCCAGATCCGGGCATTGCGGACATGGCTCTCGAGCCGGGCGATGAAAGCGCCCTGCCCGTCGGCATCAAGTGCGGCAAACAGCCTTTCGCGGTCAAACCGGCCGCCGACCGAAGCCGCGTCCAGCATCACCTGCCAGACCCGCATCAAGCCCTTGTCTTCAAATTCCAGCGCCGCCAACTCGTCAAATTCGTCATGCAGCATCTGCGGGTGGTTGGCGACCGTCATCACCAGCACGGTTTCCCTGAGCGACGGCATGGCGCCATGGCCGCGCACCATCCCCGACTGGGCCAGCCGTTCGGAAACCGCAACGCCCTGCGCCGACGCCGCACCCGGACGTCCGCCACCGCGGCCACCCTCGCCACCACGCTCGCGGTCGAACTTGCCACGCTCGAAACTGCCGCGCTTGCCCTGTTCGCGGCCGCCATAGCCGTAACCGCCACCACCGCCGCCAAAAAACGCCTTCAGCCGGTCACGCATGTCCTGCTGGTAATGCCGACGCACGCTCTCATCGGCAATCATCGAGGTGATCTGGCGCAGCCGCGCCTCGAGTTCTGCCCGGGCCTCCGGCGTCTCGAACACGCCGGCGCCTGATTCGCGCGCCCACACCATGTCGGCCAGCGGCCGCGCCTGGGAGATCAGATGGTCGAACGGCTCGCGCCCATCCTGGCGTACCAGATCATCGGGATCCTTGCCCGGCGGCAGCACCGCAATTCTGAGCGAGCGGCCCGGCCCGACCAGCGGCAACGCCAGATCGGCGGTCCGGTTGGCCGCGCGCTGGCCGGCCTCATCGCCATCAAAACACAGAACCGGCTGCGGCGTTATCCGCCACAACAGCTTGAGCTGATTCTCGCCCAGTGCCGTGCCCAGGGGCGCCACCACATTTTCCACCCCGGCCTGGGCCAGCGCGATCACGTCCATGTAGCCCTCAACCACGATCAGCGTGCCGTCCTGGCCGCAAGCGCGGCGGGCGCGGGCAAAATTGTAAAGAACATTGCCCTTGTGAAACAGCTCGGTCTCGTTGGAATTGAGATATTTTGCCGGTGCCGTGGGCGACAGCGCCCGGCCGCCAAAGGCAATCACCCGCTCCCGTGACGACAGGATCGGGAACATGATGCGATCGCGGAAGCGGTCGTAGGAAACGGCAATATCAGGCCCGTGCACCACCAGCCCGCAGGCCTCGATCTGGTCCTTGTCCACGCCGCGCGACGCCAGGTGTTCCTTGAGCGCACTGCGACTGTCGGAACTGTAGCCAAGCCGGAAGGCAGCAATTGTACGCCCCGACAGGCCGCGGTCGCGCAGATAGGCGCGCGCCTTGGCGCCCTGCGCACCCTGCAACTGGGTCTCGAAGAACGACGCCGCCATCTCCATCACATCCTCGAGGCTGGCACGCTGGCGATCGCGCCGGGCAGCTTCGGGATCCGGCGCCGGCATCGAGATGCCGGCCATGTCGGCGACGCGTTCGACCGATTCGGGGAAGCTAAGGCTTTCGAGTTCGGTGAGAAATTTAAAATGATCGCCCGACACGCCGCAGCCGAAACAATGGTAGCGGCCCTTGCGGTCCTCGCAGTGAAAGCTCGGAGATTTTTCGCCATGGAACGGGCAGCACGCCCACCAGTCGCCGCGCGAGGTGTTGGTTTTCTTCCGGTCCCAGGTCACGTGGCGGCCGATCACGTCCGAGATCGGAACCCGTTCGCGAATGTCATCAAGAAAGGACGGTGAAAACCGCAAGATCGGCGCGCCTCCGGCGCTTGGCAAAATTTGGGTTGGCTATGGCGTCTATATAGGCGGTGCAGCGGGCGCTGGCAAAGACCTTGCGTACGCTCTCCCCGCTATTCACAAACCCGCCCCCTCCCCGCTTCGGGCAAGCTCCGGATTAATGGCCCCGATTGAGGGCCATGGCACGGAGGTGCAGGTGGCGTTGCCCAATCTCGGCCATTCCAGCGACCCGATGCATGGGCTACTCCGACCATTGAACATTAAGCAGATATTTACCCTAACAGTTTATCAACAGGGCTTCTGGTGCGCTGCGCCAGCAATCGGCGCTCGCACCGATGTGACAAAGATCGAGGCCACCATGAAAACTCTGATTTCCGCCATTTTGGCGTTGGGCATTGCAACTCTGGCCGTCCCCGCAGGGGCAGCCGACCTTCTGCCTCCATTTCAAGAACCGCCGGTGGTTCAAACCTATTCCGGTTGGTATTTGCGCGGCGATATCGGCTATTCCAAGAGCCAGGAATCGAAGGGCGAATGGGATTTCTGGAACCAGTTTGTTGGCGTTCAGGGGATCGACGATACCTATCGTTACGACTCTCTGAAATTGCGCGATTCCGCCTCCGTCGGCATCGGTGCAGGCTATCAGTTCAACGACCATGTCAGGGCCGACGCCACACTGGATTTCTTCAGGGCAAAGGTCGCGGGACAAACCGAATGCCCGCTGATGATCAAATCCGATCCGGCGCACGCGCTGCCGTTTCCAGCCGATTGCCACTACGATGACAGTTCAACCGCCAATGTCTGGACGGCAATGGCCAATGCCTATGTCGACCTCAAGGACATGCGTGGTTTCAGGCCCTATCTCGGTGCCGGCGTCGGCGCCGCCGTCGTCAATTACGGCACCATGTCGCGGCAGGAAGTCTGCCCGCTTTGCGCGCCTGCCTATGTCCGCTACACCGCCGATCACGTAGGCGTCACCAGCTTGCGCATGGCAGCAGCCCTCATGGTCGGCACAAGCTATGACCTGACCGACCGGCTGAAGCTGGATGCAGG